>NZ_LN868938.1:1216254-1824381 GCF_001182745.1 Nocardia farcinica | reverse complement strand
CACGGCCCGTTCGCAGGAATCGAGTTTGCGGCTGGAGACGATCACGGTGGCGCCCGCCTGCTTGAGGCCGCGGGCGATGGCCAGGCCGAGCCCGCGGCTGGCGCCGGTGACGAGGGCGACCCTGCCCGTCAGATCGGTGTTCATCGGTACTTCTTCACCTCGAGACGCGCCATGGTGCGCAGATGGACTTCGTTGGGACCGTCGGCGATCTGCAGTGCCCGGGTGACGGCGTGCATGCGGGCCAGCACCGTGTCGTCGCTGACCCCGGCCGCGCCGAAGGTCTGCACCGCGCGATCGACCACCCGGTGCGCCACCTCCATCGCGGCGACCTTGATGGCGGCGACCTCGGCGCGGGCGGCCGCGTTGCCCTTGGTGTCCATCAGCCAGGCCGACTGCAACACCAGCAGGCGGATCTGATCGATCTCCATGCGGCTGCGCGCGATCCACTCGCGCACCACGCCGCGCTCGGCCAGCGGCTGCCCGAACGCGACCCGTTCGAGCGAGCGGCGGCACATGAGTTCCAGTGCCCGCTCGGCCATGCCGACGGCGCGCATGGCGTAGTGCATGCGGCCGGGCCCGAGCCTGCCCTGCGCGATGGCGAACCCGTCGCCCTCCCGGCCGAGCATGTTCTCCGCCGGGACGCGCACGTCGGTGAACTGCACCTCGCCGTGGCCGAGGCGGTCGTGGTAGCCGAACATGGGCAGGTCGCGCAGCACCTCGATGCCGGGGGTGTCGGCGGGCACCAGGATCATGCTCTGCTGACGGTAGGTGGGTGCGTCCGGATCGGATTTGCCCATGAAGATCAGCAGTTTGCAGTCCGGATCGAGGATGCCGGAGATGTACCACTTGCGGCCGTTGAGCACGTAGTGGTCGCCGTCGCGGCGGATGGTGGCGCCGATGTTGGTGGCGTCGGAGCTGGCGACCGCGGGCTCGGTCATCGCGAACGCCGAGCGGATGCTGCAGTCCAGCAACGGTTTCAGCCACTGCTCGCGCTGCGCCTCGGTGCCGTAGAGCGCCAGGATCTCCATGTTGCCGGTGTCGGGCGCCGAGCAGTTGAACACCTCGTTGCCGATCAGCGAGCGGCCCATCACCTCGGCCAGCGGGGCGTATTCCAGGTTGGTCAGCCCGGCGCCGTGCCCGCCGTGGGTCATGAAGAGATTCCACAGGCCCTCGGCCCGGGCCTCGGCCTGTAGTTCCCGCATGATCGGCGGCTGGGCGTGCGGGTCGCGCTGGGCGGCGAGTTGCTCGTCGTAGACCCGCTCGGCGGGGTAGACGTGGGTGTCCATGAACAGCTCGAGTTTGTCGAGCAGATCGTCGGTGCGGGCGGAGTACGAGAAATCCACGGGGTGGCTCCTGAGGGAGGGAGAGGTCAGCGCGCGAGCAGCGCGGTGCCGGTCTCGATGAGACGGTCGATGGTGGCGGGCAGTTTCTCCTGGTCGGGGTCGTGATGCCTGCCCTCGCGGTGCCTGCGCAGGTTGTGCCCCATGATCGCGGCCATCTTGAGCCTGCCCAGCGCGTCGAACCAGGTGAGTTCGCCCGGCAGGCAACGACTTTCGCGATAGATCGCGACCAGTTCGGCGGCCGTCGGCAGGCCGGGCACCGTGCGGCCGACGCCGGGGAAGCAGTCGCCGTCGGTGAACACGCCGAACCAGCCCAGCTCCACCCGCGGATCACCGACGCTCCAGATCTCCCAGTCGATCAGTGCGGCGGGCTCGGTGCCCGCGCAGAGGATGTTGCCGAGGCGATAGTCGCCGTGCACCAGGGTGGGTGCGGCGGGGGCGGGGATGTCGCGGGCGAGCAGGTCGAGCAGCCGGGCCCCGCCCGCGACCAGCTCCGGCGGCACCGCGTCCAGGGTGCGGGCCCAGCGGGCCAGTTCGTCGGCGGGGGACAGCGGTGGTTCCGCGCCGGGCAGCGTGGCCGGATCCACCGCGTGCAGCAGCGGCAGCACCGCGGCGGCGCGCCGCATCCTGGCCGCGGCCAGCGCGGGCGCCACCGGCGGGTCGTCCAGCACCGGTTCCAGCGACTCGCCCGCGACCAGTTCCATCGCGAACCAGGCGGGTTCGGCGCTGTCCTCGGCGACGATGCGCGGCACCGGCACCGGGGTGTCCGCGAGTGCCCGCATGATCGCGGCCTGGCGCGGCATGTCGTGCCTGCCGAGGGGTTTGCGGCCCGGGGGCACCGCTTTCACGACGTAGCCGGCGCGGTCGGTGCGTACCCGGTAGGTCAGGCCGGAGTGCCCGCCGAGCAGCGGCTCGAATTCGGTGAGGGTCTCGCCGAACTCGGTGCGCAGTCGGGCGGCGACCCGGGGTGCGACGGTGCCGGTCACAGTCGTGGCTCCTTGGGCAGGCCGAGCACCCGCTCGGCGATGATGTTGTGCTGGATCTCGTCGGTGCCGCCCGCGATCCGGTAGCCGGGCGCGCCCAGCACGTGCTCGGTCCAGGCGAAGTGCCCCCAGCGGCCGGAGTCGGCGCCCAGATCGCGGCCGAGCAGCAGGCGGACCACCTCCGAGGTGCGGGCCATCGTGTCGGTGGCCAGCAGCTTGCCGATAGAAGCCTCGGGTCCGGGATCCTTGCCCGCGACGACGGCGGCGGCGACCCGCATGGCGGCCACCCGCTGGACATAGCTGCGGGTGACCAGATCGGCGACGCGGTCGCGCTCGAGGTCGGTCAGCGCGCGCCCGAGGTGCCCGGCCAGCGCCACGGCACGGTCGGCGTTGGCCAGACCCAGGTGCGCGCCGTCGAGGCGTTCGGCGGCCAGCACCGTCAATGCCACCGGCCAGCCCTTGCCGACCGGCCCGAGCCGGTACTCGTCGGGGAGGCGCACGTCGTCGAGGTAGACCTCGTTGAACGAGGAGCCGCCGGTCATCTGGCGGATCGGGCGCACGGTGACGCCGGGCGTGTCCATCGGTACCAGGAACACCGTGAGGCCCGCGTGCTTGGGCGCGGCCGGATCGGTGCGGCAGACCGCCACACCGAGATCGGCGACGCGGGCGCCGGAGGTCCACACCTTGTGGCCGTCCAGCCGCCAGCCGCCGTCCTCGGTGCGCACCGCGCGGGTGCGCACCGCAGCCAGGTCGGAACCGGCCTCGGTCTCCGAGAAGAGCTGGCAGGCGATGAGATCGGTGCGCAGCATCGCGCGCACCCACCGCTCGCGCTGCGTCTCGGTGCCCCACTGGGCGACCGTGGGTGCGACGAGTTGCTGTGTCACCGAGAACATCTCGGTGCGCCGGGGCACCGCGAACTCCTCCTCGACGCGGCGGAAGGCCAGCACATAGGACATGGGCAGCCCGCGCCCGCCGTAATCGGCGGGCCAGTCCAGCGCGCCCCAGCCGGCGTCGAACTTGGCTTGTTCGTAGGCGCGGATCTCGTCGGTGTGGGCGCGCTCCTGCTCGGCGGTCCAGTTCTCGAACACCGCCACCGAATCCGAGCCCTCGCCCCACGCCGCCGCGGTGCGCGGCGGCGCCATCCCGGCCAGCCAGGCGCGCGCCTGCTCGGTGAACTGCCCGAGGTCGGGCAGCGTTCTGGTCTGCACGGGTCTGTCTCCTCTCACACGGCCAGCACGGTGCAGGCGCTGATTCCGGGCGCGCCGTAGACATGGGTGAACCCGACCCGGGGTGTGCCGGGCACCTGCCGGGCGCCCGCCTCGCCGCGCAACTGGGTGACGATCTCGTGCACCTGCCGCAGCCCGGAGGCGCCGATCGGCTCGCCGTTGGCCAGGCAACCGCCGTCGGTGTTGACCGGCAGCCTGCCGCCGATCTCGGTGTCGCCCGCGGCGATCCACTTCTCCTGCTCGCCGTGTTCGCAGAAGCCGCACTCGGCCATGTGCATGATCTCCGCGCCGCTCTCGGTGTCCTGCACTTGCGCGACGTCCACCTCGTGCGGGTCGATGCCGGCCTGCTCGAACGCCGCGCCCGCGGCGTCGGCGCTGACGCTGGTCGGTTCGCCGCTGCCCTGTACCGCCGGGCTGAACACTTCGAACGAGCCGAACCGGCGGGTGCGATGACTGATGGCGCGCAGCTGCACGGCACGGGCGCCGAGTCGCCGCGCGACCGCGGGGGACGCCACGATCACCGCGGCGCCGCCCTCGCCGGGCGAGCAGAACATGAACTTGGTCAGCGGGTCGTTCACCATCTCCGCCGCGGCGATCCGCGCGGCCGGGATCGGTTCGCGGCGCCAGGCATTCGGGTTCAACGCGCCGTTGCGGTACGCCTTCTCGGCGACGGCGGCCAGCGTCGCCGCCGAGATGCCGTGGCGGCGCATGTACCGGTTGATCTTCGCGCCGAAGAACTGTGTGGTGACCATCAGTCCTTCGCTGCCGTAGCCCTCGGGCAGGCCCCACTCGGCCGGAGCCGGGTCGAACGCGCCGCGCGGATGCTTGTCGAATCCCACCGCCAGCGCGATGTCGGCCGCCCCGGCGCGAATGGCGTTCACCGCCGAGAACAGCGCCGAACCGCCGGTGGCACACCCGTTCTTGACGTTGGTGAACGGGATGCCGGTCAGGCCGAGGTCGGCCACCAGGGTGTCGGCGAGGCCGGAGCCGTCGCTGCCGCCGAAGGCCACCTGCACGTCCGGCCAGGTCACCCCGGCATCGGCCAGTGCGGCGCCGATCGCGGTGATCGCCATCTGTCTGCCGCTCACCCCGGGCTGCCTGCCGAACTTCGACAGGCCGACGCCGATGATCGAGACGGGCTGGTTCATCGCACTACACCTCCTCGCCGATCACGGCGAACCGGGGCACCGGCGACGCCGCGACGAGGCGCACCGGTGCCCGATCCAGATCGGTGTCGGCGCCGCCGTCGAGCAACGCCTCCACCCTGATGCCGTCGGGCAGTTCCACCCAGCCCACCGCGTAGGGCGAAAACCCTTCGGCGGGAGCGACATACGGCGGCGATTTGGGTGGGAAGCGCTGCACCGTGTAGGCCCAGACCACGCCGTCGCGACTCAGCGGTCGCGGCCGCGCCGTCGGCGTGGCGCAGCGCGCGCACATCGTGCTCGCCGGAAACCCGACCGTGCCGCACACGCCGCACTCGCTGCCCTCCAGGACCGGTTCGTCCATGTCGTCTCCCTCCGCCGCCCTGCCGGGACTCAGCGACCGACCCACTTGGGTTCGCGCTTCTCCAGGAAGGCGTTGACGCCCTCGGCGGCGTCCTCGGACTGCAGGGCGTTGCCCACGGCGAGATGCTCCATGACCATCAGCGACTGGATGTCGGCGTCGAGGCCGCGGTCGATGGTCATCTTGGTGAGCTTCATGATGAAGGGGCTCTTGTCCACGATCGGGGCGATGAAATCGGCCACCAGCTGGTCGAGTTCCGCGGCCGGGGCCGAGGCGTTGATCAGGTCGAAGGCGGCGGCCTCCGCGCCGCTGAGCAGCTTGCCGGTGAGCATGAGCTCCTTGGTCTTGCGGATGCCGATCATGCGCGGCAGACGGTAGATCGGGCCCGCGCCGCCGAAGAGGGCACGGCGGATGTGGAAGTCGCCGATCTTGGCGTCGTCGGCGGCGACGGCGAAATCGCAGGAGATCATCAGCTCGAAACCGCCCGCGGTCACGTAGCCCTCGAGCACCGCCACCGAGGGGGTGTTCATCGAGTACAGCCGGTCGCAGACCTTGGCCGAGAGCACCGCGACGTCCATCGCGTTGGTCTTGCCCACGTAGTTCTCGCGCAGCTCGTCCAGATCGAAGCCGGAGCAGAAGGTGTTGGCCCGGCCGCGCAGCACCAGCACCTTCAGCTCGGGATCGTTGTCGACCTCGACGATGATCTCGTCCAGGCGATGCAGGAGCTCGACGGTCACCGCGTTCTTCTTGTGCGGGCGGTTCAGCCAGACGCGAGCGACCTCGCCGTCCTTCTCGAGCACGATGTGGTCGGTGTCAACCATGGTGGGCCTCTTTCTGATTCGGTCCAGGGTCCTGATTCGGTCCAGTGTCCGGACTTGAACTGGATTCAATTCAGTTCTAGTGCGTGGAGTGGGCTGCCGTCAATACGTCGGCAGCGGCGATTTCGGCGGGCTACAGACCGAGCAGGGCGGCGACACCCGCGCGATGGGTGCGCGCGTCGCCGTGGGCGGCCTCGTTGCCCAGGATCCGGCGGTAGTAGGAGTGCGCGGGATGTTCCCAGGTGAAGCCGACCCCGCCGTGCAGTTGCACCGCCTCCGCGGCGGCCGTCAGCGCGGCGTCGGTGCACACCGCCCCGGCCACGGCGACGGCGAGCCGGGCGCCGTCGGGGTCCTCGGCGAATACCGCGGCCGCGTACCGGGAGGCCGAGCGGGCCCGCTCGAGAAGCACGAGCAGGTCCGCCAGCCGGTGTTTGATCGCCTGGAACGACGCGATGGGCCTGCCGAACTGCTGGCGGGTGCGGGTGTAGGCGACGGTGGTGTCGACCAGGCGCTCGACGATTCCGGTGTGTTCGCAGGCGATGGCCAGGGTCGCCAGATCGCGCAGCCGGGTGACGGTCGCCGGGGTGGTCGCCGGATCGGTGAGGGCGAGTGCTGCCCGGCGGTGCACGGTGATGTCGGCCTGTCCGCGGGTCGGGTCCAGCACCGTGAGTGGGGTGCGGGTGACCGCAGGGCCGGGGCGGAAGGCGAAGAGCCGCACGCCGTCCGGGGTCTCGGCGGTGGCGATCACGAGGTCGGCGGTCGCGCCGCCGAGGACGTGACCGACGGTGCCGGTGAGCAGCCAGCCGTGCGCGGTGGGCTCGGCGGTGAGCCGGTCGGTGGCCGGGTCCAACGCACTGACCGTGGCGACGGTGGCGCCGGTGAGCACCTCGGCCAGCACGTCGGCGACGGCGTCGCGATCCGCGGCGGCGAGCAGCGCCTGCGCGCCGAGGACCGCCGAGGTGAGCACGGGTTCGCAGACCAGGGCGCGGCCGCACTCCTCGAGGACGGTGGCGAGTTCGGCGGTGCCGTAGCCGAGCCCGCCCCGGTCCTCCGGCACCGCGATGGCGGCCACCGACATGTCCTCGGCCAGCAGCCGCCACAGTCGCGGCGAGTAGCCCAGCTCGCTCTCGCTCGCGGTGCGGACCTGTTCGATGTCGCTGTGCCGGGCGAGCAGGGCGCGCAGGCTGTCGCGCAGTTCGATGCGCTCCGGGCCGGGCTCTAGTGCCGCCGGTTCGGTGCGCGGCCAGGGGACTTCCAGGGTCATGACCTTCTCCATAGAGTTGAGTTCAGTTCGGTACTCGTCCGAGGGTAGGGCGGAACCGCTCGACAAGAAAGGTCGGATTGAACTAGGTTCAGTTTCATGGCTACGGCGATCGAGGACTACTACGCCACCGTCGACAGCGGCCGGCTCGCGGAGGCGACCGCGATGCTCGCCGACGACGTCGAGTTCGCCATGGTGCTGCCGAACGGGATCAACCTGGGCCGGGGGCGCGCCGCGATGCTCGACTATCTGGCGGGCCGCCCGCCGGTCGACCGACGGCACCGGGTGCTGCGGGTGGCCGCCGACGGCGACACGATGTTCGCCTACGGCGAGGTCACCGAGCAGGGCGGCCGCGTGACCACCGGGCACTTCGTCGGCGCCATGCACGTCGGCGCGGACGGGCTCATCGATCGCTACCAGGTGAGTTTCAGCGTGGATTTCGCGCTCGTGCCCGATCGACCGACGAGGAGTTCCCCACGATGACCACCACCGCGACACCGGTGCTCGCCCGCTGGTTCGAGTACATGGATTCCGACGACCCGGACCGGGTGCTCACCATGATCACCGACGACTTCGTGATGTCGGTGCAGTTCTCCCGCGGCGGTGGCGCCTCGACCGAGTTCGTCGGTGACCGCGCGGCGCTGATCGGCTATCTGGCGCAACGGGAGAAGAGCACGCTGGTACACCACCTCGACGCGGGCGCCGTGGTGGACGGTCACGAGCTGGTGCTCGGCCGCACCACCCGCGACGGCGCCTTCGAGGCGTCGTTCAACGCCTCGGCGCAGGTCGACGCCGACGGCCGGGTGCGCAGGTTGCTCATCGCCCGCACGCCCGAACTCAGTTTCGCGCGGTGAGCCGCCCCGGCCCCGCCGCGGGCTCCGCCTCCGCCAGCAGCCCGTCGAGTTCGGCGGCGGCGGTGAGCAGAGCGCGGGAGCGGCGGGTGAGGGTTTCGCCGCGGGCGGCGAGGGCGGCCAGGACCTCGTGCCTGCGGGCGCCGCGGAAGTGGGGGAGCAGGGTGCGCAGGTCGTCGATGCGGTGGCCCGCGCGGCGGAGCTGGTGGACGATGCGGGCGTCGCGGACGTCGGTGGGGGAGTAGCGCCGGGCACCGCCCGCCCGCCCGGGTACGACCAGGCCCTCGGCGTCCCAGTGGCGCAGCGTGGAGGCGCGGATGCCGAGTGCGTCGGCGAGTTCGGAGACCGTCATCGCGTCGGCGGGACGGACCGCGGTGAGTGGTTCGTCGGCGATGGCGTGCGCGGCGGCTTCGGCCGCCCGCAGGTCGCGGCGTTGGCGGTCGAGGTCGGCGTGCGCGGCGTCGAGCCGGGCCAGTGCCTCGGCGACCGGCGCGGCGTGCACGGTGCGCATGATCGTCTTGGCCTCCACCGGGCCGACGGCCGCGGCGAGTGCGCGATAGGCGCGGGCGGCGCGCACGTGGCGGTCGTCGTAGACCCGATAGCCGCTGTCGGTGCGGGCCGCGGGTGGGAGCACGCCGTCGCCCTCGAGATTGCGGATCTGCTGCACCGAATATCCGCTGCGGCGCGCGACGGTCACCGTCCGCATCGGCCCACTGTTGCGGCTTTCCACGCATTCACCTCGGCATACTCGGGTCCAGGTCGCCACAAGCACTTCAATGTAACGCTCGAAGCATGAGTATCGACGAGATCGCCGAATTCCTCGAATCCCTCGGTGGTGTGCTGACGCTGCGGCCCGGTCCCGGTGACGGTTCGCCGGAACTGGCCTGGGGCGACCTGTTCTTCTACTACGCCCCGGACGGCCGGGTACCCACCCGCACCCAGCCCTTCGCCACCGTCGTCACCAAGAACTATCCCGACGACGAGAGCTCCCGCCTCGACCGCCCCGGCGTGTTCCGGCTGAACATCGCCGCCGGGCGGGAGGCGTTCGTCGCGACCCTGGGGCGCACGCCGCGGGAAAACGCTGCGCCCGAGGAGGATCCGGGCGCGGTGGACACGGTGATCGCGCACCCGGTCTACGGCGGCGCGGGCTGGCTGGCGGTCGTGGCTCCCGGCCCGCGCACCGACGAGGTCTGCCGGACCCTGCTGCGCACGGCGCACGAGCGGGCCCGGGCAGCCTACGAACGGCGCACCGCGAACTGAACGCCGGCGGAACCGGGCCGGGTACGCGCCCGGCCGGTCACCGCTGCCGGGTCGCCTTCAACGAGTACATCAGCGGTACCCGCGCCCGCCCCGGCGGGAACCGGTACTCGATCCCGTGCCGCTCGAGCGCCTCGAATCGCGGGAACAGGGTGTGGTCGTGCTCGTGCAGGAACTCGAGCCGCAACCCGGCCGCGGCCAGTGCGGTGAGGATCTCGCCGAGGCCGTGGCGGAACTCCACCGAGGTGGTGTTGCGCAGGGACGCACCCCGGTCGGCGTAGGTGCCCGCGTCCGGCTCGTCCCAGACCTCGGGGCCCTCGGCGAAGTAGTCGAGGGTGACGGTGGTGCCGGTGGCGTCGTCGAGCACGTCGGTGAAGGGGTGGAATTCGGCGAGGTAGAGGAAGCCGCCGGGCCGCAGCAGCGCGGCGACGACCCGCGCCCACCGGGTGATGTCGGGCAGCCAGCACAGGGCGCCGATACCGGTGTAGACGATGTCGTAGGTGGCGGCGAGTTCGTCGACGGCGGAGTAGACGTCGGCGGTGACGAACCGCGCGGACAGGCCCGCGGAGTCGGCGATCCGGCGGGCCGCCTCGATGGCGGGCGCGGAGAAGTCCAGCCCGGTGACACGGGCGCCGTGCCGGGCCCAGGCGAGGGTGTCGAGCCCGAAATGGCATTGCAGGTGAACCAGATCGGCGCCGCCGACGTCGCCGACCTCGGCCAGTTCGAACGGGCGCAGCGCCTCGGCGCCGGCGAGGAAGCCGTCCAGGTCGTAGAACTCGCTGTCCAGGTGCACGGGCACCCGCTCGTCCCACAGCGCCTTGTTCACCGTCAGATAGTCGAGGTCGGTCATATCCGCACCGTATCGACGGGCGGGTGCCGGGCCAATCGAATTTCCGGTGCCGGCGGCCGATCTCAGGGTGGAATCCGGGGAGTGATCCGTCCGCAGGCTGACCCGGATGTCGTCCGGCAGCCCGATTCCCGCGACCGCCCGAAATCCTACTGTCGCGATCATGACGGAGAACGGGGCTGCGCCGGGGCGCAGAGCGTGTGGCCTGCGATGGGACAGGCGACGATTCCTCACGGTCGGCGCGGCGGTGCCGCTGGCGGTGACGCTGGCTTCCTGCGCGGGGGAGGACGCCGCCGCACCGACGGGTACGGCCGGGCCGGATCTGACCGGCGTCGATCCGGCTGTGCGTCCGCAGGACGACTTGTTCCGGCACGTGAACGGCGGCTGGTTGCGCGACTACCGGCTACCGCCGGACAAGGCGTCGCACGGCACCTTCGAGGAACTCGCCGACCGCACCGAGGACCGGCTGCGGGAGATCCTGGAAGCGCCGGACGACGCCGGGCCGGGCACCGACGCGCGCAGGCTGCGCGATCTGTACCGGGCCTACCTGGACACCGCCGCGATCGAGGCCGCGGGCACCCGTCCGCTGGCCGACCTGCTCGGTGAGATCGACGCCGCCGCGACGAAATCCGACCTGGCGCGGGTCGCGGGCGCCCTGCACGCCCTCGAGGTCACCGGTCCGGTGTGGCTGCGGGTCGAGCCCGACCGCAAGGACTCCACCCGGCACCGTCCGTACCTGGTGCAGTCGGGGCTGGGGATGCCGGACGAGGCCTACTACCGTGAGCCCGTCCACAGCGAACTGCGCACGGCCTACCGCGGTTACCTGACCCGCATCGCGACCGCCGCGGGCCTGCCCGATCCGGCGGGCGTGGCCGAGCGGGTGTTCGACCTGGAGACCCGGCTCGCCGCCGGCCACGTCGACATGGTGCGGTGGGTGGACTCGCTGTCGTCGTATCACCCCTGGTCCTGGACCGAATTGCGGGACCGGGCACCGGGATTCGACTGGGATGCCTGGCTCGACGGCCTCGGTGGGCAGCGCGCCCGGTTCGAGACCGTGCTGGTCGATCAACCCGAGTATCCCGCGGCGCTGGCCCGGCTGTGGGAGGCCGAGGACGCCGGTCGGTGGCGGGAGTACCTGCGGCTGCGACTGTTCGACCACTATGCGCCGGTGCTGCCCGCGGCGTTCGCCGACGCGCACTTCGACTGGGCGGAGCGGGCGCAGACGGGCATCCAGCAGCCGCCGCCGCGCTGGCGGGCCGCGGTGCGGTTCGTGCGCACGAAGATGGGCGACGCACTCGGCCGCGAATACGCGCAGCGGCACTTCCCGGCCGAATCCAAACGGCAGGTCGAGCAGTTGGTCGAGGATCTGCTCGCCGCCTACCGACAGCGCCTCGCCGAGGCGGACTGGATGTCGGAACAGACCCGCCGCACCGCGCTGGCCAAGGTCGACAAGATCGTGGCGCTCATCGGCTACCCGGACACCTGGCGTGACTACTCGGGCCTGGTGGTGCGTCCCGGCGAACTGCTCGCCTCGCTGCGCGCGGTGGAGAACCACGAATTCCGCCACCGGCTCGGCCGCCTGGACCGGCCCGTCGATCGGCGGGAGTGGACGATGCTGACCCCGGTGGAGGTGAACGCGAACTACAGCTGGGAGATCAACCACATCGTGTTCCCCGCCGCGATCCTGCAACCGCCGTTCTTCGACCCGGCCGCCGCGCCTGCGGTGAACTACGGCGCGATCGGCGTGGTGATCGGTCACGAGATCGGGCACGGCTTCGACACCGGCGGCTCCCGTTACGACGAGAACGGCACCCTGCGCGACTGGTGGACGAGCGCGGACAAGGCGGCGTTCGAGGCGAAGACGAAAGCCGTGATCGCCCAGTACGATCCGCTCGTCCCGGCCGGCATGCCGCCGGACCGGCGGGTGAACGGCGCGCTCACCGTCACCGAGAACCTCGCCGACATCCGCGGGGTGAGCACCGCACTGGCCGCTTACCGCATCGCCGCCGCCCGCGCGGGAGCCGCCGAACCCGATTGGCGAGCGCTGTTCCTGTCCTATGCCCGCATCTGGCGGCACACCGCGACGCCGGAGTACACCGCGGCGACCCTCGGACTGGATTCGCACGCACCCGCCGAGTTCCGGGTCAACCAGGTGGTCCGCAACATGGCCGAGTTCCACACGGCCTTCGAGGTCCGGCCCGGCGACGGCATGTACCTGGCCGAGCACGAACGGGTGCGGTTGTGACCCGGCGGCGGTCGGTCGTCGCCGTCGCCGCGGTGACGGCGGTGGCCACGGTGGCGGTCGCCGTCGCCGCCGCCCTCGTGTTCCCGACCTTCCGGCTGCCCGCACCCACCGGTGCGCATCCGGTCGGCACGACCACACTGCACCTGGTGGACACCGAGCGGCGCGAGGTCTTCGGCCCCGATCCCACCGCGCCGCGGGAGTTGATGGTGCAGGTGTGGTATCCGGCGCGCGACACCGACGGCGCGCTCGCCCCGCTCGTGCCGGGCGGGACCGCGGTGACCGAGCAGATCGCCCGCGGCTTCGGGCTCCCGGCACGCGGGCTGGACTATCTCACCGAGATCCCGACCCATGCCCGCGAGAACGTGCCGATCGCGGATTCCGGGCACCCGTTCCCGGTGGTGCTGCTCAACCACGGCTACGGTTCCGCGCGGTTCTATCACACGTCCCTCGCCGAGGATCTGGCCGCGCACGGCTACGCGGTGTTCGCGATCGACCACACCTACAGCACCCGGGCCACCGCGCTGCCCGGTGGCCGCCTCGCCACCATGCGCACCGACGAGGACCGCATCGGCGAACCCGACTACCGCGACGAGGTCGGACAGGTGTGGACCGCCGACGTCACCGCCGTGCTCGACCGGTTGCCCGCGCTGAACGCCGATCCGCGGTTCGCCGGACGGCTCGACACCGGGCGGGTGGGCGTGGTCGGGCACTCCTTCGGCGGCGCCGCCGCCTACGACGCCGCCTACGACCCGCGCGTCACGACCGGCATCGACCTCGACGGCACCCTGTATCGGTTCCGCGATCGCGCGCCGCTGGCCGAGCCGTTCCTGTTCGTCTACTCCGAACAGGCCTTCGACCTCTACGACAGGGTGCGGCGCGGGCACGTCTACAGCGATGCCGAACTCGCCGAGCTGGGGGCGAGCCGCGCCGAGGTCGACCGCGACACCGCGGTCGCGCGCCGCGAACTCGAGCATCTGCGCGCCGCGGCGCGAGCGGGCAGCCCGATCCTGTACGTGCGGGGCACCGCGCACAACAACTTCATGGACCAGCAGTACTTCTCACCGCTGCTGCGGACGCTCGGACTGATCGGCGACATCGCCCCCGAGCGTGCGGGCGCGATCGTGAACGACATCGTCCGCGGTTTTCTCGACGCCCGGTTGCGCGGTGGTGGGCTGCCGGACCTACCCGGCCGGTACCCCGAGATCGTGGACGTCACCGAGCGATTCGCGGGCTGAGTCCGCCGGGGTGGCCCCGCGCAGCACCGCGGCGGTGAAATCGTCGAGGGGATAGAACAACTCGATGGCGAGTTCGGAGAGGGTGACGTCGGCGGGGGCGCCGAAGGTGGCCATGGTGGAGAACATCGCCAGTTCACCCGCGGGGGTGCGGATCCGGATGGGCACCTCGAAGGGGCTGGGCGGCGCGGGCGCGGCGAGGTCCTCGGGCGGCTCGGGGTAGCTCTCGACCTCGCGGTGCAGTGCCCGCAGGGCCGGGTCGTCGCTTCCGGCGATCTGGCGGGTCAGGCGCTCCAGGAACAGCCGCCGCACCTGGGCGTGGTTGACCAGCCGCGCGGCCAGCCCCTGCGGGTGCAGCACCATCCGGTAGACGTTGGGGGCGGGCTCGAGCAGGTGCGGCGGCAGGCCCGCGGTGAGGATCGGCATCGCGGCGTTGCCGAGCAGCACGTTCCACAGCCGGTCCACCACCACCGCCGGATACGGCTCGTGCGCGGTGAGCATGGTTTCCAGCGCGGCCCGCACCGGCGCGAGGCTCACGTCGTGCAGGTCGCTCTCCCGGTAGGCGGGGGCGTAGTCGGCGGCCAGCAGCAGCGTGTTGCGGTCGCGCAGTGGCACATCCAGCGCCGCGCACAGGCGCAGCACCATCGCCCGGCTCGGTCGCGACCTGCCGGTTTCCACGTAGGACAGGTGCCGGGCCGACGTGTCGGCGAGCAGGGCGAGGTCGAGTTGGCTCAATCGGCGGCGCTGCCGCCACTCGCGCAGGAGTGCGCCGACCCGGGAGTCGGTCGCCGGTCGATCGCTGGTCACCGGTCGTTTGCTGGTCGCCACCACCCGGTCAGGGTAGCGGCGGGCACGGGGGCGCCACCATGACCTCCGAGGTCATTGCGGAGCCGACCCGGCCCCGGCCAGGGTGGTGCCATGAGCACGATGATCGGAAGGAACGAGCCGATGAGCACGGTGACGACGGCGCCGGACACGGCACTGCTGTGCACCGCCCTGCGCGTGGACGGCTGGGGGACCGGTGTTTTCGGCGCGGTGTTGCTGGCGGGCGCGGCGGCGCTGCGGGATCCGCTCGGGGTGCCCACCGGGCTCTCGCTCGGCTTCGGCGTGGTGATGCTCGCGGGCGCCCTGGCGCTGGTACTGCTCGGCGGCCGCGCGCGGCAGGCCGTCCGCCACGCTCGGACCGTCGTGCTGGTGAACAGCGCGTCCGCGGTGGGCATGGTGGTCCTGGCCTGCGCCCGGGTGCTGGACCTGACCGGGCTCGGCGTCGCCTTCCTGTTGTCCGGCGCGGCGATCGTCGCGACCTTCGCCGCCGCCGAATACGCCGGCCTGCGCCGCGCGCGCTGACCCGAGGAGCCACCATGACCACCACCGACACCACCGACCGCGCCGCGCTGCACGCACTGCTGCGCGCTCAATCCGCGGCGTGGGCCGCGGGCGACGGCGCGGCGTTCGCCGCGACGTTCACCCCCGACGCGGTGTTCGTCTCGGTGATCGGCGAACACATCGAGGGCAGCGCCGAGCTCGCGCGCGTCATGCAGGAGGGCTTCGACGGCTTCATGCGCGACACCCGGCTGTCCGAGCCGGAACGCACCACCATCGGATTCCCGGCGCCCGACGTCGCGGTGGTGGTGACCAGCGGGGTCTGCGTGCTGCGCGGCGGGGCCACCACCGGCGATCCGGCCGACCGGTCGATCCAGACCAGGACCGCGGTGCGGCGCGACGGACGCTGGCTGTTCGCGAGCTTCCAGAACACGCGCATCCGGCAGGCCCCCTGAGTGAGCTCCCGCACCCGCAGTGCCGGGTGCGGGAGCCGTCGTCAGCGGCTCAGGCGCTGGAAGCGGCGCACCGCCAGCGGCAGGAACACCGCGGTGAGCAGCAGCGGCCAGACCACCGCCATCAGCACCGCGTGCTGTTCGACCCAGGAATCCCCGCTACCGACCGGGGTTCCGAACAGTTCGCGGGTGGCGCCGACCGTGGCCGAGATCGGATTCCACGCCGCGATGTGACCGAGCCAGCCGGGCATGAGCTGGGGCGCGACGAAGATGCTGGAGATCATCGTCAACGGGAAGGCGACGACGAACAGGTTGCCCGCCGCCTCCGCGTTCGGCACCAGCAGTCCCAGCCACACCCCGACCCAGATCAGCGCGATCCGCAACCACAGCAGCAGGGCGAAGGCCGCGACCGCGCCGAGCAGCCCGCCGTCGGGTCGCCAGCCCATCACGAACGCGGTGATCATCAGGATGGTCAGCTCCGCGCACGCCACGATCAGATCGGTGACGCCGCGCCCGGACACCACCGCCGAGGGCGCCATCGGCATGGAACGGAAGCGGTCGATCACGCCCTTGGCGGAGTCGTGGACGACCAGCGACGCGGTGTGGATGAAGCCGAACGCCATCGTCATCACGAACATGCCCGGCATCAGGAAGTCGCGGTAGTCACCGCCGCCGGGCACGGTCATCGCGCTGCCGAACACGTAGCCGTAGAGCAGCACCGACAGGATCGGGAAACCGAGCTGCCAGGCGATGTTCACCGGTTGACGCTGGTAGTGGGTGAGCCCGCGGCGCACCACGTTCCAGCAGTCGGCCAGCGTCCAGTAGGCGCGCGAGCGGGTGAGCGTGGTCATCAGGCGGCCTCCTCTGCGGCGGTGCGGTGTCCGGTCAGGTGCAGGAACACGTCGTCGAGACTCGGCCTGCGCAAACCGATGTCCTCGACGGCCACGCCCTCGTCCTGCAGGGTCCTGGCGACCTCGGTGAGCGCGGCGACGCGGTCGGTGACCGGCGCGTACACGCGGCGTTCGGCGTCGTGGGTGTCCGGTTCGCCCGTGCACACCCGGGCCACCACCTTCGCCACCAACGGCAGGTCGGCGGACTCGGCGGCGACCACCTCGATCAGATCGCCGCCCACCGCGTTCTTCAGCCCGTCCGGGGTGTCGTCGGCGATGGCGCGACCGGCGTCGATCACGGTGATCCGGGAGGCCAGCCGGTCGGCCTCATCGAGGTACTGGGTGGTGAGCAGCACCGTGGTGCCGTCGGCGACCAGGGCGCGGACCGCCTCCCACACCTCGCCGCGGCTGCGCGGGTCGAGGCCGGTGGTCGGCTCGTCCAGGAACAGCACGTCCGGCGCCAGGATCATCGACGCGGCCAGGTCCAGCCTGCGCCGCATGCCGCCGCTGTACTTGCCGACGCCGCGGTCGGCCGCCGCCACCAGGTCGAAACGCTCCAGCAGCTCGTCGGCGCGCTGGCGGGCACGGCGGGCGCCCAGGTGGAACAGCCTGCCGAACATCTCCAGGTTCTGCCGACCCGTCAGCACCTCGTCGACCGCCGCGTACTGGCCGGTGAGGCCGATGCGCGCGCGCACCTGCGCCGGCCGACGGGCCACGTCGAGCCCGGCGACGGTGGCGTGGCCGCCGTCGAGCCGGATCAGTGTGGACAGGATGCGCACCGCCGTCGTCTTGCCCGCGCCGTTCGGCCCGAGCAGGCCGTGCACGGTCCCGCGCCGCACGGTCAGGTCGAAGCCGTCCAGCGCGTTCTTGTCCCCGTATCTCTTGCGCAGCCCTTCGGCTCGCACCGCGTCGTCGTTCACCCGTCGTCCTCCCGTGTTGTCGCGAACCCTGTCGTCGCGAACCTTGTCGTCGCAGAACCCGTGTCAGCGCGAACCCGCTTCAGCGCGAACCCGCTTCAGCGCGAACCGCATCGCAAAACCGAGTACGTTGTACCCAAATTAGAGTACAACGTACTCGGTTTTTCGCCAAGCGATTACCCTGGGACGCATGACGACCACCGAGGCGAGCGGCCGCGGCGACTTGGCGCGCACGCTCGACCTGCTCTGGAACACCGGCCCCCGGCCGAGTCGCGGGCCCAAGCCGACGCTGACGCTGGACCGGATCGTCGAGGCCGCGGTGCGGGTGGCCGACGCGGAGGGGCTGGCCGCGGTCACCATGCGCCGGGTGGCCGCCGAACTCGGGACCGGCGCCATGTCGCTGTATCGCTACGTGCCCGGCAAGGCCGAACTGCTCGACCTCATGCTCGACCGCGTCCAGTACCCCGACGAGGAGGTCGACGCCGACGCGGACTGGCGGGAGACCCTGCGCTTCTACGCCCACCAGACGCTCGAGCTCTACCGGCGGCACCCGTGGTTGCTCCAGGTGAACCAGACCCGGCCCGTGCTCGGTCCCGGCGCGCTGGCGAACATGGAACTCCTGATGGGCCGCATCATGCCGATGAAACTGTCCGACCCGGAACTGGTATCGGTGCTGGTGATGGTCGAGAGCTATGTCGCCGGCGCCGCCCGCACCCAGCTCTACCAGCGCGACGCCGAGCGCAGCACCGGGATGACCGACGCGGAGTTCTGGCAGGCGCAGGCACCGGTGCTGGAGCAGGCGATGGCGTCGGGGCGGTATCCGGTGATGGCCTCGCTGTCGGCGGCCGCGTTCGACCCGGCCTTCGAGCACTTCGAGTTCGGTCTGCAGCGCATCCTCGATGGGTTGGAGGTGCTGGTCGCCCGCCGCGCACAGGCCGAGTGAGCCGTGGTGTGGCTGGCCCCACCCTCGATCCGGTGGTCAGCTCCCTCGGCACCGGCACCACCGGGAACCAGGATGGATGGCATGACCGAGACCTCGACCGAACCCACGCTCGTCCTCGACCGCCCGGTGGCGCCGCTGCCGCCGCCGCGCCGGACCGTGCCCGCGGTGCTGCGCGCACCCGTCGAGGCACGCACGTGGAAGGAACTGGTCTACCTGGTGACGGCGTTCGCGCTCGGGTGCGTCGCGGTGTGCTGGGTGTTCTTCGGTATCGGCGGCGGGCTGTACCTGTCGGTCCTCGTGGTCGGCATCCCGGTGCTGGCGCTGGTGCTGCTCGGCGGTCGGGTGTGGGGCGCGATCTATCGCGGCCTCGCCGAACATCTGCTCGACACCACGGTGCCCGCGCCACCGGAGTTCGCGCCGCCGCGCGGGTTCCTCGGTTTTCTCAAGGGCGCGTTCACCGATCGGGTGAGCTGGCGGGCCCTGCTGTTCCTGCTGGCGCAGGCGGTCGTCGGCGTCGTGCTCGGTTACCTGGTGCTCACGGCGGTGGCGGTGGCGGTGTTCACCGCGCTCTCGCCGATCCCGTGGGCGCTGTTCGATCCGGTGAACGTGGACGAGAACGGCGTCGCGCGGCACTCGCTGATGCAGTTCGGCAGCTTCTACGTCGACACCTGGCCGCGCGTGCTCGGTGTCGCGGCGGTGGGCGTCCTCGCCTGCTTCGCGGTGCCGTGGCTGGTGCGCGGCGTCTGCCTGCTGCACCGGATGCTGACCGTGGCGCTGCTGGCCGAGACGACGCGGGACCGTCAGCTCGCCGAACTGCGGGAGAGCAGGCGGGCCGCCGTCGAGGACGCCGCGGCGACGCTGCGCCGGGTCGAACGCGATCTGCACGACGGCACCCAGGCCAGGCTGGTGACGATCGCGATGGCGCTCGGCCGCGCCGAGGAGCGACTGGCGGCGGGCGGCGATGCCCGCGACCTCATCGCCGACGCGCACGCCAGCTCCAAGGAGGCGCTCACCGAACTGCGCGAACTGGTTCGCGGTATCCATCCGCCCGCCCTCGAGCTCGGACTCGGCCCGGCCTTGGAGACGTTGACGGCGCGGTGCGCGGTGCCGGTGGAATTGCGGGTGCACCTGCCGCGCAGGCCGAGTCCGGCCGTCGAGGCGATCGCCTATTTCTCGGTCGCCGAGTTGTTGACCAACGTCGTCAAGCACGCGCGAGCCGAGCGCGCCTGGGTCTCGGTGCTGCCCGACAGCATCCGCACCCTGGCGGTCACGGTGCGCGACAACGGGATCGGCGGCGTGCTGCCGCCCGCCGAGGGTGCGTCGTCGGCGGGCAGCGGGCTGGCCGGGCTGGCGGCCCGCGCCCGCGCGGTCGACGGCAGCCTCACCGTGGCGAGCCCGCTCGGCGGCCCCACCGTGGTGACCATCGTGCTGCCGCTGGAGGACCCGCAGTGAGCGCGCCGTTGCGCATCGTCATCGCCGAGGACAGTGCCATCCTGCGCGACGGCCTGGCCGGTCTGCTCACCGAACGCGGGCACGAGGTGGTGGCGATGGTGGGGGAGGCGGGCAGCCTGAGCGACGTGGTCGGCGAGCACAACCCGGACGTGGCGGTGGTGGATGTGCGCATGCCGCCGACCTTCACCGACGAGGGTCTGCTGGCGGCCATCGAACTGCGCCGCAAGTATCCGATGACCGGTGTCCTGGTCTTCTCGCAGTGGATCGAGACCCGCTACGCCACCGAATTGCTCGCCGGCGGCGCGGGCGGCGTCGGCTACCTGCTCAAGGACCGGGTCGCCGACGTCCGCGACTTCGTCGACGCCCTGTACCGGGTCGCCACCGGCGGCACGGCCCTCGACCCCGAGGTGGTGAGTCAGCTGATGGGCGCCTCCCGCCAGCAGGATCATCTGGCCCGGCTCACCCCGCGCGAACGCGAGGTGCTCGAGCTGATGGCGCAGGGCCTGTCCAACAACGCCATCGCCGCGTCGCTCACCGTCACCGAACGTGCGGTGGAGAAGCACATCGGCAACATCTTCACCAAACTCGATCTCCCGCCCTCGGACACCCATCACCGGCGGGTGCTCGCGGTGCTGCGGCTCAAGGGCTGACCGCCGCGTCGGTCGGATCAGCGTCCGCCGGCCAGGTCGAGGAAGCTGCCGGTGGTGTAGGAGGCGGCGGCGGAGAGCAGCCAGGCGATCGCCTCCGCCACCTCCTCCGGGCGCCCGCCGCGACCCATCGGCAGGGCCGGGCCGAGCCGTTCGACCCGGTCGGGGTCACCGCCGAGCGCGTGGATGTCGGTGTGGATGTAACCGGGCCGCACCGCGTTCACCCGGATCCCCTCGCCCGCCACCTCGGCGGCCAGGCCGCGGGTGAAGGTGTCGAGAGCGCCCTTGCTCGCGGCGTAGTCGACGTACTCGCCGGGCGCGCCGAGCCGGGCGGCGACCGACGAGACGTTGACGATCGCGCCGCCGCGCCCGCCGTGGCGGGTCGACATCCGCCGCACCGCCGCGGCGGCGCACAACATCGGGCCCACCACGTTGGCGGCCATCACCCGGTGCAGGCGGGCGGCGTCGAGGTCGGCCACCCGGCACTGGGTTTCCAGTAGTCCGGCGTTGTTGACCAGGCCGACCAGCGGGGCGGAGTCGGCGTCCACGGCGGCGAAGAGCGCGTCGACGTCGCCGGGCACGCTCAGGTCCACCCGGGTGGCGCGGGCGCGGCCGCCGGAGCCGGCGATCTCGCGCACCAGCCGATCGGCGGCGTCGGCGCGCTCACGGTAGGTCAGGTGCACCGCGAAACCGTCGCGGGCCAGCCTGCGCGCGGTGGCGGCGCCGATACCGCGGCTGCCGCCGGTGACCACGACCGTTCCTGGCTCCACCGTGCCTCCTCGCACTCACGGATACAACTCGGCGGTGGTGCCACCCGAGCGGCCCTCCGCGTCGCGCAGTTTGTCGGCGAGCGAGATGAGCAGGCGCTGCGAGTCCTCCGAGAGCCCGGCCGCCGCGCGCATGAGACCGCGCAGCTTCGGGTCACGGACATCGCCGAGCAGTCCGTCGTCGCTGTTGCCGTCGCCCCCGCCGTCCACCGCATCACCGTAGAGGAAGTAGTCCGGCGGTGCGTTCATGGCCTCGGCCAGCGCCGCCAGGAACGCCGGTGAGGGGTTGGCTCGGCGTCCCGTCCGCAACTGCGACAGATACGCCGGTGACACCGAATATCCCGCCCTCTCCATGCGCTCGATGAGCATCGCGTTCGTCACCGTCGTGCCGTGTTCGGCTTCCCAGCGCTCGATCAATCTGTTCAAGCGAGACTTGAACTGCGCCGACGTCATTCGGTTGTCCTTCCACCTCCGGCAGTGCCGCCAGACCCCCGACCGCCCGGTCCTTGTGCCGACCTGCCTTCCGTCGCTGGATGTTAGCGGAAACCTCACCGAAACACCCGACATCGGGGTGGAGTGGACGATTGTCTTCTTCGTCACCGAGACCGGTGTACTCGAAGTTGCAGGTAAAACCCTATGATTCGGTATCTGGTACCGAGAGTTCCAGTTTTCATGCGGGGATTGCTGGACGGTTTCTTGAAATGGGCACCGGTGGTGTGGAACTCGACCGCGGGCACCGGTCGGGTCAAGGCTCAGGGCTCCTCGAACCGGGACACGGCCGGGCATATCCACCCGGGGCGCCAGCGTCGACGGCCCGCGGCAGTGGCCGCGGGCCGTCGGAGGAGGTGGTGTGCGCTGCCGGGCGCGATCGGGCGGGCGGCGGCGGCCGGCTCAGGCGGGGGTCGTCAACGGCGCCGTCGGCGGGAAGGTGACCGGTAGCGATTCCAGGGCGCGGTGGAACGGGCCGGGGCGCCAGGTCAACTGCTCGCGGGGCACGGCCAGCTCGATCTCGGGGAGCGCGTCGAGGAGCTGGTCGATGGCGTCCTGGGCGATCAGGGTCGCGACCTGGTGGGCGGGGCAGCTGTGCGGGCCCGCGCTCCAGGCCAGGTGGGAACTGTTGAGCGGGAGCGCGTCGGCGCCACCGGGATTGACCGCCGGATCGTTGTTGCAGGCCGACATGCTGATCAGCACCGGCTCGTTGGCGGGCAGCCACACCCCGTCCACCAGCATCGGCTGGCGCGGGTAGCTCACGCAGTAGTTCGCCATCGGCGGGTCGGTGAAGAGCACTTCGTCGAGCGCGTCGCGGGTCTTGAGCCTGCCGTCGAGCACGCTGCCGGCGAACCGGTCGTCGGTGAGCATCAGCAGCACCGTGTTGGCGATGAGGTTCACCTCCGGCTCGATGCCCGCGCCGTAGAGGGTGACCAGCTGGTGGATCATCTCCTCGTCGGTCAGCCCCGTCTCGTGGGTGACCAGCCGGGAGGTGATGTCGTCCTCGGGGTGCGCCCGCCGGTAGCCGGTGAGCTCGAGCAGCGCCTCGAGCAGCATCTGGTTACCGGCTTCGGCGCCCTCCCCGGACTCGAACACCGCGGCCATGCCCGCCGCCACCCGCTGGCCGATGTCGGCCGAACAGCCGAGCATCGTGTTCAGCGCGGTGAACACCAGCGGGTGGATGTACTGGCTGAGCAGATCGGCGCGCCCGTCCGCGCAGAAGCCGTTGATCAACGGCACCGCGATCCGCTCGACCACCGCGTGCATGGCGTGCAGATCGACGCCCTCGATCGCCGACTTGTTCGCCGACCGATAGCGCACGTGGTCGAAACCGCTGCTGCGCAGGGCGTTCGGCCGCCACTCCAGCATCGGCAGGATCGGGCAGTCGGCGGGCACCTTCTTCTGCCACGCGCGCGGGTCGGCGGGAAAGCGCTCCGGGTCGTGCAGGATCCGCACCGCGGTCCGGTAACCGATCACCAGCGTCGCGGGCACGCCGGGAGCGATCTCCACCGGAGCGAGGGACGGGTGATGGCGGCGCATCTCGGCGTAGGCGCCGTGCGGGTCCGCGGCGAACTCCGGGGTGTAGATCGGGAAGCGCGGCCCGTCCGGGTCCATCGGTGCACCGGGTACGACGGGACGGCCGTCGATCGTCGGATTGGAGTTTGTCACAGAGGGCCTCCACGTGGTCGATGTGCTCCGGGTCGATCCCGACAACGCTAAGCGGTGCGCGCGCGCCGGACCAGCCCGGCCCCTGGGCATTCTCGCCCCGGTCGACAGCCGGATGCGGCGAATTCGTGCACGCGGCGGGCGTTCTACGCGACTCGGCGTGCACGGCTCCTACCGGCTGGTACCATTCACGACTGCTGTTCAGAATGTGCTCTGTCACAAAGAGTTTGGTTTACCTTAGTTCGTTCGCGGTCACAGCCAGTTAGGAGCTCCTGACCATGGAGTCAACCCAGATGCCGCTCGTGCTCGATCCGATCGGCGCCGATATCCAGGGCGAATCCGAACGTCTCCGTGCGCGGGGACCGGTCACCTCGGTCGAGATGCCCGGTGGTGTGCGGGCCTGGTCGGTCACCGATCCCGCCCTGCTCAAGCAACTCCTGGTCGATCCCCGGGTGTCCAAGGATCCCCGCCAGCACTGGCCCGCCTTCATCAACGGCGAGATCTCCCAGGACTGGCCGCTTTTCCTGTGGGTCGCGGTGACCAACATGTTCACCGC
This sequence comes from Nocardia farcinica, assembly GCF_001182745.1. Taxonomy (NCBI): domain Bacteria; kingdom Bacillati; phylum Actinomycetota; class Actinomycetes; order Mycobacteriales; family Nocardiaceae; genus Nocardia; species Nocardia farcinica. The sequence goes on along the minus strand of NZ_LN868938.1, from coordinate 1,800,717 downwards.
CTACGGCGCAGACCACCGGCGCCTGCGCAAGCTGGTCGCCCCCGCCTTCACCGCGCGCCGCACCGAGGCGATGCGCGGGCAGGTGGAACGGATCACCAAGGAACTGCTCGACACCCTCGCGCAGACCCCCGCGGGCGAGGCCGTCGACCTGCGCGAGGCGTTCGCCTATCCGCTGCCGATCCAGGTGATCTCGGAACTGATGGGCGTGCCCGAGGATCTCAATCCCGGCCTGCGCGCCTGCGTGGACGGCATCTTCGACACCTCGCTCACCGCCGAGCAGGCCCAGGCCAACTACGGCGAAATGTACCGCATCCTGGGCGAACTCATCGCCTACCGGCGTGCGAACCCGGGCGAGGACATGACCAGCCTGCTCATCACCCAGCGTGACGACGAGGGTTCCAGCCTCACCGACCAGGAACTCCTCGACACCCTGCTGCTGGTGATCAGCGCGGGCCACGAGACCACCGTGAACCTGCTCGACCAGGCGGTTTTCGCCCTCCTCACACACCCCGAGCAGCGGGCCGCGCTCGCCGAGGGCCGGGCCACCTGGACCGACGTCGTCGAGGAATCGCTGCGTTTCGAGGCCCCCATCGCGCACCTGCCGTTGCGCTACGCCGTCGACGACCTCGACGTCGGGGGCGTGCACATCGCCAAGGGCGAGCCGATCCTGGCCTCCTACGCCGCGGCCAACCGCGACCCGAAGGTGTTCGGCGACAACGCCGACGAATTCGACCTGAGCCGAACCACCAAGGACCACCTGGCCTTCGGCTACGGCGCCCACCACTGCCTCGGCGCCCCGCTGGCCCGCCTCGAGGCGTCCATCGCGCTCCCCGCCCTGTTCGACCGCTTCCCGAACCTGCGCCTGGCCGCCGCCTCCGACGAACTCGGCACGGTGCAGAGCTTCATCTCCAACGGCCACCGCCACCTGCCGGTGTACCTGACGGCGTGATCCCGCACGGCCACCGTCGGTGTCGTGGGCGCCGACGGTGGCCGTGCGGGTGGCCGTCACGACCGGAGCCGGATTCCGGCGCCCCGCCGTCCGGGCGTGATCGAGGTGATCAGCGGTTTCACCATGCCGTTCGCTCCCGCGTCCATCATCCGGTACGCGTCTTCGATGCGGTCGAACGGCAGGTGGTGGGTGAACATCGGTGCTGGATCGAGCCGCCCCGCGGCGATGAGCGCGAGGAGTTCGTCCATCCGTCCGAGGTCGCCGAGCCCGGCCCAGATCGAGACGTTCTTCGTCAGCAGGTCGGCCATCGGCACCTCGACCGGCGCGCCGTGAATCCCGACGACGGCGATCGTCCCGCCGATGGACACCGCGGCGGTGGCGGTGGCAAAGGCCGCGTCCGCCCCGGCTGCCTCGATGACGGAGTCGGCGCCGAGCCCGTCGGTGAGATCGGCGATCGCCGCGGCGACGTCCTCGTCCGCGCCGACGGTGTGCGTGGCGCCGAGGGCGCGTGCCAGCCGCAGGCGTTCCGGAACGGAATCCACGGCGACGATCCGGCTCGGCCCGTACAGCGACGCGGTATGGATCGCGGAGAGCCCGACCGGGCCGCAGCCGAGCACGAGCACGGTGGCGCCGGGCCCATGCACCGATCGGCGCACCGCCGTCCAGCCGGTGGAGAGCACATCGCCGACGGTCAGCGCCTGCCCGTCCTCGATTGTGTCCGGAACGGCCGACAGGATCCGGTCCCCCCACGGCACCCGCAGGTATTCGGCCTGCGCGCCGCCGAGGTCGCCCCACGCGGCGCCGGAGCCGAACACTCCGCCGCGGGGACAGCGCTGTATCCGGCCACGGCGACAGGTCGGGCAGCTGCCGCACCACGGCGCGGCGGGTCCGACGACCCGGTCACCGATCCGCACCTGCGACACCGCCCCACCGATCTCGACGACCTCGCCGACATACTCGTGGCCGAGGCAGAAACCCCACGGCGTGGGGATGTGTCCGTTCCTCAGATGGAGGTCGCTGCCGCAGATCGTGGTGGCCCGGATCCGCAGAATCACGTCGGTGGGCGCCCGCAACTCGGGGTCGGGGACATCGGTCACCGCGACCGTGCCCTGCTCCGGGCACACTGCTGCACGCATCGCAGGTCCTTCCCTCAGGCCGAGCGGGCGGCGACGTGGCGTACGAGCTGGTCGGCGTAGAAGCAGGCGTCGCCGGGGTCGGGGACAGCGACGCCGAACCGGTCCGCCGCTTCGGCGATCATGGCCCGGAAGCGCCGCACGTCGGCCTGATTCACGTTTCGCCGTACATCGATGAAGGGGAAGTCGGCCTTGAGATCGGGCCGGTAGTCCTCGCGGATTCTGCGCATGTTCTCGGCGTTCGCCCCGGTGAGGGTGGCGTGCGCGTCGGCAGCCGCCAGCTGGAAGAGCTGATCGAAGACCGACCAGGCGTCCGAGACGCTGGGATGCAACACGCCCACGGCGTACAGTCCGGGGACACCGTCGGCGAAGGTGCCAAGGTGGAACACGGGGTGGCCCTCGGCGAAGGGCACCAATCCGTCCGGCAGCCAGGGGATTTCGATATCGTATCCGGTGGCCGCGACGATGACGTCCACCTCGGCGGTGCTGCCGTCGACGAAACGGACGGTCGACCCGTCGATGCTCGCCACGTCCGGCCGCGGCGTCAGCGTCCCGTGTGAGAAGCAGTGCAGGGCGAGATTGCTGACGATCGGCTGCGTCGCGCCGACGGGGTTGTCGGGCACCGGCAGTCCGAACCGGCTCAGGTCACCGACCGTGGCGAGCACGAGCTCGAGTTGTTGCTCGGGGGTCAGACCGGCCAGCAACGGGAGATCGGGGAGCTGGACCTTTCCGTTCACCAGATCGGGTGTCGGGACGCCGAATACCTGCTTCGGGAAGAAGTGGTAGGCGCGGCGGGTCGACAGGTGGGCGCGTTCGGCGTGGAAGGCCGCGTCGACGGCGATGTCCACGCCGCTGTTGCCCGCGCCGATCACCAGCACCCGTTTCCCGGCGAACTCGTCGGCCGAGCGGTAGTCGCGGGAATGCAGGAAACGTCCGGTGAAGGATTCGTGGCCGGGGATGCGGGGGACGAACGGGTGCCACTGCTGCCCGCAGGCGTAGACGACTCCGCGGTAGTCACGGGTCTCGCCCGAACCGAAGACGACTTTCCAATAGGTGCCCGACCCGGTCGTGATCGGGCGGGCACTGTGGACCTCGGTGTCGAAACGGACGAGATCGGTGAGTCCGTACGCCGCGGCCATGCTCCGGATGTAGTCCCGGATCTGTCGCCAGGAGGGGTAGTCGGGATAGTCGGCGGGCATCGGATACCCGATGAAGCCGCCGTGGTCTCTGCTGGTGATGAAGTGGCACGTTTCGTACATCGGCGAGCCGGGGTTGTCGATGTCCCACAGTCCGCCGACCCGGCTGTGCCGCTCGACGATCTCGACGTCGATCCCGTAGCGGCGCATGGCTCGCGCCGCGATCAGACCCATCGGACCGGCGCCGACGATGCAGTAGGTGGTGGGCAGTGAAGTCTTCTCGCTCATGGTTGTTCGCTTCCGTCGCGGGTGATCAGCGGAGGTGGGTGAGGCAGTGGCGCACGGCGCCGAGGAGCAGGAGCGCTTGGTCGCTCACACCGACCACGGCGGGCGCCTTGCTGGTGGTGAATGCCAGTGCCACACCCAGCTCGGGGTCGGCGCAGACGACGGATCCGCCCGCGCCTTCGTGACCGAACGAGCGCTCACCGAGGAACGGCAGATGGGTGTGCGGCAACTCCACGCCGGAGCCGAAATGGGTCACGTGGCCGACCATGCGATCGGGGCCGTGCGAGCGCGAAGCGGTCATGGCGGTGAGGGAGCCGGCGTCGAGCAGGCGGACGCCGCCCACGGCGTCCAGCGTCGCGGCGAAGGCGCGGGCCAGATCGCGCGCCGTGGTCACCACGGACATCGCGGGCCATCGCGCGGTCCGCACCCGCGGGTCGCCGAAGAAGCCGACCGGATCGGCGTTGATCTCGACGAAGCTCCCGTCGGGAATGAACCGAGGCGAACTCATCGCCCGTGCTTGTGCGGGCGTCGACGCCGGGGGTGAGAACACCGTGGGCGCGATCCGGTCGAGCTGATCGGCGGGAGCGCCGAGCCACAGTTCGAGGCCGAGGGGTGCCGAGATCCGGGTTCGGAGGAAATCGGCGATCTCCACCCCGGCGCCGTGGCGGAACACGCCTGCCATCAAGGCGCCGAAGGTGAAGGCGGCATATCCGTGGTCGGTGCCGGGTTCCCAGTACGGTTCCTGCCTGGCGACGGCCCGGTCCAGCTCGCCCGACACCAGGTCGGCGAGGCTGAGCGGGGTGGCGACCGCCGAGAGACCCGAGCGGTGCGCCAAGATCATCCGGGCCGTGATCATCGCCGTCGACGGCCGACGGAACTCCCGCCAATAGTCGGCGATCGGCGCGTCGAGGTCGATCATCTGGTCGTGGTGGGCGACGGCCGCGGCGACCGCCACGATCCCCTTGGACACCGAGAACACCTGCTGCAGGTAGTCGGGCCGGTATGTGCCGCCGATCAGATCGAGCACCGGGCGACCCTCCCGGTACACACACAGGGCGCTGCCGCCACCGCCCTGCCGCGCGACCGTGCGGGCGAACATGTCGGCGACCTGGTCGAATGGCGCTTCCACCACCCCGGACACCGGGGTGACGGGTGGGGCCACGGCTGCTGTGCTCATGCTGGTCTCCTTCGAGGCGCCGCCGGGTGTGCTCGGCTGCCGCCTGGTGATGGGGGAATGGTTCGGCGAACGACGTTTTCGCCGCGATCGGTGCACCGGAATGTCCGTGCCGCGGTGACCGTATCCGTCGCCGTGGCAGCCGCTCTTTCACCAGCGCGCACACCGATGTCGTCTCCGCGCACGAGTGGATCGAACGCCGGTCCGGCGACTCGCCGCGCCATACCGTGTGTTCGGACGAGTTGCCGAGTCGTAGCCGAAGCCCGGTGCGGCCGGATCCGTCCCGGTTACGATGTCGGTGGAGGTGCGGATCGTGCAGGGCAGGGCTCCGGAGGGAGCATCCGTACAGGATGCGGTCGCCGTCGAGGTCCGCGGAATCGGCGAATGGCGCGCCGCCGTATCGTCGACATTCGCGCCGCTACAGGTGCGGGCCGCGCGACGGGCCGATTTCCGCGGGCTGATCCGCACCAGGACGCTCGGAGAGGTGAACGTCTCGGAGGTCGCCGCGGCCGCGCAGGTGGTGGAACGGACGTCGGCATCGATCGAGGCGTACGGCACCGGCCGCTACATGCTGTGCTTTCAGTTGGCGGGCCGCGGCATCCTGAGCCAGGGCGGCCGAGAAGCGGCGCTGGAACCGGGGGATATCTCCGTCTACGACATGGATGAGCCGTACACACTGGTCTTCGAGCAGGAATTCCGCAGTTTGGCGATCACGGTTCCCCGCCCGCGCCTGGGGCTCCCGAGTCCGCTGGTCGCGCACCTGGCCGCGACCCGGATGGCAGGCGACGAGGGCCTGTCCCGCGTCGTGAGCCCTTTCCTCGTCGAACTCGGCAGCAATCTGGGCGCACTCGCCGGTGCCGGTGGGGCGCGGTTGATCACGAACGCGATCGACCTGGTCACCACCGTGCTCGTCAGCCAGCTCGAATCGGCGCGGACCGACGAGACCGACGACCGCCACCGTGCGTTGACCCGCCGGATTCTCGACTTCATCGATGCGCATCTGACCGATCCGAACCTCGGCCCGGCCACCATCGCCGCCGCCCACTTCATCTCCACTCGCCACCTGCACGCGATCTTTCGCGCACACGGTGTCTCGGTCTCGGAGTGGGTGCGGTTGCGCCGACTGGAGCAGTGCAGACGTGATCTGGCCGATCCGGCCTTGCGCGCCGACACCGTGTCGGCCATCGCCGCGCGTTCGGGGTTCACCAGCGCCTCACATTTCAGCCAGGCGTTCCGCAAGACGTTCGGAGAGTCCGCAACGGAATTCCGTCAGCGCGCGCTGCCGGCCGGGTGATCTGCGCCGGCGGTGTCGGGCGGACTGCCCGCTGTCGGTTCCGAGGTGAGGTGGCGGCGTGCGGCGGTGTCGGGATGTGTGGGTCTGGTGCGCCCTGCTACGCGGAGTGCTGGGGGCGCTCGGCCGGCAATATGCGGCGCCGCCACGGTGGTGCTGGACCCCGCGCTGCCGGTGTGGGAAGGCGGGCTCACCGGGTCGATCGCATCGGCCCACACCCCCGGGTGCCCGACGTTCAGGACGCGGATTCGGCGGTCCGCCTGAACAGTTCGAGTAGCGTGCTCCAGCCGCCGCCGCGTTCGGCGATGGTGTCGTGGATGGCGCGGCCGTCGACGAGACGATCCAGATGGCGGTGTTCGAGGGTCACCGTGGTCTGCTCGGGAGTGTCGGCGGTGAAGCGGATCTCGATCTCGCTGGCCCGTCGTGGGTCGGGGTCGAACTGCCAATGACCGTTGATCTGCCAGGTGAGCAGCAGGCGGTGCGGCGGCTCCCAGGCGAGCACGCGGCCCCAGTCGCATTCGGAGCCGTCCACGCCGCGTTCGTACCAGCGGCCGCCGACGTGGGGTTCGACGACGGCGTCCGCCATCTCGGCCGAGCCGATGTGGTAGGCGGCGGGCCACCAGCTGCCGAACGAGTCGGTGAAGAACGCGAAGGCGCGCGCGAGCGGCAAGGCGACGGTCGCGGTGCCCCGCAGGGTCGGGAGGGTGGAGGTGGTCATGTTCGGTGCTCCTGTCCGGGATCGGTGGCCGCCGCGTCGGCGGCCTTCTGAAAAGCGGTCAGCGCCTCGTCCCAGATCTGTTGGAAATAGGCCTGGATCGCGGCCAGTCCCTCGGGATTGATCCGGTAGATGCGCCGGGTGCCCTGCGCCGTGGCCACCACCAGTCCGCCGTCCCGGAGCACCCGCAGGTGTTGCGAGACCGCCTGGCGGGTGATCGGCAGCGATTCGGCCAGCTCGCCGACCGACGAGGGCCTGCGCGCGAGCCGTTCGAAGATCGCCCGCCGGGTCGGATCGCCCAGGATCGCCAGATCCACATCTCTGAAAGCAGCCACTTTCGTAAGTATCGGCTTTCAAAAGCTCCCTGGCAAGGGGGTGGGGATGTGAGAATTGCTCTACTACAAGTCGTCGTTGAGGCGTAGCATCGGCGGCACACGACGTACGGCGACGGAGGTGGGGAGATGCGGGCACTCAGGCGGATACGCAACTACGCGCAGGCGATGCGGCAGGCCCGGCGGCACCGCGGCGACCTGGTGGGATGGCTGGCGCGGCGGCCGCAGCTCGGCGCGGGCACGGCCTTCTACGAATCCATGCTGCTGTTCAGCAACCGGCTCGACCCGCACCTCAAGGAGCTGGCCGAACTCAAGACGGCCGGGCTGATCAACTGCGAGTTCTGCCTCGACATCGGCTCGGCCCTCGCACACAGCAGCGGTGTGACCGAACAGCAGATCACCGACCTGCCGCGGTACCGCACCAGCCCGGCCTACTCCGAGCTGGAGCGGCTGGTGATCGCCTACGCCGAGGCGATGACCGCGACGCCCGCCGTCGACCTGGCCGACCTGCGCGAGCAGCTGCTGGCCCACCTGAGCAAGGCGCAACTGGCGGAACTGGCGGCCACCATCGCGTGGGAGAACCAGCGCGCCCGGCTGAATCAGGGCCTGGGCGTGCGGCCCACCGGGATGGCCGAGGGACTGGCCTGCGCGCTGCCCGAGCCCGCGCGCTGAATCACGCGGTGGCGCCGCGCAATCGGTGCTGCTGCGGGCTGATCCCGCGGGCGCGTTTGAACGCGGTGCTGAACGCGAACGGCGTGCTGTACCCGACCCGGCGGGCCACGCTGGTGACGGTCGCCTCCGGATCGGTGAGCAGGTCGGCGGCCACCGCCAGCCGCCAATGCGTGAGGTAGGCCATCGGCGGCTCGCCGAGCAGGTCGGTGAAGCGTTTGGCCAGATTCGCCCGCGACACACCGGCTTCGGCGGCCAGGGTCGCGACGGTCCACGGCCGCTCCGGCGCCCCGTGGATGCGAGCGAGCGCCACCCCGACCACCGGATCCTGCTGGGCCCGATACCAGGCCGGTGCGTGCTCGCGTTGCGCGGCGAACCACGTGCGCAACGCGGAGATGAGCAGCACGTCCAGTAGCCGGTCCAGCACCGCGCGCTGACCGGGCGCGGCGATCTGCATCTCCTCGGCGAGCACGTCGATCAGCGGCGAACGCCACTGGTCGCGGCGCAGCACCACCAGCGCGGGCAAGGCCGCGAGCAGCGGTTTGCTCGCCTCGCCTGCGTTGTCGTAGGTGCCGGTGAGCAGCGTGGTGCGGCCCTCGGGCGCGCCCCAGGTGCGCACACCGAGCGACCACTCGTCGACGAGGCTGCGCCCGTCCTCGGCGCTGGTGCACAATCCGCCGGGCAGGACGACCACCGACGGCTCGGTGGCCGGATCGTCGGCGACGGTGTAGAAGCCGGGGCCGCGCACGATCGCCACGTCCCCGGTGCTCAGCCGCACGGCGTCGCCGTCGTCGGGGAGCAGCCACGCCTCGCCCCGCAGCGGCGCCGCCACGGTGAGCGGCGCGCCGTCCTCGATCCGCAGCGCCCACGGCGGGTCGAGCAGGGACCGCAGCAGGAAGGCGCCGCGGGCCCGCGGGCCGTCCAGCAGCGCCTCCAGTACGTCCACATCGGTGAGCGTACTCAGTGCGACACCGCCACCGCACGACCGACCTGGGCGCGGTCGGTGACGGCGCGCAGCAGCGCGTCGGCCACGTCGGCGCGCGCCACCTTCAGGGTGAGACCGGTTGCGTCCGGGCCGAATCCGTGGCGGTAGTCGCCCGTGCGCGGACCGTCGGTGTAGGCGCTGGGCCGGATGAGGGTCCAGTCCAGGCCGCTGCCGCGCACGACCTCCTCCTGGCGCTGATGGTCGGCGTAGGCGGCACGCAGCAGGAGACCGAACATCAGGTACTTCCAGACGAAGTTCAGATTGGCGCGGCTCTCGCCCGCCCCGAGGGTGGACAGGCACACCAGTCGCCGCACCCCGGTCGCGCGCATCGCCTCGACGGCCGTGCGGGTGCCCGTCTCGCGCACCCCGGCGGCGCGGCCCGCGCCGAGTGCCACGATCACCGCGTCGCTGCCGTCGACCGCGGCGGTCACGTCGGCCGGGACGGTTGCGTCGCCGCGGACGACGGTCAGGCCGGGCCGGGCGGGCAGGCGGGCGGGATCGCGGACGAGGGCGACGATCTCGTGACCGTCGGCCGGCGCCTGCTCGACGACGTGGGCGCCGACGCTGCCGGTGGCTCCCAGAAGGGTGATTCGCATGGTGTTCTCCTCGGCGAGTGGGTTTTTCGGTCCACTCCAGTCAACTGCCGGGAGCCGGGTCGAACCATCGCCGAGACGCGCCGGAGCATACGCGATCGTCCACACCGGAGCCGCCGACCGCTCAGGGGATCTCGGCCGTGGTCGGCCGGGTCGCGCCGAGCTTGCCGCGCGCCCACGCGATGACGTCCGGCCCACCCCGCAACGCCCACACCGCGATCACCGGGTCGCAGATCGCGCAGCCGAGCGAGGAGTCGTGCAGGAATGGAACGATCGGGTTCCCTTTGAGATGGTGCACGGCGTCCCAGACGGTGTGCAGCAGCCAGGCGATGCCGATGAAGCGCCAGGATCGCAGACCCCGGTAGGCGCAGTAGGTGACGAGCGCGGTGAACGCGAATTCCCAGATGCCGAAGCCGCCGCCGCTGAGGTAGGCGGCCCCGGCCCCGGCCACCATGATCGCGTTGAACTGGCGCCGGTGCGGTTCGCGGATCAGCGACATCAGCACGATGTAGACGGCACCGACGAACAGTGGCGCGACGTAGTTCATGGAGCGACTCCTCGGGGTGGCGGTGGAAGGGGTCCGAGCCGGACCGCTCCGACGCTATCCAGCGCCACGGGAGCCGCACAGTGGCGAGAACGCCAGATGACGACGGGATAGCGCCAACACTCCTGACCGGGGCCGAGCTCAGGCGATCGGCGAAAGCGCAGCTGGCGGAAACCCGGCGGAGAGGTACGTTGTAGCCGTGCACATGGTGGCCGTTCTCGCCCTGGACCGGGTGATCCCGTTCGACCTCTCGACACCCCTCGAGGTCTTCACCCGCACCCGGCTGCCCGACGGGCGCCCCGCCTACCGGGTACGCGTCTGCGCCGAGCACCCGCAGGTGGACGCGGGCGCGTTCACCCTGCGCGCGCCCTGGGGCCTGGACGGCCTGGACGGCGCCGACACGGTGATCGTCCCCGGCGTCGCCGACCCCGCGTCCCCGCCGTCACCCGCGGTCGTCGCGGCGCTGCGCCGCGCGGCCGCGGCCGGCACCCGCATCGCCTCCATCTGCACGGGCACCTTTCCGCTGGCGGCCACCGGGCTGCTGGACGGCCTGCGCGCCACCACCCACTGGGCGGCCGCCGAGGCGCTCGCGCGGGCCCACCCGGCGGTCACCGTCGATCCGGACGTCCTCTACGTCGACAACGACGGCCGCGTCCTCACCTCCGCGGGCGCGGCGGCGGGATTGGATCTGTGCCTGCATCTCGTGCGCCGCGACTACGGGTCCGCGGTGGCCGCCGACGCCGCCCGGCTGGCCGTGATGCCGCTGGAACGCGAGGGCGGTCAGGCCCAGTTCATCGTCGCGCCGCTGCCGCCCGCCCCGCGCGGTTCGGCGTTGGAACCGCTGCTGATCTGGTTGCAGGACAACCTGTCCCGCCCGTTGACCCTCGCCGAGATCGCCGCCCACGCCGGGACGAGCACCAGGACACTGCTGCGACAGTTCCGCGACCAGACCGGCACCACGCCGCTGCGCTGGCTGCACCGGGCCCGCATCCACCGCGCCCAGCATCTGCTCGAGACCACCGATCACACGGTCGAGCGGATCGCCACCCAGGTGGGCTTCGGCTCGCCGACCACCTTCCGGGAGCGCTTCACCCGCGTCACCGGCGTCACGCCGCACGCCTACCGCCGCAGTTTCCGGTGAGGGGGCAGAATCGGTCTTGCTTGGAGCGCACTCCAGGTGACTAGCGTCGGGTCGTGTTCGACGAAAGGGGCGAGTCCGGTGAGCGTGATCGCGGCACAAGCCGACGACGGCGAGCGGGAACGGGCGAAATACTCCATCGGTGAGGCGGCCGAACGGTCCGGGCTGAGCCGCGACACGTTGCGGTGGTACGAGCGGATCGGGCTGATGAACTACATCGGCCGCGATCACACCGGCCGCCGCCGGTTCAGCGACCGCGACCTCGAGTGGCTGGAGCTGATCGGCAGGCTCCGCGCGACCGGCATGTCGGTGGCGGACATGATCCGCTACGCGGAGCTGGTGCGCGCCGGGGATGCCACGTTCCCGCAACGCCTGGAGATGTTCCGCGCCACCCGCGCCGAGGCCCTCGCCAAGATCGCCGAACTGCAACAGACCGTGGCCGTGCTGGATCGCAAGATCGCGCTCTACGAGGGCGCTTCCGCAACCCGGCCTGCCGCGCTCGGCACCGACGACTGCGAAGGGACCACCGCATGAGCACCCCCGACACGTTGCCCACCACCACGCTGGGCGCCTCCGGGCTCCGCGTCGGCAGCCAGGGCCTGGGCTGCATGGGCATGAGCGAGTTCTACGGCCAGTCCGATCTCGCCGAATCGCGGGCCACGCTGGAACGGGCCCTGGAACTCGGTGTCACCCTGTTCGACACCGCCGACGTGTACGGCATGGGCCACAACGAGGAATTCCTCGCCGATTTCGTACGCGCGCACCGGGATCGGATCGTGCTGGCCACCAAGTTCGGTATCGTCCGCAAGGCCGACGACCCCGCCTTCCGCGGCATCGACAACTCCCCGGCCTACCTGCGCGCCGCGGTGGACGCCAGCCTGCGCAGGCTCGGCATCGACACCATCGACCTGTACTACCTGCACCGGCGCGACGTGCGCGTGCCGATCGAGGAGACGGTGGGCGTGCTGGCCGAGCTGGTCGCCGCGGGCAAGGTGCGCGCGCTCGGCCTGTCCGAGGTGACCGGTGCCGAGCTGCGGGCCGCGCACGCGGTGCACCCGATCGCGGCGGTGCAGTCGGAGTGGTCGCTGTTCTCCCGCGACGTCGAACGCACCGCCGTGCCCGCCGCGGCCGAGCTCGGGGTGGCCTTCGTGCCGTACTCACCGCTCGGCCGCGGCTTCCTCACCGGGTCCTTCACGGCCGCGACCGAATTGAGCGACACGGACTTCCGGCGGGCGATGCCGCGGTTCACCGGCGCCAACGCCGCCCGCAACGCCGAACTGCTCGCCCCGATCCGCGCCATCGCCCAGGAGCGGGGCCGCACCCCGGCCCAGGTGGCGCTGGCCTGGGTGCACAGCCGCACCCAGGTCCACGGCCTGCCGGTGGTGCCGATCCCGGGCACCCGCAGCCGCACCCGGCTGGCCGAGAACGTCGCCGCCGCGACGCTTCGCCTGACGCCGGAGGAGCTGGCGGTGCTCGAGCCGATCGCCGAACAGGTGGCCGGACCGCGCTACGCCGACATGGCCTTCACCTCGGCGGGGCGGGAGTGACCCGCGCGCTGATCGTCATCGCAGGGCGGTGACCACCGCCCGGGTCGCCTCGGCGAGCAGGGCGTTGTCGGCCTTGGCGGCGGGGTCGGTGCGGTGCGAGAGCAGGGCGATGACGATCGGGTCGCCGGTCTCGGTCCAGGCCACGGCCACGTCGTTGTTGCCGCCGTGGCTGCCGCCGCCGGTCTTGTCGCCGACCGTCCAGCCCGCGGGTACGCCCGCACGGATGCGCTGGTCGCCGGTGGTGTTGGCGACCAGCCAGTCCCGCAACTGGGCGCGCTCGGGCTCGGCGAGCACGTCACCGAGCACCAGCGCGCGGTAGTTCGCCGCCACGGCGGCGGGGGTGGTGGTGTCGCGTTCCTCGCCGGGCGGCACCTCGTTGAGTTCGGTCTCCCAGCGGTCCAGCCGGCTCACCTCGTCGCCGAGCGAGCGCAGGAAGGCGGTGAAACCGGCGGGGCCGCCGAGCAGTTTCAGGATCTGGTTGCCCGCGGTGTTGTCGCTGACGGTGATCGTGGCGTGGCACAGTTCGGCGACGGTCATCCCGGTGTCCACGCGGGTCTCGGTGACCGGCGAATAGGACACCACCTCCTCGCGGGAGTAGCGGACGACCTGGTCGAAATAGCCGGACGACAGCGGGTGCTCGCGCAGCAGCGCGCCGCAGGCCAGGCCCTTGAAAGTGGAGGCCATGCCGAACCGCTCGTCCGCCCGGTAGGCGACCTCGGCGCCGCTGGTCGTGTCGACCGCGTAGACGCCGAGCCGCGCGCCGAATCGCTGTTCCAGTGCGGCGAACTCGGCGGTCGCCGCGTCGGTGGCCGTGCTCGGCGCGCTCGTGCTCGCCGCGGTGGTGGCGGGCTCGGAACCCGCGTCCGCGCCGCAGCCGCCCAGTAGCGCGATCGCCGCGGCGGCCGCCATCGTCCGGCGACCAGATTTCTTCAGGAAGGAAATATCCACGCCTGGCATCTTCGGCCGACGCCCCACCGCCGCGCAACGCGAGCGCTGTGAGCACTCACAGACGCGGTCGCGGCGGTCCGGAGCGTTGTCACAGAACCACGCGATTCCGTCCGCGGCAGCACCCCGCTCATTAGTGTGAATCTGCCACACAGTAATTCTCGGGGGCTGAAGGAGTTGCCGATGACCGTCGACAGTTCGATCAGACCGAGCCTGACCCTGTCGGGCAAGCCGATGTCGTCCCCACTCAAGGACGTCCGCGGCCTGTCCCGGCAGATGGTCGGCCACTTCGTGCAGAACGTGGTGCCCTGCGGCACGCTACCCGGCGACGCGATCAGCGGCGACGTCACCACCATCACCCGCGTCTGCCTCGAGGTGGCGGTGAGCATGCTCGACGGCCGCGATATCCAGACCAAACTGCGCAGGCTGGAGGACGCCGCGGCGGGCTGGGCCCGCGAAGGCGTCCCCATCGACACCATCCACCATTCGGTGCACGAGGGCTTCAAGATCGGCCTGGACCTGGTGGTCGCCAATGCCTCGGTCAAGGACTACGACAGCCTCGTCGACGGCGCCAAGCTGGTCGTGGAGATGCTCGACCGGATGACGACCACGATCTCGACCGCCTACGTGCGCGAATTGCGCGCGGTGGTCAGCGAACACCACACCGCCGTGCACACCCTCACCTCGGCACTGCTGGGCGGGCACAGCAATTCGACGATGGCGCGCGAATGCGGCATCGCCATCGCCGACTCCTACGCGGTGGTGGCGGTGGCGATCCCCCCGCACCGCGACGAGGCGAATCCGGCGCTGGACGGCCAGGTGGTCGCGCGCCGCAAACTGCGCCGGGTGCAGGCCGAACTCGCCACCCGCTGCGGCACCGCCGCGCTGTCGCTGCTCAGCGTCGACGGTGGCACCCTGCTCGTCCCGGCGACCATGTTCGACGACGACGGCCTGGACCGTCTCGTCACCGACCTCTCGCGCGCCGCGCAGGTCGGCATCACCGCCACCCTCGTGCAGGCCCCGCCACCGCAGATCCCCGACGCCGCCGACCAGGCGCACGAACTGCTGGACATGGTGCAGCGGTTGCAGGCGGTGCCCGGCCTCTACCGCTTCGACGAACTGGCGTTGGAATACCAGCTCACCCGGCCCGGCCCGGGCCGGGAGTACCTCGGCGCACTGCTCGACCCGCTCGACGACCATCCGGAACTGCTCGAAACCCTGCAACGCCACATCGCCAACAACCTCAACCGCCAGCGCACCGCACGCCTGCTGCACGTGCACACCAACACCGTCGACTACCGCCTCAAGCGGATCGGCCAGCTCACCGGCTTCGACCCCACCCAGCCCTCCGGACTGTGGTACCTGCGTTCGGCGCTGGTCGCGCGCAGCTACCGCACCCGCTGACCGCGAACACCGAGAAGGGCCGGGCGATCTCCTCGCCCGGCCCTTCTCGGTGCGATCAGCGTGTCACAGCGATCCGCCGCCACCGAGCAACCAGGGGTTGCCCGTGCACACCAGATCCGGGTGGCCCTCCGGGTCCAGGGCGCGCAACGCGATGGACAGCCCGCGCGGGGAGTACATCATCGTCAGGTGATCGGACATGTCCTGCTCACAGCCGTCCTGCAGGGTGATGTTCTGCACGGTCGCGCCGGGCACGGCCTGCAGGAAGGTCAGCTCGTAGGGGTTGGTGATCTCGTCGTAGCGGGTGCCCACCACGGTGTAGTCCACCCCGGCGATGGTGTCGCCGTTCTCGTTGAGCTTGTTGATGAAATCCGATCCCACGGTCTGCTGGATACCGGCGTGACCGACGAAGATCTCCACGAAACCGAGCACGTCGATGCCGAAGTTGTTGATCGCCCGGCCGAGCGCGCCGATACCGACCAGCGTCGTGCCGTGGTGGGTGGCCCCGTAGGTGATCAGGTTCTTCACCTTGTCCGCGCCGCCCTCGTACTTGGTGTACCAGTTCGCCAGCGCACCGCCCTGGGAGTGGGCGATGATGTCGACTTCGTCGGCGCCGGTCGCCGCCAGCACCCGGTCGACGAAGGTGGCCACCTGCTTGGCCGAATCCTGGATGTAGCCGGTACCCATCACGCCCGGCAGCACCGAGCCGAGGCCGCCGCCCTCGAGCAGATTCGACCGCCCGTAGTTCAGGGTGAAGGTGCAGAATCCGGCGTCCTTGATCGGCTGGCTCATGTAGGCGAAGCCGTTGTAGGCGTTCATCCAGGTGCCGTGCAGCAGCACCACCGGGCGCGGATGCTCGGCGGTCGGCTTGCAGTTCCAGTCGTTGGCGCCCGGCGGCGCCACATCCGGATTGCCCAGGCCGTAGCCGAAAGCGGCCAGCCACGACGACATCTCGGGGCCGTGCCCGACGGTGTCGCTGGCGTAGCCGCCCGCCGAACCCGAGCTGCTGCCCGAACCGCCGTAGCAGTTGCCCGAGCCGTTACCCGAGCCCGCACCGCTGCCGGACGTGCACGCCGAGCCGGTGCCGCCCGCGGTCGGTGCGAGCGTGCGACCCTCGGCGATGATCGCCGCCAGCGCCTGCTCGGAGACGGAGGTGCCCGCGTCGGGATCGGCGTGCGCGGGGGAGCCGGACACCGTCACCGCCAGCACCGAGACGGTGACCATCGCCGCGGTGCCACACCATTTGGCCAGAAGCGTCGCGCGCCGGCCGGAACTTCGTTTCATGGAGATGCCTTCCTACAGAACGTCGGCGTTCTCGGATTCGAGGTACTTGCGACCTCGAATTCCGGGAGGACAGTAGGGTCGGCGAAATCCCGGAAACCACCGATCGACCGGCTGTCCGGACAGCTCACGAAAGCGTTCCGGAACAGCTAGGGAGCGGCCACAGCGGCGTACCGGCGCCAGTCACCGGACTGGTCCGGAGGCGCCCGCGGTCCTTCGGCGGTGCCGAATACCGTTGCGCCCGGTGAATTCTCACAAATCGCGCGCGGAGTCGTTCAGGCGGCGGGATATGCCTGTGCCCGCGCGGTCAGGCCGGCGAGCAGCGCCAGTCGCCGATGCGACTCCAGCCGGGCCGCCCGGTCGAATGTGCTGGTGTGCACCAGGACCTCGTCGGCGGAGGTGGCGGCGAGCAACTGCTCGAGTGCTTCGGCGACCTCGTCTTCGGTGCCGTGGATCTGATCGCGCAGTGCTTCGTCGAAATACGCCCGCTCGCGGGGCGCGAGTGCCGCGGGATCGATGGTGGCGGGATCGGGCAGTGGCGGGAATTCGCCTTTGGTCCGGGAATAGGCGTTCGACCACGCTTCCGGCCACAGCAATCGATGTGCCTGCTCGGTCGTGTCCGCGATCATCACCGTCGTGGAGACCATGACGTAGGGCTGCTCGCCCCACGGGGTGCGGGTGAAGTCGGCGCGATAGCGGGCGATCGCCTCGGCCATCCGGTCGAAGCCGCCGACCGGCGCGATCACCAGCGGCAACCCGAACCGGGCGGCCCGCGCCGCACCGGACCCGGTGGCCAGCAGAAAGGCGGGAACGGACAGGCCCTCCGCGGGCCAGGCGTGCACGCCCGCGCGCCCGCGCGCCAGATAGTCCAGCACCTCGGTGAGCCGGGCGTCGAAGTCGGCCGCGTCGCTCTTGCCGTGGGCCAGCGCCCGGCGCACCGCCTCGGTGAAGCCGACCGACCGGCCCAAGCCCATGTCGATGCGCTCCGGATACAGCGATTCGAGCACCCCGAACTGTTCGGCCACGACCAGCGGCTGGTGGTTGGGCAGCATCACCCCGCCGGTGCCGACCCGGATGCGCTCGGTCGCGGCGGCGACGGCGGCGGCGAGCACCGTCGGCGCCGACCCGGCCACGCCAGGCACGCTGTGGTGCTCGGATACCCAGAACCGGTGGTACCCCCACCGCTCCGCGAGCCGGGCGAACTCGACCGTCTCGCGCAACGCGGCCGGATGCGGCTGGCCGCGGCGCACCCGCGATCGATCCAGGATCGAGAATCGGACGGTACCGGTCGGTGTCGCGCTGGTCATGTTCACCTCAACGCGCGCGCGGCGCGAGGATTCCACCGGGCGGTCCTCCGTAGACTGATCCGGGCAATGAGCTCCGATCGCCCCGACCCCGCGAACCCGGTCCGCGCCACCGCACGGGAGGTGCTCGACGCGGCCGTGCTGCGGCAGTCGCTGCGCGTCGGCCGGGCCGACGCCGCGCTGGCTCCGGCCGTCCGCGTCGGCATCGCGGCCGCGATCGCGTTGGTCGGCTTCGGGCTGGCCGGGCATCAGGAACTGGCCGGTTTCGCCGCACTCGGCGCCCTGACCTCGCTCTACGGCCGCTACGACACCTATCGGCGGCGCGCGGCCCTGCTCGCCACCGTCGGGACGCTGATGACCGCCGCGATCGGCGGTTTCACCCTGCTCGCCGCACTCGGCGCGCCGACACCGGTGGGCTGGCTGCTGATGGCGACACTGGCCGGCGGGATGACCGCGTTCGTGCTGCTGCTGCGGGCCGGACCGCCGGGAGCGACGATCGTCGTGTTCTGTGCGGGGGCGGGAATGGCCGGCGATCCGGCGACCGGCGATGTGCTGCCGCGCACCGGCGCCGCCGCGACCGGCGCGCTGCTGGCCTGGGTGGTGTGCATGGCGGGCGTGCTCGGGTACCCGACCGCGCCCGCCCGGCTGGCGGTGCGCCGCGCCGCCGACGCCGTGCGCCGGGCCCGCGCGCACCGGTCCGCCGACGACCTGGCCGCGGCGCAGGCCGCACTGGCCGCCGCCCGCGCGGCCCTCGCCGACGACCGATCGTGGCGGCGCACCCGGCCCGTCGCGCAGCTGCTGACCGGCGAACTCGACGCGATCGAGCGTGCCCTGTACCCCGACCGCACCGGCCCGCCGACACCGCTGCCACCGCGCCGTTCGTTGCGCGGCACCGCCCGGGCCGAGAGCGCCGGGCCGGGCTGGATCCTGGCGACCGCCCGGGTCACGATCGCGGGTCTGGTCGCCTGCGTGGCCTCCGCGGTGGCCGGGCTCGGGCACGCGGCCTGGGCGGTGATGGGGTCGACCGCCACCCTGCAGGCCGACACGCCCCGGCACGCGGTGGTGCGGGCGGTGCAGCGCGCCGCGGGCACGGTCGTCGGGGCGCTGGCGATCGCGTGGCCGCTGCTGGCCGCGGACCTGTCCTTCTGGCAGGCGGCCTGCGTGGTGCTCGTCCTGCAGGTCGCCACCGAGATCGTCATCGCGGTGAACTACGGTCTCGCGCAGCTGCTCATCGCGCCGATGGCGCTGCTGATGACCGCGCTCGGCGCGCCCGCCGACCCGTCCGCGCTCGCGATCGACCGCGCGCTGGACACCGCGCTCGGCGCGTTCGTCGGTGTGCTCGCCGTGCTGCTCGTCCACCCCCGTCCCGCCCGCGCACGAGCCTGACTCACCCCGCGTCGCCGGGCCGGGCCGCCACCCGGACGCCCCGGCGGGGCGAGCGCGCGCCGGATCGGCGCAGCGGGCGATCGCGAGACGGGACGGCGGGTTCGTGGCCGGTGTTCCCGCCGGCCGGGTGGCACGGAAGGAGTGCTGCGCCGATTTCCCGGGGAATTCCGCCGCCGGGGAATTGCGGGCGGCGGAATTGCCGCGGGGATGAAATACTCGGTGGTGGCGGATTTCAGGATTCCGGGAGGGGGATGAGTTCGAAATGGTCGCCGGGTTCACCGGCCGGTCCGCCGGGCCTGCCGTTGATCGCGGTGGACCCGCCCGGGTGGGCGACCACCCATTGCCCGCAGACGCAGCGGAGGTAGCGCACGGAACCGTGGGTGGACACGAGCATCGGGGCGGGCCAGGCACAGGTGGGGCAGGGGTCGGACATGGGGTAAGAGTGGGCAGTGGGCGGGGGTAATGCAATCACCCGTGCGGCGTGGCGGGGGAAATGAGACCGATCGTGACCGGGGCGAGAGCGGCCTCGGTGCGGGTGCGACGCAGAATAGGATCGCAGTTTCGCAGACCGAGGAGGAGGGCACGTAGTGGCACGCAAGGTGGTCGTGACGATCGTCGATGACTACGACGGCGAATCGCAGGCCGCGGAGACGGTTTCGTTCGGGCTCGACGGTGTGGGTTACGAGATCGATCTGTCCGAGCAGAACGCCGCCGCGCTGCGGCAGATCTTCGAACAGTGGACTCCCTACGCGCGCAAGGTGGGCAAGTCCGGCCGCAGCCGCAGTGTGAAGCAGCGCGAGCGCGGCGATCAGGAGCAGGCCGCCGCGATCCGGGAGTGGGCGCGCCGCAACGGCTACGAGGTGTCCAGCCGCGGCCGGGTCTCCGCCGACGTGGTGGCCGCGTACAAGGCGGCGCACGCCGACGGCGACTGACGCCTAGCGGCTCGCGCACACCGCGCGGGCGATGCGGGCCGCGGCGGCGCGGCCTTCGCGGGTCGGCAGCAGCGGATAGTCGTGCAGCGCACCGCCGCACACGGTGAAATCGACCCGCACTCCCGCCGCGGTGGCACGGTCCCGGAACGCGCACGCGTCGGGGTAGCCGAGGTCGCGGGTTCCGATGTAGAGATCGGTGGGCGGCAGCGCGTCCATCGGGCCGTTGAGCGGACTCAGCCGCGGATCGGTCGGGTCGGTGCCCGCCGCCCACGCCCGTCCGGCCTCGAGCAGCCCGGCCCGGGTGAGCCACGGATCGTCGACGGCCGCCATGTCCGGATTCGACAACGTGAGATCGAGCCACGGTGCGATGAGCACCAGCCGATCCGGCCGGCGGACGGGCTCGTCGAGTCCGGCGAGCGTCTGGGTGAAGCCGAGGGCGAGTCCGCCGCCCGCGGAATCACCCAGCACCGTCACCGGTCCCGGCGCCTCGGCGGCCATGGCGCGATACGCCTCGGTGACGAACGGATACGCGTCGTGATGGCTGAACCGCGGGGCCAGACCGTAGATCGGGACGTCGACGCGCGCACCGTGGTCGACCAGCCGGGCGATCAGTCCCCAGTGCTGGCGCGCGATCTCGGCGATGTAGGAGCCGCCGTGCAGGAACAGCACCGCGCAGTGCGGCGCGCGGTGCCGTGGCGTCACGGTGTAGGTGGTGAATTGGCCGAACCGACGTTCGGTGACGGTGTGGCGGGCCCGTAACCGGGCGGGCGGCGCGGCCGAACCCTTGGGCGCCGCCATCCGCGCGCGGGCCCGTTCGGCGGTGGCCATCCGGCGTCGCGAGGTCAGCCGCAGGTAGAGCCCGACCGCGCGCATTCCCAGACCGCTCACACCACACGTCCTCTCATCCGCGCGACGCGGAGGGCACCGACGCGCGCTCCGGTTCGTCGCGCTCGGGCGAGTTGGGCTCGCCCGGCCCGAACGCCTTGTCGGCGTTGCGGATGACGCTCTTGGCCAGCATACGGTTGCCCGCCGCGCCGACCACCGCGCCGATGCCTGCCGGGATCACCCGGCCGAAGGCCAGCACGCTGCGCTTGGCGATGGCGCGCACGACGAGCCGTTTGAGCGCGGAGTCGTCCATCTCGCCGATGATCGGCAGCCGGTCGGCCAGCTCGTCGGCCCAGTTCTTGGCCGACCCCGCCGACTCCTTGCCGAGCAGTCGCGCGCCCTCGGCCCCGAACACGATGCCCGAGAGCAGGGTGGCCTGTCGCGCGATGAGCTCGGTCTCCTCGCCCGCCAGCGCGGCGGCCGTGAGTGCGTAGAACACGGAGGCTTCGACGAAGAACACGGTGTCCACGCCCATCGCGGCGAACCCGGTGATCAGCCCGATGCCGGGCACCGCGGCGCACATACCCGCCGCGACACCGCTGGCGGTGACGGCGACGAGGTAATGCCTGCGAGCACGGTGCAGCAGCTGCTCCGGCGACTCGGCGGGGTGCGCGCGACGCAACCAGTCGCCGTACTTCTCCACCAGCGGGGTCTGCGCCCGCGCGCCGGTGTCGATGGCGGTCAGCACGATCTTGTTCACGGCCTGTCCGAACACGTTGCCACCCTTTCCTACGACTCCGCGTCCGCGGAATCGGATCGACCTCACGGATACCCGACACCCCGGCCGCTCAGACGGCACGGGCACGTGTCGGGGCTCACGTGCTGGTCGGTTGATTTTGCTGGATGTCTGCTGTGAACCTGTTCTCTCCCTGATTTCGGGCTGTTCCATTCTGCATGGAAGGGCCTGGCCTACGTCCACGCTGAGTGCGTTTCGGCCATTTCCGCTGAGAAGACCCCGTTTTATTCGTTGTGTGCGTGTGATTCGATCTTGAACCGTGCTGTCCCATAGCATGTGGTCCGCGTCACAATTGGGTTTGCTGAATGTTGTCCATTGGTGAGGAAGTGAGGCTGCGGTGACTGCGGAGCGGGACGGGGCGAACGGGGAGCGGGACGGGGCGGACGCGGTTCGAACGACACGGGTGGTGATCGTCGGGGCGGGGTTCGGCGGGATCGGCACGGGGGTGGGATTGAAACGGGCCGGGATCGAGGACTTCCTGATCCTCGAGGAGGGGACCGACGTCGGCGGGGTGTGGCGCGACAACACGTATCCGGGCTGCTCGTGTGACGTGCCCGCGCACCTGTATTCGTTCTCGTTCGCGCCCTACCGCAGCACGCGTAGACGCTACCCGGGACAGCAGCACATCCTGGCCTACCTGCGCCGCGTCGCCGCCGACCACGGGCTGGTCCCGCACCTGCGGCTGCGCACGCCGGTCGCCGCGGCCACCTACCGGGAGGACCGGGCGCGCTGGGAGGTGCGCACGGTGGCGGGGGAGGCGATCGACGCGGAGTTCGTGGTGTTCGCCGTCGGCCAACTGCACCGGCCGTGGGAACCCGCGCTGCCCGGCCGGGAAGTATTCGCGGGCAAGGCCTTCCACACCGCGCGCTGGGATCATCGGGTCGATCCCGCGGGACGCGAGATCGCCGTGATCGGCACCGGCTCCAGCGCCGCGCAGGTGGTTCCGGAACTGGCCGCGGTGGCGCGCCGGGTGACGGTCTACCAGCGGACCCCGAATTGGCTGTTGCCCAAGCCGTGTGAGCAATTCGGCCGCGTCTCGCGCACCCTGTTGCACCTGCCCGCCGCCCACCGGATGTACCGTGGCGTGCTGGCCCAGGGCGCCGACCTCACCCTGGCCCCGATCATGCGCCGGGGGTGGTCGGCCCGGCCCGCCCAGTGGTTGGCCCGCGCCCACCTGCGCCACCGTGTCGCCGACCCGGACCTGCGGGCGAAACTCACCCCCCGCCACCCCATCGGCGCCAAACGCATTCTGTTCGACAACGGCTACTATCGCGCGCTGACCAGGGACAACGTCGAACTCGTCACCGAGCCGATCGCGCGGCTCACCCCCGACGGCGTGTGCACCACCGACGGCGTGCACCGCCGCGCCGACGTGCTCGTCTACGCCACCGGGTTCCGCGCCGCGGAATTCCTCGCCCCGATCGTCGTGCGTGGACGTGGCGGGCAGGTGCTGCACGAGCGGTGGCGCGACGGCGCCGAGGCCTATCTCGGGCTGGCGGTGCCCGGATTCCCCAACGCCTTCCTCATCGCCGGGCCCAACACGTTCAATCCCGCGGGCAGCAACCCGGGCATGAAGGAACACCAGATCGAGTTCGTGCTGGAATGCCTGCGCTGGCGCGACGAGATCGGCGCACCGGCCATCGAGGTCACCCCCGCCGCCATGGAGGGTTATCGGCGCTGGCTCAGCGGGGCGATCGCCGAGACCGTGTGGCCGGCCAGCGCGAGTTGGTACCGGCACCCGAGCGGCCGGGTCACCAACCCGTGGCCCGCCACCGCGCGCTCCTTCGCCCGGATGCTGAAACAGTCACCCGCCCACGCGTTCCGGCGCGTCGACCCGCCGCCTGCGCCGCCGCGCAGACCGAGCGCCTGCGACCGCGCCCGGGTCGCCCGGATCCTGTCGGCCCGCTACTCCTCGCACGCTCCGGCGCCTCGGGCCTGAGGCGGGGAGGTCACCGGACGGCGTAGGGGTCGTCACGAGACGGTCTCCGCGCCGTGTGCCCCGCCTGCCGTCACCCGCCCGCCGGGCTAGCGTCGCCGCTCGACCCGTGCACGGTGCGGACCGGTGAGGAAGGTGGCAGGCATGCGGATCGAGGCAGTGCGGACGGCCGTCACGATCGGCGTGGCCGCGGCGGTGCTGGCCGCGGGCTTCGTCGTCGCCCAGCGGGCACTGCCCGCCGACCGTGCCCTCGCCGAGGCCCAGCGCGGCCCCGCGCCCGTGTACACCGACCGGACCGGCTGAGGCGCCCGTCGCCGCCGGTTTGGTGGCCGCCGTGGCGGGAAGTCGCTTGGGGGCAGATGAGCCGACGGCAAATAGAGCAGAGGGCAATAAAGGAGACGGCAATGACGGAACCGAACGACACCTTCGACCCGCCACAGGACACGGGGGCGCCGGATTCGGTCGAGACCGACCCGGCCGCTCTCAACAGCGCCGAGGACCTGGACGAGGACCGGCTGCGATCCGATCCGCTGGAGGCGGGTATGGATCCGCCGGAACACTGGACCGCCGCCGACAAGTACGGCACCACCCCGTGGGAGCAGGCCCATCCGCGCCCGATCGGCGACCGGCTCACCGAAGAGGAACCCGACATCGATCCGGACCGGCAGGCGCCGCCCGCGGACGACCAGCGGCTCACCGACATCGCGGCCGACAACGGCGAGGAAGTCGGCCCGGCCACCAGCTACGAGGAGTCGCTCGGCGTGGAGGCCGATGTCGCGGGCGGCTCGGTCGCCGACGACATCCGCCGTCCCGAGCCGCCCGAATGAGGCGAACGCCGTGGCGCCTGTCGGTGGCCCCGCCGGCGCCACGGCCCGATCATCCACGCCAGCAGGAACGACACCGCGAGCACGACCGCCGCCGCGGCGGCGGCCTCCTCGCCGAGGATCCGGTCCACCACGAGCACCAGCGCCCCCGTCAACGCCACCGCCAGGCACACCATGCCCGCGGCGGCGAACCGGTGCGCGGCGGCGACCAACTGTTCGAGCCGGTGCCTGCGGAACAGCACCCGATGCCAGGCCACCGGCGCGACGACGAAGACCGTCGCCGCCACCGAGGCGCCCATCGTGGTCAGATAGATCGCGCGCATGCCGGTGTCGAGATCGGCGAAACCGGGCTGGAACGGCAGGGTCACCAGGAAACCGGTCAGCAACTGCACACCGGTCTGCAACACCCGCAGCTCCTGCAGCAGATGCGACCAGTTGCGGTCCAGCCGTTGGGTTTTCGTCTCGCCCCTGGCCCGGCGATTCCAACCGTCGTCGTCATCCAGCGTCATCGGACCGTGCTCCCGCCGGCCGCGGCGGCGACCGCGGCCCGGAGCGGTCGAAGGCTCCAGCATCGGGTCGACCACCTTCTCCAGTACTCGCACGGGGCGCGGCCCCGCTGGAGCGAACTACCCACCCGCGCCGGATCCAATCGCGGAATCGCGCCCTGACCTGCTGTTCAGGTCGGCGATTGAGTGATCGGCGGCAGGGTATACGCCCCGTGGGACATCGCGTCATCGACACCCGACGCGGATCCCGGCGGCACCACCGCGGATTCGGCCGTCGCCGACGGCGTCAACGGGGACGTGGGCTCGCAACGGCGCGGGCCGGGAACGGCGACGCACAGGCGAATCGGGTGTGCCCGTCCGGAACGGACATGCCGCTCGATGCGGAGGAGGACTCATGACCGACACGACAGGGGCTCACCTGACCGAGCAGGCCAGGTCGACGACGCAGTCCCGGTCGACGGCCGAACTGGTCGAAGACGCCACCGCGCAGGTCAGCAGGCTGATCAGAGACGAATTCCGGCTGGCCCAGCTGGAGATGCAGAGGAAGGCGCGCGGCATCGGGATCGGCGCCGGACTCGCGGGCGCCGCGGGGCTGCTGGCGTTCTACGGCGGCGCGGCCCTGGTCGCGGCGGCGGTGTTCGCGCTGAACATCCCGCTGCCGGACTGGGCGGCCGCGTTGATCGTGGCCGCGGCGCTGTTGCTGGTCGCCGGCGTGCTGGCGCTGGCGGGCAAGAAGAAGGTGGACAACGCCACCCCGCCGGTGCCACAGGAGGCCGTGCGCGGCGTGGAAGGCGACATTCGAGCGATCAGGAACGGGACCCGCCGATGAGTGACACCGAGCCGAACAACACGAGCCCGGACGCGCTCGCCGACGCCGTCCGCGAGGACCGCGATCAGGCGCGCCGCGAACTGGGCGAGACCGTCGACGAACTCGGCCGCAAACTGGACATCCGAGCCCGCGGCAAGGAGAAGGTGAACGACACCGTGCACTCTGCGCAGCAGGCCGCGAACGAGGCGGTGCTCGCCGCCGAGGACAAGGCCGCGCAGGCGGGCAGGCGCGCCAAGGAGGCCATCGCCCGCGCCGAGGCCAAGGTGCCCGAACCGGTCGCCCAGAGCGGCAGGCACGCCGCCGACACCGCGCGCAGGCAGCCGGTGCCGCTGGTGCTCGGCGCCGTGGGTGCCGGCGTCCTGGTGTGGTGGCTGTTGCGGAGGCGGCGCTTGTGAAGACCTTGTACAAACCCCTCGGACTGATCGTCGGCGTGCTCGGCGGTGTCGCCGCCAACGCCGTGTTCAGCAAGGTATGGGGCAAGCTGACCGGCGAGGACGAGGCGCCGAACGCGACCGCGCCCGATCACACCTGGCGCGAGGTCGTCATCGCGGCCGCGCTGCAAGGTGCCATCTTCGGTGCGGTGAAGGCCGCGGTGGACCGCGCGGGTGCCCGCGGATACCAGTCGTTGACCGGTACCTGGCCGGGCTGATCGCCGGGCGGGGAGTGCGGGGTTCCGGCCCGGCGGCGCTATTGCCGCCGGGTGCTCTCGTGCAGCGCATCCCCCGACGACCCGGCGGACCGGCTGCCCGATCCGAACATGACCCGTTCCCACCACGGCTCGAGACGGCTCGGCTCGGGCCAGATCACCACCCCCGGCTCGGGTTCGTACTGCTCGGTCACGGCATTGTCGACCATGGTCGGCCTCCTCGGCAGGTGGGCCGGCGCCGACGTGGCGGCATCGCGATGTTCGAGCGAAGGCGCTGGTCGTCGGGCCGCGGGGACTTCCTGTACAGACGAACTGGTGAGGTGGACAGGAATGCCGACCCACTTCGATTTTCCAGGTGCCGACAATTTTAGCCGCTGATCGCCGAGAATGCGGGAAACAATTCGGACTGCCACCCCGCATCGGTGGTCGGTTACCGGAAAATCGGTCCGAATCTCGCCCGGTGGAGCCCACAAATCGGGACTTCCGGCGTGGATGTGCCGATGATCTGCGCGTTCGGATGCACGGGAAGATTTGCGCGGAATTAACAATTCACGTATCCGCGCCGGTGCAAACGGTATCCTGTCGACCGTCCGGGCGCCCCGCGCAATTCGTGCTCGGCGATGTGCCGCAATTTCTTCGATGGATCGAGGATCGCTCGGAACGAGCGGAGTTTTCCGGACGGGGTGCTGGTCAGGCGGGGTCCGGGCTGAAGCCGGACCCGGGCCCCGCCTGACCTGCTCGGCGATGGCGAGTCGCGTTCGGGGGCGTGACGACCCGCCCTGCAACCCCGGGGCTACCGGGGCGCACTCAGCGTAAGCCGATCGATTGCCGCGCCAAGGCGTTTCGGTCGAACGACACGCCCTCGTGACCAAAGAGTTGCGCCGCGGGGCCGCCGAGTATCGACGCGGGATCACCCTGGGCGCGCAGGTGTCCCGCCTCGAGCAGCAGGCAGTGGGTCGCTGCCAGTACCTCGTCGGGATGGTGGGTTGCCTGCACGATCGTCGCGCCGTCGGCGGCCAGTTCGACGAGCAGGTCGGCGATGATCCGGCGCGAGTGCGCGTCGAGGCCGACGGTGGGTTCGTCGAGCAGCAGGATGTCGGCCCGCTGGGCCATCGCCTGGGCGAGCAGGGTGCGCTGGCGCTGGCCGCCGGAGAGGGTGTCGAGGCGGCGCCCGGCCAGCTCGGTGAGGTGCAGCCGGTCCAGGCAGGCGTCGACGATCGCGGTGTCGGCGCGGGTGAGCCGCCGCCACGGACCGCGATGCGACCAGCGGCCCATCGCCACCGTCTCCGCGACGGTGATGGGCAGCGTGGCGGGCACGGCGCTGTGCTGGACCACGAACGCCAGCCGCGTGCCGGGGCCGCGCTCGACCCGTCCCGCCGCGGGGCGCAGCACTCCCGCGACCGCGGCGAGCAGCGTCGATTTGCCCGAACCGTTGGGTCCGAGCACGGCGGTGACGGCGCCGCCGGGCAGATCGGCGGTGAGGTCGTGCAGGGCGATCCGCCCCCGATAGCCCGCGGTCAAGCCGTGGATCCGCAGTCCCGCCGCCATGTGTGGCTCCCGTCACGTCAGTTGTAGTGATAATCGTTTTCATCTTATGGTGTCTCGCCATGGAATGGTTGCTCGCCCCGTTCGAGGTGTCCTTCGTCCACCGGGCGTTGTGGGGCGGGCTGCTGGTCAGCTGCCTGTGCGCGATCGCCGGAACGTGGGTCGTGGTGCGCGGCATGGCATTTCTGAGCGACGCCATGGCGCACGGCATGCTGCCCGGCATCGCCGTGGCCGCGCTGCTGGGCGGAAACCTGGTACTGGGCGCCGCCGTCAGCGCCGCGGCGATGGCGCTCGGCGTCTCCGCCCTGACCCGCTCGCCGCGATTCTCCGCCGACATCGGCATCGGCCTGCTCTTCGTGGGCATGCTGGCGATCGGCGTGGTGATCATCTCGCGGGCGCAGTCGTTCGCCGTCGACCTCACCGGCTTCCTGTTCGGTGACGTGCTGGCGATCCGTGACCGCGACCTGGCCTTCCTCGCGACGGCCCTGCTGCTCGCCGGGATCGTGGCCGCACTCGGCCACCGCGCGTTCGTGGCGCTGGCCTTCGATCCGCGCCTGGCCCACACCCTCGGCCTGCGACCGCGCCTGGCGCAGGCGGCCATGCTCGGCCTGATCACGCTCGCGATCGTGGCCTCCTTCCACGTGGTCGGCACCCTGCTGGTCTTCGGGCTGCTCATCGCGCCGCCCGCGGCGGCGACGCTGTGGGCGCACCGCATTCCGGTGATCATGGCGCTGGCCGCGCTGCTCGGCGCGAGCGCGACGGTGGCGGGACTGCTCATCTCCTGGCATGCGGGCACCGCGGCGGGCGCGACGATCGCGGTCGTGGCGGTGGCGCTGTTCTTCCTGTCCGCGGCCGCCTCCGCCGCCCGCTCGTGGTGGCGCGGGCGCCGGGCCCGCGCGGCCGCCGCCACCGTGGCCGTGGCCGCGGTGCTGACCGGTTGCGCCGCGAATCCCGAACCGGCGCAACCGGAGCCGACGCCGCACGGATACATCGCGGGCGCGGAGGAGACGGCCGAACCGCAGCCGCGGCTGGTACTGGCCGACAGCGGGTCCGGCGCCGTGCGGGTCCTCGACCTGGTGAGCGAGCAGGTCACCGAGCTGCCCGCGGTGCCGGGCGTGCGCGGCATCGCCGCCGACGGCAGGCACGCCTACCTCTCCGACGGCGCCGCGCTGCGGATCGTGGACACCGGCAGCTGGCTGGTCGACCACGGCGACCACACCCACTACTACCGTGCGCCGATCCGCGAAGTGGGCACCCGGCCGGTCGCCGGTGACGTCACGGTGCTCGCCGACCGCGCCGTGGCGGCCGTGCACACCGGCGCCGAGACCGTGCTGCTGGATCGTGGCGCGCTGGACGACGGTTCGGTGCGCGCGCTCGGCGAGCCGATCGCCGGAACGGCCGTGCCCTACGCCGAACATCTGGTGATCGCCCGCCCCGACGGCCGGGTGGAGGTGCGCACCAGGGACGGTGCCCCCGTCGCGTCGCTGCCGCAGCCCTGCCCGGAACCGCGCGGCAGCGCCTCGACCCGCCGCGGTGTGGTGTTCGGCTGCGCGGACGGCGCGCTGGTCGTGTACGCGGACGGCACCGCCTTCGCCGGCACTCCGATCGCCTACCCGCACCCGGTGCCCGCCACCGAGCGCGCGACCGAGTTCCGACACCGTCCGGGCAGCGCGACGCTGGCGGCGCGGGCCGGTGATCGCGGCGCCTGGCTGCTCGACGTGCGGGCGCGGACCTGGACGCTCGTCCCGGCCGGGCCGGTGCTCGCGGCGAACACCGCGGGGGAGGGCGCCCCGTTGCTCACCCTCACCGCCGACGGGATGCTGCACGCCCACGACCCGGTCACCGGTGTCGAACTCGCCGGCACGCAGCTGCTGGCGACGGTGGATCCGGCCGCGGCCCCGACCGTGACCGTCGACAGCGCCCGCGCCTATGTCAACGACCCGGCGGGCAGGCGGGTGTTCGAGATCGACTACGCGGATCTGCGGGTCGCGCGGACCTTCCCGCTCGACATCGCCCCCGCGCTGATGGTGGAGACCGGCGAATGAGAACGATCCTGCGACTGCTGGTCCTGGTCACCGCGCTCGTGCTGGCCGCGGGCTGTGCCGACGGCGGTGGCCGCGGCGAGGGCGTCGTGGTGACCACGAACATCCTCGGCGACCTCACCGCCGCCGTGGTGGGCGACGCCGCCGAGGTGACCGTGCTGATGTCGCCCGGCGCGGACCCGCACCATTTCGCCGTCTCCGCCCAGCAGGCGGCCGTGCTCGAGCGGGCGAGCCTGATCGTGCACAACGGCCTCGGCCTGGAGGAGGGCGTGGCCCGCCACGTCACCGCCGCCGCCGAGGCGGGTGTGCCGACGCTGGCGGTGGGGGAGCGGGTCGATCCGCTGCGCTTCCGGCCCGAGGTCGGTGCCGATCGTCCCGACCCGCACTTCTGGACCGACCCGCGCCGGGTGGCCCGCGCTGTCGAAGCGCTGCGCGACGCGGTGCTCGAACACACCGACGCCGACCCGGACATCGTGCGGGCGCGGACCGAGAACTACCTACGCGAGCTCGACGAGCTGGACCGCTGGATGACCGAACGTTTCGCCACCGTGCCGCCCGAGCGCCGCAAGCTGGTCACCAACCACCACGTCTTCGGCTACCTGGCCCAGCGTTTCGGTTTCGAGGTGATCGGCGCGGTGATCCCCGGCGGCACCACGCTCGCCTCGCCCAGCCCCGCGGATCTGGCCGAGCTCGCCGGCGCGGTGCGCGCGGCGGGTGTCGGGGCGGTCTTCGCCGACACCGCCCAGCCCGACCGGCTCGCCCGCGTCCTCGCCGAACAAGCCGGACTGCACGTGCGGGTGATCGGCCTGCACTCGGAATCGCTGAGCCCACCCGGCGGCGGCGCGGCCACCTACCTGGAGATGATGCGGTCCAACACCGAGGCCATCGTGGCCGGGCTGGCCGCTCCGTGAACGCAGTACATCGGAAAAGGGAGCACCACATGCACATTCGATCCACCGCGCGGACCGCGACCGCGCTGGCCGGTCTGCTGACCGCCGCGGTCACGCTGACCGCCTGCGGGTCCGGCGACGACGCCGACGCCCAGGACCGCGCGATCGCCGAGCCGATCGCGGTCACCTTCGACGGCGGCATCCACGTCCTCGACGGCCGCACGCTGGAACTGGGCGGCACCACCCGGCTCGACGGCTTCAACCGGCTCAACCCGGCCGGTGACGAGCGGCACCTGATGGTCTCCACGTCCGAAGGGTTCCGGGTCTACGACGCGACCGCCGCCGAATTCACCGACATCTCCTTCCCCGGCCCGGAGCCCGGGCACGTCGTGCGCCACGCCGGGCGCACCGTGCTGTTCACCGACGGCACCGGCGAGGTGGTCTCCTTCGACCCGGCCGACCTCGCCGCGGGCGCGCCGCCCACCGAGGTCTACAAGACCCCGCAGCCGCACCACGGTGTCGCGGTGGAACTGGCGGACGGGAAGCTGGTCGTCACCCTCGGCACCGAGGAGAAGCGCACCGGTCTGGCCGTGCTGGACGAGCGGCGCACCGAGATCACCCGCAACGAGGACTGCCCCGGCGTGCACGGCGAGGCCGCCGCCGAGGACGAGACCGTCGTCGTCGGCTGCGAGAACGGTGTGCTCGTCTACCGCGACGGCGTCATCACCAAGATCACCAGCCCGACCCCCTACGGTCGCATCGGCAACCAGGCCGGTAGCCCCGAATCGGCCATCGTGCTCGGCGATTACAAGCAGGACAAGGACGCCGAACTGGAGCGCCCGCAGCAGGTCTCGCTGATCGACACCACCACCGGCTCGCTGCGCCTGGTGGATCTGGGCGCCAGCTACACCTTCCGCTCCCTCGGCCGCGGCCCGCAGGGCGAGGCGCTGGTGCTCGGCACCGACGGCCGCCTGCACGTCATCGACCCGGTGGCGGGCACTGTGGTGCGTCGCATCGACGTGCTCGCGCCGTGGCAGGAACCGCTGAAGTGGCAGCAGCCGCGCCCGGCGCTGTTCGTGCGGGGCGGTGACGTCTACGTCAGCGATCCGGCGACCAAGCAGGTGCACCGGATCGATCTGGCCGCGGGCACCGTGGCGGCCTCGGTCACCTTGCCCGACAGCCCGAACGAATTGAGCGGCGTGAGCGCGCACTGATCGCGCGCGCCGAGCGGTGCCCGTCCCGGGACGTGCCGGGGCGGGCACCGCGCTGTCGTCGTGCCTGGGAAAAGCGCGTCGTTCCCCCGTGTGTCGCGCGCGGCGCGCCGGGGGAGAGCGGAGCGGGAAAATCTATGGTTTTGCAGGCAACCGTGCATGGACTATGAATGTGGGGTGCTGTTCACACCCGTGATCACTTGTCTGCCATCGAAACTCCCCGGCGGGAGGTCGATATGACCGTCGAGCATCCGATCGAGGACGAGGTCACGCAGCTGGCGCGGCGGGTCGAGAAGGCCAGAGGCCGCCTGGCCTACCAGTTCGACCCGGCGCTCACCGAGGCGTTGTCGGAGGACGAGCTGCGTGCCGAACGCGAGCTGGCCGAACGCATTCGCGAGCAGGACCGGGAACAGCGCTGGAAAGAAGTGCAGGCCGCCGCGGTGGCCTCGGACCGGGCACGTCAAACCGCGGAAGAGATCGCGAAGGCCGACATGCGAGATCTGTTGCTCGCCCGCAAGGCGATCGCCGCGCAGCGGCGCGAATCCAGCCCGCACGCGAAACTCGCCTCGCTGTACCGGCATCGGTCCTGGTCGCTGCGCGCGCTCGCCGGTGTCGTCGCCGCAGGCATGCTCTGGTCGGCGGTCAACGTCCAGCACAACATCGCGCCGGGCGGGCCGGGCGATCCGCTGTACTGGTTCAGCTATCTGCTGGAAGGCATGATCAGCGTCTGTCTGATCATCATCATGATCGGCACCAACAAGGTGGCCGAATGGGGCGTGGTCGACAACCGCAAGCAGGTCGCCGCCGCCGAGATCGCGCTGCTGTCGCTGACGGTCGTGCTGAACACCTACCCGTATCTGCGGGCGGGGCAGTGGTACGAGGTCGGTGTGCACGCCATCGCGCCGGTGATGATCGGCGTCGCGTTGCTCATCCACGACGCCGCCAGCTCCCGCTACGGTCTGGCGATCTACCGGGCGACCGAGCAGGTGCGCGAGCTGCCCGACCCGGCCGAGCAGATCCGCAACAGCCTGCCCTCGCTGGTGGCGGTGCGCTCGCGCGGCCCGATCGAGATGGTGCCGCGGGTGGCGGCCGAGGCCGAGATCGCCGAGCAGGCCGACCCGGACGTGGACGGCCGCGTCGATCCCGAGACCGGTGAGCCGCTGGCCGCCGACGAGGCGCAGGAGGCACCGGCCGAGGGCGAACTCGTCGAGGCGGGCCACCGAGGCGAGCCCGCGGACGAGTCCGCCGCACCGGCGGCCGAGAAGTCGCGCCCGAAGACCGCCGCGCCCGAGAAGAAGGCGGCCACGCCGGCCGAGCCGACAGCTGCGGCGTCCACGAACGGCAGCGCCGCCACCCACGGCACCTCAGGCAAGGGCACCACCACCAACGGCACCCCCGCGAAGTCCGCCCCGGCCGCGGTGAAGACGCCGAAACCGGCTGCGCCCGCGACCAAGCCATTGAGCACGTCGGTGCCCGCGACCGCGCCGATCCCCACCGCGACCGGGAAAGCCGTGGCCGCGTCACCGAATCCGGCCCCGAACCGGGCGAAGACGATCGACGAGGCACTGGCTCCGGTCGGCCGCCCCGCGGTGCCCGGCCGGTCCGACAGCGCGATGACCGCCAAGGTCGTCGTGCCGCAGACCCCCGCGGCGGCCAAGGGCGATCCCTCGGTGCCGCCGCCGGTCGCCAAGGACAACCGGTCGCTGGCCAAGGACAGCCGCACCATGTCCTCGCGGAAGAGCAAGGAGCGCAGCGTGCCGCCGCCCGATCCGGACGGTGCCTACCACGAGGTGGTGCGGTCCTCGGGCATCTACGACACCGGCCAGTTCCGCATCGCCGAGGCGCTCGAGCAGGAGCTCGCCGAGATGGCCGAGGCGCGCCGCCGCGCCCGCAGCAGCAGGCAGCGCCTGAGCTGAGCGGGCGCCCGCTCAGCCGCGGTGCGCGGTGAGCGCCGTCGACTCCCGCAACGTCTCGCGCAACCGCGAGCCGTAGAAGTCGATGAAGCCGTACGGGTCCGGCCCCGCGTTCTGCAGGACGAGGTGGTCGAACCCGGCGTCGGTGAAGGTGCGCACGGCCTCGACGTAGCGATCCGGGTCGGTCCCGCAGGTGAAGTGCGCGCGGATGTCGTCCTCGCGCACGGTCGCGCTGGCCGCGGCGAAGTTCACCGGGTTGGGCAGTTCGCTCATCACCTTCCAGCCGGCGAGCGCCCAGCGGGTGGTCTCCAGCGCGGCCTGCGCGGCGGTGTGCTCGTCGGGCGCCCAGGCCACCGGCACCTCGGCGTAGCGCGGGCCGCTGCCGCCGTGCTCGTGGTACTCGCGGACGATCTCGGCATTCGGCTCGGTCGCGAAGAGCCCGTCGCCGAGATCGGCGGCCAGCCGCGCGGCCGCGGGTCCGCCCGCGGCCACCGCGATCACCGGGGGCGTCTCGGGCAGGTCGAAGATGCGGGCATCCGACAATTGCAGGTACTTGCCCTCGTAGGACCGGTAGCCGCCCTGCCAGAGCAGCCGGATGATCTCCAGCGCCTCGCGCAGCATCTCGTGGCGCACCCGCACCGAGTCGGGAAACTCCAGTCCCACCACATGTTCGTTGAGGCGTTCACCGGAGCCGATGCCGAGGGTGAAGCGGCCGTCGGAGATCAGCGCGGTGGTCGCGGCGGCCTGGGCCACGATGGCGGGGTGGTAGCGCAGCGTCGGGCAGGTGACGCCGGTGGCCAGGCCGATCCGTTCGGTGCGCGCGGCGATCGCGCCGAGCACGCTCCAGGCGAACGGGGAATGGCCCTGGTTGTCGAGCCAGGGATGGAAATGGTCACTGATCTCGACGAAGTCGAAGCCGGCCTGCTCGGCCGCCACGGCCTGCCGGATGAGGTCGTTCGGCCCGTAGCCCTCGGCCGCGAGCTTGTATCCGATGGGCATCGCTACCTCCTGAGCTGGTGTGCAGTCCCGGTCGGTCGCCCGGGACGCCGGGCGACCATGGAGCGCCTACCCGGGCCCCCGCCGGGCAAACAGCCACGGCGCGGCGTCAGGGACGGCGGCAGCCGGTGTTGGCGGTGATCGTCATCGAGTCCGGCCCGGCGAACACGGCCAGGTTCGTCTGGTTGTCCCAGTACGCACCGTCGGTGCCGTCGGCGTCGAGGTGGTAGTGCGGTGGCGTGCTGGTGTCGGGCCGCAGGTCGACCGCTCCCGCGGCGGCGGCGATCTCGTGCGCGACGCGGCGGAACTCCGGCCAGGCCGACGCGGGAACGGAGCCCTCGGCGAGGTAGCGCGGCAAGACCACCCGCAGCCCGCCGACACTCGCGTACGGGCCGTGGCAAGGACCTTCGGCGCGTTCGCCGCTCCAGCTCCACCGCAACGCCGGGTTGTGCGCGGCGGCCGCGGCGGCGATGTGCTCGACGGCCGTGCGCAGCGACTGTTCGGCCTCGGCGGCGCGCGGCAGTGCCGCCACCTCGTCGGCGGCGCGCGCGATCTGCTCCGGCGGCGGCGGCGGCGGATCACCGAACAGGGTCGCGCAACCCGGGACGGCGGCCACGACGGCGGTGACGGCGAGCGCGCGGCGTAGACGGCCGGGCATGGAGTCCTCCCCGAGCGCCCGCACGGGCGGCGAGCGCGCTTCGGCGGCAAGCCTATTCGGTGGCCGCCCGCGCCGGTGCCGATCGCGGCATCCGGCCAGGTGGTGGCTGCTCTGGACAGGGCAGGCCGACTTGGCTACGTTGATGCCGCGTTGGTGATGCCGCGTTCGATGCAGGGGCGTGTTCCGGTCCCGGGGGTGTGGGTTCGGTACCGGGTGTGTTTCGACGCGGCGGGTGGTTCGAGGCGGTTCGATGGGTGGGCAGGACAGGCGCTGGCGAACAGGGAGGACGCGAACGTGGTGACCATCGCGCAACTGCGGGCGGTGCTGGCGATCCTGCGGGTGGACCCGCAGGAGTCGGTCGCGGCGCACCGCGATCCGGCGTCCGAGCAGGCCGAACTCGTCGGCCTGCTGCACCGGGTGGTGTCGGGGGAGTTGCGGCAGGTGCTCACCGCCGACCCGGCCCACCCGCTCGCCGAGGTCGGTGCGGTGCTCGACGAAAGCCCCACCGAACAGGTGTGTTTCGAGGCGTGCCTGTTGCACGATCACATCGACGCGCTGGCCGGGGCGGCCACCGCCGACCCGGCGCCGGTGCTGCTCGACGCCGCCGCCAGGTCGGCCGATGCCGCCGCCGCACTGCTGGCGCTGAGCCGCAGGCCCGCGGGGGAACTGGCCGATGGCTGGTGGCAGCGGGCGCTCACCGATCTCGGCGAGGCCTATCACCTCATCAACGACGAGTACGTCGGCCGATCCAACACCGTCACCGCCCCCTTGCGCTGATCGCCGGCGTCCGTGCGTGCGGACGCCGGCGATCCCGGTGGCCGTGCTAGGGGGTGGCGAAGCCGATCAGGGCGCCGATCCCCGCGCCGATCGGCACGGTGACCAGTGCGCCGACGCCACCGAGGAAGAACCCGAACACCGCGCCGATTCCGGCGCCGATGAGCGCCCCGACACCGGCGTTGTGCTGCTTGCGGGCCAGTGTCTCGTCCTGGTCGACGAAGCTGGCCAGCCGCTCGCTCGCCGCGGGCGCGCCGACGGGGGTGAGGGTGAGCGTGCGGCCCGCGTCGCTGATCCGCGGGGACAGGGCGACCGCGGCGCCGTCGACCTGCACCGTGGCCGGCACCGCGGCGACCGGCAGGCCCGCGGCGTCGGTGAGGACGACGGCATCGCCGACCGCGCGGAACGTGCCGGAGTCGAGGCGGGTGACCAGACCGGTGCCGTCCGTGGTCGGGCCCGCGGTGAAGCCGATGCCCTGTTCCACCCCGGCGATCTCGGGTGCGGCGGGTGCGGCGTGCACGGTGCCCGCGGCGAAGGTGGTGGCCCCGATGGCGAGCAGGGCGGTTGCGGCGAATCGATGGACTCTCATCGTGTGATCCCTACGTGTTTCGTGCGGGCAAGAGTCGATCGGGAAAGACGAGCTGCGGATGTCCCCCCCGTCGGCGGCCGGCGCGCGGCCCCTTCCATTCTCGCCCGCGAAACCCCCGCCACCGCAAGGTTTTCCACAAGAAATCTCAGTCCGAGGTGGAGTCCCGGCCCACGTGGAACCGCTCGCCGTAGACCCGTTCGGCCTCCGCCAGCGCCGCCTCGCTCACCCGGGCAATCGGTGTCATATCGGCCACCAGCGGCTCGTGGTCTGGTCCGCGCCCCACCACGCGACCGATCAGCAACCAGGGAAACCGGCCGTGCGCGGCGCCGAGTTCGGCGTATTTGCACAGCCGGCGCGCCACCCAGTCCCGGTCGGGTCGCGGCCACCACGGTTCCGGTGTCACGGTCGTCACCGACCACCCGGGCAACTCGACCTCGGCCTCGAAATCGCGGCTGGGACCGCTGCGCGCGTCGGCCGCGGGCCCGCGCGAGTAGCGCAGGAACACCGAATCGTGGGCGCGTGCGATCTCGGTCACCTCGTCGAGGGTGTCGACGCTCGGCAGGGAATCCTCGTCGATCGCCATGTCCGGGAGGTTAACCAGCGCCCGGTGCGGTAATCGGTCCTGGCGGGGACGACACGCGCGCACCCCGCC
The DNA here is from genome assembly GCF_001182745.1 of Nocardia farcinica. Lineage (NCBI taxonomy): Bacteria > Bacillati > Actinomycetota > Actinomycetes > Mycobacteriales > Nocardiaceae > Nocardia > Nocardia farcinica. The sequence goes on along the minus strand of NZ_LN868938.1, from coordinate 1,763,345 downwards.
CGCGAACGGCACTCGCTGAGACGACCGTCACGCGATAATCGCCGTGACGTTCTCGCAGCCCGCGGTGTCCCACCCATGAGCGGCGGAGGAGGTGCGGTGACCACGACCGATGCGGTTGTTCACGACACGGGGTCCACGACGCCCGACGAGGTGACGCTGGTCGAGCGCGCCAAGGACGGTGATGTGCGGGCCTACGAGCAATTGGTGCTGCGGTACCAGAACCAGATGTTCCGGCTGGCGTTGCGCATGCTCGGCGACCGCGCCGACGCCGAGGACGCGGTGCAGGAGGTCTTCCTCGGCGCGTGGCGCAGGCTGAGCCAATTGCAGGACTCGGCCGCGTTCGTCGGCTGGCTGTACCGGATGACGACGAACCGGTGCCTGAACGTGATCCGCGCCCGCCGCCCCACCGCCGACGTGGACCCCGATACCGCCGAGTCGCCGCGCACCGACACCAGACCCGACCACGCCGCCCAGGTGAATTCGCAGCTGGCGGCACTGAACCAGGCCCTGCAACGGCTCACGCCGGAACAACGCGCGTGCTGGCTGCTGCGGGAAGTCGACGGACTGTCCTACGAGGAGATCGCCACGATCGTCGAGACGAACACGACCGCCGTACGCGGCCGCATAGCCCGGGCACGCGCCCAACTCGCGGAGGTGATGAAGCCGTGGCGGTGAACGACACGACCGAACAGAACTATGTGTTGCCGTGCGGCCGCGACATCGAACAGGTGTGGGAGCGGTTGGACATGGTGCGCGCGGGCTTCGGTGACGAGCACGACATGACCTGCGAGTACTGCCGCGGCGCGCGGGAGAGCCTGCTCGCCCTGCGCGCGGCCACCGCGGAACTGATCGAGGAGCCCACCGCGCCGCCACCGGACCTGGTCACCCGGATCATGTCCGCGGTACGGGCCGAGGCGCGGCGCGGGCGCACCCTGCGGTTGGCCACCGACCAGCCGGGTGCGGTGGAGGTGAGCGAGCAGGCCGTCGCCGCGGTCCTGCGCTACGCCGCCGACACCGTGCCCGGCGTGCGCGCCCGGCACTGCGCGGTGCGGGAACTGGGCGCCGAGCCGGACGGGACGCGCCGGGTGACGGTGGAGCTGTCCATCGCCGTGCGCTTCCCGGCCACCGAGGTCGGCCGGGTGCTGCCCGCGGTGCGCGAGCGGGTGCGCACGGCGTTGGCCGCGCGGACCGGGCTGGTGGCCGAACGCATCGACGTGGTCGTCGCCGACGTGTTCGACGAGTCGCCGCGGGAGGGCCGATGAGCACGCCGCCGGGGACCGTGCTGGTGGTCGAGCCCGCCGTGGTGGCGGCGGTGGCGGCGCGTGCGGCCGCCGCCGTCCCCGGGGTACGCAGACTGGAACCGGGGGTGCGCGGACTGGTGGGGTCGGTGCTGCGCGCCGGTCGGCAGCGGCTCGCCGGCGCCGACCCCGCCCGCGCCGATGGCGTCCGCGTGCGGCGCACCAACGACGGCGGCGTGCGGGTCGCGGTGGACCTGGTGGTCACCGCCGACGCCGACGTCGCGGCGGTCGGCCGTGCCGTGCAGCGCGAGATCACCCGCGTCGTCGCCGAACAGACCGGCGAGGACGTCGGCGAGGTCGCGGTGCTCGTGCTCGACATCGAGCCGGAGGCGCGATGATCGAGGAGGAGACCAGGGACAAGATCGTGGCCGCGGTCGGCGGCGTGTCCGGGCTGCGGCCCGCGACCCCGCTCGGCGCGGGCGACCCGGCCTGGTGGCCGTGGGACACCCGCCGCTACGCCGTCGATCTCGGCCCGACCACGGTGGAGGTCAGGGTGATCGCCGCGGCGCTGCCGTTGCCGCCGCTGCTGAACCTCGCCGCCGAGGCGGTGCGCGGCGTCCTGCACGGCACCCGCTGGGAGAACGCCGCGGTGCGCCTGGTGGTGACCGAACTCGACGCCGCCGCCTTCGCCGACGACCAGGGCGGGTGACCTCGCTCACCCGATTTCCACCGTGAGCATCCCGTCCGTGCCGGTGTCGAAAGGAGTACAGGACCGGCGACAACCGCTGTATCCGAAGGAAACTCAGGAGGAACGATGACCACTGCGACACCCTCGAAGTCCACCGGCGAGAACAGCGCCCCCGCCAAGACCACGGCCGAAACCGCGCCCAAGCGCAACGACCTGGTCACCGATCAGGGCAGCACCACCATCGCCGACGTCGTCGTGCAGAAGGTCGCCGGCCTGGCCGCCCGCGAGGTGCGCGGCGTCCACGCGCTCGGCGGCGGCGCGGCCCGCGCCTTCAGCGCCATCCGTGACCGCATCCCCGGCGCCTCGGCCAGCATCGGCCAGGGCGTCTCGGTCGAGGTGGGCGAGACCCAGGCCGCGGTCGACCTGGAGATCGTCGTCGAATACGGCGTGGCCATCGCGGAACTGGCGCGCACGGTGCGCCGCAACGTGATCACCGCGATCGAGCAGATGACCGGCCTCGAGGTGGTCGAGGTCAACATCCACGTCAACGACGTGCACATCCCCGGCGACGACGAGGACGAGACCGACGCCGCGCCGAGCCGGGTCCGCTGAGCGGCCGGGGCCGCGGAGAGGAGACCGGTGTGAACGCGACAACGCTGTGCCTGGCCGTGGGTCTGGCGCTCGGATTCGCCGTCGCCTTCGGGGGTTTCGGCGCCTTCGCCATCGTCCTGGTGTTCGCGCTGCTCGGCCTGGTGGTCGGCCGCTGGCTCGACGGCGAGCTGGACGTGGCGGGCCTGGTGCGCACCGCCCAGCGCCGGAGCGGGCGATGACGGCGGTGACCGCCGCGGCCGATCCGGTGGACCCGGCGGCGGACCTGCCCGGCGTCACCGTCGTGGCCGACCGCGTGGTGCGCAAGATCGCGGCGCGGGCGGCGCGCGAGGTCGAGGGCGTCGAGCCCGATGTCGACGTGGCGGTGCGCGTGCTCGGCGACCGCGCCACCCTCGACGTGCGGCTGGCGGTGGGCTACCCGCGCCCGGTGGGCCGGACCAGCGACAGCTGCCGCGCACATCTGATCCGCCGCACCGGCGAGCTCACCGGGCTCACCGTCGACCGGGTGGACATCGTGGTGAACCGGCTGGTGCGTCCGGCCGAGACGGCCGGGAGGGTGCGATGATCCGCAGGCCGCGCCGCACGCTGCCCGCCGTGATCGTCGCGCTGGTGCTGCTGGCGCTGTCGGTCGGCGCGATCGTCTGGGCGGTGCAGCGGCTGGCCGGTGCGCGCGAGTTCGTGTCCTACCAGCGGGTGGCGACCGAACTGCACGGCCGCACCTGGGACGACGTGCCCGTCCTCGTGACCGGGGTGGTCCTCGCCGCGCTCGGCCTCGTGCTGCTGGTGCTGGCGATCTGGCCCGGCCGCGCGGTGGTGGTGCCGCTGGCCGGCGACGACGGGCTGCGCGGCGGCGTCACCCGGCGCGGACTCGGCACCGCGCTGCGGGCCTCGGCGACCACCGTCGGCGGGGTGTCCGCCGCGCGGATCCGGGTGCGGCGCAAGGCCGTCAAGGCCCGCATCCGCACCGACCGGGCCCGCTCCGAGGGGCTGGCCGAGGCGGTGTGCGAGCGGCTGACCAACCGGGTGCAGGAGATCGGACCGCAGTCGGTGCGCAAGGTGAAGGCGTCGGTGCACGGCGGTCGGCGCGCGAAGGCCGAGGGACGCCGGGGCGCGAAGGGACAGCTCGGGGCGGAACCCGTCGCGCCGCAGCCGTCGGCCGCGCCCGAAACGGTCGAGGTGACCGGAAGGGGAGTGTCGTGAGCGGAATCAACCGCCCGGCCGGGACGAACCGGACCCTGCTCGGGCTGACCGGTGCGGTGCTGGTGGCCGCGGGTGCGCTGCTGATCGCCGCGCACTTCGGCCGCCTGGCCGCCGCGGGCCGCGACGAACCGCTGGTCCCCGGCACCGGCGCGCCGCCCACCTGGGTGCTGGTGATCGTGATCGCCGCGGGGTTGCTGGCGGCGCTGCTGTGCCTGCGCTGGTTGCTGGCCCAGGCGTTCCGGATGCCCAAGGCACAGGCGTGGGAGATCGGCACCGCCACCGGCGCCGGCGTCACCACCCTCGACACCCGCACCGCCGCGGCGCCGGTCGCCGACGACATCGGAACCTATCCCGGGGTGCGCTCGGCCTCGGCCTGGCTCACCGGCACCGGCACCGAGCCGGAACTGCATCTCGTGGTCACCGCCGAACCGACCGCCGACATCGCCGAGCTGCGGCGGCGGATTCTCGGACACGCGGTGGCACGGCTGCGCGAGGCACTGGAGGTGAGCGCCGTGCCGGTGACGCTGGAGCTGCGCTTCGACGACGGCAGGCGCGGGCTGGCGCGCTAGCGTCCCGGCGCGACCGCAGGTTTCGGACCTCGCCCGGCGGGAATGTCCGCCACGACGGTCGAACCGAATCCGAGGAGTCGCCATGAGCACCGATGCCATCGTGTTGCTGCGGGAGGATCACAAGGAGATCCGGAAACTGTTCCGCGAGTTCGAGAAAGCGGGAGACGACGCCAACGCCACCAAGGGCCGGGTGGTCGACAAGATCATCGAGGCGCTCACCGTGCACACCTACATCGAGAACGAGTGCATGTACCCGGAGGTGCGCAAGCTGGTGCCCGAACTCACCGACGACATTCTCGAGTCCTACGAGGAGCACCACGTGGCCGATCTGCTCGTCATGGAGCTGGCCACCATGAAGCCCGAGGACGAGCACTTCACCGCCAAGACCACGGTGCTGATCGAGAACGTCGACCACCACATCGACGAGGAGGAGCACGAGTGGTTCCCCAAGGTCCGGGAGCGGCTGGGGCGCAAGCAACTCCAGGAGATCGGCGCGCGGATGCTGGAGCTGAAGAAGAAGGCGCCGCACTCGCCCGCGCAGCCCTCGGCCCTGAAGAAGGCCGTCGACGCGGTCATCAGCTGAGGAGGCCGCCGTGCCGACCATCGCACCCCTTCCCCATGAACGCACCGGCGCGCCGTTGCGCGCGGTGGTGACCGGCTCGGACTCCGGCATCGGCAAGGCCGTCGCGGTGGCGCTGGCCGCGGGCGGCGGCGTCGACGTCGGCGTCACCTACCACCGCGACGCCGAGGGTGCCGAACGCACCGCCGAACAGGTCCGCGAGCGCGGTGCGAGCGCGGCCGTCCGGCAGCTCGACCTCACCGACCTGCCCACCGCGGCCGCCGTCATCGACGACATCGCCGAGGAGCTGGGCGGGCTCGACCTGCTGGTGAACTGCGCGGGCACCGGGTCGGCCGAGAAGGTCATGGACATGGACTTCGACACCTGGCGCCGGGTGCTCTCGGTGGATCTGGACGGCGCCTTCCTGTGCGCGCAGCGCGCGGCCAAGCACATGATCCGGGGTGGCCGGGGCGGCCGGATCATCAACATCACCAGCGTGCACGAGCACGCGCCCAAGGTCGGCGCCGCACCCTACTGCGCGGCCAAGGCCGGGCTGGGCGCGCTCACCAAGGTGCTCGCGCTGGAGCTGGCCGAGTACGACATCACCGTCAACTCGGTGGCGCCCGGCGAGATCTCCACCCCGATGACCGGCCAGGAGGACGTGGACCCGCGCGAACAGCCGCGTCCGGGTGTGCCGCTGGGCAGGCCGGGACACGCCGAGGAGGTCGCCGCGGTGGTCGCCTTCCTCGCCACCCCCGCGGCCGGCTACGTCACCGGCGCCTCGTTCGTGGTGGACGGCGGCATGCTCCTGATGGGTCCGCAGGCCAGCAGCATGCTGCCCGACGAGCAGTGGCGGGAGGTCTGAGCGCGGATATCGGGTGGTCACGGACGCGCGAACGTGGCACCCTTAAGCGGTGACAGAACCTCCACATACGCAGGCGGCACAGCCTGATCCCGCCGCGGACAAACTCGACGCAGGGGTGTACAAGGTCGCGGGCGTGGTCGTGCTCGGCGCGATCATGTCGATCCTCGACGTCACCGTCGTGACCGTCGCCCTGCCCACTTTCATCACCGAATTCGAGACGACCTACGCGATCGCCGCGTGGACCATGACCGGGTACACGCTGGCGCTGGCCACCGTCATCCCGATCACCGGCTGGGCGGCGGACAGGTTCGGCACCAAACGCCTCTACCTGATGGCGTTGACCTTCTTCGTGCTCGGCTCGCTGCTGTGCAGCGTGGCCTGGAACATCGAGTCGCTGATCGCCTTCCGCGTGATCCAGGGCCTGGGCGGCGGCATGCTCATGCCGCTCGGCATGACGATCATGACGCACGCGGCGGGCCCGCAGCGCATCGGCCGGGTCATGGCCGTGCTCGGCGTGCCGATGCTGCTCGGCCCGATCACCGGCCCGATCCTGGGCGGCTGGCTGATCGACGCGTTCAGCTGGCACTGGATCTTCCTGATCAACCTGCCGATCGGCATCGTGTCGCTGGTGCTGGCCTACCTGGTGCTGCCCGCGGACGAACCGCAGCCCTCGGAGTCCTTCGACTTCCTGGGCATGCTGCTGGCCTCGCCGGGCCTGGCGCTGTTCCTCTACGGCGTGTCGACCATTCCGGAGACCGGCACGGTCGCCGACGCGAAGGTGCTGGTCCCGGCCGCCATCGGCGTCCTGCTGCTGGTGGGCTTCGTGTTCCACGCGCTGCGCACCGAGCACCCGCTCATCGATCTGCACCTGTTCCGCAACCGCGCGCTGACCTTCTCGGTGCTCACGATGGTGCTGTTCGCCATCGCGTTCTTCGGCGCAGGCCTGCTGCTGCCCAGTTACCTGCAGCAGGTGCGGGGTGAGTCGGCCATGGCCGCGGGCCTGCTGATGGCGCCGCAGGGCATCGGCGCGATGTTGACCATGCCGATCGCCGGGCGCTTCGTCGACCGGATCGGACCGGGCAAGATCGTCATGGTCGGCATCGCCGTCATCACGGTGTCGATGGTGTTCTTCGTCCAGCTCACCGACCAGACCTCCTACGTGGCGTTGTGCGCCGCGCTGTTCGTCATGGGCCTGGGCATGGGCTGCACGATGATGCCGATCATGACCGCCGCCATCCAGACGCTGACCCACCAGCAGGTGGCCCGCGGCTCGACGCTGATGAACATCATCAACCAGACCGCCGGTTCCATCGGCACGGCGACGATGTCGGTGGTGCTGTCCAACGAGATGAAGGACCGGTCGGGACCGGCCGGTCTGCCGGGCCCCGCCGAGGCGGCCGACGCCTTCAGCAACACCTATGTGGTGGCGCTGGTGCTGGCCGGGCTGACCCTCATCCCGGCGTTCTTCCTGCCGCGCACCCGGCCCGCCGCGACCCAGGACGCGGACGCGCCGATGCTCGTGCACTGAGCGCCGCCGACGCCGATCGCCGGTCCCGGTTCGTCCGTGGCCGGCGATCGGCGTTTCATCAGCCGTAGAGCGCGACGAATTTCTCCAGCGACCGCTCGATGTCGCCGCGTACGGCCTTGGCTACGCCGGCGCCGATCGGACCGAACAGCGGCGCGCCGCCCAGTTCGAGGTCGACGCTCACCTGCGAGCCGGTGCCCGTGGGGGCGACCAGCAGGCCGAGGGTGAATTTGGTGCCGCCCTTGCCCGAACCCTTCAACACCAGCCGGTTCGGCGGTTCGGCGGTCTGCACCGTCCAGGTGACGCGGTTGCGCAGGCCCTTCACCGTCGCCACCCCGACCAGTGTGGTGCCCGGGGTCAGTTCGGTGGGCACCTCGCCGCGCCAGGCCTCGTGCATGGTCAGCCACTTGTCCAGGCCGGCCAGGTCGGAGGTGTGCGTCCACGCCTGCTCCGGGCTGATCGGGACGTCGGCGGAGACCTTCAGCTTTGCCATTCGCGCATGGTATCCGGCGGCTTCCGGTGGCGCCCGCCACGGGAACGGGTGCGGGGAATAGACGGGGGGAGGCCCCGGTTGGTATGGTTGCCAAGTCAACCAACGAGCCCGAGGAGGCCTCGTGCAGTTCGGAATCTTCTCCGTCGGTGATGTCACCACGGACCCGACGACCGGTCGGACCCCCACCGAGGCCGAACGCATCAAGGCGATCGTGCGGATCGCGCAGAAGGCCGAGGAGGTCGGACTCGACGTCTTCGCCACCGGCGAGCACCACAACCCGCCGTTCGTGCCGTCCTCGCCGACCACCATGCTCGGCTACATCGCCGGCACCACCGAGCGCATCCAGCTGTCCACCGCGACCACGCTGATCACGACCAACGACCCGGTCAAGATCGCCGAGGACTTCGCGATGCTGCAGCACCTGGCCGACGGCCGGGTGGACCTCATGCTCGGCCGCGGCAACACCGGCCCGGTCTACCCGTGGTTCGGCAAGGACATCCGCGACGGCATCGCGCTCGCCATCGAGAACTACCACCTGCTGCACCGGCTCTGGCGGGAGGACGTGGTGGACTGGCAGGGCAAGTTCCGCACCCCGCTGCAGTCGTTCACCTCGACCCCGCGCCCGCTCGACGACGTGCCGCCCTTCGTCTGGCACGGCTCGATCCGCAGCCCGGAGATCGCCGAGCAGGCCGCCTACTACGGTGACGGCTTCTTCGCCAACAACATCTTCTGGCCGAAGGAGCACTTCCAGCGGTTGATCGCGCTGTACCGGCGCCGCTACGAGCACTACGGGCACGGCTCGGCCGACCAGGCCATCGTCGGCCTGGGCGGGCAGGTGTTCATGCGCAAGAACTCCCAGGACGCGGTCCGCGAGTTCCGGCCGTACTTCGACAACGCGCCGGTCTACGGGCACGGGCCCTCGCTCGAGGAGTTCACCGAGCAGACCCCGCTCACCGTCGGCAGCCCGCAGCAGGTCATCGACAAGACGCTGACCTTCCGGGAGTACTTCGGCGACTACCAGCGCCAGCTGTTCCTGATGGACCATGCCGGCCTGCCGCTGAAGACCGTGCTCGAGCAGCTCGACCTGCTGGGCGAGGAGGTCGTGCCGGTGCTGCGCAAGGAGTTCGCCGCCCGCCGCCCCGCGCACGTGCCCGACGCCCCCACCCACGCCGCGCTGGTCGCCGCCCGCCGGGCGCGGGCCGACGAGATTCAGTCCGACGCTGCTCAGCCCGACGGGGTTCAGGCCCACGAGGCTCAGGCCGACGAGGTTCAGGCCGACGAGCAGAGGCAGGAGGTGCGGTCGTGACCGACACCCGAATCGCGGTGATCTCGGCCGGGCTGTCCCAGCCCTCGTCGACCCGCCTGCTGGCCGACCGGCTCGCCGCGGCCACCGCCCGTTCGCTCACCGCGCGGGCACGCGAGGCGGAGGTCGCCGGGCCGGGGTTCACCGGCGCGGGGTCCAGCGACGCGGAGTTCACCGGCGCGGAGTTCACCGTGATCGAACTGCGCGACCACGCGCACGACCTGGCGAACAACCTGGTCACCGGGTTCCCCTCGCCCGCACTGCGCGAGGTGACCGAGGCGGTGACCACGGCGAGCGGTCTGATCGCGGTGACGCCGATCTTCAACGCCTCCTACAGCGGCCTGTTCAAGACCTTCTTCGACGTACTGGAACCGGACTCGCTGACCGGGATGCCGGTGCTGCTCGGCGCCACCGGCGGCACCGAACGGCATTCGCTGGCGCTCGAGCACGCGCTGCGCCCGATGTTCGCCTACCTGCGCTCGATCGTCGTGCCGACGGCCGTCTACGCGGCCTCGGCCGACTGGGGCGGCGGCGACGCCGGGGAAGGACTGGACCGGCGCATCGATCGCGCGGCCGGGGAACTGGCCGAGCTGGTGGCTGGACGGGTGGGCGCCCGGTCCGCCGATCCCGACCCCGCCGATCCCTACGAGGAAACCGTTCCCTTCGAAGACCTGCTGGCCGGCCGCCTCGGCTGACCGGCACCCCGTCGGGGCACCGCCCCCGGGGCTCCCGACCACCCCACTAGTTGAAATTTCTACCACTGGAGGACACGACATGACCACCGGAATCGCCAAGGGACTGACCGCGGGCACCTGGGTCATCGACCCCGCCCACTCGACCGTCGGCTTCTCGGTCCGGCACCTGATGGTGAGCAAGGTCCGCGGCCGCTTCACCGACTTCGACGGCAAGCTCGTCATCGGTGCGGACGGCACCGCCTCGGCCGAGGCCGCCATCCGCGTCGACTCGGTCACCACCGACAACGAGCAGCGCGACGCGCACCTACGCACCGCCGACTTCTTCCACGCCGCCGAATTCCCGGAGATGACCTTCAAGTCGACCGGCTTCCGCGTCGACGGGGAGAACTTCGTGGTGGACGGCGAATTCACCGTCCGCGGCAACACCAAGCCGGTCTCGCTGGACGTCGAGTTCCTCGGGGTCAACCCGGGCATGGGCCAGGGTGAGGTCGCCGGGTTCGAGGCCAAGACCGTGGTGAGCCGCCGCGACTTCGGGCTCGACATCGACATGCCGCTGCCCGACGGTGGCGCGGTGATCGGCGACAAGATCACGCTGACCCTCGAGGTCGAGGTCGTCAAGCAGGCGAGCTGATCGCCGGCGACGCCGCGATACCGACCGGCCCGTCCACCCGCTGCCGTGGGTGGACGGGCCGTTGTCGTCTCCGGGGGGCGTTGCCGGTCGGCTGCGGGACCGGCGTGTCGCGGCGGCGGGTCCGGCTCGGCGTCTGGGGGCCGTGACGCCGTACGGCCCTCGGACCAGCTGTTTTCCACGGGCAGGTACGTGCGGGGCGGGCAAATCCGATGCCGGTCAGCAGGTTACGTCGAGACCGCGCCGTAATACTGCTAATGTTGGCGCGTCGTCGGGTTCCGGTCCGGTCGGGATACCCCGTCCGGACGGCGGTCGTGGTCTGGATCGCCTGTCCCGCAGGCACAGTGAGGTGAGCGGTGAGCCTCCGTGCCGCCCCGGGCCGTTGAACCCTCCGGCAGGAAACCGATCCGATCGAGTTCCACAGGTCGGAAAATCCCGAGGAAAGGCACAACGAGTTCTGTGGTCGCAGGCTGGTGGTCGACACGGGGGCCGTGACGTGCTGTTTCCGGGTGAAGGCTCGTAGCCGTAGATGACGAGAGAACAGATGAATTTGGATATCGCCGTAGTACTTCCGTGGATTCTCGCCCCCGTCCTGGTCCTGGCGGTGGCCGTGTACGCCTCGGTCGCGATCCGCAAGGAGCGTGCCCGCGTCGAGGAACTCACCCGTGAGCAGGGTGCGCGCGACGAGGCGCTGGAGCGATTCGCCTCGCAGACCGTGCCCGCGCTCACCGAGGCGATCCGGCGCCACGACGCGCCGAACGTCACCGTCGAAGTGCCTGTCGCGCTACAGAACTCGCGCTTCGCTCAGGTGCTGAACTGGACCGGGGAGCGGTACGTCGACGGCCTGCGCATGGTGCAGGCCGAGACCGCCGACCGGGTGGGCGCGGAGGCCGAGGCCCGCACCAGGCAGGCCGTGGAAGCGGCCGAGGAGGCCGTTCGTGCCTCCGCGCGGGAAGCGACCAGTGGCGCCGTGCGCTCGTTCGGCACCTCGGTGGTGAGCCTCGGCGCCGACGTCAGCCAGGTGGTCAGCGCCGCGCTGCGCGCGCACCGCGACGACGAGGTGTACGCGACGCTGACCCGCATCGACCACACCGTCCAGCAGATGATCCGCCAGGCGCAGTCCTACGTGATCGTCTGTGGCGGCCTGCCCGGCCGGCGCTGGCCCGCCCAGACGCTGACCGACGTGGTCGGCGGTGCGACCGGCCGCGTGCGCGACTACCTGCGGGTGCGGGCCAACCAGTCCGACCGGGTGGTCATCAGCCGCGCGGTCGAGCCGCTGGTGCACACGCTGGCGACCCTGCTGGACAACGCGCTGCGCTACTCGCCGCCGACCTCCTTCGTGGACGTGACCTTCCAGGAAGGCCACCACGGCGTGACGGTCATCGTGGACGACGCGGGCGTGCGGATGAACTCCGAGCAGATGGAGGAGGCCAGGCAGGTGCTGGCCGGAGAGCGCTCGGTGGACATCCACCAGCTCGGGCCCTCGCCGAAGGTCGGCTTCCCCGGCATCGCCGCGCTGGCCCGCCGCTACGGATTCACCGTCTACATCGACGGTCCCAACGCCTACGGCGGCATGCGCGCGATGGTCTACATCCCGGAGGCGCTGCTGCAGCCGCAGAAGGCGAGCGAGTCGGGCGAGGACGTGGTCGAGGAGCCGGCGCCCGCGCGCGAGCCGGTCGCGGTCGCCGCGGCCCGTACAGACGAAGGGGAGGAGAAGCAGTTCGCCGTGCACGAGATCACCCAGGGCGGACTGCCGAAGCGGCGGCGCAGGGCCGTCGCGCCCGCGATCGGCGCCCGGCCGCGCCGGACCGGCACCGAGGCGACGCCCGGCCGCCCGGATATCGCCGCGGCTTGGCATGCCGGTTCCAAGAGCGGTCGCGCCGCCGCGACCGAACACACGGAAGGGACGACACCTTGATGGGCACAACGAATACGGCCGTGACCGACAGCAGCAACAGGCTGGGCTGGTTACTCGAGGATCTGAGCATTCCCGGTGTGCGTTTCGCGGTGCTGCTGTCCGACGACGGCCTGCGCATCGCGCACTCCTCGGGGATCGCCCGTGACGACGCCGAGCGGTTCGCCGCGGCGGCGTCGGGTCTGCGCTCGCTGGGCAAGGCCCTGGGCGAGTTCTGCGGCGGCCCGGAGAGCGGTGTCCGGCAGAACATGACCGAGTACGACGACGGGATGATCTTCATCACTGCCGCGGGCGAGGGCGCGCTGCTCGGCGTGTCGACCACCACCGAGATCGATGTCAGCCTGATCGCGCATCGGATGAACGAGCTCGCGGGCCGCGTCGGGCACGAGCTCGGCAGCATGCCGCGGCAGAGGACAGACAGCGACCTGTCATGAGCAGGCACCGCCGCGACCCCGACCTCGTTCGGGCCTATGTGCGCACGGGCGGTCGATCCCGACCCACCCGCGACCTGGATCTGGTGACCCTGGTCGTGGCCGCGTCGGATCCGCCCACCGGCGCGAGTCCCGACGCGCGCCGGGTGATGAATCTGTGCAGCCGCCGCGGCGCCCTGTCCATCGCGGAAATAGCCGCCTACCTGGACATGCCGCCGTCCGTGGTGAAGATCGTGGTCTCGGATCTGCTCGACGGCGGCAATCTCAGCACACCGACTCCGGCCCAGATGTTGCCGGAGATCTCCCTGTTGGAGGAGGTACTCAATGGGCTCCGTGCTCTCCCGGCCTGACCGTGTCGTCGAGTATGTGCCGGAGACGGTGACCCGATCGGTGAAGCTGTTGGTGGCGGGTAATTTCGGCGTCGGCAAGACGACCTTCGTCAGCAGCGTCTCCGAGATCAAGCCGCTGCGTACCGAGGAGACCATCACCGAGGCCAGCATCGGGGTGGACGACATGGCGGGTCTGCCGGGCAAGACGCAGACCACGGTCGCGATGGACTTCGGGCGCATCACCCTGAATCCCACGCTGGCGCTGTACCTGTTCGGCACGCCCGGCCAGCAGCGGTTCGTGCCGCTGTGGGAGGAGCTGGCCCGGGGCGCGCTCGGCGCGCTGGTGCTGGTCGACACCCGCCGGATCGAGAAGTCCGACGAGGTGCTCTCGGTGCTCGAGGAGCGCGGGGTGCCGTATTCGGTGGCGGTCAACCAGTTCGACGACGGCCGGGTCTATCCGCTCGACGAGGTGCGCGACGCGCTCGACCTCTCGCCGGAGACCCCGCTGACGAACCTGGACGCCCGCCACCGCGGCACCTGTCTGCAATCGCTGATCACGCTGGTGGAGTATCTGTTCCACCGCGTGGAGTCGCGCGTCTGACGCCCCCGGGCGGGCCGCATCAGGTGTGGCCCGCCCGCGGCGGGACGCCGCTCGCACCGGCTCGGCGCCGGACGACGGGGCACGCCGCGCGCGGATCAGGCGCGGTCGCGGGAGGCGGCGGCGCGGAGGAAGAAGGCCAGATTCGCGGGGCGTTCGGCGAGGCGGCGCATGAAATAGCCGTACCACTGGTCGCCGTAGGGCACGTAGACCCGCATGCGGTGGCCCGCGTCGGCGAGGCGGCGCTGTTCGGCGTCGCGGATGCCGTACAGCATCTGATACTCGAAATCGTCCGGGCCCCGTCCGGTTTCGGCGGCCAGGCGATCGGCCTCGGCCAGCATCGCGGGATCGTGGCTGGCGACCATCGGGTAACCCCGGCCGGACATGAGGATGCGCAAGCACCGGCGGTAGGAATCGTCCACCTCGGCGGCGCGTTGGAAGGCCACCGATGCGGGTTCGCGATAGGCGCCCTTGCACAACCGGATCCGTGATCCCGGCCCGGCGAATTCTCGGCAATCGCCCTCGGTGCGGCGCAGATAGGCCTGCAGGACGGTGCCGACGCCCGGGAAGTCCGCTCGCAGCTCGCGCACGACGGCGAGGGTGGCGTCGGTGGTGGTGTGGTCCTCGGCGTCCACCGTGACGCCGATCCCGGCCGCGGACGCGGCGGTGCAGATCTCGCGGGCGTGGTCGAGCGCGATCGCCGCACCGTCGCCGGGCAGGGCCTGGCCGAGTGCGGAGAGCTTGACCGAGACCTCGAGCGGGCGGACCGTTCCCGGCGCACCGGCGGCGGGCAGTTCGGCGAGGGCCGCGAGCAGGCGGCGGTAGTGGGCGACGGTGTCGCGGGCCCGCGCCAGGTCGGTGGTGTGTTCACCGAGATGGTCGACGGTGATCCAGCGGCCGGAGGCCAGCAGCGCCTCGACGGTGCCGAGCGCGTCGGCCTCGGTGGTGCCCGCCACGAAGCGGTCCACCAGCGCCCGGGTCGCGCGCAGCGACGTGACGGTGCGCTCGACGCGGGGCGAGGCGGCCGCGGCGAGCAGGGCGGGGCGGAGCAATCGGGTGAAACCGCTCATCGGCGTGCCCTTTCCGTACGGTCGCTCACGACGTGGTCCGCAGTCCGGCGGCGTCGGCGGCTTCGGCCAGCACGGCTTCGAGCATCGCCGGGGTCAGCCTGCCGGTGAAGGTGTTCTGCTGGCTGACGTGGTAGCAGCCGAACAGCTCGAGCGGCGCGCGGTCCGCGGCGGCCGGTTCCAGCCGCACCCGCACCCCGTGCCCGAACTTCGGCCGCGGCCGTGGCACCGCCCACCCCGCCTCGGCCAGCGCGGGCAGCAGCGCCTGCCAGCCGAAGCCGCCGAGTACCACGATGGCGCGCACGGTCGGCGCGAGCAACCCGAGCTCGACGTCGAGCCAGCCGCGGCACCGATCGCGTTCGGCCACCGTGGGTTTGTTGTCCGGCGGGGCGCAGTGCACCGGGGCGGTCACCCGCGCGCCGAGCAGGCGCAGCCCGTCGCCGGGATGCACCGCGGTGGGCTGATTGGCCAGGCCGACCGCGTGCAGGGCGGCGAAGAGGACGTCACCGCTGCGGTCACCGGTGAACATCCGCCCGGTCCGGTTGCCGCCGTGCGCGGCGGGCGCGAGTCCCACGAGCAGCAGCCGGGCGTCGTCGGGACCGAAGCCGGGCACCGGGCGGCCCCAGTACGTCTCGTCGCGGAACGCCGCGCGCTTGGTCTCGGCGACGAGTTCGCGCCACCGCACCAGCCGAGGGCAGGCGCGGCAGGCGGCGATGTCGGCGTCGAGGTCGGCGATGCTGCGGTAGCGGGCGCGCGCCGGCGCACCACCGGCGAGGGGAACGGGCGGCGGTCGCGTACCGGAGGACATCTCGCCAGGGGACATATCCGCAGCATAGGCCCGTCGTGACGGGGATCATGCGGTTGCCACGCCCCGCGCGGCGCGGGTACGTTGCCCGGTGCGGGACGGCCCGGCGGTCGCGGACGCGAGAGGCCGTCGACCCGCGTAGGCGACAACGGTGAGGTGAGACATGACCGAGGGCAGGTGCGAACCGCGCGCACCCCGGAGGGCGGCGCGGTGAGCTCCGACGAACAGCTGCTGCGCCGGGTCCGCGACCTGCTCGTCGAACTGCCCGACGACGAGCGGGTGGTTCCGGTGCGGCGCGGCAGGCACGCCGCGATCGACCCGGCCGACCGCGCCGGCCTCGTCTCGGACTTCCTCGCCCGCCTCGCGCGCGACGGTGCGCGGGGGCGGCGGGTCGCCGAAGAAGAGGTCGCCGCGGCACTCGACGACGCGCTGCGCACGCTCGGCGCGACCGCGGTGATGGTGCCCGACGGGCTGCCCGCCGCCCTGCTGGCGCCGTGGCGGAACGCGGGCCACCGGGTGGTCACCGACAGTCCGATGTCGGCCGCCGAGGAGTTCGACGGGGTCGACGCGGTCGTGACGACCTGCGCGGCTGCCGTCGCCGACTCCGGAGCGCTGGTGCTCGACGGCGGCCCCGGCCAGATGCGGCGTGCCGCGCGCCTCGACGTCGCGTGGCACGTGTGCCTGGTGCGGGCCGAGCAGATCGGCCCGTCCCTGCCGGAGGTGGTCGACCGGCTCGACCCGCGCCGGTCGATCACGATGTTCGGTGGGCCGGGCCAGGAGTCGGCGGGCGGCGCGGGCCTGGTCGTCCTGGTGGTGGAGTAGTTCCGCTCCGGTGTGGTTCAGCCGGAGGTCGGCGGAACCAGCCCCACCAGCACCGAATACACCTCGCGCAGCCGGTCCACGTCGTTGCGGATGCCCGCGGCGGTGTCGGTGTAGAGGAACGCCTCGCCGATGCGCACCAGGGTGTAGGCCAGCAGGTCGCGTTCGAGCGGCGGCTGATACCCGTCCTCGGTCTCGACCCGGCTGATGAGTTCGGCGACGGCGGCGACGGCCCGCGGCTGCACCGGCCCGTCGCTGGCGGTGAGGATCCGCAGTCCCGACATCGGCTCGTTCTCGAAGTACCGGCGGAACGGTTCGTTCACCGCCTCCCAGCGGGCCACGCGGTCGAGCACGTCGAGGATCCGGCGTCCGCCGCGCGCCCGGCACTTGGCGTCGGCTTTGGCGATCATCTGCTCGTACTCCTGGACCAGCATCGCGCCGAGCAGGCCGTCGCGGGAGCCGAACCAGCGGTAGATCGAGGCGCGGCTGAGGCCGAGTTCGGCCGCGATCGCCTGCACGTCCACCCGTTCGCCGGCCAGGAAGGCGCGCCGGGCGAGCGCGACGACCTCCTGGCGGGTCGCCGACGCGGGCCTGCCCGGGGATCGGGTGCCCGCGGGGCGTGGGGGAGTGGTCATCGGGCGAATAATACAGGCAGTCGACTGTGTATCAAAATGGCCGCGTCGTACCGCCGGGCGCGTCTATGTTATTCGGTATCCGCCGGTCCCACACCGGCGCGCCCTCGAACATGTCAGGAGCATCATGAGCGCATCGACCTCCCGCACCGCCATCGTCACCGGTTCCGCGCGCGGCATCGGCGCCGCGACCGCACGCAGGCTGGCCGCCGACGGCTTCGCGGTCGCCGTCCTGGATCTGGAAGAGTCGGCGGCCGGGCCGGTCGTCGGCGAGATCGAGGCGGCGGGCGGCCGGGCACTGGCCGTCGGCGTCGACGTCGCCGACGAGCAGTCCGTGGACGCCGCGGTGCAGCGGGTGGCGAGCGAGCTCGGCGCGCCGACCGTGCTGGTGAACAACGCCGGTATCACCCGCGACAACCTGTTGTTCAAGATGTCGGTGCAGGACTGGGACGCGGTGATGAACGTGCACCTGCGCGGCTCGTTCCTGATGAGCCGGGCCACCCAGAAGTACATGACCGAGGCGAAGTGGGGCCGCATCGTGAACCTGTCGAGCACCTCGGCGCTGGGTAACCGCGGCCAGGCCAACTACTCCGCCGCCAAGGCGGGCCTGCAGGGCTTCACCAAGACGCTGGCGATCGAGCTCGGCAAGTTCGGCGTCACCGTCAACGCCATCGCCCCCGGCTTCATCGAGACCGACATGACCGCGGCCACCGCCGAGCGGCTGGGAATCCCGTTCGAGCAGTTCCGCGAGGCCGCCGCCAAGCAGATTCCGGTGGCGCGCACCGGCACGCCGGAGGACATCGCGCACACGGTGTCGTTCCTGGTGAGCGAGGGTGCGGGCTTCGTCTCCGGCCAGGTCGTCTACGTGGCGGGCGGCCCCACGGCCTGACCGGCACGGCACGGTTTGCCGGATCGTTGCGAGATCGGCGGAAAGGCCCCGATCGGGCCGGTCGCCGCCCTACGATCGCAGTGGGTTTCCCGCGTCGATCCGGAAGGGCCACGCCGATGACCGTCACCGCGCACACCCGCGTCCGCGCCGCCGTCGCCGCAGGCTTGTGCGCCTGCGCCGCCGGGCTCGCCGTGGCCACGGCACCGGCCGCGGCCGGTGCCGTCACCGGACTGAAGACGTTGCCCAACCTCACCTGGGGCATCGACAGCGACTACGGCACCGGCTGCACCGCGACGATCCAGGCCTTCGTCACCGATCCGGTGGCCCCGGTGTACTTCTACGACAACGGGATTCCGCTGGCGACCGTGCGTCCCACCGGCGGGGTCGCGCTCGTCACCTGGGTACCGGCCACACCCGGAATGCACCGGATCAGCGCGGGCCAGGCACCCGACGCGGTGGCCGCGGTGGCGGTGGATGTGTGGACCGGTGTCGGCACGCCGGTGGGCTACGGGTGCGTGGTCACCGGCGCCTGACCGGCGTGTCGGGGTTGGGCCGCGGCCGCGCCGCCGTGCTATCGAGGACCGATGACGCGAGGTAGCTATGACGTGGTCGTGGTCGGCGGCGGGCACAACGGTCTGGTCGCCGCCGCGTATCTGGCCGGCGCCGGGCGTTCGGTGCTGGTGCTGGAGCGGCTCGATCACACCGGCGGTGCGGCGGTCTCGCAACGTCCGTTCCCGGGCGTGGACGCCCGGGTCTCGCGCTACTCGTATCTGGTGAGCCTGCTGCCGGAGCGCATCGTGCGCGATCTCGGCCTGCGCTTCCACACCCGGCGCAGGCGCATCTCGTCCTACACCCCGGTCGGTAGCGGCGGCCTGCTCGTCGACACCGCCGACCTCGCCCGCACCCGCGCCTCGTTCCGCGAGCTCACCGGCTCGGACCGGGAATTCGAGGCGTGGCAACGCTTCTACGCCGCCACCGCCCGGCTGGCGCACCGGGTGTTCCCGACCCTGACCGAACCGCTGCCCACCCGCGCCGAACTGCGCGCCCGCGTCGACGACGACCGGACCTGGGCGGCGGTGTTCGAACGGCCGCTCGGCGAGGCCCTCACCGCCACCTTCGCCGACGACACCGTGCGCGGCATCGTCTTCACCGACGCGCTGATCGGCACGTTCACCCACGGCGAGGACCCCACCCTGCGGCAGAACCGCTGCTTCCTCTACCACGTCATCGGTGGCGGGACCGGTGACTGGACGGTGCCGGTGGGCGGCATGGGCGCACTGACCTCCGCGCTCGCCGACGCCGCCCGCGCGGCCGGCGCCGAGATCCGCACCGGCACCGCCGTGACCGGCATCGACAGCGACGGGCGCACCGCCGAGGTGCGCTACGACGGCGGCGCGGTCGGTGCCGGGCACGTGCTCGTCAACGCCGCCCCGCGCGAACTGGATCGGCTGCTCGGCCGCGCGCCGGGCGGCGAACCCGAAGGCTCCCAACTGAAGGTCAACATGGTGGTGCGCCGATTGCCGCGATTGCGCGACACCGCGGTCGATCCCCGGGACGCCTTCGCGGGCACCTTCCACGTGGCCGAGTCCTACCGCGAACTCGACGCCGCCTATCGCAGTGCCGCGCACGGGCGGATGCCCGCGGTGCTGCCGTCGGAACTGTACTGTCACACGCTGACCGACCCGTCGATCCTGACCGGCGACGCGGCCGGGATGCACACCCTCACCCTGTTCGGACTGCACACGCCCGCACGGCTTTTCCGCGACGATCCGGAGGCGGCCAGGGCCGCGGCGTTGCGGTCGGCGCTGGCCGGGCTCGACGCGGTGCTCGCCGAGCCGTTGGCCGACTGCCTGGCCGAGGACGCCGAGGGCAGGCCGTGCCTGGAGGTGCGCTCGCCGCTGGACCTGGAGCGGGAGCTGGGTTTGCCGGGCGGACACATCTTCCACGGCGATCTCGAGTTCCCGTGGCGCGCAACCGAGGCCGACGATCCCGCGCACCGGTGGGGGGTGGCGACCGGCGTGCCGAACGTGCTGTGTTGCGGTGCGGGTGCGGTGCGCGGCGGCGGCGTCAGCGGGATCGGCGGCCACAACGCCGCCATGGCGGTACTGGACCGGTGACCGAAGACCCTGCTGCGACAGCGGGATCGGCGGTACAGTCGCCACGACATCGCCGGAAAAGTGTTTCAGGAGTCACCCATGGTCGACCAGCACCGTCCCGTCCGAACCGATGTCCCGTCCTCGGCGCGCATCTGGAACTTCTGGCTGGGCGGGCGTGACTACTACGAGGTGGACCGCCAAGCGGGTGAAGCAGGGCTGGCCAGCTACCCCGAGATCCGCTCGATGGCGGTGCAGTCCAGGCAGTTCCTGATCCGGGCCGTGCACTGGCTGGCCACCGAGGCCGGGGTGCGCCAGTTCCTCGACATCGGCACGGGTCTGCCCACCATGCAGAACACCCACGAGGTGGCCCAGGCCGCGGCGCCGGACGCCAAGATCGTCTACGTGGACAACGACCCGCTGGTGCTGGCCCATGCCAGGGCGTTGCTGGTCAACACCACCGACGAGGGCGTGACCACCTACATGGAGGCCGATTTCAACGCTCCCGAGCTCATCCTCGCCGACAGCCGCAACGTGCTGAACCTGAGCAAGCCGGTGGCGGTGATGTTCATCGGCGTCCTCGGCCACGCCGCCTCCTACGAGGACGCGCGCCGCGTGGTGCGCACCATCATGGAGCCGCTGGCCTCGGGCAGCTACCTGGTGCTCTACGACGGCACCACCGACGATCCCGGCTACGTCCGGCTGTGCGCGAACTACGCGAAAACCGGTGGGGTGCCCTATACTCCGCGCACCTCCGAGCAGATCCGCGGACTGTTCGACGGGCTCGAACTCGTCGAACCCGGTGTGGTGCCGATCAATTTCTGGCGCACCGACGAGGCCGAGCAGGGCGTTCGTCGCGCGTCGGCCTGGGGCGGGGTCGGCCGCAAGCCCTGACCCGCACAGTCCGCGGATGCGCCACGATCCGCGGACGTCTCACAGGCCGCCGACGGCGGCCAGCACCTCGAAGGCGGCGTCCGCGCTGCGCCACAGCACGTCGATCTCGGCGCGCACCGCGGGTTCGAGCGCCGGATCCTGGAGTGCCAGACCGTTGCCGAAGATCACCACGTTGGCGCCCGCGTCGGCCAGCCGCAGCAGTGGCCCGGTCGCCACGCCCGCGCCGAGCACGGCGTCCAAGCCCTCCCCGACGAAGTAGAACCGCCACAGCGGACCCAGGTCGCCGCCGTAGATCGCCTTCGTCGCGTCCACGATCAGGAAGCCGTGACTGGCGATCGCGTCGACGATGGTGAAGTAGTCGCGGGCATCGGCCGGGGTGGCGCGGGTGGCGGCGACGGCGTTGGCGAGGTCGACGCTGAGGTGGGCGTTGTAGCCGGCCATCGCGACCCGGGCCGCGGAGAGTTCGCAGCGGCGGGTGAGCGCGAAATAGTGCGTCCATTGGGGTTCGGTCGGCCCGCCGGTGAACTCGGCGTGCAGGTTCCGCAGGAAGCGCAGCAGCAGGTCGAGGCTGATGCGGTGCGCCCACTCCGGGTCGTCGAAGGCGGCGGGCGTGCGCTGCAGCGGCATCACCGCGGTCTGTTCGACGGTGTCCAGGCCGAGCGCGAGCAGGCCGCGGCGGTCGCGGTGCTCGACGAGGATCTCGGTGATGCGCCGGTGCCGCTCCACCGCGCGCTCGAGCCGGTCGAGGGAGCTGCCGGTGGCCGGGTCGGCGACCTCGGTGGTGTCGGCGAGGTCGGCGATCTCGGCCACGGTCGCGGGCGCGAGCGGCGCACCGCAGGCGGTGTCGGCGACGGCGGCTGCGCGCGCGGGGACGAGCAGGGTGAGCGCGCTGCACAGCAGTGCCGCGAGGACGGCGAGGGGCAGGAACGGCCGCGCGGGGCGAAGGCTCATGGGTCGCTGCGCTTTCGGGTCGGCGAGTGATCGGCGATCGGGCGGTGACGCGGTCGAGCGGCTGGGATGTCGAGCGGGCTGGGACGTCGAGCGGGCTGGGATACAGCCTAACCCGGTCAGCCGCGGCGCAGGATCCCCGCGATCGAACCGCCGAACAGTCCCGGGGTGCTGTAGGCGAGGGAGCCGTCCGGTTGCAGGCGCACGGTGGTGACCGCGCCCTCGTCGCGGCAGTCGCGCGGGCTGTCGTCGGCCAGCCGCGCGACGAAGGTGAGCTGCTGCGGATTCGCCTCGGTGAGCCGTTCGACGCGGCTGCACCGCTGTCCGATGAGTTTGCCGGTGTTGGCCGAGCGGGCCACCTCCGCGCCGACCTCGCCCTCGTCGATGACGAGTTCGATGTCGAAGGCCACCAGGCCGTCGGCCGCCGTGCCGCGCCAGGTGCCGACGAACTCGGCGGGTACCGCGGATTCGGGGGCGGTGGTCGTCGAGGTGGCCGCCGTGGTCGTCGGCGCGGCCTCGGTCGGTTCGGCGACCTGTGCGCTCGGCGGGGCGCCCGCGTTCTCGTGCGGGGGCTGGTCCCGCAACTGCGTACCGATCACGAAAGCGCCCGCGGCGACGGCCGTTCCGACGACGACCAGGGCCGCCACCAGCGGCCCGCGCCGGCCGGACCGGCGGGTGGACGGCTCGTGCGCGGTCGACGGGCGGTGCAGGGCTGTCGCGTCGGTGCGGCCCGCGCCGGACCCGTGTTGCCGGCCGTGTGGAGAGTGCGCCGAATAGCCCTGGGGGACAGAGTGATTCCGGTCCACCGAGCGGTCGGAGCCGGAGTGTGCGGTGTGGGTGTGCCACCCGGTCGGGGTGGTGCCGTAGCGACCGGACTCGGGCTGCGCTCCGGTGCCCTGCCCCGCCGCGGTGCCGTACCCGCCCGACGACTGCCGGTAGGGGTCGTCCTGCGGGAAGCGGGCGGTGCCGGGATGCGAAGGCGCGGTGCCGTGGCCGGACGGGATGGCGGCCGCTCGGGTGGGTTCGCCGTAGCCGTCGTCGGGTTCGGAGTCGAGATCGAGCAGCCGCACGGCACGGGCGCTGACGTCCTCGAGCACCGGCGCGGGCAGCCAGCCCGCGCGGTCGGGCAGGCCGAGCGCGGTGAGCTGGTCGAGCACCTGCCGCGGGGTGGGCCGGTCGGCCGGGTTCTTGGCCAGGCAGGCGGCCACCACCGGCCGCAGCCGCGGCGGCACCGCCTCGATCCGCGGTTCCTCGTAGACGACGCGCCACAGCAACTGCACCGTGTCGCCGGTGCCGAACGGCCCTTGGCCTGCGGCGGCGTAGGCCAGCACGCCGCCGAGGGCGAACATGTCGCCCGCGGGCCCGATCGGTTCGCCGGTCACCTGCTCCGGACTCATGAACGCCGGGGAACCGATGACCTTGCCGGTCGTGGTGAGGGAGGTGTCGTCCATGGCGCGGGCGATGCCGAAATCGATCACCTTCGGCCCGTCGAGGGCCAGCAGCACGTTGGAGGGCTTGAGGTCGCGGTGCACCACCCCCGCCGCGTGCACCGCGATCAGGGCCTCGGCCAAGCCGTGGGCGAGCACGAGCAGGCTGTGCTCACCGAGCGGACCGAACCGCTCCACCGCATCCGACAGCGCGAGCCCGGCGACGTAACCGGTGGCCAGCCACGGCGGGTTCGCGGCCACGTCGGCGTCGAGCACCGGCGCGGTGCACGAGCTGCCGACGCGCCGGGCGGCGGCCACCTCGCGCTGGAAGCGGGTGCGGAACTCCGGGTCGGCGACCAGATCGGGCCGGATCACCTTCACCGCGACGGTGCGGCCGCCCGCGCTGCGCCCCAGGTACACCCGCCCCATGCCGCCCGCCCCGAGGACGCCGAGAAGCCGGTAGTCGCCGATCCGTCGCGGATCGTCCAAGCCGAGCGGTTGCATCGCGTAGCGGGTTCCCTTCGAGCCGATCGAACCCCGAAAGGCTACCCACCCACCGATCGCGTCCGCGACACGCACCATGGGGGGATGACGCAGAACGAATCCGCGCCGCGGGTGGTGGTGATGGGCGTGACCGGATCCGGCAAGACGACGGTGGGAACGCGCCTGGCAGCGGCACTGGGTGTGCCCTTCGCCGAGGGCGACGACTTCCATCCGGCGGCGAACATCGAGCGGATGCGCGCCGGTATCCCGTTGACCGACGCCGAGCGCAGGCCGTGGCTGGACCGCATCGCCGCCTGGTTGGCCGGGGCGACCGGCGGGGGCGTGGTGAGCTGTTCGGCGCTGGCCCGCGCCTACCGCGACACCCTGCGCGCGGCCGCGCCCGATGTGCTGTTCGTGCACCTCGACGTGCCGCGGCCGGTGCTGGATCGGCGGGTGCGCGAACGCCGCGGGCACTTCATGGCGCCGCAGCTGCTGGATTCCCAGCTGGCGCTGTTGGAGCCACTCGGGCCCGACGAGCCGGGCGTGGTGCTCGACGGAACGCGGCCACCCGAGGAACTGGTGGCGCGGGCACGCGAGCTGATGCGGACGACGCCCCGCTGACCACCGGCCCGGATGGCCGTTTCCGGTGCCGGGGTGACCGGTTCAGCCCGGCGCCGGGCAATTGCCCGACGAGATCGCGGGCAGGCACAGTCCGGTCGCCTCCGACAGCAGCAGCCCGCCACCGTAGAGCAGGGCGGCCAGGGCGATCGCGGCAAAGATCAGCACCCACAGCAGCGCGGGCAGGTGGGTGAGCGCGGCGAGCTGGTCGGCGTCGGAGTCGACGCCGCCCGGATTGCCCCACCGGTGTCGGCGGCCGCGCTGCATCTCGACCACCGGCCGCAGCCCGGCGAACAGCAGGAACCAGGCGGCCAGGTAGGCGAAGGCCGCCTGCACGAGGTCGGTGCCGAACCAGGACACCGCGAACACCAGCGCGCCCAGGGCGAGGACCGTGCACAGGCCGTAGAGGTTGCGCACCTTGATCAGCACGGCGGCCAGCAGCGCGATCGAGGTCCACAACATGAGCGTGATCCGGTCGGCGGCCAGCAACGCCGCGAAACCGAGCCCGAGCAGCGGCGGGGCCGGATACCCGGCGAGCGCGGTGAGGATCATGCCGGGGCCGTAGGGCTTTCCGCGCGAGACCGTCAGGCCCGAGGTGTCCGAGTGCAGGGTGATGCTGTCGAGCCTGCGGCCGGTGACCAGCGCGACGAGCGCGTGGCCGCCCTCGTGCGCGATGGTGACCGCGTTGCGGGTGATCCGCCACAGCGGCCCGGCGGCGACGAGCACCAGCGCCAGCACGGCGGTGACGAGGACCAGTTGCCACGGCGGCGGACTCTGCGTGGTCGTGAGCCGGTCCACGAGGGAGGCGCCACGATCGACCAATTCGGCGGTGTGCACCCGCCGAACCCTAGCGATCGCACCGCCGCACCGCACCGGCTCCCGGCGTCCGGTCGTCAGTCGACGGCGACGACCAGCCCGTCCTCGGCGGAGCGGCGCGCGGCTTCCAGGACGCGCAGTCCGGCCACCGCGTCGGCGGGATCGACCGGCACCGGGCCACCGTCGAGAACCGCCCGCGCCATGCCGTCGTAGAAGGCCGGGTAGTCGCCGGGCAGCGTCGGGTACGGCGCGCTGTCGGGCTCCGCGCCGAGAGTGCCCCACGCCTCGGGAGGGGTTGTGCCCCAGTCGCTTGCACCGGGACGGCGGCCCGCCCGCAGCGCGTCCTCCTGCGGGTCGAGCCCGAACGTGACATAGCCCGCCCGCGCCCCCAGCACGCGGAACCGGGGCCCGAGCCGCGGCGCGACCGCGCTCGCCCACAGGTGCGCCCGCACGCCGCTGTGGTGGGTCAGCGCGAGGAACACATCGTCGTCGGTGCGCACCTCCGGGCGCCGGTTGTCGAGTTCGCAGAACACCGACCGCACCGGTCCGAACAGCGTGAGCGCCTGGTCGACCAGGTGCGAGCCGAGGTCGTAGAGCAGGCCCGCGCCGTCGGCGGCGGTGCCGACCTCGCGCCAGCCGCCCTTGGACACCGGCCGCCACCGCTCGAACCGCGACTCGAACCGGCGCACCTCGCCCAGTTCCCCGGTCTCGACGAGCCGGCACACCGTGCGGAAATCGCCGTCCCAGCGCCGGTTCTGGAACACCGAGAGCGCCACGTTCGCCCGTTGCGCGGCCGCCACCACCTCCGCGGCCTCGGCCGCGGACACCGCGAACGGCTTGTCCACCACCACGGCCAGCCCGGCCGCGACGGCACGCAACGCCAACGGCGCGTGGGTCCGGTTCGGGGTGGCCACGACGACGAGGCCGACGTCGCCCGGATCGGCGAAGAGCGCGTCGGCGTCGGGCAGCACCCGCACCCCGGGGTGCTCGCGCCGGGCCTGTTCGGCGCGCTCGGCCGAACCCGTCACCACCGCCGCCACCCGCATCCGCGGATGCGCCGCGATCAAGGGTGCGTGGAAGACTGCACCCGCCAAGCCGTATCCGATCACCGCCACGTCGAGGCTGCTCATGCTCCCGACGCTACCGCCCGCACCGGGCCGGTCGCGGCATGCGCCGCCGGGACCGGACGCCCCGACCGTGTCCGGATCTGTGGGTGACGTGTCCTTGTGGACATGCCGTCGCGGTCGAGAGACTGAACGCATGGAATCGACGGACCGCGACGACGTGGTGGTCGCCCTGGCCGACGGGGTGCTGCTGCTGGATGTCGCCGGTCCGGTCCAGGTGCTGCACTGGGCGCGGCGGCGGGTGCGATTCGCCTCCCTCGACGGCGGCCCGGTGCGCACCGACGTGGGCGCACCGCTCGGCGCGGATTGCGCGTTCGCGGAGGTGGCCGCGCGGATCGACACGCTGCTCGTCCCGGGCTTCGCGCCCGACGACCGGCCGGACTCGCGCCTGGTCGCCGCCGTCGGCGCGCTGGCCGGGCGGGCGCGCCGGGTCGCCGCGGTCTGCACCGGCGCTTTCGTCCTCGCCGAAGCCGGGCTGCTCGACGGGCGCCGGGCCACCACGCACTGGATGGGTTGCGGCGAACTGGCCCGGCGCTTTCCGCGCGTCACCGTGCAGCCCGACGCCATCTACGTGCGCGACGGCGGCGTCGTCACCTCGGCCGGGGTCACCGCGGGCATCGACATGGCACTGGCGCTGGTGGAGGAGGATCAGGGCCAGGAGCTGGCCCGCACCGTCGCCAAACAGCTGGTCGTGTTCCTGCGCCGGCCGGGCGGCCAGTCCCAGTTCAGCGTGCGCGCGCAGATCGCGGGCCCGCGCGCCGACGGCGTGCGTGCCGTCGTCGATGCCGTGATCGCCGATCCCGCAGGCGATCACAGCCTGCCCGCGCTGGCGGCCCGCGCCGCCATGAGCGAACGGCATCTGAGCCGCCTGTTCCGCAGGGAACTCGGGACGACGCCGGGCCGGTTCGTCGAACGGGCCAGGGTGGAAGCCGCGCAGCACCTGCTGGAGGCGAGCACCGATCCGATTCCCGTGGTGGCGCGCCGCTGCGGGCTCGGCTCCGAGGAAACACTGCGCCGCACCTTCGTCAAGGTGCTCGGCGTCACGCCCAGCGACTACCGGGCGCGCTTTCGCGCGCACTGATCCGATCCGTTCTCGAACAGAGGGGTGACCCATGTCCCTGTCCCGCCGTGCCGCCCTCGGTGCGTCCGCCGCCGTCCTCGCCTCCGCCGCGGTCGCGGCCGCCGACGCGCATCAGCCTGTCGCACCGGACGATCCGCTCGCGGTGCCGACCACCCCGCTGGCCCGCCGCGCCACCGAACTGATCGACGCCGAACTCCCCGCGCATCTGCGGAACCACAGCGTGCGCGGATTCCTCTTCGCCCGAGCGGTGGCCGCCACACGCGGCATGCGGCCCGGCCACGACTACGACGAGGAGCTGATGTACCTCATCAGCGCCCTGCACGACATCGGCCTGGCCGAGATCGCCAACGGCAGCCAACGTTTCGAGTTCGACGGCGCCGATTACGCCGCGGAGTTCCTGGAGCGCAACGGCGTCACCGACGAGCGGGTGGACGTGGTGTGGGACGCCATCGCCTGGCACACCACGGGCTTCGGCGACTCCCCGGTCTATCGGCGCAGGCGCCGTCCGGAGATGTGGATCACGGTGGAGGGCATCGGCATCGATGTGGCCGGCGGCCCGGCGGACCTGCCGCCCGGCCTGGCCGACCGGGTGCACGAGCGGTATCCGCGGCTGGGCGGCAGCCGCGCGCTCACCGAGGCGATCGAACGGCAGGCGCTCGCCGACCCGCGCAAGGCGCCACCGGCCACCCTGCCCGGCGAGATCGTGCACCAGCGCCACCCGCACCTGCCCTACCTCACCTGGGACATGATCCTGGCCTCGAGCGGGTGGCGGGACTGACCGCTCAACTCGCGGCGGGCGCTGACTCCTTCGCCGCCAGGTCGGCCTTCCACTGGCGGAAGCCCTCCTCGGTGCGGCCGCGCCGCCAGTAGCCCGAGATCGAGGATGCCCACTCCGCGGGCACCTCGCGTTCGCGGCGGATGTACCGGCGCAGGTCCTGCATCACCGCGTGCGCTTCGCCGTGGATGAAGATCTGTACCCGGCCGGGCCGCCACTGCGCGGCCCGCACCGTCTCGGCCAGCAGTTCGCCCGCCGGGCGGTCGCCCCGGTGCAGCCAGGTCAGTTCGATGCCCGCCGGGGTGGCCAGCGGCAGTTCGTCCGCGGGGCCGGGTACCTCGACGAAGGCCAGCCCGGACGCGCCCGGGTCCATCGTCTCGAGGGCGGCGGCGATGGCGGGCAGCGCGGCCTCGTCCCCGGCGAGCAGATGCCAGTCGGCGTCCTGGCGCGGCGAATACGCCCCGCCCGGCCCGTACACGTCGATGGTCTCGCCCGGCTGCACCGAGGCGGCCCACGGGCCGGCGACGCCCTCGTCACCGTGGTACACGAAATCGACCGCCAGCTCCGCGGCCGCGGCGTCGACCCGGCGCACGGTGTAGGTCCGCAGCACCTCGCCGTCCGCGCGCGGGAAGATCAGCTTGATGTAGGAATCGCTGAACTCACTCGGCCGGAACGCGGCGAACCCGGGGCCGCCGAAGTGGACGCGGATCAGGTGCGGGGTGAGCTGCTCGGTGCGCAGCACGGTGAGGGTGGTACGTGGGCGGGCCAAGAGAACCTCCGGCAATAGCGAATAAGGGTTGCCTAACCAACCGTACCCGCTTCCGGCTGTCAGTAGCTGAACGCCGCCGCGACCAGCCCGACGCTGGTGGCCAGGAACGACAGCACACTCACCGCGCGATAGGCGAGGTGGCCGGTCAACTCCTCGCGAAACGCCAACGGCAGGAACAAGGTCGGATTGAGCAGGGTGCCCAGGATCACCAGTGCGACGATCCACCCCGCGAGGTCGGGCACCGCCACCCCGACCGCGATCAGGATGACCCCCATGATGATGTAGTCCAGGTGCGCCTGCAGCAGCCTGCGCGGACTCACCACCCCCCACCGCTCGAACAGCCGCGGCGCGGCGTGGCTACCCGCGATCACCCACCCGAACATCGCCCCGAACGCCAACTCCAGCAGCCCGACCCGCACCAGCACACTCATCCCGACTCCTCCCGGCAACGCCTACTCTGATTCGCCGTCCTGGATGGGCAGGTGGAAAGCGGCGAAGGATGGGGTGAGCGGGGTCAGTGCGCGGAAGTCACGTTCGTCGAGCGTCACGATGGCATTCGTCAGATAACGTTCAGCGAGCACCACGTTCACAGCATCGGCCAGGTCGAGGCGTAGACCGCCGAACTGGTGGATGAGTCGCTGAGCCACCCGCAGGTCGTGGTGGTCGACGGGAGGGACGAGGATCGCCCCTTCCTCGGCCGAGGTGAGCAGATCGTCCAGGACGAGATCGGCGACGCGCCGGTCCTTTCCGAAGCGGGCGACGAGCAAGTGATCGACCTCGTCCAGGACCAGCGGGGAGACGACGGCGACCGAGCTCGCGAGTAGAGTTTGCACCTTTTCCTGCTGCGCTGCCGCATTGTCGTACGCGGCGATCAGCGCGGAGGTGTCGGCGATGAAGAAGCTCACCGCTCGTATGCCGAGCGAAGGTGTTCCTCGGCGTCGACGGCGAACCGCGGGTCACCCGAGTCGAACGAGGGCCACTCGCGGGTTCGCGGTGCCCGCGGGGTTCGTAGCAGGACCAGGTCCACGCCTTCCCGAATCAGGTCGGCTTCCGAACGACCAGCGGCCTCCGCGGCGCGCTTGAGACGCTCGACCTGCTCTTGATCGAGGTACACGCTGGTCTTGATCTTCACAAACGTATGGTAACACGTAGGGCACCCGACCCCGGGCTCGCGACGCCGGGCGCACGCTTCGACGAGGCATTCAGCAGCGACGCTTCGGTTGTCACTCCGGCCGCTCCCGGCCAGGCGACCGACTCCGACGCGGCCGCTCGAGACACGCCAGGGAGTCGAGGAACCCGCGCGGATCCGTATCCGCTGGGATCGGTGATCGCCGACGGCGACTGGCGGGTCACCGTCAACAGCGCCGCGCCCAATGCGAATGACGCTGTGGCAGAGGAGAACCCGTTCAACGATGCGCCTCCGGCCGGTTCACAGTATCTGCTGGCCGATGTGACCATCACCTACACCGGCACCGATCCGCAGGGCAAGGCGCCCCTAGGTGTTCGTCGCGGTGAGGTGACCGGTTCATCCCCGTCCGGGTCAGGGTTTGCCGCGGGCGGGGGTTTGGCCGGCGACGCCGTGGCGCAGGGGGGTGTTGTCGGCGGGGGAGTGGGCGGGGTGTACCGGGGAGCCGCCGGGTTCGCCGTGTACCGGCGGGGCGTTGCCGGGGTCGCCGCCGGAGGGTTGGGCGCCCGCCTCGAGCTGGTCGATCCGCGCGGACAGGATCGCGACCACCCGCGGGCGGTGCGCGGCGCCGCGCTCGTGGTCGAGCAGCCGCCGGACGGCGTCGAGGTCGAGTGCCCTGATGCGGTGCTCGATGGAACCGACCTCGAGCTGGTCGTAGTCGGGCAGCGGGAGATCCGTGTCGCCGCTCATCGCCATACCTCCGATCCAGACGTCGCTTCCCTCCCGCCTACCCGCGACGTCCGCGGCGAAACCGGCGCGACGTATGCGGTGGCGAGCCTATTCGCCAGATAATTGCTATCTGCCGGAGGCGGTGCCGAGGCGCGCTGCGGTCCCTGGGACACCGCACAGCGTCGCCCGCCCTGCTGTCGCTTTCCGTGGCTGCGAACCGCTCGATCAGTCGTTTCCCTCTGGAAATTTGCTCGCGCAACCCGAGATCGTCCGGTGTATCGCCGTGCCCCGAGTTTCGTGGGCATGACCTGCGAAAAGTGCCCTGACCAGGCATTACATCCCATGAATGCGGGAAAATGTGAAACATGCCTTGTCAGCCAACTGATCGCTTGATATGTTGCCCCGGTCACACGAGATGGCATGCACCGATTGCGCCACAGCCGACCCCTCGATGGCTGTGAGGTCTGGTGCATACCACGGACGAAGGAGATTCGCTATGGGTTCGCTCAGCGACCTGCTCGGCGCTTTGATTCCCGCCCTCGGGTCCGCCGTGGCCGGCGACGGGTTGTGGGATGTGTTCCTCGGCTCGCTCGAGGGCATCACGGGCTTCGCCGGCTGAGTGCCGGCCGGCTCCGCGATCCGACCTCCGAGTCCGGCGTCCGCCGGCTCCTGAAACCAGCAACGCAAGGAGAGAACAATGGGATCTTTGATCGACATCCTCGGCATGGGCACCGCCAGCCTCGGCGAGACCGGCACCAGGATCGTGAACGCGCTGATCAGCCTGAGCGGCGGCACGCCGGGAGCGGGCAAGTAGGCGCGCAGGACCCGTGGAGACGCCCGCGATGCCGGGCGTCTCCACTGTTCCGGTCGAAGGTTGATCGAACGATGGATCCCCGCAGAAACCGTGCACTGGCCTGCGCCGCAACCGTTCTCGCGCTCGCCTGCACACCCCTGACCGGTGCCGTGGCGACCGCGACGCCGGACGCCCCCGCGGTGACGGCGACGCCCGCCGACGCCCGGCTCGTCGACCTCGCCGTGTATTCCCCCGCCATGCAGCGCTCGATCGCGGTGAAGGTGCTGCGGCCCGCCGACACCACCCGCCCCGCGCCGACGCTGTACCTGCTCAACGGGGCCGGTGGCGGCGAGGACGCGGCCAACTGGTTCGGCCAGACCGACGCGGTGGACTTCTTCGCCGACAAACACGTCAACGTCGTCATCCCGATGGAGGGCGCGTTCAGCTACTACACCGACTGGGAGCGGGCCGACGAGGGCCTGGCCGAGACGCTGGGCAACAACGGCCGCAACATGTGGACCACCTTCCTCACCGAGGAACTGCCGCCGGTCATCGATGCGACCTTCGGCGCGACCGGCGCGAACGCGCTGGCCGGCATCTCGATGGCGGGCAGCTCGGTGCTCGACCTCACCATTCAGGCCCCGACCCGCTACCGCAGCGTCGCGGCCTACAGCGGCTGCGCGATGACCAGCGACCCGCTCGGCCGGATGTTCGTCACCGTGGTGATCAGCCTCGGCGGCGGCGACCCGGAGAACATGTGGGGGCCCACCGGCGGCGACGGCTGGCGCGAACACGACCCGTACCTGCAGGCGCACCGGTTGCCGCCGATACCGATGTACATCTCCAGCGGCAGCGGCCTGCCCGGCCCGCACGACACCCTCGCCAACCCGCGGCTGCACAACGACGATCGGCAGCTGCTCAACCAGACACTGGTCGGCGGCGCCATCGAATCGGTGACGAACCTGTGCACGACCCGGCTGGCCCAGCGCACCGCCGAACTCGGCCGCACCGACATCACCTACAACATCCGGCGCCCCGGCACCCATTCGTGGGGGTACTGGCAGGACGACCTGCGCGACTCCTGGCCGATGATCGCCCGGTCGATCGGCGCCGAATGAGCCACGCCGCCCGTGTGTCGGCGCAGCGGCTGCACCCGCGCGACGCCGTGTTCGTCTACGACGAGACCGACACCCACCCGTCCACCGTCGTCGGCTGCTACGCCTGCACCGCGACCACCCCGCTGACCGAGGCCGCGGTGCTGGACTGGGTGCGCGACCGCCTCGGTCTGGCACCGCTGTTCCATCGCCGCCTTCGGCGCGTCCCGCTCGACCTGGACCTGCCCTACTGGGTGCCCCACCCGGATCCGGATCTGCGCGCGCATGTTTCGCTGCGCACCGGCGGCACGTGGGACGACGCGCGCCGGGTGATCGCCGAGCTGGCCGCGACCCCGATGGACCTCGCCCGCCCGCCGTGGGAGATCCACGTGCTCGACCTGATCTCCGACGTGCCCGGCCTGCCGGGCGAGACCACCGTGGTCGTCCTGAAGTTCCACCACGGTGCCGCCGACGGCGTCGCCACCCGGGAACTGGAACTGAAGCTCTTCGGCCCGGACCCGCTCCCGCCGCCGCCCACCTTCGACCGCACCCCGTGGCTTCCGTCCGCCGCGCTGCGCACCGCGAGCGCCCTCACCGTCGGCACCGCCCGCTTCGCCGCGGGCCTGCGGCGCACCCGTACCACCGAGCCCGCCGGCCTGCCCCCGCCGCTGCCGACCCGGCCCGCCACGCGGTTCAATCGCCCCGTCCACCGCCCGCTCGTCTTCGACCTGGTCACGCTCCCGCTCGCCGACATCCGCCGCGCCAGGGCCGCCTCGGACACCCCGGTCACCCTCAACGACCTCCTGCTGACCACGGTCTCCCTGGCACTGGGCGACTACCTGGCCGAGCGCGGGGAGCTGCCCGCCGGTTCCCTGGCCGCGATGGTGCCGATGTCGGTGCGCGGTATCGGCTGGACCTCGGCGAACCAGCTGTGCCAGCGGTATGTCGACCTGCACACCGACGTCCCGGACCCCCTCGTCCGGCTGGCCGCCGTGCACCGGTCCGCCGCCCGGGAGAAGGAGCGCAACGTCCATCCGGACGTGCTGCGGGCCGAATCCCGGGTGGAGACCGCACCGGCCTGGCTGTTGCGGCTGGCGGGCTGGGCCCGCGCCCGGCGCGACTACCGCACCGTGGAGACCGTGCCGCTGATGAACACCACCGTCAGCAACGTCCCCCCGGTCGCCACCGACCTCGCCTTCCTCGGCAGGCCGGTGACGAGGATCTTCGGCGTCCTGCCCACCATGGACGGCGACTGCCTGCGCCACCTGGTCACCTCGCAGGGCGAGGAAGTCGTCATCTCGTTCAGCACCGACGAGACGGCGATGCCGGACCCGCGGCATTACGGTGACCTGCTGCGCGCAGCGTTCGCCACCCTGCGAGACCTGCTGGTCGACAGCGGTGACCGGGCGGGGTGACCGCCGACGGCCGGCCGCCGCACCGGTCATCCGGGTCCGACGGGGGTGTACATGACCAGGTGCAGGTCGGGGTGGTCGGCCGGTGCGAGGCGGTGGTGCTCGTAGCGCAGCTCGCCGCGCACGGGATGGTGGAAGACCCGTTCCCGGGAGGCGAATCCCTCGATGTGATGGCTGCGCCAGGCCTGCCGGAAGGTCGCGTTGTCGTCGAGGAGCCGGCGGATGGCCGGTGACCGGGCCAGATCGCCGAGGCGGGGCCCGGCCTCGGCGCGGAATTCGGCGAGGAAGCGGCGGCTGGTGATCTCCCAGTCGGGCAGCAGGTCGCGCACGTAGGGGTCGGTGAACACCAGCCACAGCAGGTTGCGGTCGGCGGGGGCGACGGCGGCGACATTCGGGTAGAGCTCGAGGTACGCCGCGTTCCAGCCGGAGATCTGCCAGTCGGGCGCGATCGCGTACGCCGGAAACGGCACGGCGTCGAGCAGGTGCTGGATGTGCTCGGGCGCACGGTGGTTCGCGGGCTCGTCGGCCGCGGGCAGCGGCGCGTAACCGGCGAGAGACAGCAGGTAGTGGTGCTCGGTGGGGGTCAGGCGCAGGGTCGCGGCCAGCGCGTCGAGCACCTGGCGGGACGGCTGGATGTCGCGGCCCTGCTCGAGCCAGGTATACCAGGTGGCACTGACCCCGGAGAGCGTGGCGACCTCCTCGCGGCGCAGCCCGGCGCGCCGTCGTGGCCCCGCGGGCGGCAGGCCGACGGTGACCGGGTCCAGCCGGGCGCGGCGGGCGCGCAGGAAGCTGGCGAGCTCGGCCCGCCGCTGGGCTGTGGTGCTCATCCGAGCAATCCTAGAACTGGTGGTCCTACTACTGGTATTACGGGCGTCTTCGCAGGTGGCGGCCGTCGCGGCAGGCTCGGGACATGCCAGAACTTCGTTCCAGGACGGTCACCCACGGGCGGAACATGGCCGGTGCGCGGGCATTGATGCGCGCTTCCGGCGTGCCCGCCGCCGACATCGGCGCCAAACCGGTCGTCGCCGTCGCCAACAGTTTCACCGAGTTCGTTCCCGGCCACACCCATCTGCAACCGGTCGGGCGCATCGTCGGCGACGCGATCCGCCGGGCGGGCGGCATTCCGCGCGAGTTCAACACCATCGCCGTCGACGACGGTATCGCGATGGGGCATCAGGGCATGTTGTACTCGCTGCCCTCGCGCGACCTCATCGCCGATTCGATCGAATACATGGTCCAGGCGCACTGCGCCGACGCGCTGGTGTGTATCTCCAACTGCGACAAGATCACCCCGGGGATGCTGCTGGCGGCGATGCGGTTGGACATCCCGACCGTGTTCGTCTCGGGCGGGCCGATGGAGGGCGGGCGCGCCACGCTCGCCGACGGCACGGTGCGCCGGCTCGACCTGATCACCGCCATGAGCGAGGCCGTCAACGACGCCACCTCCGACGCCGACCTGGCCACCATCGAGGAGAACGCCTGCCCCACCTGCGGCTCGTGCGCGGGGATGTTCACCGCGAACTCGATGAACTGCCTGGTGGAGGCGCTGGGCTTGGCGCTGCCGGGCAACGGCACGACGCTGGCCACCCACACCGCCCGACGCGACCTGTACGAGGCGGCCGGGGAAACGATCATGGCGATCACCCGCCGCTACTACGACCGCGACGACGCCACCGTCCTGCCGCGCGCGATCGCCTCACGAGCGGCGTTCGACAACGCGATGGCGCTGGACCTGGCGATGGGCGGGTCCACCAACACCGTGCTGCATCTGCTGGCCGCCGCGCACGAGGCCGGGCTCGACTACACCCTGGCCGACATCGAGAAACGGTCCCGTGCGGTGCCCTGTCTGTGCAAGGTGGCGCCCAACGGCAGCCATCTGATGGAGGATGTGCACCGCGCGGGCGGGATTCCGGCGATCCTCGGTGAATTGCGCCGGGGCGGGCACCTGCATACGACGGTGCGGGCGGTCCACAGCGAGTCGCTGGACGGGTGGCTCGCCGAATGGGATGTGCGCGGGGCGAATCCGGCGCAGGCGGCGGTCGACCTGTTCCACGCCGCGCCCGGCGGGGTGCGTTCGGCGACGGCGTTCTCGCAATCGGCGCGGTGGGCGTCACTGGACCTCGATGCCGAATCGGGGTGCATCCGCGACGTGGCGCACGCCTACTCCGAGGACGGTGGACTGGCGGTGCTGCGCGGCAATCTCGCCGTCGACGGAGCCGTGGTGAAGTCCGCCGGTGTTCCCGCCGACCTGCACGTCTTCACCGGCGAGGCGGTGGTCGCCGAATCGCAGGAGGAGGCGGTGACGGCGGTCCTCTCCGGCCGGGTGCGGCCGGGCACGGTACTGGTGATCCGGTACGAGGGACCGCGCGGCGGGCCGGGCATGCAGGAAATGCTGTATCCCACGGCCTATCTGAAGGGCCGTGGGCTGGCGGGGTCGGTCGCGGTGGTCACCGACGGGCGGTTCTCCGGCGGGAGTTCCGGTCTGTCGATCGGCCACGTCTCCCCGGAAGCCGCGGCGGGCGGCACCATCGCCGCGGTCGCCGACGGCGATCGGATCACCATCGACATCCCGTCCCGGACCCTCCGGCTCGAGGTCGACGACGCCGAAATCGCCCGCCGCCTGGCCCACCGACGCCGCACCGGCTACCGCCCGCGCAGCCGCCACCGTCCGCTGAGCACCGCCCTGCGCGCCTACGCGCTGCTCGCGCAATCCGCCGACAAGGGCGGTGTGCGCCGGTTGCCGCCCGACGAGCTCGGCGGGCCGGAGGTGGCATTCGACACGCAGACCCGCGCCGGCTGATCGCCCGGGCCACGACCGCGCGGAGGGACGATGACGCCGTGCCCTTTCCGCCCCCCGGGGACGACGATCGCCTCGTCGGGCGCCTCCCGATGCGCGCGGACGCCCCGGCGCCGCCGGCCGATCCCCGCATCGCCCGCACGCGGCGTGGATGCGGGCGCCGGCCGCGGTCGCCCGCACGCCACGGGCGGATGCGGCGGTCGATCGGCTGGTGTGGAGCCTGGTGATCACCGGCGAGTACGACGTCGTCGGGTGGAGCGCGGGCGCGGGATCGGCGAGTTCGGGATCGGGCACGGGTTTGACGATGGACGCCGGATACGGCGCGGCCGCCGTGTGGGTCGCCGATGTCGTCCAAGGCCGGCTGGCGGGCCACGAGTTCGTGCAAGGGCGAGCTGCGGGTTCCATCTGCTCGTGCCGCGGCTGGTCGGGTCGCCGCCGGTGTGGGTTGATCCGCACCACCGGCGCGACGATCGCCCCCGGCGAACTGTGTGCGCACGGCGACCGGTAGGACGGCGGGCGACCGTCCCACCGTGCCCGGCGGCGGGCGGGGGAGCAGGGGTAATACCGTGAGGCGTGGAGTTCTCCGGTGGATGGGACAGTGTCGCGACGTTGGTCGAGGGTCGGTGGGTCGAGCGGCGGCCGCGGCGGCCCGAGGTGGCTGAACAGTTGCTGCGCGAGACGCGGGTGATGCCGTGGCTGGCTCCGCTACTGCCGCTGCCGGTTCCGGTTCCCGTGGTGGTCGAGGCCGACCCGCTCGTCGTGCGTCATGCGCTCGTGCCCGGAGAGCCCCTGACCACGCCGCGGGCCGACCACGGTCGCGTCCTCGGCGGCTTCCTGCGCGCGCTGCACGGGAGTTCGGCGTCGGCGGCGGTCCGGCACGGTCTCGCGCCCGCGGCGGCCACGCACCGCGACCGCGCGGCCATCGTCGGCCGATTCCGCGCGCAGGTCGTTCCCAGAGTGCCCGCGTCGCATCGTGATTGCGCCGATGCCGTGCTCGCGGACGCGTGCGAGCTCCCGGCCGACACCGTGGTCCACGGCGATCTCGGCCCGGAGCACATCCTGGTGGCGGACGATCGGGTCAGCGGCGTCATCGATTTCGGTGACCTCCACCTCGGCGACGCGGCCAACGATCTGGCCTGGCCCCTGTACGGTGCGCCCGCCGAGTTCGCCGCCGCCGTCGCCGCCGCCTACGAACCCACCGACGACCTCCGGCGGCGGGCGCTGCTCTGGCATCGGCTCGGACCCTGGCACGAGGTGCTGCACGGCCTCGACACCGGCGACGAGGCGGCGGTCCGCAGCGGATTGGCCGGGGTGATCGAGAGATCGGCGCTCGGAGTCCGCTGAGCCCGTCGGCCGCGGGCCGCGGCTCGACTTCGCACCGAACGCCGCGCGCTGGTAGGTTCGCGGCCCATGCGTGACAAGACGGTCGGGGTGCTGCTGGTGACCTACCAGAGCGCCGAGGATCTGCCCCGTTTCCTGGATTCGCTCGGTCCCGCGGTGGAGCCGCTGGCGGTGGACGTGGTGTGTGTGGACAACACCAGCACCGACAACGGTCCCGACCTCGTCGCCGACTACGGCGGCCGCGTCATCCGCAACACCCGCAACGTCGGCCTCTCGCGCGCGATCAATCAGGCCGCGGCGCAGACCGACGCCGAATGGCTGCTGGTCGCCAATCCGGACACCCAGCTCGCGCCCGGTGCCGTCGCCGGACTGGTCGAGACCGCGCGCGCCGACGACCGCATCGGCATGATCGGCCCGAAGATCCTGCGCTTGGACGGCACCCCGTACCCGTCCGGCCGCCGCTTCCCGTCGCTGCTCGTCGGTGTCGCGCACGCCCTGCTGGGCGGGGTGTGGCCCGGCAACCCGGCCACCCGCCGCTACTTCGGCCCCCAGCTGACCGGCCCCGGCGACGTGGACTGGATCTCCGGCTGCTGCATGCTGTTCCGTCGCGCCGCCTTCGACCAGGTCGGCGGCTTCGACGAGCGCTACTTCCTCTACTTCGAGGAAGTGCAGATGGCGCTGAACATGCACCGGGCGGGCTGGCGCGTCGTCCTCGACCCCACCGTCGAGATCCGGCACCGCGAGGGCGGCAGCATGCGCTCGGCGCCCTTCCGCAAGGTCCGCGCGCACCACCGCTCGGCGCTGCGCTTCTACTGCGACTACCACCGCGGCACCCCCTGGATCCTCGCCGCCCCGCTGGTCGCCGCGGGCCTGGCCGTCCGCGCCGTCCTCGCCGCCGCCGTCACCGCCGCCACCGGGCGCCTCGCCCGCAACTGAGCCCCGCGCTTTCGGTTCAGGGTGAGGGTTACCGGAGACGGGGTGGCCCGCGGCGAC
Source organism: Nocardia farcinica (assembly GCF_001182745.1). NCBI lineage: Bacteria > Bacillati > Actinomycetota > Actinomycetes > Mycobacteriales > Nocardiaceae > Nocardia > Nocardia farcinica. The sequence continues at coordinate 1,724,175 of NZ_LN868938.1, read as the reverse complement.
CATCATGACCGCCATGACGCAGATCGCCCCCTCTCCGGCCGAGACCGTGCGCACCCGGTACCGGGACGCGCAGGTGCCCGAGCCCGCCGTGTGGAACGCCACACTGGCGGTGCTGCACGAGCACCGTTCGGTGCGCCGCTACCTGCCCGACCCGGTGTCCGACGACACGTTGCGACTGCTGATCTCGGCCGCGCAGTCGGCGCCGACCTCGTCCAACCTGCAGGTGTGGAGTGTGGTCGCGGTCCGCGACCCCGATCGCAAGGCCCGGCTGGCGGCCCTGGCCGGTGACCAGGCGCACGTGGTGCGGGCGCCGCTGCTGCTGGTGTGGACGGCCGATTTCGCGCGGTTGCGCCAGCTCGCCGCCGACCACGACGCCCCGCTGGCCGGAGCCGACTATCTCGAGTCCAGCTACGTCGGCTTCATCGACGCGGCGCTGGCGGCGCAGAACGCGGTGGTGGCCGCCGAATCCCTCGGCCTCGGCACGGTCTACATCGGGGCGTTGCGCAATCATCCGGAGGCGGTCGCGACCGAACTCCAGCTCCCGCCAGGGGTTTTCGCGACCTTCGGCCTGGTGGTCGGCCATCCCGACCCGGCCGAGCGCGCCCAGGTCAAGCCGCGCCTGCCACAGCAGGCGGTACTGCACCGGGAAACCTACCGGCTCCCCGAGCAGCGCTCGCACGTCGCCACCTACGAGCGCCGCATCGCCGAGTTCTACGGCGAGCAGGATCTCGCGCACTCCTGGACCGAGCGGGTGCTGGCCCGTCTCGCCTCCGCCCGCAGCCTCGCCGGCCGCGACCGCCTCCGCACCGCCCTGCACAACCAGGGCTTCCCCCTGCGGTGACCCGCCCCGAGCCGGGGGATCAGCCCTGGGCGAGCTTGCGGATGAGTTCGAAGGAGCGGGTGCGGTCGTCGATGTCGTAGACGAGCGTGTTGATCATCAGCTCGTCGGCCTCGGTACGGTGCAGCAGGTCGGTGAGCTGGGCGTGCACGGTCTCCGGCGAGCCGAGCGCCTGTCCGGCGCGGCGCTGTTCGATGAACTGGCGTTCGCCCTCGCTCGGCTGGAAGGCCGCGGCCTGCTCGGGGGTGGGCAGTTCGCGCGGCCTGCCCGCGGCCAGCTGCAGGAAGGCCAGGTCGCGCGGGCGGGCCAGTTCCTCGGCCCGCTCGTCGGTGTCGGCGCACAGCGCCGCCGCCGCGACCATCGCGTAGGGCGCCTCGAGCTGCGCGGACGGACGGAATTCGGTGCGGTACAGGGCGAGTGCGGCCTCGGTGGCGGCCGGATTGATGTGGTGGGCGAACGCGAAACGCAGGCCGAGCACGGCGGCGACCTGCGCGCTGTAGCCGCTGGAGCCGAGCAACCAGATCTCGGGTTCCTCGCCCCGGCCGGGCGTCGCGGCGATGCCGCCGGGACCGGTGCCGCGGAAGTAGCGCAGCAGGTCGGCCAGCTCCTGGGGGAAGTTCTCCGCCGACAGGCCCGCCTCGGTGCGGCGCAGCGCACGGGCGGTGGCCTGGTCGGTGCCGGGGGCGCGGCCGATGCCCAGGTCGATGCGCCCGGGATGCAGTGCGTGCAGCGTGCCGAACTGTTCGGCGACCACCAGCGGCGCGTGGTTGGGCAGCATGACCCCACCGGAACCGACGCGGATGCGGCTGGTGGCGGCGGCCACGTGCGCGATCAGGACCGCGGGCGCCGAGCTGGCGATGCCGGGCATGTTGTGGTGCTCGGCCACCCAGAACCGCCGGTAGCCCAGCTCCTCGGTGCGGCGGGCCAGCTCGGTGGTCGCGGCGAGCGCGGCACCCGGGTCGGCGCCCTCCTGCACCGGCGCGAGATCGAGCACGGACAGTGGGACGTCGATCATGGGGCTCCTTCGCGAACGGATGTCTGGTCAGGACAACGTCCCGCGCCGGGCCGGTAATCCCGGGCTACCCGGTGCCGTCGACCGCCCGGCCCGGCAGCATGGCCGAGGCGGCCAGCAACACCACCGCCGACACGACGACCGCGACGAACACCAGGTGCACCGCGTCGGCGAGCACCGCCGGCGCCGGGTGTTCGGCACCGCCGACGCGGGCGTTGACGATCGCGCCGAACACGGCCACCCCCACCGCGCTGCCCAGCGAGCGCGCGAACATGTTCGCCGAGGTCACCACGCCCCGCTCGGACCATTCCGCGCTGGTCTGCGCCGCGATCAGGCTGGGCGTGGCGACCAGGCCCATGCCCGCGCCGATCACGAAACACGACAGCGACACCTGCCACAGCGTCGAGTCCTGGTCGATCAGCAAGGTCGACGCCGCACCGAGCACGGCCAGGCCGCTGCCGATCAGCGCGCTGCCGCGGAAGCCGATGCGCAGGTACACCCGCCCGGCCTGCGAGGCGGCCAGCGGCCAGCCCAGCGTCAACGCGCCGACGGTGAGACCGGCGACCAGCGCGCCGGTGCCGAGCACACCCTGGGTGAAGGTCGGCACGTAGGAGGTGAGCCCGAGCAGCAGCGCGCCGATCAGCACCGACATCAGGCTGCTGGCCACCACCACCCGCCGGGTGAACACCCACAGCGGCAGGATCGCGTTGCCCGCACGCCGTTCCACCAGCACGAACAGCACCAGCGCCAGCGCGCCGCCGCCGAAGACGCCGATGCTCACCGGCGAGGACCACGCCCACGCCTGCCCGCCCTCGAGCAGGCCGAGGATCACCGCGCCCGCGCCCACGGTCAGCAGGGCCGCGCCGAGGTAGTCGATGCGTTGATCGCGCCGTTGCGGGTGCTCGTGGAAGCTGCGCACCAGCGTCCACGCGGCCACCGCGGCCAGCGGCAGGTTGATCAGGAAGATCCAGCGCCAGCTGACGAAGTCGGCGAACACCCCGCCCAGCAGCGGACCCGCCACCGAGGACATCGCCCACACGCTGGCCAGATAGCCCTGCACCTTGGCCCGCTCGGTGAGGGTGTAGAGATCGCCCGCGATCACCATCGTCATCGGCTGGATCGCGCCCGCGCCCACACCCTGCAGGGCGCGGAACACGATCAGCGCGGGCATGCTCGTCGCGAGTCCGCACAGCAGCGAACCCACCGCGAACATGCCGATGCCGAACAGGATCACCGGTTTGCGGCCCAGCGTGTCGGCGAGCTTGCCGTAGATCGGCACCGTGACCGCCTGCGCCAGCAGGTAGATCGAGAACAACCACGGGAACTGCGCGAATCCGCCGAGAGACCGGGTGATCGAGAGCACCGCGGTCGCGATGATCGTGGAATCGAGGGCGACCAGCCCGGTGGACAACATCAGCGCGGCGAGGATCGGACCACGGTCGGAACGTAAGCCGATGCCTGCTGATGTCGTCTCGGTCGCCACTGCGCGGATCTCCTCGGGTGGGTCGGATTCGGGCAGCGCGTGCCCGCGTTCTGTATACCGGCACCAACTTTCGGGCTGCCAGGGGTTATTCCACTGCCCGGCATGCGAGGATGGTGGGGCGTGATGCGGCAGCGATCAGTTTGGTTTCCGTGAAGGGGGAACGATGGACACGCTGAAGCTCGATCCGGCGGCGATCGCCGCGTACACCGCGATAGCGGACACCGTCTCCGAACAACTCGCCGACGCGGCGGCGGCCAGCGCCGGGGCGGTCGATCAGGCGCGGCTCGAAGCCGATCTCGGGTTGCTCGGTGCGGGATTCGCGGCCCGGTTCACCGCCGCGGTCGCCGAACACACCCAGGCCCTCACCACGGCGGGCCAGTTGGTCGCCGCCTACGGCCGGGTGCTGCGCGACTACGACAGCGCGATGCGGACCGGCGACGCCGAGACGGCCGCCGCGCTGGACAAGGCGGGGGAGGAGCTGGCATGAGGACGCTCACCGGATTACGCAGGCGCCGCCCCGAAAACGCCGCGAACGACACCGTTTCCGTCACCCCCGATCCGGCGGCCGACCCGCCGATGATCGCCGCGCTCGTGCAGCCGATGCTGGCATTGCGCGCCTCGCTCGGTTCCGGCGCCACCCTGCCCGATCGCGGGATCACCACCGCGCTGTCGGCGGCGGCGAACCGGGCGGCCGATTCCGAGGCGCCGCACCGCGACGGCCTGCACGCCCTCGAATCGACCTGGACCTCCACCGGCGCCGACGCCGCCGTGCCCGCGCTGCGCACCACGCAGACCCAGCTCGGGGAGATCTCCGATCGTGGCCCGGCCTACCTGTCGGTGCTGGCCGACGCGCAGGCGACCAGTGCCCGCGCGGCCCGCAAGGTGGACCAGATCATCGCCGACTTCCGCGCCGACGCGCGGGTGATCCTGGCCAACGCCGGGTCCGCGCCGGAGACCGACGCGGTGATCGACCGTGCCGCCACCGCGCTGCGCGAGGCCATCACCACGGTCACCGCGGCCCGGACCGAGATGGACGGGCACACCGGGCGCCTGGACGCGATGGGCCCGCTCACCGTCACCACGCCCGCCGGGGTCACCGGGCAGGGCGGTATCGGCGGTACGTCCACGCCGGTCACCTACTTCGCCAACACGCCGAGCACCGGATATCCGACCACCACCGCCGACGGCCAACCGCTCGACCCCGCGCTGATCGCGCAGTTGCAGTTGCAGCAGCAGCTCGTGTCGGCGGGCGTGCAGCTGGGCACGGCGGCGATCACCGCCGGCGTCGACATCGGCACCCACCTCATCGACAAGATCGTCGAGGTCGGCACGCACGCGATGGACACCGTCGCCGCCTCGGCGGACAAGGCGATCGACAAGGCCATCCCCGAACTGCTGAACCCGGGCAGCACCACGAACAACGGCGCGGGCGGCCAGTCCGGTGGCGCGCCGTCCAAACTCATCGACTTCGGCGGTGGCACCGGCCCGTCGAGTTCCGCACCGCTCATGGCCGCACCGGGCACCGCCGCGCCCGCACCGAAGACCGACCCGCCACCCGCCGAGGAACCCGAACCGGAGCCGCCCGCGGGCGAATCGGTCCCGGCCCCCGAACCCGAGACGCCGCTGGCCCAGGCGCCGTTCGCGGCCGAGCCGGCGCCGGAGCCGCCCACCCACCAGCCGGGCACGACGGGCGGGATGGCGATGCCGCCCGCGGTCGGCGGCGATCAGGACCGCAGGCCGCGGGACGGTCAGCTCGGGGTGACGGTGCCCGCGTCGGAGATCCTGCCCGAGACGGTGACGGTGCCCGCCGCCGTGATCGGCGACTTCGGTGATGACGCCCTCTGACCGAGACCCGCGCACACCTCCGAACCCGAACCCGTTCGACACCGGCCTGCCCATGCTGCGGCTGCCCGAACCGCCCAAGGGCAGGCGCAAACGCAAGCGGCCACCGGCCGCCGAGCGCGGTCGCCCGCCGCGCCCGGAGCCGGGAGTGATCGACGCGCACAGCACCGGCGAACCGATCCCGCCGCTTCCGGTGCCCGATCAGTCGCGCCCCAGCGGCGACTGGTCCGAATGGCTCCAGCCGTCGCCGTCGCGGGCCCGTCCGGGCGAGCCGCCGCTGCCGCGCGCTCCACTCGACGAGCCCGCGCCGGAGCCGGAGGAACCGGCCGCGGAGGAGGCGCCACGGCTGTTGCCCTCGCTCGTCGACCGCACCGGCGGCAATCCGGGCCCAGCGCTGCGCAGACCGCGTCCCCAGCGCGAGGACGGCCGCTCCGGCGGCGACCGGGTGCTGGCGGTGCTGGTCGTCGTCGGGGTGCTGGTCGCGGTCGGCTCGATCCTGTGGGCGGTGCTGCCCGGTGCCGAGCCGTCGAGCGCGCCGACCTCGGTGGCGGCCCCGCCCCCGGCCGTCGCACCGACCACGGTCGCGCCCCCGGTGGCGACCCCCGGCTGCGAGCAACGCAACTCCGGTGACATCGTCTCGGGCACCGGCCCCGGCGGCACCACCGACGGACCGTCCGCGATCCTGGCCTTCGAGCACGCCTACTACGTGCTGCGTTCCGGCGCCGCCGCCCGCGCGGTCGTCACCCCCGACGCCGCCGTCCCACCCGCCGACCAGATCCAGCGCGGTATCGATCAGGTGCCGGTCGGCACCCGCTACTGCGTGCGGATCGGCAAGGCGACGGCGGCGCCCGCGCTCGACGGGCTGGCCCGCTGGGAGGTGCGGTTGACCCAGCAGTACCCGAACGAACAGCCCAAGACCTTCACCCAGGTCATCGCCACCCGCACCCAGGCCGGGCGCACACTGATCGCCTCGATCGCGATGGGGTAGCGCGCCTCGTCGAGGGCGCTACGGTGCCGGTGTCAGGAGGGCGCCGGGCTGTCCTGGCGCGCGCGGGGCGGCCACCGGGTGAGCTGGGCGCGGACGGCGGCGATCACCTCGTCGGTGCCGAGGGCGAGCAGGCCCGGATCGACGGTGTCGCCGTGCGGGTCGCCGATGTGCCCGGCCCACAACGCGACGTGGCGGCGGCGCTGCGGAGGCGGACCCCACCAGGCGGGCGGGTTGGGGCCGAACAGCACCACCGAGGGCGTGCCGAAGGCGGTCGCGAGGTGACCGACGCCGGTGTCCGAGCAGACCACCAGGGCCGCGCCGTCCACCGTGGCGGCGAGTTCACGCAGGTCGAGTTCGCCCGCCAGCACCGCGTCCGGGCCGAGACCCGCACGGGCGGCGACGGATTCGGCCAGCGGCCGTTCGGCGGCGTCGCCGGTGACGAGCACGCGGTCGGCGCGGCCGCGCAGGTAGGCGGCGACCTCGGCGAACCGGTCGGCGGGCCAGCGCCGCGCGGCCGAACTGCCGCCCGGATGTACCACCACCGCGCCCGTGTGCGGGGTGCCCTCGGGCGGGGGAGCCAGGTCGAGGCGGGCCGGATCGGCGGGAATGCCGGCCCCCGCGAGCAGATCGCACCAGCGCCGCACCTCGTGGGCGGTCGGCGACCACGACGGGCCCGGGATCGGAAAATCCGGGTGCGCGTGGGTGATCAGCCGCGTCGCGCCCGTGGCGAGCAGGTCGGCGATGCTCTGGGGTCCGCGTCCGTGCAGATTCACCGCCAGGTCGGGCGGCGGGCCGGTCCAGTGCAGTCGGCCGAGGCCGGGTGTCTCGTGCAGTTCGTCCACACAGCAGGCCAGGTCGACGATCGGGCGCAGCCAGCCGGGGGCGGCGAGGACGAGCCGGTCGTCGGGGCGGGCCGCGCGCAGGGCGCGCAGGGCGGGCAGCGCGGTGAGCAGATCGCCGAGCCCGAGCGCGCGCAGCGCCAGCGTCACGCCCACGACGTCACCGAGACCGGTTCGGGCACCGCCGATTCCGTGACCGAGACGGTGCCCGCCGCGCCGCGGGCCACGAAATCGGCCGCGGCGTACACCGCGCGCCGCACCGCCTGCTCGAGGTCGTGGCCGTCGGCCAGGGCGGCCGTCGCGGCGGTGGCGAAACGGTCGCCCGCGCCGCAGGTGTCGCACCCGTCCGGGCCGCGTCGCTCGGCGGGCAGGGCGATCCGGGTGCACTCGTGCCGCCCGCACACCAGCGCGCCCTCCGACCCGAGGGTGACCGCCACCGCCCGAACGCCCCACCGCCGGGTCAGCGCGCACAGGTCGGTGTCCGTGGTGGGCGGGGCGGCCAGCTGGTCCAGCGCCTCGCCGCGATTCGGTGTCACCAGCGTCATGCCCGGCACGGGCGCCGCGCCGCGCGGATGCGGATCCCACACCACCGGCGCCGCGGCGTTCTTCAGGACCGCCCGCAGGTGCGGGTGCGCGCTCGCGCCGCGCCCGTAATCCGACACCAGCACACCGCGCGCGGCGGCGAGCGCGTCGAGCGCGTCGTCCGGGAGCGGGTCGGTGCCGATCCGGCCGTCGCCGTAGTCGATGCGGGTGATCAGGGCCCGGCGGCCGCGCTGGTCGCCGCGCGCGCCGGGCCGGGCCCACGGCCCGGTGGCGAGTACCCGCTCCTTGCGGACGGTCGCGCCGTGCAGCGGCAGGGCGACCACGCGCACCCGCGGACCGAGCAGCGCGCGCAACCGCTCGCTCGCCTCGTCGGGGGCGAAGCCGGCGATCAGCACCACCTCGGCGCTGTCGTCGGCGGCCAGCCGGGCCGCCAGGCCCGCGCCGCCGGGACGATAGGTGCGGCCGGTGACATCGACGACCGGCACCGGAGCGTCCGGGCTGCGCCGATCCGCCGTACCCTCGACGTCCACGTCCAGCAGGATGTCGCCCACCACGACCAGCGGCCCCGTGGCCGCCATGTCAGCGCACCTCCAGCGCGGCCTCGAGCGCGGTGCACAGCGCGTGCACCAGCACCAGGTGCATCTCCTGGACGGTGGCGACGGTGTCGGCTTCGATGGCGACGGCGTCGTCGCACAGGGCGGCAAGGGGATTCGGCGGGGGACCGGTCATCGCCCGTGTCGCCATGCCGATGTCGTGCGCGGCCTTGGCGGCGGCGACCACGTTGGGACTCGAGCCGCTGGTGGACAACACCACCAGCACGTCGCCGGGACGGCCGTGCGCGCGCAGCTGGCGGGCGAACATCTCGTCGATGCCGTAGTCGTTGACGATCGCGGTGGTGCTCGACGTGTCGCAATGCAACGCGATCGCCGACAACGGCTGCCGTTCGCCGCGGAACCGGCCGGTCAGCTCGGCGGACAGGTGCTGGGCCTCGGCCGCGCTGCCGCCGTTGCCGCAGGTGAACAGCCGCCCGCCGCGCTGATAGACGCGGGCCAGTTCCTCGCCCCAGGTCCAGATGTGCGCGACGGCGGGAGACAGATTGCGCCGCAGCGCGTTCGAGAGCGCGTCGAAGTGGCGCTCGAGCTCGGCCCCGGTACCGGGGACGAGATGACGGGTGGATTGCACCTTCGAGCTGGTCACGACAGTACGTCCTTTCTCGACGTGCCCGACAGGGCAAGCGTCACCGCGTCGGCCAGATCCGGCGCGACCAGTGCCACCTCCCGGGCGTAGGCGATCTCCTCGGGGCGGGTCTTGGCGGTGGGAACCAATACGGCGCGCGCGCCCGCCGCGACGGCGGCGGCCACGTCCGAGCCGATGTCGCCGATCAGCACACAGTCGGCGGGCACCGTGCCCAGCGCGGCGGCGGCGTCGATCACCAGCCCCGGTTCGGGCTTGCGGCACCGGCATCCGTCGTCGCGTCCGTGCGTGCACACCTGCCAGGTGTCGAACGGTCCGAGCAGTTCCTCGACCCTGGCATTGACCGCCGCCAGCTGCGCGGGACTGATCAGCCCGGCGGCGACGCCGGACTGGTTGCTGACCACCCCGACCCGGATTCCGGCCGCCCGCAGGCGGTTCAGTTGCTCGGCCGCGCCGGGCACCGGACGCACCCCGGCGGGGTCGGCGAGATAGGGGACGTCGACGATGAGGGTGTCGTCGCGGTCGAAGAGCACCGCGCACGGCGCCGCCGCGGCCACCGTGTCGTCGATCGTGTCCACCCGGACCTCCTCACGCCTGCCCCTGGTCGGCCGCGCCGACCACGTCTGCCTCGCTGATTCCCCGCCGCGCGCGGTCGAAACGGCGCGGCCGCAGCCGGGTCGGCGCGTCGCGCCCGTCCAGCAGCGTCACCACCGCGGCCACCACCTCCTGCGCGGTGATCCCGTCCAGGCACGGATGCCCGGGAACCGGACATTCCCGCGCCCTGCTGCCCGCGCACGCCGCCCGCTGATCGCCGAGCAGCACGGTGGGCACCCCGTAGGGCGCCCAGCGGATCGCGGGCACCACCGGGGCGAACAGCGACACGATCGGCGTGCCGACCGCCGCGGCCAGGTGCGCGGGCCCGGTGTTCGGGGCGACGACCACCGCCGCGTCCCGCAGGATCGCCGCCAGCCCCGCGAGATCGGTGGCGCCGCCCAGATCGGGAGCGAGTCCGGCCGCGACGGCGGCGGTGAGTTCCCGTTCGTCGGGCCCGCCGGTGACCAGCACCCGATGCCCGGCGGCGGTCAGTGCGGCCACATAGGACCGGCAGCGTTCGGCCGAGGGGCGCCGCGCGGGCACCGCGGCCCCGGGATGCACCACGACGTAACCCGGTGCGCCGGTGAGATGTCCGACGTCGGGGAGGTCGGCCCGCACTCGCAACCCGCCGCCGTCGCCCCGGTAGCCCGCGGCTTCGGCGAGCGAGAGCGCCCGCTCCGGTTCCGGTACGTCGTCGTCGACGCGGTGGCGCACGTCGAGCAGCGAACCCGGATAGTCGGGGCTGATCGCCGAGATCCGCGGCACCCCGGCCATGCGCAGCAGCAGCGCCAGCGGCAGCGGCGACTGATGGAAGGAGGTGAAGATCACCGCCTCGTCGATCCGGCGCGCGCGCAGGTCGGTGACGAACGCGTCGATGCCCGCCGCGGTGACCGGCGGGGAGTCGAAATCGACCCAGCCCGCGTGATATTCGACGATCTCGTCGATGCCGGGCAGCAGTCGCGCCGCGGCCACCCCGCGCGGACCGGCCAGGAAGGTCACCCGGCCCGCCCCGGCGGCGACGGCCCGCACGGCCGGACCCATGAGCAGCACGTCCCCGGCGCTGTCGAGCCGCGCGGCCAGGACGTGCGGGGCGGGCGGCGGTGGCGAGGTCATGACGGCCGCCCCGCCGGATGCTCGGCGATCGTGCGCGCCAGCAGGGCATCCCAGCGCTCGACGAAGGCGTCGATGCCGAAATGCGCGTGCGCCCACTGCCGGCCGGCCTTGCCCGCGACCTCGGCGAGCATCGGCTCGGCGAGATAGCCGCGCACCGCGTCGGCGAGCACGGCCGGGTCGGTCGACACGGTGCCCGCCTCCGGTGGGATCGACGCGCCCGCCTCGGTGCTGCCGACGGCGACCACCGGCATCCCGAGATACATCGCCTCGAGCAGCGACAGGCCGAGCGAGGTCCAGCGCGGCAGGTGCAGGAACACCCGTCGACGCCCGAGTTCGGCGTGCAGGCGGTCCTGGGTGTGGTCGCCCGCGCCGTGCACCCGGTCGTCGCCGACCTCCAGTGCCTCGTGCAGATCGTCGGTGCCCATGCCGAACACGTCGATCGGCGCCGCCGCCGAGAGCGGCACCAGCAGATCGGTGCCGGTGACCCGTCCCCGCCGCACCGGCTCGTTGATGATCGTTGCGGCCCTGGCCATTTCGCCGGTATAGCGGTAGCCGGGGTCGAGCACGCCGTGCGGCACCACCGTGGCGGGGTTGCGCCCGTTGTCCCACATCAGCCGGTTGAAATCGGTGACGTGCACGATCGGGATCTCCGGCCGGTCGGCCAGCGGATGCCGGGTCAGCGCGGCGTGCTGGTTCGGGGTGTTGTGCTCGACGTAGAGCGCGGGCACATCGATGCCCGGCCGCCTGCCGGTCCACTCGAGCGTGAGGTCGAGCTCGCGTGGTCGCTGCACCACCACCACGTCGATCTCGGCGTCGGCCAGCGCGGCGGGCGCGATCTCCTGCGCGGACTCCGGCCACGGCCGCCCGCAGCGGCCGCGCGCCCACTCGCCCTGGTGCCCGTCGGCGGGGATCAGATACCGATGCCCGCCCTGCACGAACGAGGTCATCCACGACCCGTGCACGTGCCAGGCCAGGATGGTCAACCGTCGCCCCGTCACGGCCACGATCCCTCGGTGGAGTGACACACCACCAGCTCGCGCACCTCGCAGCCCGGCGGGCGGGTCAGCGCGAAGAGCACGGTCTGGGCGACATCCTCGGGCTGGTTCAGGGTGACATCCGGCGGCGGCGCGTACTGCTCGGGGCGGCCGTCGAAGAAGGCGGTGTGCATGCCGCCCGGGACGAGCAGCGTGACACCCACCTCGCCGCGGGTCTCCGCGGCCAGCGCGCGGGTGAAACCGACGACGCCGAACTTCGAGGCGCAGTAGGCGGTCGCGTCACCGACCGCCTTGATGCCCAGGGTCGAGGCGACGGTCACCACCGTGCCGTGCGAGGCGCGCAGCGCGGGCAGCGCGGCCCGCACCACCGCCGCGGTGCCGAACAGGTTGACCCGCACGACCCGTTCCCAGTCGGCGGTCGACACCCCGTCCAGCGGACCGCAGACATCGGTGCCCGCCGCGGTGAAAACCCCGTCCAGGCGCCCGTCCACCCGGCTGAGCAGCCGCGCGACGGCTTCCTCGGCGTCCTGCGAGTCCGCGAGATCGGCGTACTCCCAGGCCAATTCGGGGTCCGGCTTGTCGCGGTCGATGACCAGCGGAGTGCCGCCCGCGGCGCGGACGGCGGCGGCGGTGGCGGCGCCGAGACCGGACGCGCCACCGGTGATCAGGATGTTCCCGAGCTCGCGTGCTCCTGGTCGGCTCACTGTGCTCCTTTCGGCCGGAGGTGGTGGCTCAGCCCGCCGACGCGGTGGTCGCGCCGGCGTTGGTGGCGGAGGTGATGCGCTGATAGGTGGTCAGGGTGCGTTCGGCGACGCGGTCCCACGAGTAGGTGCTGTGGGCGCGGCGGTAACCGGCGGTGCCGAAGGCCAGCCGCAGGTCGGGATCGGCCAGTAGCGGCCGCACGACCTCCGCGACCGCCCGCGACGTGACCGGCATGACCAGGCGACCGGTCACGCCGTCGTGGACGGTGTCGAGCATGCCGCCGACTGCGCTGGCCACCACGGGTTTCGCGCACGCCATCGCTTCCAGCGGCACGATGCCGAACGGCTCGTACCACGGCGTGCACACCACCACGTCGGCCGAGCGCAGCAGCGCAGGCATCGCCGCGCGCGGCACCTGCCCGGCCAGCCGGACCCGGTCGGCGACGCCGTAATCGGCGGCGAGTTCGCGCAACCGGTTCATCTCCGGGTCGGCCTCGGCATCGGAACCCGGTGCGCCGCCCGCGATCACCAGCTCGGTGTCGGGCAGGTCGGCGAGCGCGCCGATGGCGGTGTCGAATCCCTTGCGCCGCACCATCCGTCCGACCGTGACCAGCCGGTGCGGGTAGGTCTTCGGGTCGGTGGGCCCGTCCGGGGTGAACTGCTCGAGGTCCACCCCGCACGGCACCACCGTGGTCCGGTTGCGCGGCACCCCCATCTCGCCCAGTTCGGCGACCTCGTCGGAGCAGGTGGCGATCACATGGGTGGCGCGGTTGGCGATCTGGCGTTCCAGCCGCAGCCGGGTCGGCGGGCTGGTGTCGTCGGCGCCCTGGTAGCGGCGTTTGACGGTGCCGAGCGCGTGAAAGGTCAGCACCACCGGCACATCGAATTTGCGGGCCGCGAGTTCGGCGGCGACACCCGACATCCAGAAATGCGCGTGGACGACCTCCGGCCGCTCGATTGCCCAGCGTTCGCGCAGAAACCGGGCGAATTGGCTGAGAAACGGCAGGATGTCGTCCTTCGGGATGGGATGCGGCGGGCCCGCAGGCACATGGACGACGCGATATCCCGCACCGGTCAACACCTCCGGCTCCGCGCAGGAACCGTCGTGACGGGTATAGACGGTGACCTCGTGACCTCGGCGCGCCAGCGCCGCGGAGAGCTCGGCGACGTGGACGTTCTGGCCCCCCGCATCGGTGCCGCCCAAAGGGGCCAGCGGGCTGGCGTGCTCGGAAACCATCGCAATTCTCACCGCGTGCTCCGTTCGTCGAGGCGACACGGAGACCGATTCGCCGGTCATTTCGGGCGAATCGGTCCTGGTCGTCGTTGTGCCGGGTTGTCCCGCGACGCGCAACTGCCGCGGTGCCCGGCGACTACCCCGCACTTCTCCGGTGAAACAAACGGGGTTGATGGGCCTGGTGAGGACGCGCCCGGTTTGCCCGGAGAATGCCGGGGTAGAACGGCCAGGACGTGTGATCCACCTCGTGACAGGAGTTCGGCGTGACGACTCGTGAACAGGTGTCCCGGCGCTCGGTTCTCGGCCCGCTGGCCGAGCCGTTCCCCGACGTGCGCAGCATCGTCGTGCTGCGCGGCGGCGGCCTCGGCGATCTGCTCTTCGCCATGCCCGCGGTGCACGCGCTGGCCGCCACCTACCCGGATGCGCAGATCACCCTGCTGGGCGCGCCCGTGCACGCCGAACTGCTGGGGGAGCGGCCCGGTCCGGTGGCCGAGGTGATCCCGCTCCCGGCGGCCGAGCACGAAGCGGCGTTCAGCCGCGATTTCGCGCGCCGCCGCCCCGACCTCGGCGTGCAGCTGCACGGTGGCGGCGCGTGGTCGAATCCCTTTCTGACCGGGCTCGGGCCGCGCTGGACCGTCGGGCCACGGGCCGCCGACGCCGGTCCGCTCACCCGCACCCTGCCGTTCCGCTACTACCAGCACGAGATGCTGCGCTGGCTGGAAGTGGCCGGGCTGGCCGGGGCCGCGCCGGTGGTCCTGGAACCGGAACTCGAGGTGACCGGCGCCGACCTGCTCGCCTCCGAGGCGGTGCTGCAGGAGGCCGCCGGACCGGTCGTCGCCCTGCACCCGGGCGCCACCGACCCGCGCCGCCGCTGGCCGCCGGACCGGTTCGCCGACGTGGCGGCCTACTGCGTCGGGCGCGGTGCGGTGGTCCTGGTGCTCGGCGCGGAGTCGGAGCGCCCGCTCGTGGAGGAGGTCTGCCTGCTCGCCCGGCGCCGCGCCCCGCAGCCGGAGGCGGTGCGCTCGATGGTCGGCGCCTCGATGTCGGCGCTGTGCGGGGTGCTGGCGCGCAGCACCCTGTTCCTCGGCAACGACAGCGGTCCGCGCCACCTGGCCCGCGCGGTCGGCACACCGACGGTCGGCATCTACTGGATCGGCAATGTCGTCAACGCGGGTCCGCTGGTCCGCGCCCGGGACCGCGTGCTGGCCTCCTGGATGACGAACTGCCCGGTCTGTCACGCCGACCTGACCGACGAGACCCTGCCGCGCTGCCCGCACGACGACTCCGTGGTCACCACGGTGCGGACCGAGCAGGTCTGCGCCGAGGTGGACGACCTGCTCGCGGCACAGGGTTGAGCCGCGGGGCCGGGCCGTTATGGGACGCGGAAGCCGCGGAAGGTCAGGCGCCGCCGGGTACGGAAACCGAGCCGTTCGTAGTGGGCGATCGCGCCGGTGTTCGACTCGGCGACGTGCAGGAACGGCCGGTCCCCGCGCGCCTCGATCCGCGCGACGAGTGCCCGCACCAGCCCGGCGGCGTACCCGCGCCCGCGCGCCCGGGGTGCGGTGCAGACCGCGCTGATCTCGGTCCACCCCGGCGGTCGCAGGCGTTCCCCGGCCATCGCCACCAGCTCGCCGTCGACGCGCACACCGAGGTAGGTGCCGAGTTCGTGGGTGCGCGGGCGGAACGGGCCCGGTTGCGTGCGCGCGACGAGGTCGAGCATCTCGGGCACGTCGGCGGCGCCCAGCTCGACCATCCCGGCGGGGGGCGGACCGGTCTCCCGGCCACCGGCGTGAACCATCTGACGTCCGTCGAGCGTGAAGACCGGGTCCCAGCCGTCGGGCGGCAGGGCCGGGCAGCTGAACATGTCCGCGAGCTCGCCGCGGCCCAGCAGCCGCGCCAGCTCGTCCCATCGCCCCGGGTCGGGGTCGAGGCCGACGCTGGCGAAGGTCGCCACCTCCGCCCGGTAGGTGAGCGCACCTCCGCACCGCCGGGCCAGGTGCGCGTGCCGCCCGCGCAGGGATGCGCCCACCGGATCGTCGAGCGCGGTGTCCGGGTACACCGCTGTTCTGCGGCTCTGGTCGTTCAGCACGTCCCGAGTATGCGCCGGGCGTGCGCGGCGCCGGGCCGGCACTCCCCGGGGACCCGGCACGTCGGTGGCTGTGCCGTTCGCCCCGGGTCGTGAGCCGTCGGCACACCGCCTCCGAAGACGCCGATCACGTCGCGATAACTTCTTTCGAGAAAGCCATCTTCGTCCAGAGAGTCACCGGGATGTCGCTGCGTACTTCCGCGCCCGTCGGCGCGCCCCGCCGCCCACGGGTCCACCCGGCCTGGTGGGTGGCCGCCGTCGCGTTCCTCGCGCTGCTCGGCGCGGCGGGGTTCCGCGGCGCACCCGGCGCGCTGATGGTGCCGTTGCATCACGAATTCGGCTGGTCGATGAGCGTGATGTCGCTGGCGGTGAGCATCAACCTGGTGCTCTACGGGCTGGTCGCCCCGTTCGCCGCGGCGTTGATGGACCGGTTCGGCATCCGGCAGGTCGTCTCGGCGGCGCTGCTGCTGGTGGCGCTCGGCGCGGGCGGCAGCGTGTTCATGACCGCCTCCTGGCAGCTGCTGGTGTGCTGGGGGCTGCTGATCGGCACCGGCACCGGCGCGATGGCGCTGGTGTTCGCCGCGACCATCGCCAACCGCTGGTTCGTGCGCCGCCGCGGGCTGGTCATGGGCGTGCTCACCGCGGGCGCCGCCACCGGCCAGCTGGTCATCCTGCCGCCCGTCGCCGCGCTCGCCGATCGTGTCGGCTGGCGGCCGGCCTCGCTGGTGATCGGTGGCGCGGCGCTGGTCGTCGCCCCGCTCGTGTGGTGGGTGCTGCGCGATCACCCCGACGACCGTGGCGTCGCACCCTACGGCGCCGATCCGGGCACCCACGTCGCCGCGCCCCGCACCGGCGGCGGCGCGGTCCGGCGGGCGATCGACGGCTTGGTCTTCGCCGCCCGGCACCGCGCCTTCTGGGCACTGGCCCTCGCGTTCGCGATCTGCGGCGCGACCACCAACGGTCTGGTCGGCATCCACTTCATCCCGTCGGCCCACGACCACGGCATGCCCGCCACCACCGCCGCCGGGTTGCTCGCCGCCGTCGGGGTGTTCGACATCGCGGGCACCATCGCCTCCGGCTGGCTCACCGACAAGTTCGACCCGCGCGCACTCCTGGTGGGCTACTACGGCTTCCGCGGCCTCGGCCTGCTCGTGCTGCCGCTGTTGCTCGCCCAGCACGTGCACCCCAGCATGATCCTGTTCGTCGTCCTCTACGGCCTCGACTGGGTCGCCACCGTGCCGCCCACCGCGGCCCTGTGCCGCGACATCTTCGGCGACCGCGGCACCATCGTCTTCGGCTGGGTCTTCGCCTCGCACCAACTCGGCGCCGCCGCAGCCGCGTTCGGCGCGGGCGTGATCCGCGATCGCTTCGGCAGCTACACCTACGCCTGGCTGGCCGGCGCCGCCCTCTGCGTCCTCGCCGCGGGCGTGTCCGTCCTCGCCCGCCCACCCCGCTCCCGACCGGTGGTGTGAATTCCTCCGGCCCAGGAAAAACCGCGATTCCGCGAGGGAAGCAAAAGCCAGGCCGCGGAATTGGAACTTGTTATAGTTCCCTCGTCGCCGCTCGAAGGGAATCGCGTATGCCCGCACGTCTCGGTCGCCGCCGCCCCGCGTACCTGGTGCGCTCGACCGTGCTGGTCGCCGCGGCGATCGCCCTGGTGTGCACGGTGTTCCCGGTGTCGGCGGGGGCCGCGCCGAATCTCGCGGATCCCTTCTACGCCCCGCCGCCGGGGTACGAGGCGACGGCGCCGGGCACGATTCTGCGGACCCGCGCGATCGATGTCGGGTTCTTCCAGGCCGTCGCGATGCAGGTCGACGGGTGGCAGGTGCTGTACCGGACGACGCGGGCCGACGGCAGCCCGTACAGCGCGGTCACGACGGTGCTGAAACCCCGGCACGGGGGACCCCCGGCCGCGCTGCTGTCGTTCCAGAACATGACCGATGCCGTTGCGCCGCACTGCGTGCCGTCGCAGGCCCTGCAGCGGGGCGCGGTGCCGTGGCTCGATCCGGGCCGGCCGGGGCCGGTCACGCTCACCACGATGGCGGCGGAGACGCCGTTGGTGGCCGCGGCGCTCGCGCGCGGCTGGGTGGTGTCGGTGCCCGACTACGGCGGTGTGGACAACCACTTCCTCGCCGCGCGCGAACCCGGCTATGTCGTTCTCGACGGCATCCGCGCCACCGCCGCGTTCGGTCCGACGGGCCTGCCCGGCCCCGACACCCGCGCGCTGCTGTGGGGATACTCCGGCGGCGGCATCGCCACCGGATGGGCGGCGCAGGAGCAGCCGGGCTACGCACCGGAGCTGACCCTGGCCGGTGCGGCGCTGGGCGCACCGGTCGGCGACTTCCGCGCCGGGATCGCCACGGCGAACGGCAAACCCGTCGACGGCGCGCTGTTGCCCGTCGCGTTGATGGGCATGGCCGAGGGTTCGGCCGAGTTCGCCGCCGCGCTGAACCGGTATCTCACGCCCGCGGGGCAGGAGAAGGTGCGCGCCGCCGCGGCCCACTGCACACCGCAGAACCTGCTCGCCAATCTCGGCTTCGACGCGTCCGCGCACCTCACGGTGCCACTGGCCGAGGTCTTCGCCGATCCGGTGATCAGCGCCGCCGTCGACGCCGCCGAACTCGGGTCGGCGGCGCCCACCGCGCCGCTGTATGTCTACAACGCCGTCGGCGACGACATCAGCACCATCGACGGGGTGGGCGCGCTGGTCGACGCCTACTGCCGCGCGGGCACCGCCGTCACCTTCCGCCAGGAGCAACTGCCGATGCCGGTGTCGGCGCACACGGTCGAATGGGGGCTGGGCGCACCGGGTGCGCTCGCCTGGCTGGAACAGCGCGCGCACGACTCCGCGGTGCCGAGCGGGTGCGACATCCGGGCCGTCCCCGCCACGCTGCTGGCGCCCGAGGCGCTCGACGCGCTCGGGTCCGGGATCATCGCCGGGTCGATGCGCCAGCTGCTCGGGTTCTGACCCTCGTCAGCCGGCGTCCGGGCGCATGGCTTTGAGAAAGGCGTCCACCAGGGCGTCGGCGTAGTCCGGGGTGAGCGGGCCTGTGCGCAGCAGCCAGCGCTGATACAGCGGCGCGTAGAGCAGTTCCAGGGCCAGGTCGAGGTCGACGTCGGCGGCGAGCTGACCGGCGCGCTGGGCGCTGCGCAGCCGGGCCTTCTTGGCCTCGTCCACCGGGTCCGCCAATGTCTCGCGGTAGCGGGCGGCGAGGTCGGGGTCGTCGATGATCTCGCGGTTGAGCGCCCGGATCGGCTTCTCGAAGGCCGGATCGGCGAATTCGGCCACCGTGGCCCGCATGACCGTTCTGAGGTCGGCCGCCAGATCGCCGGTGTCGGGCAGCGCCATGCTCTGCTCGGGACCGCTGCGGCTCAACGCCAGCACGGCGTCCAGGACCACCGCGCCCTTCGAGGGCCACCAGCGGTAGATCGTCTGTTTGCCGACCCCGGCGCGTGCGGCGATGGCCTCGATGGAGAGTTTGGCGTATCCCGTCTCGGCGACGAGTTCGCGCGCCGCGGTGAGGATCGCCTGCCGGGACCGCTCGCTGCGGCGGGTGGGATCGGGCTGTTTGACCATGCCTGCATCGTACCCGTCGGGCGAGACGGCACGGTCCGTCTTGACTTCCAGCGAGACGAGACGTAACGTCTTGTCTCGTTACCGGAAGCGAGTAGAAGGAGGTGGGGCCATGAGCCGCATCTGGTTCATCACGGGCGCGTCGCGAGGCCTGGGCCGGGCGTTCACGGAAGCGGCGCTGCGGGCGGGTGATCGGGTGGTCGGCGCGGCGCGCGATGTCGCACCGCTCGCCGATCTCGCCGCGGAGTATCCCGACCGGCTGGTCCCGCTCGCGC
The DNA here is from genome assembly GCF_001182745.1 of Nocardia farcinica. Classification (NCBI taxonomy): domain Bacteria; kingdom Bacillati; phylum Actinomycetota; class Actinomycetes; order Mycobacteriales; family Nocardiaceae; genus Nocardia; species Nocardia farcinica. The sequence goes on along the minus strand of NZ_LN868938.1, from coordinate 1,704,864 downwards.
TCGACGTCACCGACCGCGCGGCCGTCTTCGCGGCGGTCGAGCGGACCGTCGCACGCGTCGGACGGCTCGACATCGTGGTCAACAACGCCGGGGCCATGCTGCTGGGCATGGTGGAGGAGGCGACGGAGGAACAGATCAGGGCCCACTTCGACGTCAACCTGTTCGGGGCGCTCTGGGTGACCCAGGCGGTGCTGCCCCACCTGCGGAACCAGGGCGGCGGGCGGCTGCTGCAGATCACCACGATGGGCACCGGCGGCGGTTTCCCGATGGTCGGGCTGTACGCGGCCGGTAAGTCGGCGCTGGACTCGGTGAGCGAGGCCGTGGCGATGGAGGCCGAACAGTTCGGCGTGCAGGTCACCATCGTCCAGATGGGCGGCTACGACACCGGCCTGTTCACCCTGGGCACCACCGCCACCACCCCCGACCCGCGGTATCAGCGGCTGCGCGACGAACTCACCGAGATGTGGGGCGACGACGCCGGCCCCGCGCCGGAGACCGCCGCACCCGTCCTGCTGCGGCTGGTGGACCTGCCGAATCCGCCGCGGCGGCTGATCGTCGGGTCCGATTCCTTCGACCTGGTCCAGCAGAACCTGCGGGACCGGGCGGCCGGCTACCGCGAGTGGGAGCACCTCAGCCGTGCCGTCGCGGGCTGACCGCCGCCGCCCGCGCTCACCCGTCGGCCGCCAGGTGCCGTAGTTCGCGGCGGAGGATCTTCCCGGTGGTGGTCATCGGCAGTTCGTCGAGGAAGGTGATCCGGCGCGGATACTGGTAGAAGGCAAGCCGGGATTTGACGTGGTCCTGGAGTGCGCGGCGCAGGTCGTCGGTGCCGGTGACGCCGTCGGTGGGGACGACGAAGGCATGCACGGCTTCACCGCGCAGATCATCGGGGACGCCGATGACGGCCGCCATCGCCACGGCGGGGTGGGTGAGCAGGCATTCCTCGATCTCGCCCGGCCCGATGCGGTAACCGGCGGAGGAGATCACATCGTCGAGGCGGCCCTGATACCAGAGGTTGCCCGCGGTGTCGGCGCGCCCGAGGTCGCCGGTGTGGATCCAGCCGTCGTGGACCTTCTCGGCGGTCGTGCCGGGTTGGTTCCAATAGCCGAGGAACTGCCCCGGATTGCCCGCGGCCACACAGATTTCGCCGGTCTCGCCGGGTGGCGCCGGGGCGCCGGTGTCGTCGAGGACGGTCACGGTGAAACCGGGGAACGCGCGTCCCATCGAGCCGGGTTCGGCGCTCCACCGGGTGCGGGCGGTGCCGACGGTGAGGTTCATCTCGGTCTGGCCGTAGAACTCGTTGACGGGTGCGCCGAAGGTGTCGTGCACCCAGTGTTGCAGTGCCTGGCCGAGGGATTCGCCGCCGCTGGCCAGCGCCCGCAGGTGCGTGCCGGTGGCGGCGGCGCGGTCGACACCGGCGCTGCGCATCTGCTTGAGCGCCGTCGGCGGGAGGAACGCGGCGGTGATGCGATGGGCGCGCATGACCGCGAGGGCGCGGTCGGGGGTGAAGGCGCCGGGGGTGGCGACCACGGGGCAGCCCAGGGCCAGGGCGGGGAACAGGACGTCGAACAGCCCACCGATCCACGCCCAGTCCGCCGGTGTCCAGAACACGTCGCCGGGCTGCGGCGCGTTCTCGAAAGCGGTGCGCACGCCCGGCATGTGGGCGAGCAGGACGCGGTGCCCGTGCAGGGCGCCCTTGGGGCGTCCGGTGGTGCCCGAGGTGTAGATGATGATCGCCGGGGTGTCCGGGCCGGTCGCCGCGGTGTGGGTGTCTTCGGTAGCGGCCGTGAGTGTTTCGGCGAACGACCGCACCATCGCCTGCCCGGCCGGGACGTCGCCGACGACCAGGACCGCGGCGAGCGACGGGACGTCGGTGAGGCCGTCGCGGACGCGGGCGAAGCAGTCGGCGTCGACGACGAGCACGCGCGCGCCCGAATCGCGCAGCCGATGGGCGACCGCGTCGCCGCCGAACTTCACCGACAGCGGCACGGTGACCATCCCGGCCCGGAACGCACCCAGATGTGCGGTGAGCACCTCGAGGCCCTGCGGCACCATGACGCCGATCCGGTCGCCGGCGGCCAGGCCGAACTCGCGCAGGGCGGCGGCGAACCGGCGGCTGAGCGCGGCCACCTCACCGAAGCTGTGCCGGGTGCTGGTGTCGCCGGTGTCGACGATCAGGGCGGTGTCGTCCGGCCGCTGGACATCCAGGCAGGCGTGGGCGATGTTGAACTCGTCGGGCACGTGCCAGGTGAACGGTTCGGCGTCGAGGTCCTGCCACCACCGATGGCGCGGTGCGGCGTTCACCGGGCCACCTCCTGTCGCTCGATGGCGTGCGCGCGTCCGGCGACCAGCAGCGAGAACAGGCCGGTGAACACCGTCGTGCCGTCCTGGTTGATCAGCGAGCCACGGCAGGTGACCACGGCGGCTTCGCCGTCCGGGCGGGGCCGGATGCCGACCACCTCCGAGACGACGTGCACGCGGTCGCCCAGGCGGGTCGGGGCGAGGAAGCGCACCTCGTCGAGGCCGTAGAAGCACTGCAGATAGGCCGGATGCAATTCCACCAGGCCGAGCAGGGTGGCGATCATCAACGCGCCGTGGGCGATCCGTTCCCCGAACCGGGTCCGCCGCGCGTACTCCGGATCCAGGTGCAGCGGGTGCCGATCCCAGGTCAACTCGGCGAAATCGCGGACATATTCCTCGGTCACCGTGCGCCACGCGGTGGTCTCGGTGTCACCGACGCGAATATCCTCGAAGGGCTTGGAAATCAACGAACGTCCTTACGTCGTGGAACGAGCGGAAATCACTGCGCGACGGGGCGGTACACGCCGTCGTCGTCGATGAACATGTCCGTGCTGCCCCTGCGCAGATCCGATTCCCGGACGAAGTAGACACTCGCCAGCGAAATCGCCGACAGCACCGCGATATACAGCGCCACGGTGAACGACGTGCCGGTCTTGGCGACGAGCGTGGCCGCCACCATCGGCGCGATCGCGCCGCCGAGCAGCACCCCGATCTGGAAGCTGATCGAGGACGCGCTGTAGCGGACCCTGGCGTCGAACAATTCGGCGATGAAGGTGGCCTGCGGACCGTAGGAGATGCTGAGCATGAGTGCGCCGACCGCGAGCGCGCCGGTGGTCAGCGCGAAGTTGCCGGTATCGATCGCGGCGAAGGCGGCGAAGATCCACACGCCCATGCCGCCGATACCCACCATCAGGATCCGGCGACGGCCGTAGCGCTCGGAGATCTGGCCGAAGACGGGAATGAAGATCACCGCCACCGCCGCCGACACCATGACGGCGACCAGCATGAGATTGCCGGAGAGCAGATCGAATTGGTCGGCGTAGGTGAGGCTGTAGGTGTTGAGAATGTAGAAGTAGGCGCCGGTGCTGATCATCGACCCGGCGGCGAGCACGATCTGGCGGGGGTAGGTGCGGAAGGCATCCGCCAGCGGAACCTCGACCTCGGCGCCGGTCTGCTTCACCCGCGTGAACGACGGGGTCTCGGCGAGCGCGACGCGGATGTAGAGGCCGAGCGCCACCAGCACGATGCTGAGCAGGAACGGAATCCGCCATCCCCACACCAGGAACTGGTCGCCGGTCACCGCGCGCGTGCCGAACATGACGCCGGTGGCCAGCAGCAGTCCGGCGGGCACGCCGACCTGCGGCATGGAACCGTAGAAGCCGCGGCGGTTCTTCGGGGCGTACTCGACCGCGGTGAGCACCGCGCCGCCCCACTCGCCGCCGACCCCGAATCCCTGGATCAGCCGCAGCACCACCAGCAACACCGGCGCCCACATGCCGATCTGCTGGGAGGTGGGCAGCAGGCCGACCGCGAAGGTTGCGGCGCCCATCAGCAGCAGCGCCACCACCAGCATCTTCTTGCGGCCGATCCGGTCACCGAAATGTCCCATGACGATGCCGCCGAGCGGCCGGGCCACGAAACCCACCGCGAAGGTGGCGAACGACAGGATGGTGGCCAGCCAGGGCTCGACGCCGGAGAAGAACAAGGGCGCGAACACCACGGCGGCGGACGCGCCGTAGATCTGGAAGTCGTACCACTCGATGGTGGTGCCGACGAGCACCGATCCGGCCACGCGCCGAAGCGCGGGCCGATCGACGGTGGCCGGCGGTGCAGACAGTTCGACCTGCATGACAGTGCTCCTGCGGTAGCTGAGATCCCGGTCGACGAACCGGGCCTGGGCAGCAGGGTAGGCAGTGACTCAGGACACAGTCAAGACCTTGTCAATCAATCGATTGATAGCGAACAGAAGATAAGTGCAGGCCAAACACGGTTCCCAATCAATCGATTGGCTATCGGTCGGCCGGGTGGCCGGGTGCTAGCATGATCGGGAGACGACCGAAAGAGGGCCATGGACCTGCGGCGTGTGCAGCAAGCGGCGGTGACGCTCTTCGCCACCAAGGGGTTCGCCGCGACCGGAATCCGCGAACTCGGTGCCGAGGCGGGGATCAACTCGGCGACGCTGTACCACTACGTCGGCAGCAAGGAAGCGCTGCTGGCCATGATCATCCGGTCCTGCCTGGACGAACTCATGGAGGCGGGCACCCGCGCCCTGCGCCGCAGCGCCGATCCGGTGGCGCAACTGGCCGGCCTGGTCGCCGCACATGTCGGCATCACCGCGGTGAATCAACTGACCGCGCGGGTGGCCGAATACGAGATGCGCGCGCTCACCGATGCCAATCGCGGCGAGCTGCAACGGATGCGCGACGAATACGAAATGCTCTTCGGCCAGGTGCTCGAACGCGGCGCGCGGGTCGGCCTGTTCGACATCGACGACCCGGCGATGTGCCGGCTGGCCATTCTCGAGATGTGCACCGGGGTGGCCCACTGGTACCGGCCCGGCGGCCGTCTCGCGCTGGTGGACGTCCAGCGGTATTTCGTCCGGTCCGCCTGCCGATTGGTCGCGGTGGACCCCGGCGAACTCGACGGGGTGGATTACCTGCAGGACACCCGTCGCCTCGACAGCGAACCCGAGGCCCGCTCGGCCGACGTATGGGGTACCGGCGCCGCCGCCCGCTGAACGGGCCGGATTTCGATCGGATATCGCCGGGCAACCGCGGTGTTTCCGCCGGTACGCGCCGGGTAGGCGCGCGTCGTATCCACCCCGACGGCTCGGTGAGGAGAACGATGTTCATCCACAACAAAGACCTACAGTTCGAGGTGCGCGTGGACCGGCCGGATCCGCGGTTCGCGACACTGTTGCAGGAGCAGTTCGGCGGCGCGAACGGGGAATTGAAAGCCGCCATGCAGTATTTCAGCCAGGCGTTCGTGCTGCGGCGCAAACACCCGAAGATGTACGACCTGTTCATGGACATCGCGACCGAGGAGTTCAGTCACCTCGAGATCGTCGGATCCATGATCACCATGCTGCTCGACGGGCTCAACGACGATCTGAAGCAGGCCAACGAGCGCTGTGACTGGATGCCAACGGTGGCCGGTTCGGACGGACGGGACGAGGCGATCCACCAGGTCGCCGCCGATCCGCTGTTCTTCGCCCTGCGTGGTGGTGGCCCCGATGTGGGCAATTCGGCGGGCGTGCCGTGGTCGGGTTCCTATGTGAATTCCAACGGGGAACCGTCGGTCGATCTGCGCAGCAATCTCGCGGCCGAATCCCGGGCGAAGATCGTCTACGAATATCTCAAGCAGTTCACCGACGATCCCGGCGTGCAGGACACGCTGTCGTTCCTGATGACCCGGGAGGTGGCGCACTTCCAGCAGTTCACCGCCGCGCTGAACGAACTGCCGGTGAACTTCCCGCCCGGACAGCTGCCCGGCGACGACCGGTTCCAGAACCTGGCCTTCAACATGTCCAACGGGTCGGCCAGTGCGCGCGGGCCCTGGAACGAGGGCCGCGGACCGTGGCCGGAAGGCATGCAGTGGCGCTACATCGAGGACCCGGCGGGGCAGTGGCTGGGCAGCGACGAGCGGGCGAACCGCGGCCCCCAGGACAACCCGCAGGGTGAGCCGGCGGTGCACGGCAGCAAGCCGTTCACCCACGAACAGCACATGCCGCAATAGGCGGCGGAAAATCGGGGGATGACCCTCCGGTGCTCGGTTGGTTCGGGCGATGCGGGGTATCTCCTGCGCAGCGCACGTCGAACGGCGTGCGGTTGTACCAACGAGGATGGGAGAAGATCATGCTCGGTCTCGGAATCATCGGGTGGATCATCATCGGCGGTCTGGCGGGCTGGATCGCCAGCAAGATCATGAAGACCGACGCTCAGCAGGGCATCCTGCTCAACATCGTGGTCGGCGTCATCGGCGGTCTGCTCGGTGGTTTCCTGCTGAAGCTGCTGGGCGTCGACGTGGAGGGCGGCGGCCTGTGGTTCAGCTTCTTCACCTGCCTGGGCGGTGCGGTGATCCTGCTGTTCCTGGTCGGCCTCGTCACCGGCCGACGCGGCGCCATGCGCTGACCGGACGGCCCGGATCCACGAACGACGGTCACCGCGAACCTCCGGGATCGCGGTGACCGTGTCGTGTGCGGACGGAATCGGGTGCGGCCGGGGGTCAACCGGCCTCGTCGTCGTCCTCGCCCTCGGCCTGATCCGGTTGCGGGCGCACGCGTTCCGGTTGCAGCATCTCCGGGTCGGCGTCCGGGTCGCGGTCGGGGTCGTAGCCGGCGTGCTCGCCCGATGGCTGGGACATGGTTTCCCCTTTCGTGTCGGCTCGTCACGGGCGCGCCGAGCGCCCGCCGCGCACCGCCCGCTCCGGCCAGAAGTCCGGCGGCACGATCTCGTAGGCCTCGACCGGGCGCTCGCGCACCGTGGTCGGGGACTCCAGATGCACGGCGCCGCTGGGCAGGATCCCGGCGCCGCCGTAGCGGGCCAGCACCCGCAGCTGGGCGAGCACGTCCTCGCCGCTGTGCTGCGGGGGCAACTCGGTCCAGAAGTCGAACCCGCCGGTCTCCACCAGCGCCGCGCGGTCGTAGAGCACGCAGCCGCCCACCCAGGCGATCTTGTAGGGCACCCGGGCGCCCGGCTCGGTGGCCACCGCCTCGCCCAGGTGCGTGGGGTTGGCGGCGTTGTGCAGTCGCCAGCGCTCCCAGGCAGGTTCGCCGCGCACGATGTGCTCGGGTTCGGGCCGCCCGCGCCACCGTTCGAACGGCTCCAGTTCGTGCGGGCGGAAATCCGACAGGTAGGACAAACCCTGCACCGCGCAGCCGACCAGGCCGCACCCCCATTCGGTGATGGACGCGTGCATCCGGCGCACCGTGTCGGGTTCGAGCCACACGTCGTCGTCGAGGAACAGCACATACCGCGCCCGCGACTGCGCCAGCAGGTGGGCGCGATGCTCGGCCATGCCGCGCGGTGGGCAGTGGCTGCCGAACCGCACCGGGTGTCCGTGCCTGCGCAGCACCCGGGCCATCGTCCGGGCCGCGGGCGTGTCGTAGCTGGGCGCGTCGTCGGACTGGTCGCTGACGATCACGCCGAAATCCGGAAAATCCTGGGCGGCAAGGCCGGACAGGGTCGTGGCGAGCTCGGTCGGGCGATTGCGGGTCGGGACGAGAACATCGATCTCCATCACCGCCGGGGTCACCTGCCCGCCGTGACGCGCGACCGGATGCGTTCGATGACCGCGGAGGTGGAGTGGTCGGCGAGGTAGGTCAGCACCCGCACCTCGCCGCCGTACTCGCGCACCACCGGGGTCTCCGGCAGCATCTCCGGGCGATAGTCGCCGCCCTTGACGTAGAGATCCGGTTCGGTGGCGCGCAACAGTTCCACCGGAGTGTCCTCCTCGAAGACGGTCACATGGTCCACGCAGCTGAGCGCCGCCAGCACCGCGCAGCGGTCGTGGTCGGGATTCACCGGCCGATCCGGGCCCTTGAGCGCGCGCACGCTGCTGTCGGAGTTGACCGCGACGACCAGCACGTCGCCCAGTCGTTTGGCCTCGTTGAGGTAGGCGATGTGGCCCGCGTGCAGGACGTCGAAGCAGCCGTTGGTGAACACCACCCGCCTGCCTTCGGCGCGGTGGCGGCGGACCACCTCGACGAACGCGGCTCGGGACAGCACCGCGCCGCCCGCGCGGTCGAGCCGTTCGCGCAACTGGGTTTGCGTGCACACCGACGTACCGGGCCGGTGCACGACCACGTCGGCGGCGGCCTGGGCGAGTTCGACCGCCGCGGTGAGCGGCAGGCCGCCGAGCAGTGCCAGCGTCAGCGCCGCCACGAAGGTGTCGCCCCCGCCCGCGGACTGGCTGTCGGGCACCGGCTGCGCCCAGGTGCGGTGCGCGGGCCGGTCACCGGTCAGCAGCACGCTGCCGTCCCGGTCGAGGGTGACCACCGCGGCCCTGGTGCCGGTGGCGGCGAACAATTCCTCGCGGTGCTCGTCGAACAGCCGCACCCGGTCGTCGACGTCGCGGCCGGTGTCGGCGCGGGCAAGCCCGAGTACCGCGGCGGCCTCGTCGGCGTTGGGGGTGATCACGTCGGGGTGCAGGTCGCGCCACCGGTCGGGGTGGTGGGTGTCGAGCACCACCAGGGGCAGCGATGCCCGCCGGCGCGCCAGTACCGGGCACAACGCGTCACCGAGAGCGCCGTCGTAGTCACACACCACCAGCGCGTCGGCGTCGACCAGTGCCTCGTCGAGCAGTTCGGCCACCGCGTCCAGGTCGGTGGGGGTGGCCCGCCCGGTGTCGCCTTCGTCGTAGCGGAGGAGGATCTGGTCGTCGGCCAGGATGCGGATCTTGGCGGGTGTGGCACGGCCGGGCACCGCGTGCAGCCTGCTCGCGTCCACGCCGTCGCGTTCCAGGGCCGCCCGCAGCGCCGCGCCCTCGGCGTCCGCGCCGACCAGGCCGACCAGGCGGGTGCGCGCACCGAGCGCGGCCAGGTTGGCGGCGGTGTTGCCGGCACCGCCGGGGACCGCGGAGTCGCGGTGCACGTCCACCACCGGCACCGGGGCCTCACGGCACAGGCGTTCGCAGCGGCCCCACTTCCAGACGTCGAGCACGGCGTCGCCGAGCACGACCACGGTCGCCTCGCCGCCGGTGATCCGCTCGGCCGCCTCCGGCCCCAGACTGCTGTCGGTACCCGTCTCCTCCGTGCCGCCGTCGACCCGCATGCCAAGCCTCCCGTTCGCCTCGGACAGTCGCTGTCGCTGTTCCACGAACCGGTGTGGTTAAACCGGCGCCGGTTTGACATCCACCCCGCGTGGTACTGCGGCCCACGTCCGACATCGATCGACCTCGAGGGGAAAGGAGCAGATCACATGGGTCAGCAGGTGAACCCCATCCAGGTGCAGAAGTTCTTGTCGGGTGTGGACTACCCGTGCGACCGCGAGGGCATCGTCTCCGCGGCCAAGAGCAACGGCGCCGACGACGACATCGTCCGCGCGCTGGAGCAGATCCCCGACCGCACCTACGACGGCCCGAACGCCGTCAGCCAGGCCGTGTCCTGAGCGGTCTCCCAGCGACGCCGGGCCCGCGCACCCCGGGGGCCCGGCGCCGTCGGCGTCAACCGGGAAGGAGCGCGGCATGCGCGTAGTGGTGGTGGGGGCGACGGGCAACATCGGCACGGCGGTTGTCGATGCCCTGCGCGGGGAACCCGAGGTCGACTCGATCGTCGGGGTCGCCCGGCGCGGTCCCGGCGAACTGCCGCCGGGGGTCGAGTTCCACCGCGCCGACATCCGCACCGACGACCTCGTGGCGGCCTTCCGCGGCGCCGACGCCGTGGTGCACCTGGCGTGGCTGTTCCAGCCCACCCATCGCCCCGCCGACACCTGGGACAACAACGTGATCGGGGCCGAGCGGGTGCTGGCCGCCGCGTCGGCGGCGGGGGTGCGCACGCTGGTGTGCGCCTCCTCGGTGGCCGCGTATTCCCCGGCGCGCGACGACGAGCCGGTGCGCGAGACCTGGCCTACCGACGGCTGGCCGCTGGCGGCCTACCCGCGCGAGAAGGCGTACGTGGAGCGGGTGCTCGACGCGTTCGAGCGCGCCCACCTGGAGATGCGGGTGGTGCGGATGCGGCCGTCGTTCGTCTTCCAACGGTCCTCGGCCAGCCAGCAGCGCCGGTTGTTCGCCGGGCCGCTGGTGCCCAATGCGCTGGTGCGGCCGGGACTTCCGATTCTTCCGGTGCCGAAGGGACTGCGGTTCCAGGCCGTCCACAGTGCCGACGCGGGCCGCGCCTTCGCCCACGCCGTCGTGCTGCCGGTGCGCGGTGCGTTCAACCTGGCCGCGCCGCCGGTGCTCGATCGCGATCGGCTGGCCGAACTGTTCGGCGCCCGCCCGGTGGACGTGCCCGCGGGGTTGGTGCGCGGGGCGTTGTCGGTGGGCTGGCGGCTGCGGCTGGTGCCCGCGACACCCGGGCTGTTCGACACCGTCCTGCGCCTGCCGATCCTGGACACCACCCGCGCGCACGACGAATTGAACTGGACCCCACGGCATTCCGCGGTCGAGGCGCTGCGCGAGATGCTGACCGGGCTGCACGACGGCGCGGGCGGGGCGACGCCGCCGCTGGCCGCCGACGCGGGCGGGCCGTGGCGGGTCCGGGAATTCGCCTCCGGTGTGGGCGGACGCGACAGCGTCGACCGGTTCGGCGCCTGAGGCGTCCGGCGCGCCGGAGTCCGGTCGCGGCCGGGTGCCCGCCGCCGCCCGGATTCAGGGCCTCTCGTCGTCGGCGATCGAATCACCCCGCGGTGCCGCGCCCTTCGGGTCGGGCACCGTCGCGTCGAGGATCAGCCGGGTGATGTGCTCGTGGATCGCGCCGGTGTCGTCCTCGGCGACCAGCTCCAGGAACAGCGCCGACCCGGCCGCCAGCGCGATGAGCGCGCGGGCATGCAGTGCCGCCCGCTCGGGGTCGGCGTCGGCGGGGGCGAGCAGGGCCGCCGCCGGGCCGCTGAATCCGGACCACAGCCGGTGCTTGAGGTCGGGGTCGCGGTCGAGCGCGGTCAGCAGCCCGGGCACCGCGGCACGGACCTCGGGCCGGGCGAACAGTTCCCGGCTGCCGCGAAGCACCCACTCCACCCAGCCGCGCCGGTCCGTGCCCGCGAACGGCGTGAGGTCGGGAACCTCGCCGAGCACCGCGTGCAGCACCAGCTCCGGTTTGCTGGCCCAGCGGCGCAGGATGCTGGCCCGGCCCACGCCGGCGCGCGCGGCCACGCCACGCACGCTGAGCTCGTCGTAGCCGGTCTCGATCAGCATCGCCCGCACCACCGGGAGCACGCGGTGCTCGATCGTCTCGTCACGGGGCCTGCCCGCGCCACGCGAGGGCGGGTCGGTGGGTGCGGCTGCCGATGTCGTCATGCGACTCCCAGATCGCTATTACGATGCCAGTGGTATCGATTATGGTTTCGGGCAGAGCTCCCGCCGATTGTGCCGTGCGGGCGCGCGTCTCGGTACCCGGGACCGGAGAGAGATGAGGTCGAGGATGCAGCGGACCGTGGCCGAGCCATGCGGCGGGCGCCGACCGACGGGAAGGGCGCCGTGCTGATCGCGGTCACCGGCGGCACCGGTTACCTCGGCGCGCACACCGTCGCCGCCCTGCTCGCCGACGGGCACGAGGTGCGCCTGCTCGTCCACCCGGCCGAGAAGCCCGCCGAGGTGACGGCCCTGTTCGGGGTGGGCGCCGATCGTCTCACCACCGTCGCGGGCGACATCCGCGACCGCGCGGTGGTCGCCACGCTGCTCGACGGGTGCGACGCGCTGCTGCACGCGGCGGGCGTGGTGGGCACCGACAGCAGGCGCGAGGCGCTGATGTGGGAGGTCAACGTCGAGGCGACCGGGCGCATCCTGGCCGAGGCGACCGCGCGCGGACTCGATCCCATCGTGCACGTCGCCAGCTACAGCGCGCTGTTCCCGTGCCCGGACCCGGTGATCACGCCCGACAGTCCCACCGCGGCGGGCCGCAGCGCCTACGGCCGCACCAAATCCACCGCGGACCGGATCGCCCGTGCCCTGCAAGCGGCGGGCGCGCCGCTGGTGATCACTTATCCCTCGTCCGTGGTGGGCCCCGCGCTCGGCCCGCAGGCGGGTATCACCGCCGAGGGCTGGGCGGTGATGCTGCGCAGCGGCTGGGCGCCCAGTGTGCGCGGGGGCATGCAGATGGTCGACGTGCGGGACGTGGCCGCGGTGCACGCGGCGCTCATGCGCCCGGGGCGCGGGCCGCGGCGGTACCTGTGCGGCGGCCATCTGCTGACCTTCGACGAGATCGTCGATCTGCTCGAAGAGGCGAGCGGACGGCGGATCCGGCGGGTGCCGCTCTCTCCCGCGCTGTTTCGCGGCATCGGCCGCGCGACCGATCTGCTCTCGCGCGTGATGCCGATCAGTGCCGGGCTGAGCTACGAGGCCGCGTGGTTGCTGACGGCCGCCACGCCCACCGACGACTCGCGCACCCTCGCCGAGTTGGGGGTGCGCTGGCGACCGATCCGCGCATCGATCGTCGATGCGGTGCGCGCCACCGAAACCGCCGCGGACGCCTGAGTTCCGCCGCCGGTCCACGGTCCGCGCGCGCCGCGCCGCTTCCGATTGGAAGCGGGCTCGGGCGAGTGGCTACGCTTGTGTCCTTTGCTCATTCATGTGATGTGAGGGGAATTGATGGCTCGCAAGGTGACCGTGCTGCTGGTCGATGACGTCGACGGGAAATCCGTGGCGGACGAGACGGTGTCGTTCGCGCTCGACGGTGTGCATTACGAGCTCGACCTGTGCACCGCGAACGCCGAGCAGTTGCGAGCCCTGTTCGCGCAGTGGACGCCGTTCGCGCGCCGGGTGGGCAAGGCCGCGGGCGGCACGCGGGCGCCCCGGTCGCGCCGCGCCACCGAGCAGGACCAGACGCTGGCCATCCGCCGGTGGGCGCAGGAGAACGGCATGCAGGTCTCCAGCCGCGGGCGGGTCTCGGCCGCGGTGGTGGAGGCCTACCACAAGGCGAACCCGCACGGCTGAACCGCTTCCCGCGCCGGGTAGTAGACAATTTCCCGAATCTGTATACGCGGTGTGAGAACGCGTTCTAGATTCGGGACATGGCCGACACAGTCACCGCACTCCTCCAGGCGCGCGCGGAGGACGACGATCTCGCCGTCAGCTATGCCGACCGGCGGTGGAGCTGGCGCGAGTACGTCGACGGCGCGCGCCACCGCGCCACCGCCGTGCTGGCGATGATCGACCGGGACCGGCCGCCGCACGTAGCCACCCTGCTGGGCAACACCCCCGAGATGCTGTTCGCGCTGGCCGCCGGCGCACTCGGCGGCTATGTCACCGTCGGGCTCAACGACACCCGCCGCGGCGCCGCGCTCGCCGACGACATCGCCCGCGCGGACGCGCAGATCGTGCTCACCGATGCCGACCACCGCGTCCTGCTCGACGGACTCGAGCTGCCCGGCGTGCGGGTCGTCGACACCTCGGCGCCGGAATGGGCCGAGGCCGTCGCGCACGCGGGCGAACTCGAACCGCTGAGCGTGCCCGGCGCGATGGACACCTTCATGCTCATCTTCACCTCCGGCACCAGCGGCAATCCCAAACCGGTCCGCTTGGCGCACATGATGGTTCCGTTCGCGGGTCCGCCGCTGACCGGACGCTTCGGCATCGGTCCCGACGACATCTGTTACCTGTCCATGCCGCTGTTCCACTCCGCGGCCATTCTCGGTGGCCTGAGCGTCGCGCTGTGCAGCGGCGCGGCGATGGTGCCCGCGAAGTTCTCGGCCTCGACGTTCCTGTCCGACATCCGCCGCTACGGCGCCACCTACATGAACTACGTCGGCAAGCCGCTGGCCTACATCCTGGCCACCGAGGAACGCCCCGACGACGCCGACAATCCGCTGCGGGTGGCCTTCGGCAACGAGGCCACCGACCGCGACATCGCCGAGTTCTCCCGCCGGTTCGGCTGCACGGTGTGGGACGGCTTCGGCTCCACCGAACTGGCCATCATCATCACCCGTGAGGAGGACACTCCGCCGGGCTCGATCGGCAAGGGCTTCCCCGGTGTCGCGGTCTACGATCCGCAGACGGTGGCCGAATGCCCGCCCGCCCGGTTCGACGAGCACGGCGCGCTGGTCAATGCCGACGAGGCGATCGGCGAACTGGTGAACTCGCAGGGCGCCGGATTGTTCGTGGGCTACTACAAGGACGAGGACGCCACCGCCGAACGCCTGCGCGACGGGATGTACTGGTCCGGCGACCTGGCCTACAAGGACAGCGACGGCTTCATCTACCTCGCCGGGCGCACCGCCGACTGGATGCGGGTGGACGGCGAGAACCTGGCGGCCGGCCCCATCGAGCGCGTGCTGCAGCGCCTGCCGGGGCTCAACCGGGTGGCCGTCTACGGTGTACCCGACGAGCACGTGGGCGATGCGGTGATGGCGGCGATCGTGTTGCAGGACAACGCCTCCCTGACCCCCGAGGAGTTCGCCGACTTCCTGCGCGCGCAGGCCGACCTGTCGCCGAAGGCATGGCCGCGCTATGTCCGGTTCAACCGGGATCTGCCCGCCACCGCGACGAACAAGATCCTCAAACGCGAACTGAAATCCCAAGGGGTGACCGCCGCGGGCGGCACGCTCTGGGTCCGCCCGGAACGCTCGTTCGCCTACACCCCGGCCGGCACCGCCACGCTGGAAGGTGCGGGCGCCCCGTGAGTTCGGCGGCCGGGATCACCCGCCGCCGGTCATCCACCGGGCCTTGGCGGAGGCGAGGAACACCCGCCCGCCTTGGCCGCGCAGTAGGCCGCCATGCCGGTGCCCGGCTGCCTGCCATTCAGCGAGGCGATGCAGGTGATGCTGCCGCCCTCGGCGATGTGCCGTCCGGCATGCTTGATCACCAGGAAGCTGCCGGTGAGGCACACGTCGACGGTCGTCTGCCAGTGCGCCGGCGCCGGCTCGGTGATCGGGCCGGGCATGGACAGTCCGGCGCGATCGACCACCGCGGTCGGACTCGCGATGCCCGCGATGCCCGTGGCGACGGACTCTTCGTCGGTGACGTCCATGCCGAGCGCGGTGGCGCCGAGTTCCGGGCGGCGTCTTCGTCGATGTCGGCGACGACGCGGTAGCCCTCGGCGGTGAAGGCGCGGGCGGTGGCGAGCCCGATGCCGGATGCGCCGCCGATCACGAGAGCCGTGCCCGGGGTGTGGTGGTCGCTCATTCCGCCGGCTCCGCGGTCGCCGGAGCGGGCTGTCCGGCCGCGCCCAATTTCCTGGTCAGAAAGCGCAATTGATGGTCGACCACCGGATCGAACCACGGGTTTCCGGCGAACACGTCGAAGTGGTCGCAGGGGTAGTGCCTGACCTCGGCGCGCGCGGCGAAGGCCGCCTTGGCCGCCGCCTGCGCCGGTGCGGCGCGATCGAAGTCGGCGACCTGCACCAGCACCGGGGCGGTGATGCGGTCGGCGTGCCGGTCGGCGCGGTAACCGCCGAGCTCGAGGCCCACCGCCGCGTCGACCTCGTTGCGCCAGGTCGGGCCGGCCAGCGCCCGATAGCTCTCGTAGTAGCCGGGAGCGGTGAGTGCGGCTCGCTCGCCCGGCCTGCCCACCAGCGGCATCATCGTCGGGGCCGCGCCGAGCCGGGTGGCCACGGCGCTGCGCAACCCGGCCAGCGTGGCGGCGGCGATCGGCGCCGCGCCCCGCTGCGCGAACGCGTGCCTGCCCGCGGCCAGGCCGCTGACCATCGGCACCAGGGCGATCACCGCGCACACGTCGGCCCGCTCGGCGGCCAGGGTGAGCGCGTGCCCGCCCGACTGCGAGACGCCCCACAGCACGATCCGCGCGGGGTCCGCGCCGGGGGCCCGCCCCGCCGCGGCGATCGCGGCACGGTAGTCCTCGACCTGCCCGCGCATCGAGACCCGCTGCCGCGGTTGCCCTTCCGAACTGCCGAAGCCGCGATAGTCGAAGGCGAACACGGCCAGCCCCGCGGCGGCGAGCCGGCGGGCGAACGGTTCGAGCCCGGAGTCCTTCGTGCCGCCGAAGCCGTGCGCCATCACCACCACCGGCCTGCCGCGCTCGCCCGCGAAGGGGCTGTCGCCGCCGTGGAAGTACCAGGCATGGCAGGTGGTGCCGTGCGAATCGAAAGTCATCTCGGTGCGTGTGCTCATCGGGCACCGCCGGCGGTCACCGCGTCGTCCTCGGCCACCCGCGCCCAGGGCGGTGGACCCTGGCGCCGGGCGCGGTCGGCGCCGGCCGGGAGTTCGCGCACCCGCAGGTCGTGTTCGTAGAGGAAGTAGTCGACCTGCTGGGTGTGCCGGGGACGGTCGAGCATGTGCCCGGTGTAGCGCTGCTGGTCCTCGGCGATCACGCGTCGCATCCGGTCCGGGGACGGCAGCCGGTAGCGGCCGACGGCGTAGGCCCCGATCAGCCGGGCCTGCGCCTCCACGAACGGGAACAGCGTGGGCGTGGCCTGGGCGAAACCCGCGAAGACCAGATCCTCGACGCCGGGGGCGAACATGCGTTTGTAGAGGTCGATCCGGTTGTCGGGGGCGCTGATGAACTCCGGGTCGAAGAACGGGAAGGTGATGTTGTACCCGGTGGCGTAGACGACGATGTCGAACTCGCCGCTGGTGCCGTCGACGAAATGCACCGTGTGCCCGTCCAACCGGGCGATATCGGGTTTGGCGACCACGTCGCCGGAGCCGAGGCGCAGCGGCAACTCCACCGACTGCGTCGGATGTGCTTCGAAGAACTTGTGGTTCGGGGTGGGCAGCCCGTAGGACTCGGGTCTGCCCGCGGTGAGCGGCTGCCCCCACTGCGCGATCTTGCGCTGCCAGGACAGCGGCAGGTACGGGCTGGTGCGGTAGTACTTGTCGGCCGGGCGGCCCGCGATGTACTTCGGCACGATCCACGCCCCGGACCGGGTGGACAGGGTGAGGGTGTTGCCCAGCGCCTTGGCGGACAGTTCCACGGCGATGTCGGCGGCGCTGTTGCCCAGCCCGACGACCAGGATGCGTTTGCCGGTGAAGTCCAGCGGCGTCCACGGGTCGATGTAGTGGTGCGCGTGCAGCACGGTGCCGCCGAACTCGCCGGGGAAGTCCGGGTAGCGCGGGTCCCAGTGGTGGCCGTTGGCGACGACCAGCAGGTCGAAGCGGCGGGTCTCGCCGCGCCCGGTGGTGAGCTCCCAGCCACCGCCGGGCAGCCTGCGGGCGTGTTCGACGGCGTTGCCGAACTCGATGTGCTCGGCCAGGCCGAACGCCGCGCAGTAGTCGTCGAGGTAGGCCTTGATCTGGGTGTGGTGCGGGAAGTCCGGATAGTCCGCGGGCATCGGGAAGTCGCGGAAGGACAACTGGTGCTTGGAGGTATCGATGTGCAGCGAACGGTAGGCGCTGCTGTGGCCGTTCGGATTGCCGAAGGCCCAGTTGCCGCCGATCCGGTCGGAGGACTCGAAGCAGACATAGGGCACGCCGTAGTCGGTGAGCATCTTGCCCGCCGTCAACCCGCTGATACCCGCCCCGATGACCGCTGTGCGCGGAAGATACATCGTCGAATCCCTTTCCGCCGGGCCCCGGCGTCGGTGGACGCGGTGGGTAGACAGATTTACGATTCTGTCTACAAGTAGTCACATTCTCAGATCTGTCCACCCTTTGTTAGGGTTTTCGCGAAACCGGATGCCGTTGCCGTGGCGGCTCGAGGCGAAAGCGAGGCGCGTGAGCGAGGCACCGACCGTCTCGGTGGTGGACCGGCTGCTCGACGCCGCCGAAAAGTTGCTGGCGAGTAAGGGGATCCGCGCCACCACGGTCAGCGAGGTCGCGGAGGCGGCCGGCGTCTCGCGCGCCTGGCTGTACCGCCATTTCCCCGACAAACCCGCGTTGATCGGCGCGGCGATCGTCCGCCTGAACGAGACCTTCTGGCAGGACGCCGGCGCCGAGCTGGAGCGCATCGGCACCTTCGCCGAACAGATCGCCGCCGGTGTCCGGATCGGGCGCGGCGCCTACGACGACCCCGGCGCCCTGCTGCTGCGGCTGCGCACCGACGAACCGGAGGAGTTCGCCGCCTGCGCGGGCGCCGGTGTCTCCGGTCTGGTGCCCGACCTGGCCGCGTTCTGGCGCCCGTTCGTCGAAGCCGCCGCCGCCCGCGGCGAGATCCACCCCGGCCACGACCTGGCCGAGGTGTCGGAATGGCTGGCCCGCGTCCTCATCAGCCTCGGCACCGTGCCCGGGGAGACCATCGACCCCGACGACCCGGCGGCCGTGCTGCGCTGGGTGCGCACATACTTCCTGCCCGCACTGCGCGCCGATCCGGCCGCCGCGCACTGATCCCGGGCGTGCGCGATCCGGCGTGCGCCTCCGCCTCCGGTTCGGTCGTCGGCCGCTCGGGCGTGCGGCGCAGGTTGCCGCGCTGATACACCGCGAAGCCGGCCTGCCCGGTCGCGAGCCCGTCGAACACGGCGGTGAGCGAGACCGCCACCGTCCGGCTCGGCCGCGCTGACCACGCGTTCGGGGGGCCGACGAAAACCCGTTTCGGCAATACCAGGCCGGGAATGGCCGGGGGAGAGCCGAAACGAAGGAGGTGGCCGATCGTGTCGCAGACACAGGCCGCGAGCCGGCGGCGAGTGGTGATCGTCGGCAGCGGATTCGCCGGGTTCACGTGCGCCAAGCACCTGTGCCGCACGCTGGCCTGGACCGGCGAGGACGATGTGGAGATCGTGCTCGTCACCCCCAACGACTACATGCTGTACACCCCGCTCTTGCCGGACGTGGCGGGCGGGCTGATCGATCCGCGCTTCGTCGTCATCTCGTTGGCCGATTCGCTGCCCCGGGTGCGGCTGGTGGTCGCGACCGCGGAGTCGGTGGACCTCGAGAACAAGACGATCACCGTCACCAGCCCGCACCACGCACCCCGCGAGCTGTCCTGGGACCGGCTGGTGCTCACACCCGGCTCGGTGACCCGGCTGTTCGACGTGCCCGGCCTGGCCGAGCACGCCCGCGGGCTCAAGACCGTCGCCGAGGCGCTGTACCTGCGCGAGCAGCTGCTGCGCCAGCTCGAACTGGCCGACCACGAGGACGACCCCGAGGTGCGCCGGGCGCGCCGCACGTTCGTGGTGGTCGGCGCCTCCTACGCGGGCACCGAACTCGTCGCCCAGTTGCGGGCCCTCGCCGACACCTACGCCGATCGCCGCGGCTTCGCCCGCGAGGAGATCCGGTTCCTGTTGCTCGACACCGCCGAGCGGGTGATGCCCGAGGTCGGCGAACGCCTCGGCGACAAGGTGCTGGAGGTGCTGCGCGGCCGCGGCATCGACATCCGGTTGCAGACCACGCTCGCCGAACTCGACGACGACCGCGTGGTGCTCACCGACGGTACGGTGGTGCCGACCCACACCGTCGCGTGGGTGACCGGCGTGACCGGCGCGCCGATCCTGGCCACGCTGGGGCTGCCGATGGAACGGGGGCGTCTGGTGGTCGACGAATACCTGCGGGTCCCCGGCCACCCGGACGTGTTCGCCGGCGGCGACGCCGCCGCGGTGCCCGACCTGACCGCGCCGGGCAAGATCACGCCACCGACCGCCCAGCACGCGAGCAGGCAGGGCAAGGCGCTGGCCCGCAATGTCGCGGCGAGTCTCGGCACGGGCAGCGAGGCGCCCTACCGGCACAAGGACATGGGGTTGGTGGTCGACCTCGGCCCCGGCTTCGCCGTCGCGAATCCGCTCGGCGTGCGACTGTCCGGACTGCCCGCCAAGGTGGTCGCGCGCGCCTATCACACGTATGCGGTGCCGCGCGGGGTCAACCGCTGGGCGATCACCCTCACCTACCTGACCAACGCCGTCACGCCGCGGCCGCTGTCGCTGCTGGGCCTGGTCAGTCCCGAGGAGGCAAGCTTCGGCATGAGCGAGGGCATCCCCGCGCACCGATGAGCGGGGAACGAACCGGCGGGTTTGGCCCCGCGCCCCCGTGGTACCCACCCCGCGTATGGCCCCGCCGATGGTGCCGGGGCGAGATCACGTGAGGGTTCCCGCTGCGGCCGAGCCGTCCGGCCCGACCGCAGCGGGTGCCGCTCGCGACAGGTATCGCACAAGGAATGGCAGCGTGATGATGGACAACACTCCCGTGCGCAGCGGCGAGCCTCAGGACACCGACCCCGTGATCTGGCCCGACCCGAGCCCGCTGGCCGGGTGGTGGGCCGACGTGATGTCGAGCGGCACCACCCAGCGGCCGACGAACTCCTCTGCCCAGAACTGATCGGCCCAGAACTTATCGGCCCGGGGACTAGCGCGGCGCCATCCGGATCGCGCCGTCGAGGCGGATCGTCTCGCCGTTGAGCATCGGGTTCTCCACGATGTGCCGGGCCAGCGCCGCGTACTCGCCGGGATCGCCCAGCCGCGACGGGTGCGGGACCTGCGCGCCGAGCGAGGCGATCGCCTCGTCGGGCAGCGTCGCGAACAGCGGGGTGTGGAACAGGCCGGGCGCGATGGTGACGACCCGGATCTTGATCGCGGCCAGGTCGCGCGCGATCGGCAGCGTCATGCCGACGATGCCGCCCTTGGAGGCGGAGTAGGCGGCCTGGCCGATCTGGCCGTCGAAGGCGGCGACGGATGCGGTGTTGATGATGACGCCGCGCTCCTCGCCCTCCGGATCGGTGGCGGCGATGCGCTCGGCGGCCAGGCGGATCACGTTGAACGTGCCGATCAGGTTGACGTTGACGACCTTGGTGAAGTCGGCGAGCGGGAACGCGCCCTTCTTGCCGACGGTCTTGATCGCGTTGCCGATGCCGGCGCAGTTGACGGCGATGCGCAGCGTGCCGAGTTCCTGGGCGGCGTCGAGGGCGGCGCTCACCTGCTCCTCGTTGGTGACGTCGGCCGCGGCGAAGACCACTCCGTCGCCGAGTTCCTTGGCGACGCTCTCGCCGTCGGAGGACGGCAGGTCGATGATGACCACCTTGCCGCCGTTGCGGTGCAGTTCCTTCACCGTGGCCAGGCCGAGGCCCGAGGCACCGCCGGTGACCACCGCGACGGAGTTGCCGATCTGCATCTCGAATTCCCTTCTGCGTCGCCGGTCGCGTTGGACCGGATCCGTCCCATGCCGCGCGCGACACCGGCGCTGTCGGCGTCCGTAGGATAGCCAGGCCGTCACCAGGAAGTAAACCGGCGTTCTCCCTCTTGTTCGGAAGTGTGCTGTTCAAAGGGGGTGAACCGTCGGTTCACCCCTGCGCTGCGACGTGCGATTTCGGCCTGTGCCGACAGCAGGTGTTCCGGTGCCGAGACTCGATGTTGGTGGTTGTTCGCTGTTCTCCCCGCGCTTTCACAGCGGTGCGGTCGCCCACCAGTGGTCGTAGAGGTCCCGGCCGGTGTGGTGGTCCCAGGAGACGTCGAGGACGATCCAGGCGCGGGCGGGATCGTCGAATGTGACCGTGAGCAGGCCGGTGTCACCGCCGGCGTAGTGCGTCCAGCGGACCCGGCCGGTCCCCGAATCGCGCTGCCACACTTCCTCGCGGGTGGTGTCGTCGGCGACGGCCGTGCGGAAGGTCTCGTCGCGGCGTGGGTCGCCCGGGCGGAAGGACCACGCGTAGAAGTGGATGCCGTTGTCCTGCACGCATTCCAGCGCGGGGGCGCGGCCATTGTCGAGCACGTCCAACGGCGTGCAGCGGGCGCCCTGGTAGCCGGTGGCGGCCGGGGTGTCGGGGATCAGGCCGGGGAGGAGGGCGGCGAGTTCGCCGGTGCGGCCCCAGGCGGGGTTCGTCGCGACGGTGGTGGTGGCGATGCCGGAGGTGACCGGCGGTGGGCTCGTCGTGGGCCCGGCGACGGCGCTGCCCGGGACCGTGGTGGCGGTGCGGCCGAACGCGAGCACCAGGGCGACCGCCAGGACACCGGCGACCGCGACCCCCGCACCCCACCACACGGCGGCGGGGCGACCGGGAGGATGTGCGGTCCGGTGGTTGTCGGGCGCGGCAGCGGAGCTGCCGTCCGGGAGCGGGCGGACCGTCGCGCGCGCGGCAGCCGGGGCGTGCCGCGCCGGACCCGCCCGGTGCGGACTGGGCTGGTGCGGACGGTCTGCTCGGGCGGAGTTCTGTTCCGGCCCCGCAGCTTCCGGACCGGGCGGGTGGTCGGCGAGCGCGGCCGCGGCGGCGACCGCCAGGGCGCGGCAGTCGGGATAACGCTCGGCGGGATCCTTGGCCAGGGCGGTGGCGAGGACGTCGTCGAGGGCGCGCGGAAGGTCCGGGGCGCGCCGGGTCACCGGGGGTGGTGGTTCCAGCAGGTGGGCGCGGAGGAGTTCGGCGGGGGTGGTGCCGGTGAACGGCAAAGCGCCGGTGAGCATCTGGTAGAGGGTGACACCGAGGGAGTAGAGGTCGCTGCGGTGATCGGGCTCGCGCCCGTCGATCTGCTCGGGGGCCACATAGCCGAGGGTGGCGGGCAGCGCGCCCGCGCCGGTGAGGCGGACGGCGTCGTCGCGGCTGCGGGCGATGCCGAAGTCGGCGACGAAGACGTGGTCGCCGCCGTCGTCGTCGGCGGCCACCAGCAGATTGGCGGGCTTCACGTCGCGGTGCAGCAGGCCGCGGCGGTGGGCGGCGTCCAATCCGGCGGCGGCCTGGGCGACAAGGCCGACCGCGCGCCGCGCGGGTAGGCGCCCGTGCTCCCGGATCAGCCGCGCCGCGTCCGGGCCCGCGACGTACCGCATGGAGATCCAGAGCCGCTCGTCCTCGGCGCCGCGGTCGTAGATCTCCACGACGTGCGGGTGGTCCAGCCGCACCGCGATATCGGCCTCGCGGGCGAACCGGGCGCGGAACTCGGGGTCGGCGCCCGCCGCCGCGTCCAGCACCTTCAGCGCCACCGAGCGCGGCAGCCGGGGATGCCGGGCGAGATACACCGTGCCCATCCCGCCCGAGCCGAGGGTGCGCTCGATGCGGAAACCGGCGAACACGGTCCCCGGCGGCATCGCCATGTCCGGCTCTCCTTCTCAGAGCGGCGCCGAGCGCCACCATCGGTCGTACACATCCTGCCCGCCGCTGCCGCCGCTGGCCGAGACCAGGCAGAAGTGGCGATCGGGGTCGTCGAACGCCACATCGAGCAGTCCGAACCCGGCGGTGTCGTCGGTCGCCCACCGGATCGTGCCGCTCCCGGAGGGCCGCGTCCAGGGTTCCTCGTGGATGTCGGTGAGGCCGAGCGTGTCCGAGCGGTAGGTCACCGGCGCCCGCGACGGGTCGCATCGGATGTTGACGTTGATACCGTCGTCGGTGGTGGCCGGGCAGTGCAGCCACGAACCCTCGTCGTCGTTGCGGGCGCAGCGCATGCCCTGGTAGCCGGTGCCCGTCGGCTCGGACGGCAGCAGATCGGGGAACGCGGCCACGATGTAGGCGGCGGGACCCCACGCGGAGGTGGTGATGGTCGGCGTCGTGGTGGTCGGTGGCGTCGTGATGGTCGCCGGTGACGGGGTCGCGACCGGCGTGCCTGCGGTGCTGTTCCCGCGGACCAGGACGGCCGCTACCGCCGCGGCCACGACGAGCGCCGCCACCGTGGTGGCGATCAGCAGCAGCCGAGCGGAACGGGGTGGTCCGGCCGGCCCGGCAATGCCCGGTTCCGACGGTGTTCGAGGTTGCGCCGAGGCGGTGGGGTGCGGGGCGGGGGAGAGGTCCGCCGGGGTGACACCGGGACCGCCGGCCGGTCCGGTCGTCGCCGACGGCGGGGGAGGCGCCATCCGGTGGGGTGCCGAACGGTGCGGGGTGTTCGCCGCCAGCGCCGCCGTCGCCGCCCGCGCGAGCTCGCCACAACTCCCGTACCGGTGCGCCGGTACCTTCGCCAGCGCCCGGGCGATCACCGGGTCGAACGCGGCGAGCGCCGGATGCGTGGCCGACGGGCGTGGCGGCGGCTCGTACAGGTGGGCCTGCATGGCGGCGGCGGGCGAGCGCCGCGCGAACGGCACAGCGCCGGTGAGCATTTCGTAGAGCGTGCAACCGAGCGCGTAGACGTCGGTGCGGGCGTCGAGCGGGCCACCGGCGAACGTCTCCGGCGCCGCGTAGGCGAAGCTGGCCAGTACCGAGCCGGAGGTGGTCGCCGCGGCGTCGAGCGATCGGGCGATGCCGAAATCGGTGAGGCGCACGACGTCCGCGCCGTCGTCGTCGGTGGAGACGAGGATGTTCGCGGGTTTGACGTCACGGTGCAGCAACCCGCGCCGGTGCGCGGCGTCGAGCCCGCGTGCCGCCGCGGCGACGATCCCCACGGCCCGCTCGGCGGGCAACCCGGCCGGTTCGGCGGCGACCAGCTCGCCCGCATCCACCCCGTCGACATAACGCATGGCGATCCACAGGAACTCGCCCTCGCGCCCCCGGTCGTAGACGGCCACCACGTTGGGGTGCTCCAGCCGCGCCGCCAGCTCGGCCTCCCGCTCGAACCTCGCGCGATACCCGGGATCGGCCGCCAACTCCGGATCCAGCACCTTCACCGCGTCCCGCCGCGGCAGCCGAGGATGCTCGGCCAGATACACCGTTCCCATCCCGCCCGCCCCGAGCCGACGCACGATCCGATACCCGGCGAAGACATCCCCAGCACCCGGCAACCGCACGACGACCTCCTCCCACCCGCACAATACCGCCGGCGCCACCGCCCGTCCGTCGAGAATCCCGCCGCCGTCCCGGCGCACCCCGGCCGGTGCGGTCGCGGGCTCGTCCGGTGGACGGCGAGGCCGCGGTGGTGCTGTCACTACGGCTCGAGACGACCGGGGCGCCGCTGTGCCAACCGTGCCAGCAACTCTGTGAGCAGGGCCGTTTGGCGGGGCATGGTGGGCACCTGCACGTGTTCGTCGCGGGCGTGGGGGTAGCCGCCGATCGCGCCGAGGCCGTCGAGGGTGGGGACGCCGGCGGCGGCGCTGATGTTGCCGTCGGAGACGCCGCCCGCGGTGGCGGTGGCGAGCGGGCCGAGCCCGAGTTCGTCGGCGGCCGCCTCGGCGTGGGCGAGGAGGCCCGCGGCCGCGCGTTCCTCGAACGGGAGCCGGTCGATACCGCCGGTGACGACGACCTCGGCGCCGGGCAGGCGGGGGCGCAGGCCGGTGAGGGCGCGGTCGACGTCTGCCATGGCGGCGGTCGTCCAGGACCGCACGTCGACGTGGCAGTGCGCGCGTTCGGGCACGGTGTTGCCGGTGGTGCCCGCCGACAGCACGGTCGGGGTCACGGTGGTGTCCCGGTCCGCCAGTGCCGTGAGCGCCAGGATCTGGTGCGCCAGTTCGACTCCGGCGTTGATGCCGCGTTCGGGTTCCAGGCCCGCGTGGGCGGCGCGGCCGCGGATCTCGATGTCGTAGTTGGCGATTCCCTTGCGGCCGACCTTCACGGCCCCACCGTCGGCGGCGGGTTCGCAGACCAGGACCGCCCCGGCGCGCCGGGACTGCTCCTCGATGAGCGTCCACGCGCTGCGGGAGCCGATCTCCTCGTCGCCGGTGAGCAGCACGCTCACCCGGCCGGGGTCGCCGTGCAGGGCGAGTGCGGTGACCAGCTGGACGATGCCCGCCTTCATGTCGAAAACGCCCGGCCCGCGCGCGATTCCGTCGCGCACCGTGAACGGCCAGTCGGTGAGGGTGCCCAGCGGCCACACGGTGTCGAAATGGCCGAGCAGCAGCACGGTCGGGTGCGCGGCGGCGGCGAGGACGTGCGGCAGGCCGTCGCGTTCGAGCACCTCGACGCGGTGCGGGAGCAACGGCGCGAGCCAGGACACCAGGAGGTCGGCGCACCGGCGCAGGTCGGCGGGGGAGTCCGAGGGGGATTCGCAGCCCACGAGGTCGGCCAGGCGCGCCACCATGTCCGGCAGGGCTTCGCCCGCCCGCACGAGGGTGTCGTGCTCGCCGTCCACGCTCCGGATCATCCCACGTCCGGGGGAGTTCCACCGGGAGGTGTCCGAAAGGTCCGTATCCCTTCTACACTGGCGCAGTGCGTCCTCGCCGGCTGATCGCCCTGTCCCTGTTCGCCCTGCTCGTCCCGCTCGGTGCCGCCTGCACCGCCGAGGGACCGGGCTCCACCGCCGACTGCAACGTCGGCGGCTGCACCATCACCTTCACCCGCGGGGTCGACGCCCAGGTGAGTGTCCTGGGCGTCGACGCGCAACTGGTGGCCGTCGACGGCAACCTGGTCACGTTGAAGATCGCCGGTCAGCAGGTGACCGTGCCGATGGGCGAGACCCGCCCCGCCGAAGGTCTCGACGTCGCGGTGCAGGAGGTGACCGCCGACCAGGTCGTCGTGAAGGTCAACACCGGCCTGACCGGAGGCTGACACCGCCGCCGAGTTCGGCGGCGGGGCGCCGTTCCGGGGCCCACCCGCCCACCCAGGCCGGCGTGTCGACGGCGTCCTGTCGACGCCATCCTCGGGCTGTTCGCGGCCGCGGACCAGCAGCACCGGAGCTGCCGCCGCCGTCGCCGCCGCGGTGCCTGCGCCGGCAAGGACCAATGCCCCACCCGCACCGACGGCGGCGACCGCCGGCGCGCCGAGCAGCGTGCCGAGCATCGTCGCCGCGTTGTTGACCGAGCCCATCGCGGCGAACGCGCGGCCTTTCACCGCGGGCGGCACGTGCGTCGCGATGAGCACCGTGATGGCCGAGACCTGGAGCGAGTTCGCC
Source organism: Nocardia farcinica (assembly GCF_001182745.1). NCBI lineage: Bacteria > Bacillati > Actinomycetota > Actinomycetes > Mycobacteriales > Nocardiaceae > Nocardia > Nocardia farcinica. Next base: position 1,678,430 of record NZ_LN868938.1, on the reverse strand, counting down.
ACGCCCGCGGCGGCGAACCCGATCGCCGCGCCGAGGAGCGATCCGGACAGGCCGGCGCCGGCCAGGCCCGCGCCCATGAGCAGTCCGGCCGCGACCAGAGTGCGGCGTTGGTGCTGCGGCGCGATCTTCGGCGCAGGCCACACCGACGTCAGCAGCCGTCCGGCGACGAACGGGGTCGTCACCAGCCCGTATTCCAGCGGTGTCGCGGACAGGGTTGCGCGCACGTAGAAGACTTCCGCCACGGTGAAGACGGCGGTGAACACGATCGCCGCGGCCAGGACGCCCATCGCCGCCCGAACGACCCGATTCGCGGCCAGCAGGGCGGGCGCCTCCACGACGTGCCGCCACCAACCGGGTCGACCCGTCGCCGGATGCTCGGGCGGGAAGCGCCGTAGGCCGAGTGCGGCCATCGACACCACCAGGACGATGCTGGACATCGCGTCGAGCGCCATCGTCGCCGCGAAGCCGACCGACCCGACCGCGACACCGCCGACCACCGGGCCGGCGAGCATGCCGGTCATGCGCGCGGCGTCGAGGGTGGCGTACACCCGGGCGGGGTTCTTCGTGCTGTGGTCGTCGGCCTGTTCGGCGAGGAGCATCATCGCCGGCGACCGGATCATGTTCTCGATTCCCCCGAACTGGCCTGCTCGGCCAACCTACCGTGCGCCGCCCCTTCGACCAGGGCCGACAACGGTACACCCGACAATCGGGCATCGGTGCGGGTGGTGATCCGCTACAGCGGTCACCCCGGCGTCCGGGGGTGCGCGGCACGGTCGGGCAGACTGGGAACCTGCACGCGGATCGTCCGGTGGACCGCCGGGCGATCGGAGAGGTTCGGCGGAACGGCGAGGAGCAGGCATGGTCGAGGGCGTCCGCACGCTCGACCGTGCCGCGCCCGCCGCGCCCGCTCCCACGCCGCGCCGCCGGTCCCTGCGCCGGGCGGTGCTGCTGACGGCGCTGGCGTTGATCCTGGCGCAACTGGCGCTGCGCGGCTGGATCGCCGCGCGCGGCTACTTCTACTGGGACGACCTGATCCTGGTCGGCCGCGCGGGCCGCTACGACCTGTTCTCGGCGGACCTGCTGCTGCACGACCACGACGGTCACTTCATGCCGCTGGCGTTCGCCACCGCCTGGGTGCTCACCCGCGCCGCGCCGCTGGTCTGGGCGGGCCCGGTGCTGACGATGGTGGTGCTGCAACTGGCGGCTTCGCTGGCCGTGCTGCGCATGCTGCTGGTGTTGCTCGGCCGACGGCCGGTGGTGTTGATCCCGTTGGCGTTCTACCTGTTCTGCCCGCTCACGCTGCCCGCGTTCGTGTGGTGGGCGGCCGCGCTCAACGCGTTGCCGCTGCAGATCGCGCTGGCCTGGCTGATCGCCGACGCGGTCCGGCTGGTGCGCACCGGGCGGATCCGCTTCGCCTGGTCGGGGATCGCGGTGCTCGTCGTGGCCCTGTCGTTCTTCGAGAAGTCGGTGGTGGTGCCGTTCACCGCGTTCGCGGCGGCGGCGCTGGCGCTGCACGTGCGGGGGATCCCGCGGCCGGTGCGCACGGTGGCGCGCCGTGGTCGGGTGCTGTGGCTGGGGTCGGCGGTGGTGCTGGCCGGCTGGGCGGCGGTGTATCTGAGCGTCGTCGACCTGACGAGCGAACCCCACGACCGGCACGACGTCGGCGAATTGGTGCGCAGCGCCACCGGTCGCGGCGTGGTGCCCGCGCTGTTCGGCGGACCGTGGCGGTGGGAGCGCTGGGTGCCAGCCACCCCGTGGGCTGCGCCGCCCGGCTGGGTGGTCGCGGCCTGCTGGGTGCTCGCCGGTCTCGCGGTGGCGTTCGTGCTCGCCCGGCGCAGGCACGTGCTGCCGGTGCTGGCGGCGGCGATCGGTTACGTGGTGCTGGCACAGTTGCCGCTGGCCCTGCTGCGCAGCGGCCCGCACACCGCCACCGAGATCATGCAGTCGCTGCGCTACCTCGCCGATGTCGCCGTGGTGCTCACCGTCGCCGCGGCCCTGGTGTGCCGTGCCCCCGCCCGTCGTGGCGGCCCGGTCCCGTTCCGCCGTCCGGCCTTCGCGCTGACCGCGGCGTTCGTGGCCGGCAGCCTGGTCTCGACGCTGACCTACGCGGACTCGTGGTGGACCAACCGCACCCGGACCTACCTGCCGACCGTGGCCGCCGAACTACCGCGGCAGGACGCGCCGCTGCTCGAGCAGGAGGTGCCCTGGGAGGTGCTGGCGCCGGTCGCCTATCCGCAGAATCTCACCGGTCAGGTCTTCGCGCCGATCGCAGGCGAGGACGCCTTCGCCGACTCGACACCGCGGCTGCGCATGATCACCGACGACGGGCACATCGTCGACGCGGTGGTCTGGTGGAACCGGCACATCCTGCCCGGCCCCGAACCGGGCTGCGACCACCGCGTGGCCGGGCCGACCCCGGTGGATCTGCCGCTGGACGGTCCGATGATCGAGAACAAGTGGACCGCCCAGCTCAACTACCTCGCCGACCGCGACGGCCGCATCACCGTCGCCCTCGGCGACGGCGAGCCGGTCGTGGTCCCGGTGCGCGCCGGGGTGCACACCGTCTACGTGCGGGTGATCGGCGGCGGCACCGCGTTGCGGGTCGGCGCCTTCACACCGGGGCTCGGCCTGTGCATCGGGGTCGGTCCGGTCGGGGTCGCCTCGTTCGATCGCTGAGCGCCCGGTGCCGATCGCCCGGTCATACGCCGATGCCGCGGGCCAGCTCCGCCAGCACCGTGTCGAACAGCGCTTCGGGGTCGCGGACCGGCAGCGGGTAGTTGCCGAACACCTCGAGGGTGACGTGCCCGTACAGCCGCGCCCACAGCGTGATCATCAGGTAGGTCACGCCCAGATCCAGCTTCTCGGCCGGGAACTTCTGACCGGCTTCGGCGAGCATGGCCAGCAGGTCGTTCTGGTAGCCGATCAGGTCCGCGCGCAACGCGGGCGGAATGGTGTCGGTCGGCGGCAGCGCCAGCTCGTAGGTGGTCAGCAGGCGTCCCGCCGCGGCGAGGAACACCCGGCCGAACGGTTCCTCGAACCGGCGCAGACCCGCGGTGTGCACCCGGTTCGGCGAGGCGAACACCAGGGTGAACTCGTGCGCGTGCGCCAGTGCCCAGCGCCGGAAACCGCGGCAGATCGCGATCAGTTGCAGCAGGCCGTCCTCGGTCGCCGCCGCCGCCTCGACGGCCAGCTCGTCGGCGAGGTCGAGGCAGATGTCCGCGCGCAGCGCGTCGGCGAGCTCCTCGTGCGAGGCGTAGTGCCGGTAGAGGGCGGGGGCGGTGACGCCGAGGTCGCGGGCGATCGCCCGCAGCGTCATCGCCTCCGGCCCCTGCGCCACCAGCAGCGCCCTGGCCGCGCGCCGGATGTCGGCGGCGGCCACCGCGGGCACCCGGCCGCGCCGCCCGGTCACGATCGGCTCACTGGTAGGCGACCTGCCAGCTCTTGATGCCGTTGAGCCACCCCGAGCGCAGCCGCACCGGTTCGCTCACCTGGCGCAGGTTCGGCATCACGTCGGCGATCGCGTTGAAGATCAGGTCCAGCTGCAACCGGGCCAGATTCGCGCCGACGCAGTAGTGCGTGCCGGTGCCGCCGAAGCCGACGTGCGGGTTCGGGTTGCGGGTGATGTCGAAGGTGTACGGGTCGGTGAAGTGGTCTTCGTCGAAGTTGGCCGACGCGTAGAACAAGCCGACCCGCTGGCCCTTCTTGATCGCCTGTCCGCCGAGTTCGGTGTCCTGCAGGGCGGTGCGCTGGAAGGCGACCACCGGCGTGGCCCAGCGCACGATCTCGTCGGGCGCGGTGCGCGGGCGCTCGGCCTTGTACAGCTCCCACTGCTCGGGGAAGTCGACGAAGGCCTTCATGCCGTGGGTGGTGGCGTTGCGGGTGGTCTCGTTGCCCGCCACGGCCAGCAGGATGACGAACCAGGCGAACTCGTCCGACCCCAGCGACTCGCCCTCGATGTCGGCGGTGACCAGCTGGCTGACGATGTCGTCGGCCGGGCACTTGCGCCGCTCCTCGGCCAGGTTCCAGGAGTACCCCATGATCTCGGCGGTGGCGACCTTGTGGTTGCCGTCGAAATCGGGATCGTCGTAGCCCATCATCTGGTTCGACCAGTCGAAGAGCTTGCCGCGGTCGGCCTGCGGCACGCCGAGCAGTTCGGCGATCGCCTGCAACGGCAGCTCACAGGCCACCTGCTGCACGAAGTCACCGCCGCCGGTCTTCTTGGCCTCGTGCACGATCCGCTCGGCTCGCTCGTGCAGGGCGTCGCGCAGCGACTGCACCGCGCGCGGGGTGAAGCCGCGGGAGATGATGCGGCGCAGCTTGTCGTGCGCGGGCGGATCGGTGTTCACCAGCATGGCGCGCTGGATGTCGATCTCCTCGCGGGTGATGTCGGCGTTGAAGCGGATGACCGCGGTGTTCTCGTGGTTCGACCAGATCTCGGGCGTCTTGGAGATCTCCTTGATGTCGGAGAGCTTGCTCACCACCCAGTACCCGCCGTCGTCGAACCCGCTGGTGCCGTCGGGCTGGTCGACCCACCACACCGGAGCGGTGCGGCGCAGCTCGGCCCATTCCGCCACGGGCAACCGGGTGGCGAGCAGGTCGGGGTCGGTGAAGTCGAAGTCGTGCGAAAGGGACGGCGCGGACACGGCTACCTCCTCGTAGGGCTGGTTCACGGGAGAGTGAACCACACCACACCCCAATTTGTGAACAGTATTTAGTAAATGATGTTCATCCGATGCGTCGAGGGGTCTGGACGGCGCGCGCGTCCGCGCCTGTTTCGGTTTCGACACGAAGCGGCCCCGGCGGCTCCGAATCGGTGTGCCGGGCCCGCCGCGCGTGATAGGACGGTGATCGACGGGCCGTCTTCAGTCGGTAGGACGACCCGCTCGGCCCGAGTGCCCGGAGCACTCGCATCGGATCGGGAGCGCCATGGATTCCGCACTCGAATCTCGTCTCGCCCAGGCCGCACACCGGCTCCCCGCCCCCGAGGGTGCCACCACCGCGAATCGCAGGCTGTTCAGCAGGCTGCGCCGCCGCGGACCGGCTCTGGTGCTGTCCCCGCGCGGGGCCGCCGACGCCTACACCCTCGACCTGTGGCGGTGCGCCGTGCGCGAGGCGGTCGACACGGCGGCCGCGTCGGCCTGCGCGCTGATCGTCGACACGAGCAGGATCGACTTCCTGTCCTGCCGAGCGCTGGTGGTGCTCGCCGAGGAGGCCGGACGCGCCGCCGAGCGCGGCGTGCCGGTGAGCCTGGTGACGCCGAACCGGACCATCGCCCGCATCGCCGCGGTGGATCCGGCCACCGTCGCCCTGTCCATCCACTCGACGGTCGTCAGCGCCCTGACCGCCCTGCGGTTGCGGGATTCGCAGGACACCTCCGGTCGCTCCGGCACACCGCTCGCCCTGGGCAACTGACCGATACACATACGCGAACTTGAAAGTTAGGGCGTCCGAAAATTACAATCCGGACGTATGAAGCTCGTTGCGTCTCGTGCGTTCTCCGTGCCGTGGCGGTCGGTGACGGCCGCGCTGGCGGCCTGTCTGATGGTCTCGGTCGTGGCGGCGTGCGGCGGTGCGCGCGGTGACGACGACCGGCCGACCGTGCTGACCACCTTCACCGTGCTCGCCGACATCGCGGGCACGGTGGCGGGCGAGCACCTGCGCGTCGAATCGATCACCAAGGCGGGCGCGGAGATCCACGGGTACGAGCCGACCCCGGGGGACATCAGGAAGGCGGCCACCGCCGACCTGATCCTGGACAACGGGCTGAACCTGGAGGCGTGGTTCGAGCAGTTCGTCGCCGAGGTCGACGTGCCGCACGCCGTCGTCAGCGAGGGCGTCGAACCGATCGACATCGCCGGCGACGCCTACCGGGGCAAGCCCAACCCGCACGCCTGGATGTCGCCGCTGAACGTACGGATCTACGTCGACAACATGGTGCGCGCCTTCGCCGAACTCGACCCCGACCACGCCGCCGACTTCCGCGCCAACGGCGAGCGCTACAAGGCCGAACTGGACGCGGTGCACGCGGAGCTGACCGGTGCGCTGAGCGCGCTGCCCGAATCGCAGCGGGCGCTGGTGACCTGTGAGGGCGCGTTCTCCTACCTGGCCAGGGACGCCGGGCTCACCGAGAAGTACATCTGGCCGGTCAACGCCGAGCAGCAGGCCACCCCGCAGCAGATCACCTCCGCGATCGATTTCGTCCGCGAGCGCGCCGTGCCCGCGGTGTTCTGCGAATCCACCGTCTCCGACGCGCCCATGCGGCGCGTGGTGGAGGCGACCGGCGCCGCCTTCGGCGGCGTGCTGTACGTGGACTCGCTGTCCGAACCGGACGGGCCGGTGCCCACCTACCTGGCACTGATCCGGCACGACGCGCGGACCATCGCCGATGCGCTGACAGGACGGGCGTGATGGGTGAACTCGCGGTGGACGTCGCCGACGTCACGGTCCGCTACGGCGAGGTGCTCGCCCTCGACGGTGTCTCGCTGACGCTGGCCCCCGGCCGGATCTGCGGCCTGGTCGGCATGAACGGCTCGGGCAAGTCGACACTGTTCAAGACCATTGTGGGACTGGTCAAGCCGACCTCGGGCACGGTCACCCTCTACGGGGACACCCCGCGCGCGGCGCGGCGCGCCGGTCTGCTCGGCTATGTGCCGCAGAGCGAGGACGTGGACTGGAGCTTCCCGCTCACGGTCCGCGACGTGGTGCTCACCGGCCGCCACGGCCGGATGGGCTTCCCGCGCCGTCCGCGCCGCGCCGACCGGGAGGCCGTGGACCGCGCGCTCGCGCGGGTCGAGCTGACCGAGCTGGCCGACCGGCAGATCGGCAGGCTCTCCGGCGGCCAGCGCAAGCGCGCGTTCGTGGCCCGGGCGCTGGCCCAGGAGGCGACCCTGCTGCTGCTGGACGAGCCGTTCGCCGGGGTGGACAAGCGCTCGGAAGCGGCGATCACCACGCTGCTGCGCGAGCTGGCCGCCGAGGGCGCGGCGATCGTGGTGTCCACCCACGACCTGCACGCCCTGCCCGAGCTGGCCGACGAGGCCGTGCTGCTGATGCGCAGCGTGCTGGCGCGCGGCACGCCGGAGGAGGTGCTGCGGCCGGAGAACCTGGCCGCCGCCTTCGGCCTTGACGTGCTCGGCCGGTCCTGACCGGCCCCTTCGACGACGGGAAGCGTTGATGAATCCGATCGAGTTCTTCCTCGAGCCGCTGCGCTACGAGTTCATGGTGCGCGCGCTGACCACCACGGTCGCCGCGGCGCTGGTCTGTGCCGTGCTGTCGTGCTGGCTGGTGCTGATCGGCTGGTCGCTGATGGGGGATGCGGTCTCGCACGCGGTGCTGCCCGGCGTGGTGCTCGCCTATATCGCGGGGCTGCCGTTCGCGGTGGGCGCGGTGGTGTTCGGTTTCGCGGCGGTCGGCCTGATCGGGCTGGTGCGTGAGACCAGCCGGGTCAAGGAGGACGCGGCCATCGGCATCGTGTTCACCACGTTCTTCGCCGCGGGCCTGGTGCTGGTCTCGGTGACGCCGAGCCAGACCGACCTCAATCACATCGTGTTCGGCAACCTGCTCGGTGTCGGCCGCGGCGAACTGGTCCAGGTGGTGGTGCTCGCCGCGATCACCCTGCTGGCGCTGGTGCTGCTGCGCCGCGATTTCACCCTGTTCGCCTTCGACCCCACCCACGCCCACGCCATCGGCCTGAATCCGCGCGTGCTCGGCAGCTGCCTGCTCGGGCTGCTCGCGCTGACGGCCGTGGTGGCACTCCAGGCGGTGGGCGTGGTGCTGGTGGTGGCGATGTTGATCATCCCCGGCGCGACGGCCTATCTGCTCACCGACCGCTTCCAGCGGATGCTGCTCATCGCGCCCGCGGTCTCCGTCGCCGCCGCGGTCACCGGCCTGTATCTGAGCTACCACCTGGACACCGCGTCGGGCGCGATGATCGTGGTGGTGCAGGGCGCGGTGTTCGTGCTGGTCTACCTGTTCGCCCCGCGCCACGGCATCCTCGGGCGCAGGCTGGCCGCGCGCGCCCTGGCCCGCCGTGATCAGGTCACGGCGTCCAGGTGATGCGACCGCCCTCGAAGTCCTGCGCCTTGCCGTCCTCGTAGTCGTACTCGTCGCTGGTCGGGTAGCCGTACTGGCCGTTCTCCGCGCCCGCGGCGATCCAGCGATCGCGGATCACGCCCCACACCGCGTGCGCGCCGGTGCGCGGCGAGTAGTAGATCGCGCCGCCGTTGAACAGGTTGTAGCGGCCGTTGTCGGCGCTGGTGGACTCGTCGGTGACCGGGAAGCCGAGCGGTCCGGACTCCCAGCCGAGCCGGCCCCATTTGTCGCGGATCGCGCCGCCGACCTGGTGGGCGGCGGTGCCGACCGACCAGTAGATGCTGCCGCCCTGGAAGTGGTTGAAGCGGCCGGTGTCGCCGGGGGTGGCGGTCTCGCGGGTGACGGGGTAGCCGAGCGCGCCGCGCTCGTAGCCGAGCTGGCCCCATTTGTCGCGGATCGGGCCGCCGACCTGGTGCGCGCCGACATCGCCTCGCCAGTAGATGGCGGCGTTGTTGGCGAAGGTCTGGAATCGTCCCCCCGACGCCGCGTCGAGTTCGGGGCCGGTGGGGTCGCCGAGCACGGCCGGGCCGCCCGCCTGGTCGTACTCGACCTCGATCGCGCCGCCGACGTCGAACGCGCCGACCGGTCGCGCGCCTGCGACGCCGAGTGCGGAGGTGAACAGCACCGCCAACGAGGCGGTGGCGGCGGCGGTGCGGCGTGCCGCGCGCGATCCTGGACGCTGTGCCATGAAGAACTCCCTGCTCAGGTCGATGCTGCCTCGGTACCAACGTGACGACATGGTGCTACGACATCGCCTTCATCGGCCCGGCCCCGAGCAGCGTTAGCGACGGTGGCGCGGCTCACGCCACGGAATACCGCGACGGCGCAGATGTGGCTGCCGCCCACCGGGTCACCGCGCCGACCCCGGCCGAGATCCTGGTGTGGGCGGCGTGCACCACCGGCTCACCGGGCGAACACGCTGCCACCGATTGTGAGGTAGGCGAGCAGCAGGAAGAACAGGAACCACCCGGTGCCCTGCCAGATCGGCCACACCCGGCCCTGCCGCCAGCGCAGGTAGGTGATGACGAACGCGCCGATCCAGCCGGCCGCCAGTACCACCGCCGGGCCGACCACCATGGCGACCCGGGACGCGGTGTCGCACAGCATCGGTCCGGTCTCGCAGGCGTCGCGGCTCGCCGCCCAGATCCCGATGATCACCGCCACGAGCGCGGCCAGCGCGACCACGCCCAGCCCGAAGCGGACGGCCTTGCGAAAGCCCTCCGGATCCGACCACCGCTTCTCGACATCGTCGACCACCGTTGCCTCACCTCCGTCTCGTCACCGGAGTTGCCTGAGGCGCGTGCGCCAAACCCGCCGAGCGATCGCCAGCCGTTCAGCGCATGGCCGGCAGGTCCGGCGGTTCGGTGTGGTTGTGGCGCATTTCGAACCAGTAGGTCGCGACGACGGTGCCGTAAGCGGCGACGACGACCAACGCGGTGACAGCGAACAACAGCAACAGCAACAAGATCACCAGAGCCATGAGCCCTCCCCCGAAATCGGGTGTGTCGGCATCGAAGCAAGCCGGCGCGGCATTGCGCCCAAGTTCGAGCTCCCTTCGAATCCTAGAACTCGGACCGGGCGGACGCATGTTCCCGCGCTGTGAGACGAGTCATGTCGCCGGGCCGGTGTAGGCCGGCTCACGGGGGGTATCCGTCGCTGTCGCGACGGACCTTCCGCGCATTCCGCCCACGTTCCCGCGGTGTTTCGCCCCTGTCGCACAACGCCACCGGGCCGTAGCGTTGCGGGTATGCGGATCGACGACGCGAACCTCACCGACCACGCGAAGCTGGCGGAGTTCTACCTCGACAAGGCGATGCAGATCCTGCGCCCCCTCCTCGAGGACGACTTGGCCAGCCTGCCCAGCGACGAGGCGTGGGTGCGCGCCCGCACGCTGCAGGGCCAGGCGCAGGTACACGCCACTCTGGCCCTGCGCGAACAGCTTTCCCGGTTGCCCGGCGGCGCGGCCTGACCGCCGCGCCGCCGGGTCGTCACGCGGTGACGGCGCGGCGGGCGTAGGCGCGCACGTCGGCATCGCTGTCGGTGGTCGCACCGGTCAATCCGTCGTGCGCGCCGGGATGTTCGGGCCAGCGCGCCAGCGAGAGCACCGCGGCCTTGCGCACATCCAGGTGCGGGTCGCGCAGCGCCTCGACCAACAGCGGCACCGCCGCGTCGGCGGGCGCCCCGGCCAACCCCTTGGCCGCGCCGACCCGCACCTGCCACGCGGAATCACCCAGTGCCGCGGCCAGTTCGGCGCGGTCCGGTTCGGTGGCGCCGAGCGCGGCGTAGGCGGCCAGCGCCGCCGCGCGCACCAGGGGATCGCGATCGCCGGTCAGCGCGCGGATCACCGGGTGCCCGCCCGCGCCGATGGCGGCCAGCCCGTTGGCGACCGCGACGCGGACCTCGCGGTTGCCGTCCGTGGCCGCCGCCGACACGCCCTCGACGTCGTCGAGGGCGACCAGCCCGCGCACGGCCTCGATGCGCACCCGGTGGTCCGGGTCGGCCAGTGCGGCGGTGAACTGCGCGGCCGTGCCCGCACGCCGTGCCCGCACCAGATCCAGCACCGTCGCGCGGACCAGCGGATCGGGGGAGTCCAGCCGCTCGGCCAGCCCGGTCGCCGCCGGCAGCACCTCCACCAGTTCCCGCAGGCTCTCCGCGGCGGTGCGGCGCACGGCGGCGGCCGGATCGTCGAGCGCGCGCACCAGCGGCTCGGCGAAGCCGTCCGGGGTGTGCTCGGTGAGCACCGACAGTGCCGCCGCCCGCACGCCCGCGTCGGTGTCGGCGAGATACGGCGAAAGGTCCTCGACGGTGGGCGAATCCAGCGCGAGCAGGGTCACGATCCGTGGTGAGGGCGGTGCCGCGGGCGCGTCGGTGCGCGGCGCGGCGGGCGTGGCGTCCCGGTCGGGTGCCCGCCCGACCCGCACCCGCGGCTGTTCGACCGGCAGGTCCGGTCCCACCGACGGGATGTCGTCGAGCCCGGGCACCGGCACCAGGTAGGGCGCCACCGGCCGCTTGCGGAACTCCATCTCCCCGGCGGCGTTCTTGCGCAGGTTCAGGTGATAACGCCAGGCGCCGTCGTCGCGGGCGGGTAGGTCGGCGCGCTCGTGGTACAGCCCCCACCGGGACTCGGTGCGGGTCAGTGAACTGCGCGCGGCCATCTCGGCGCAGTCCCGGATGAAGGAGACCTCCGCCGCGCGCATCAACTCGTGCGGAGTGCGCGCGCCGATCCCGGCCACCTCCGCCCGCATCCGCTCGAAGGTCTCCACCGCCAGGGCCAGTTTGGTGGCGGTCTTGGGCGGGGCCACATAGTCGTTGACGAACCGGCGCAGCTTGTATTCCACCTGGGGCTGGGGCGGGCCGTCCGGCTGCCGCAGCGGCCGGTAGATCAGCTCGTGCGCGGCCGCCAGCTGATCCTCCGGAAGTTCCCCCGGCGCGGGCACCTCCGCGAGCGTGCCCGCGGCGTGCGCGCCCGCCAGGTCGCCGAAGACGAAGGCGCCGATCATGTAGTTGTGCGGCACGCAGGCCAGGTCACCGGCCGCGTACAGTCCGGGCACGGTGGTGCGGGCGTGCTCGTCCACCCACACCCCGGAGGCGGAATGCCCACTGCACAAACCGATCTCGGAGATGTGCATCTCGATGTCGTGGGTGCGGTAGTCGTGGCCGCGGTTGGCGTGGAAGGTGCCGCGCGTCGGGCGCTCGGTGGTGTGCAGGATGGATTCGAGGGTGCCGATGGTCTCCTCGGGCAGGTGGGAGACCTTGAGATAGATCGGGCCTTTCGCCGATTCGATCTCCCGCTTGACCTCGGCCATCATCTGGCCCGACCAGTAGTCGGAGTCCACGAACCGTTCGCCCGCCGCGTTGACCTGGTAGCCGCCGAACGGGTTGGCGACATAGGCGCACGCCGGACCGTTGTAGTCCTTGATGAGCGGGTTGATCTGGAAGCACTCGATCCCGGACAGTTCCGCGCCCGCGTGATACGCCATCGCGTATCCGTCCCCGGCGTTGGTGGGGTTCTCGTAGGTGCCGTAGAGGTAGCCGCTGGCGGGCAGGCCGAGCCGTCCGCACGGGCCGGTCGCCAGGATCACCGCCTTGGCTGCGACGGCGACGAATTCGCCGGTGCGCGTGTGCAGGGCCGCCGCCCCGACGGCCCGCCCGCCCGCGGTGAGCACCCGCACCGGCATCAGCCGGTTCTCGATGCGGATGCGCTCGCGGTTCTCCCGCTTGCGCAACACGCGGTAGAGCGCCTTCTTGACGTCCTTGCCCTCCGGCATGGGCAGCACGTACGAGCCGGACCGGTGCACCCGCCGCACCGCGTACTCGCCGTACTCGTCCTTCTCGAACTTCACGCCGTAGCGTTCCAGGCGCTGCACCATCGCGAAACCACGGGTCGCCGTCTGATAGATCGTGCGCTGGTCGACGATGCCGTCGTTGGCGCGGGTGATCTCGGCGACGTAGTCCTCCGGGCTGGCCTTACCGGGGATGACGGCGTTGTTGACCCCGTCCATGCCCATCGCCAGCGCGCCGGAGTGCCGCACGTGCGCCTTCTCCAGCAGCAGCACGTTCGCGCCGTGCTCGGCGGCGGTGAGCGCGGCCATCGTGCCCGCGGTGCCGCCGCCGATCACCAGGACGTCGCAGTCGAAGCGCAGGCGATCGGTCAACTCGGGGATCTTCACAGGTGCTCCAGGATCTCGGCCCGGACCGCGGGGCGGTCGCCGGGGGTACGCGGATCGGGCACCTCGACGAGGGCGCGCAGCACGCCGGCGCCGGTGGCGCCACGGCCGAGCACGGCGATCCGGTCACCGAGGCGCAGCGCCTCGTCGAGGTCGTGGGTGACGAAGACGACGGTGGTGGGATGGGCCCGCCAGGTGTCGACGAGCAGTCGCTGCATGCCCGCCCTGGTCTGGGTGTCCAGCGCGCCGAACGGCTCGTCCATCAGCAGGGCGCGCGGCGCGGCGGCCAGCGCGCGGGCCAGCTGGACCCGCTGCCGCATGCCGCCGGACAGGTCGCGCGGCAGGTAGTCGGCGTAGCCGGTGAGGCCGACCTCGTCGAGCCTGCGCAGGGCGAGCTCGCGCCGTTCGGGTCGGGGGACGCCGCGCAGCCGCAGCGCCAGTTCGATGTTGCGCCGCGCCGTGCGCCAGGGCAGCAGCGCGTCGTCCTGGAACACCAGCGCCCGGTCGGCCGACGGCCCGGTGACGAGCTCGCCGTCGGCGCGCACCGCCCCGGCCTCCGGCGGCCGCAACCCGGCCAGCGCGCGCAGCAGGCTGGACTTGCCGCAGCCGGATTTGCCGACCACGACCAGGATCTCGCCCGGCGCGACGGTGAGATCGAGCCGCTCCAGCACGGTCCGTTCGCGGTAACCGAGCCGCACGCCGTCGAGGGTGAGGCCCGCGGGCTCGCGGATCGCGGCGGTCGTCATCGCACCTCCCGCGGCAGCCAGCGGGTCAGGCGCCGCCCGGCCAGCTCCACCAGGCCGGAGGTGGCGAACCCGAGCACGCCGATGGTGATCATGCCGACGAACACCGCCGGATAGTCGACGATGGTGTACGACTGCCAGGTGCGATAGCCGAGGCCGAGGCGGCCGGAGATCATCTCCGCCGAGATCAGGCAGATCCAGGCCACGCCCATGCCCACCGACAGGCCGCTGAACACCCCGGGCAGGATGCCGGGGAACACCACCCGCACCAGCACGTCGGTGCGGGTGGCGCCGAGGGTGCGCACGGCGTCCTCCCAGATGGTCGGCAGCGCCCGCACCGCGTGCCGGGTGCTGACCAGCACCGGGAACAGCGAGGCGGTGAAGGTGATGAACACGATGCCGGACTCGTCGCTGGGGAACAGCAGGATCGCCACCGGCACCAGCGCGATCGCGGGGATCGGCCGCACCAGTTCGGTGAGCGGGCCGAACACGTCGCCGAGCAGACCGGAGCGGCCGAGGCCGATCCCGGCCAGCACACCGACGACGGCGGCCAGCCCGAAGCCGGTGACGATGCGGATCAGCGACTGCCCGATGTCGAGGTAGTACTCCTGCCTGCCCAGGTGCTCGCCGAACTCGGCGACGATCTCGGTCACCGTCGGCAGCGCGTCGAACCGCAACCCGGCGCGCACGTCGTTGACGGTGAGCAGCTGCCACAGCGCGATGGCCGCGGCCACCGAGACCACCCGGATCAGCCGGGAGCGCCACCGCGAGGCGCCCGCCGGGGTGTCCCGCGCCGGCTCGGCGACGGTGTCGGCGGGGGCGGCGGTGAGGGCGACGGTGCTCACGGCCGCACCTCCCGCACCGCCTGCTCGTAGGACACCGGCGCCGCGCCCGGATGCGCCTGCCGGTACCGCTCGGCCGCGGCCGCGGTGGTGAACGGCAGGTACCGGTCGCCGTCGCGCACCCAGACCGACTTGTCGGCGAACCAGCGGGTGCCCAGTTCGGCGTCGGGGACGTAGGCGGCCCGGATCACGGCACCGTTCGCCTGGGCGGCCCGGACGGCGCGCAGCAGGCAGGTGGGGTCGGCGGCGGGTTGCGGTGCGGGCGCGCCGTCCACCCACACCTCGCCGGCGGTGGCCGGGTCGGTGACCTCGGTGCCGCACACCGGGTCGGTGCCGCGGACCCGGTTCGGGTTGCCGGTGGCGGCCAGCGCGGTGTCGTAGTCGCCGAACGCCGCGAACGCCTCCCGCAGCGGGGCGGGGTCGACGAAGCGGTCGATGTCCAGGTCGGCGAAATCGCCGATCGACTTCAGGTACGGCACATCGCCTTTCAGCGCCTCGATCAGGCTGGGCTTCACGATGGGGTCGAAGCTCGTACCGCCGGGACCGTTGTAGAGGTACACCACCTCCTGCGGCAGCCCGGAACCCTCGGCGACGAGCCGGGCCGCCTCGAACGGCTGCTCGTTGAGAAACCGCGTCGCGTCCAGCTGCGCGGCGAGGAAGGCCTGCAACACCTCCGGATGCTCGGCCGAGTACGCCCGCCGGGCGACCACGCCGTGGAAGGTCGGCACGTTCAGTTCGGCGCCGTCGTAGAGCAGCTTCGCCTTGTTCTGGAACACCAGCAGTCCGGGCCAGGCCACGAACTGCGACAGGCCGCTCACCTGGTGCGACTCCAGCGCGCTCGCCCCCACCTGCGGCTGCTGGTTGACCACTTCGACGCCGGTGGCCGGGTCGATGCCCGCCCGCGAGAGTGCCTGCACGAGCGTGCCGTGTCCGGCCGAACCGACACTGGCCGAGACCTTCTGCCCGGCCAGGTCGGCCAGCCGGGTGGCCGGCGAGTCGGTGGGCACCACCACCATGTTCAGCGCGCCCTTGGGGTTGTAGCCGGTCACCGAGACCAGCGCGGTGGCCGAGCGTTCGTTGGCCTGGGTGCGGGAACCGTTGATGAGCAGCGGGTAGTCGCCCATCGAGCCGATGTCGATCTTCTCCGCCACCATCTGCGCGGTGATCGGTGCGCCGGTGTCGTAGTCCTGCCACTCCACCTGGTAGCGCGCGCCACCGGCCGCGGTGATCGCGGCCAGCCGTTGTTCGAGGAAACCTTTGGCGCGCAACAAGGTTCCGGCGGTGACGGTGTTGATGGTCTTGGACTGGTAGCCGACGACGACCTGCACCGTGCCCGCCGGTGCGTCGTCGGAGGGTGCCAGGGAGCAGCCCGCCGCGGCGAGCGCGGCGGCGAGCAGGAGCGGGACGAGACGAGCTTTCATCGGGGACTTCCAGTTCAGCGGAGCAGGTAGGGCATGTTGACGGTGACGGCGCCGGTGGGGCAGCGGGCCGCGCACGGGCCGCAGTACCAACACTCGTCGACGTGCATGTAGGCCTTGCCGTTGTCGGGATTGATCGCCAGTGAGTCGAGTGGGCAGATCTCCACGCACAGCGTGCAGCCTTCGATGCACAGCGATTCGTCGATCGTGACGGGGATGTCGGCGCGCTGGTTCACCAGTGTCACTGGCGGACCCTCCATTCCGGATTGCTGCGGGACAAGCTGCCGCGCATGGTGATTCGGTCTCCGCGCATGCGGATGTACTCCAGGTCGACGGGTCGGCCGTCGTCGAGGCGGGTCAGCCGCTCCAGCATGAGCAGGGGCGCGCCCGCGGGGATGTCGAGGGTGGTGGCGGTGTGCGGGTCGGCCGCGACCGACTCGAGCGCCAGGTCCGCCGAACCGAGCGAGCACCCGGCGATCTGCTCGATGAGCACGAAGATGTCGGTGTTCTCCAGGTCGTGCGTGAGCACCTCGGCGCCGATGTCGGGGGAGAGGTAGGTCAGATCCAGGCTCAGCGGCAGGTCGGCGAGGTAACGCAGGCGCTCCACGTGCACGACACGTTCGCCGGGTGCCAGCGCGAGTCTGCGCGCCACCGCGGGCGGCGGGGTGCGGTGGGTGGCGACCCTGACCTCGTTGCGGACGGTGCCGTGGTCCTTGAGCGTCTCCTGCAGGCCCAGCAGCTCGTCGAGCCCGTGGTCGACTTTGCGCCGCGCCACCCGGGTGCCGATCTTGGGCGCGCGCTCGATCAGGCCCTCGTCTCGGAGCAGCGCCAGCGCCTCCCGCACGGTGTTGCGGGAGGCGGCGTATTCGGCGGCCAGCGCCTGCTCGCTCGGCAGCGCCCGCTCGAACGCCCCGGCGTGGATCTGATGGCGCAGCAGATCGGCGACCTGGCGCGCATGATCCGCGCGCAGCCGCCGCACCGGTGCGGGCTGTGCTCCCATCTCGTCCGCCTCTCCCTCGCTGACCTGCACGAACAGCGACGATAGACGGCGTCGAAGGCCCTGATTCCGCCGCGAAATCCGCGCCGTCGGCCGCGGCGCGGATTTCGCCGGTCGCACCGGCGATCCACCTGCGCAAACGCCCGGCTCCGGCGGCATTGCGCCACCCGGGGCCGGGCGTCTCGAGTTCGGATCAGGCCGAGCGAAATTCAGAACCAGGCGTCGCGCATTTCCAGCGTGGTGCGGTCGAGGCCGGCGAGCAGGTCCAGCTGCGGCCCGGTCCTGGGCAGTTCGTAACGGAAGAAGTAGCGGGCGGCGGCGCGTTTGCCCGCGTAGAAGTCACCGTCGTGCCCGGCCGCGGCGACCGCCTGCTCGAGCCAGATCCAGGCCAGCACGATGTGCCCGAAGGCCTCCAGGTAGATCGTGGAGTTGGCCATGGTGGCCGCCGGGTCGCCTGCCGACAGCATGGCGGTGGTGACGGTGACCAGTCGTTGCCAGGACGCGTCGAGGGCCTCGGCCAGTTCGGCGGGCTCGCCGCCCAGCGCGCGGGCCGCCGCCACGCTCGCCGCGATCCGCTGGGCGAGCAACCGCAGCGAGGCGCCCTCGTGCTGGATCACCTTGCGGCCCAGCAGATCCATGCCCTGGATGCCGTGGGTGCCCTCGTGGATGGGGTTGAGCCGGTTGTCGCGGTAGTGCTGCTCCACGTCGTACTCACGGGTGTAGCCGTAGCCGCCGTGCACCTGGATGGCGAGATTGTTGGCCTCCAGGCACCACTGCGACGGCCAGCTCTTGGCGACGCCGGTGAGGATCTCCAGCAGCAGCGTGTGCTCGCGCGCCGACGCCGGATCGGTGCGGGCCAGGTCCACCAAGCGGTTGCAGTAGAGCAACAGCGCCAGCGCGCCCTCCACATAGGACTTCTGCGCCAGCAGCATCCGCTTCACGTCGGCGTGCTCGATGATCGGGATCTGCGGCGTGGCCGGGTCTTTGGCGGTGACCGCCCGGCCCTGCTGCCGCTCGCGGGCATAGCGCAGCGACTTCAGGTACCCGGTGTAGCCCAGCGCGGTCGCCCCGAGCCCGACGCCGAGGCGGGCCTCGTTCATCATGTGGAACATGTAGGACAGGCCCCGGTGCGGTTCGCCGACCAGGTAGCCGACCGCCCCGGCCGCGCCGCCCGGCGTGTGCCTGCCCTCGCCGAAGTTGAGCACCGTGTTGACGGTGCCGCGGTAGCCCATCTTGTGATTGAGTCCGGCGAGGGTCACGTCGTTGCGCGCACCGAGCGAACCGTCCGCATCCACCAGGTATTTCGGCACCACGAACAGCGAGATGCCCTTCGTGCCCGCCGGGCCGCCCGGAATCTTGGCCAGCACCAGGTGCACGATGTTCTCGGTCAGCTCGTGATCGCCGCCGGAGATCCACATCTTCGACCCGAACAGCCGATAGGTGCCGTCCTCCTGCGGTTCGGCACGGGTCACGATGTCGGCCAGCGAGGAGCCCGCCTGCGGCTCCGACAGGCACATCGTGCCGGTGAACCGGCCCTCCACCATGGGCTTGACGAACCGGTCCACCTGCTCGGGGCTGCCGTGCGCGGCAAGCAGATTCGCATTGCCGATGGTGAGGAACACATAGCCCGCGGTGCCCACGTTCGCGGCCTGGAACCAGGCGAACCCGGCCGCCTCCACCACCGACGGCAACTGCATGCCGCCGACCTCGGCGTCCATCGCGGCGCCGACGAGGTTCGCCTTGCCGAACGCCTGCACCGCGTCCTTCACCTCGGGGATGATCGTCACCCGCTCGCCGTCGAAGCGCGGCTCCTGCGCGTCGTTGGCTTTGTTGTGCGGGGCGAAGTAGCGGGTGGCCAGGTCCTCGCACAGGTCGAGGAAGCCGTCGAAGGTCTCCCGGGAATGGTCGGCGAACCGCTCCCGCCCGGTCAGCTCCTCCACCCGCAACCACTCGTACAGCAGGAACTCCAGATCACGGCGGGAGATCAGGTCGGAACGCACGGGTCCATCCTCTCGTGGATTCTCGGGGCCGGGTCGGCCGTTCGGCGATTGATACATTACCCGGCCTGTGTCGCGAAAAGGGTGGGGTTACCGATCCGGATTCTCGGCGTCGTAGCGCTCCCGGTTCGCCACCACCTCGTCCATGTGCGCTTCGGCCCAGAGCTTGATGCCGCGCATGACCCCGTGCAGGGACAGGCCGAGGTCGGTGAGTTCATAGGTGACCGTGACCGGCACGGTCGGGGTCACCGTGCGGGTGAGCATGCCGTCGCGTTCGAGCGAGCGCAGCGTCTGGGTGAGCATCTTCTGGCTGACGCCGGCCAGCCGCTGGGACAACTCGGAATAGCGCATCGCGCGCGGCCGACCCGCCGGTGTGCCGGGCGGGTGCGGGCCGTCGCTGCCGAGGGCGGCCAGCACCAACGCCACCCATTTGCCGGAGATGCGCTCGAGCAACTGACGGCTGGGGCAGCCCGCGAGGAACGCGTCGTACCCTGCCTGTGCCTCGGCGCGCTGTTGCGCGGCGGTCATGGTCGGCATGGCCGATCTCCTTTCGTGCTCCTCGGTGCCATACGCACTTTCAGGTGCCTACTTCCCGAGGGAGAGTTACCGCTCCATTGTGGAGTGGACAGCCGTTCCACACCAGAGGAGACCCGATGTCCCCCACCTTCCGCGCCGCCGTCGTCCGCACCCCGGGCGGACCCGACGCCATCGAGCTCATCGAGCTGCCCGTCACCGCACCCGGACCCGGTGAGGTGCGGGTCGCCGTCGCCGCCGCCACGGTCAACCCGGTGGATCTGAGCACCGTCGGTGGGCTCTTCCACCAACTCGGCCTCATCCACCAGCCCGATCATGTCGGGATCGGCTGGGATTTCGCCGGGACCGTCGCCGCCGCCGGCGCGGGTGTCGACCTGCCGGTCGGCACCAGGGTCGCCGGTGTGCTCACCGGCTTCGACCGCGACCTTGGCGCCTACGCCGAACAGCTCGTCGTCCCGGCCGCCGCCGTCGCCCCCGTGCCCGATGCGCTCGACCTGCCGACCGCCGCCACCGTCGGCATCAACGGCCTGGCCGCGTCGCAGCTGGCCGAGTTGCTCGGCGACGGGCCGGGCCGGTTGCTGATCACCGGCGCGGCGGGCACCGTCGGCGCCTATCTGGTGCCGCTCGCCCGGGACCGCGGCTGGCTGGTCACCGGCCTGGCCCGCGCCGAGGACGAACCCTTCCTCCGCGACCTCGGCGCCGAGTTCACCACCGCACCCGCGCCGGGCTTCGACGCCGTGGCCGACGCCGCCGCGCTGGGCGGGCCCGCCCTCGCCCTGGTCCGGGACGGCGGCACCTATCTGGGCGTGCGCCCCGGCATGGCGCCCGCCGCCGAACGCGACATCACCGTCGATGTGGTGGAGACGCGCCCCGACACCGCACGGCTCGCCGAACTTCTCGACGCCGCGGCGCGCGGCGTCCTGCCCACCCGCGTGCACGCCGTGGTCCCGCTGAGCGAGGCCGCCGCCGCGCACCGCGCCGTCGCCAAAGGTGGGGTCCGGGGGAAGTACGTGCTGGCGCCGTGAAGGGTCGCCGGCGGGCCGGAGGATTCGCGCCGGTTTGCCGATTGATTCGACATCGGTCAATATCGATGCATGTCTAATCCGTCGCTTCCGGTGGCCCCCGTCGACGCCTGCCCGGCGGCTCCGCTGGTGCGGGAGCCGCTGAGCGAGCAGGCCGCTGCCGAGCTGGCCGTGGTGTTCAAGGCGTTGTCGGATCCGGTGCGGTTGCGGCTGCTCAGCTCGATCGCCTCCCGCGCGGACCAGGAGGCGTGCGTCTGTGATCTCTCGGCGGGGATCGAGCTGACCCAGCCGACCATCTCCCACCACCTCAAGGTGCTGCGCGAGGCGGGCCTGCTGACCAGCGAGCGGCGCGCGTCCTGGGTGTACTACCGGGTGGTGCCCGGTGCCTTCGCGCGGTTGTCGCAGGTGCTGCCGGTGCCGGCGCGCCGCGGTGACGAGGTGCCCGCGTGACCACCGCGCCGGACGCGGTGGTGGGCAAGCTGTCGACACCGGACCGGTTGCTGCCGGTGTGGATCGGCGCCGCCATGGCGGCGGGATTGTTGCTCGGGCGGCTGGTGCCGGGACTCGGCGATGTGCTGAGCGCGATCGAGATCGACGGCATCTCGCTGCCCATCGCGGCGGGACTGCTGATCATGATGTACCCGGTGCTGGCGAAGGTGCGCTACGACCGCCTCGACACCGTCATCGGTGATCGTCGCCTGCTGGCCGGATCGCTGCTGCTGAACTGGGTCGTGGGGCCCGCGCTGATGTTCGCACTGGCCTGGATCTTCCTGCCGGACCTGCCCGAGTACCGCACCGGGTTGATCATCGTCGGCCTCGCGCGCTGCATCGCGATGGTGATCATCTGGAACGATCTGGCCTGCGGTGACCGCGAGGCCGCCGCCGTGCTCGTCGCGTTGAACTCGGTGTTCCAGGTGCTCATGTTCGCCGTGCTCGGCTGGTTCTATCTGTCGGTCCTGCCCGGCAGGCTCGGCCTCGAGCAGGCCGCCATCGACGCCTCGCCGTGGCAGATCGCCCGCTCGGTGCTGATCTTCCTCGGCGTCCCGGTGGCGGCGGGCTACCTGACCCGGCGACTCGGGGAGCGGGCGAAGGGGCGCGACTGGTACGAGGGCCTGCTGCTGCCCGCGCTCGCTCCGTGGGCGCGCTACGGCCTGCTGTTCACCATCGTCGTCCTGTTCGCTCTCCAAGGCGAACGGATCACCGCCCAGCCGCTTGACGTGGTCCGGATCGCGCTGCCGCTGCTGGTCTACTTCGCCCTCATGTGGGGTGGCGGCTATCTGTTCGGCGCCGCGCTCGGAGTCGGTTACGCGCGCACCACCACGCTGGCGTTCACCGCCGCGGGCAACAATTTCGAACTCGCGATCGCCGTCGCCGTCGCCACCTACGGCGCCACGTCCGGCCAGGCTCTCGCCGGTGTCGTCGGACCCCTCATCGAAGTCCCCGTCCTGGTCGCCCTGGTCTACGTCTCGCTGGCCCTGCGCCCCCGCTTCCGCACCGGCGGGGGATCCCGGCCGACCCCGGCCACCGTCGACATGCCCACCAGCTGAAAGGCCCGTCCGCGATGCGCAACCACAAGCCTCGCGTCCTGTTCGTGTGTGTCCACAACGCCGGACGCTCGCAGATGGCCGCCGCATTCCTGGCCCACCTCGCCGGTGCTGCCGTCGAGGTGGATTCGGCCGGCAGCGATCCCGCCGACCACATCAACCCGGTCGCCGTCGAGGCCATGCGGGAGGTCGGCCTCGACCTGGCCGGCCGCCGCCCGCAGCGGCTCACCTACGCGGCGGTCGACGCCGCCGATGTGGTCATCACCATGGGCTGCGGCGACGCCTGCCCGGTGCTGCCCGGCACCACCTACCGCGACTGGAAACTGGACGACCCGGCGGGCAAGGGGATCGACGCGGTACGGCCCATCCGCGACGAAATCCGTGCCAGGATCGAAGAACTCGTCGCCGAACTGGTGCCGGACCGCGCCTGATCGGCATGGCGTGGGCGGGCAGGCGCGGTCCGCCGCCGCAGCGGCCGGAGTGCTCGCGGCGGAACGCGGGGTGCGCCGGCGGTCGCGGCCGTCAGCCCACGGCGGACGGCGTGCAGCACGACACGGTCGGCTCGGTCCCGCCGTCTCCCTCGGCGGACGCGCCGGAACCGCAGCACGCCCGCACGGCCTGCCGATCATCCCGCTCGGTCGATTCCGGTGCGGCGCCGAAGTGTTCGGTATCGGACAGCACCGTGTACACCTCCCATCGCTCCGCGTCCGGACCGGTTACCCACACCTTGTCCTGGGTGGCGAAGCAACACGTCGTGGCCATCTGCTCCTCGGTGAACAGGCCGGCCTGCGACAGGCGTGCGATCTCGGCGTGCACCTGCTCGGAGGAGTCCACCTCCACGCCGAGGTGGTTCACGCTGCCGCCCCGGCCGGGATTCTCGATGAGCACCAGTTTGAGCGGGGGCTCGTCGATCGCGAAGTTCGCGTATCCGGGCTTGCGCTTGGCCGGTTCGGCGCCGAACAGCGTCGAATAGAAGCCGACCGCCTGCTCGAGATCGTCGACGTTGAGCGCGAGTTGGACTCGGGACATCGGAATCACCACCTGTTTTACATATGTCGAAAAGCTGGACAGGCATGAGTCTGCCACCTTTTCGACATATGTCAATACAGTGCGTAGGATGGGGTCATGCCGAAAGCACTGCCCGTCATCGACATGACCGCCCCGGTCTGCTGCCCGCCGGTCGCCGCCGGACCGGTCGACGACGAGGCGGCCCTGCACGTCGCGCTGCGGTTGAAGGCGCTGGCCGACCCGGTCCGGGTCAAGCTCGTGTCACTGCTGCTGGCCGGGGCCGACACCGGACGCAACGGGGGAGAACTGGCCGCAGCCGTCGGCCTCGCCGAGTCCACGGTCAGCCACCACCTGGGTCAGCTCCGCAAAGCCGGGCTGGTCACCTCCGAACGCCAGGGCATGACGGTCGTGCACCGCGTCCACCGCGACGCACTCGCCGCCCTCTGCGTCGTCCTCGACCCGAACTGCTGCCGGTAGCAGTCAGCCCGTCACGCCAGGTCCTCCAGCAACGTCAGGATCGCCCGCGCCATCGCGGCCGGGTCGCCGTCCTCGGGACGCAACACCAGCGCCGGGGACTCCGGCGCCTCGTAGGGATCATCGATGCCGGTGAACCCCGAGATCTCCCCGGCGCGTGCCTTGGCGTACATCCCCTTCGGATCCCGCGACTCGCAGATCTCCAGCGGCGTGTCCACGAACACCTCGACGAACGGCAGGCCCGCCGCCTCGTGCACGGCGCGCGCCCGCTCGCGATCGGCGCGGTAGGGGCTGATCAGGGAGACCACCGCGATGACACCCGCGTCGGCGAACAGGCGGGCGACCTCGCCGACCCGGCGCACGTTCTCGGCGCGGTCGGCCGCGGAGAAGCCGAGATCGGCGTTGAGTCCGTGCCGCAGGTTGTCGCCGTCGAGGAGGAAGGCCGGACGGCCCTCCGCGACCAGCCTGCGCTCCAATTCCACCGCCACCGTGGACTTTCCGGAGCCGGACAGGCCGGTCAGCCACACCGTGGCCCCGCGGGTGGGTCGCTCCTGCCTGCCGACGGCGGTGGAATGCCACACCACCTGGGTGGTGGGCAGGGTGGGGCCGCTGATCATGCCCGCGGCGACGGTGTTGCCGGTGGCGTCGTCGACGAGGATGAAACTGCCGGTGGTGCGGTTGCGCCGGTAGGGGTCGAACAGCAGCGGCTGGCGGGTGTGCAGCTGGATGCGCCCGATCTCGTTGAGCGACAACGACTGCGCCGAATCGTCGCGGTGCAGGGTGTTGATGTCGAGCCGGTAGTCCAGGCGGCGGATCTCGGCGGTCACCGAGCGGGTGGTGTGCTGGAGGGTGTAGCGGGCGCCGGGGGTGAGCTGGGTGTCCTCGGCGAACCAGCACACCATCGCGTCGATGTCGCGGCCCACCTGCGGGCGGTTGGCGGGCCGGCAGATCAGGTCGCCGCGGGAGACGTCGAGCTGATCGCTCAGCTGCACGGTGACCGCCTGCGGCGGAAACGCCTCCGTGACCGGCTTGCCGCCCGGCCCCCAGATCGCGGCCACCGTGGTGGACAGTCCCGAGGGCAGCACCGTCACCTCGTCGCCGGGCTTGAACACCCCGCCCGCGACGGTGCCCGCGTAGCCGCGGAAGTCCTTGGCGTGGCTGCGGGTCACGTACTGCACGGGGAAACGGGCGTCGATTAGGTTGCGGTCGGAGGCGATGTGCACCTCCTCGAGGTGGTGCAGCAGGGGAGTGCCCTCGTACCACGGCATGTTCGCGCCGCGGTGCACGATGTTGTCGCCCTGCAGGGCCGACACCGGGATGAAGCTGAGGTCGGTGACGTCGAGTTTGGTGGCGAAACCGGCGAATTCGTCGCGGATTTCGCCGAACCGCTGCCCGGACCAGTCGACCAGATCCATCTTGTTCACGCACAGCACCAGGTGCCCGATGCCGAGCAGGCTCGCCAGGAACGCGTGCCTGCGCGTCTGCTCCACCACGCCCTTGCGGGCGTCCACCAGGATCAGCGCGACGTCGGCGGTGGAGGCCCCGGTGACCATGTTGCGGGTGTACTGGATGTGGCCGGGGGTGTCGGCGATGATGAATTTGCGCCGCGGCGTGGCGAAGTAGCGGTGCGCGACGTCGATGGTGATGCCCTGTTCGCGTTCGGCGCGCAGGCCGTCGGTGAGCAGCGCGAGGTCGGGGTAGGCGTCGCCGCGGTCGCGGCTGGTGCGCTCCACGGCGGCGAGCTGATCGGTGAACAGGCTCTTGGAGTCGTAGAGCAGCCTGCCGATGAGGGTGGATTTGCCGTCGTCGACGCTGCCCGCGGTGGCCAGGCGCAACAGGGTGGTGGCGGCCATCAGAAGTACCCTTCTCGTTTGCGATCTTCCATGCCCGCCTCGGAGATGCGGTCGTCGGCGCGGGTGGCGCCCCGTTCGGTGATCCGCGCGGCGGCGACCTCGGCCACCACCTCCGCGGGGGTGGCGGCGGCCGACTCGACGCAGCCGGTGCAGGTGGCGTCACCGACGGTGCGGAACCGCACGGTGGCCTCGTAGGGCTGCTCGCCGTCGAGCAGGTGCAGGAACCTGGTGTGCGCCAACAGCATTCCGTCGCGCTGCACCACCGGCCTGCGATGCGCGTAGTACAGCGGGGGCAGGTCGATGCCCTCGGCGGCGATGTAGCTCCAGATGTCGAGTTCGGTCCAGTTCGACAACGGGAACACCCGGATGTGTTCGCCGCGGCGATGCCTGCCGTTGTAGAGGTTCCACAGTTCGGGGCGCTGGTTGCGCGGTTCCCACTGGCCGTAGGCGTCGCGGAAGCTGAACACGCGCTCCTTTGCGCGGGCCTTCTCCTCGTCGCGGCGCGCGCCACCGAACACCGCGTCGAATCCGCCCTCGCGGATCGTGCGCAGCAGGGTGGCGGTCTGCAACCGGTTGCGGGAGGCGCGCGGCCCGGTCTCCTCGACCACCCGGCCCGCGTCGATGTCGTCCTGCACCCGCCCGACCAACAGCCGCAGGCCCAGGCGCTCGACGGTGCGATCGCGGAACTCGATCACCTCGTCGAAGTTGTGCCCGGTGTCGATGTGCAGCACCGGGAACGGCAGCGGCGCCGGCCAGAAGGCCTTGGCCGCCAGGTGCAGCATCACCACCGAATCCTTGCCGCCGGAGAACAGCAGCACCGGCCGTTCGAAGGTTGCCGCGACTTCCCGGAATATGTGTGCCGACTCGGCCTCGAGCGTGTCCAGATGGGGCAGCTCGTAGGTGTTCGCCGTCGACTTCGCGTACTGGCTCACGCTTGAAAACTAGAACACGTTTCTGTGTTAGGTCAATGGGTGCGCGCGGGCTTGCGTCCGCCCGAGGCGGCGGTCACCGCGTCGGCCGCGGCCACCAGCGCGCTGCCGCGGCGGTGGATCTCCGCGCCGGTGATCGAGGCGCCCACGTACATCGTCAGCACCATGTTCTGCCTGCCGTCCCCGCCGTAGGTCGGGGCGGCCAGCAGGCTCACCGGATGTTCCTTGCGCGGGCGAAGATCCGCGCCGAGGTAGACCCGTTCGCCCAGGCTGGTGACCAGTTCACCGACGATCTCGCGCAGCTCGGCGGGCAGGTCTCGGTCGGCGACACCGGCCAGTAGCGCGTAGAGCCGCCGCCCGGCCGCGGTGAGGCTCTCCACCAGGTAGCCGCGCTCCCGGCACTCGGCCACCACCTGGCGCAACCGTGTCTCGTCCTGTTCCAGCGGGACCGCAGGCGGCAGGGCGAGCCAGGCGTCGAGTGCCGCGTCGTGGTCCCAGAGCACGTACATCAGGCCCACCGGCGGGGCGAAGTGATAGGACGCGCCCACCTTCACCATGCCCGGGCCGGTGCTCTCCAGCACCGAGATCCGGTCGCCGACCACCGCCGAGGCGGTGCAGGTGGTGCGGTAGGTCTCGCTGAGTTTCGCCAGCTCGGCGCGGGCGATGGCGGAGATGGCGAAGCTGTCCTGGGCCACCCGGCCCGCGGCGATGAGGGCGGGGCCGAGGCCGTAGGTGTGCAGGTGCGGGTCGCGCACCAGGTAGCCGGCGGCGGTGAGCTCGTTGAGGATGCCCAGGCAGGTGGGCTTGGCCAGGTCGAGCGCCCGCGCCAGCTCCGAGAGGCCGAAGCGCTTGCCGCGCTGCTCGACGAGGAAGTCCAGCACCTGGATCACCCGGGCGGTCGGTGCGGATCTGCGCGCGGTCATGGACAACTCCTAGAACAGGTTCTAATCTTGCTTCCATCGAAATGTACCAGAGCGGTACATATCTGGAACACCGGAGAGAGCCTCTTGCTGACCCAACCGTTCGCGGACGCCATGGCCGCCGCCGAGCAGATCATCACCGAAGCGCCGCATATCCGGACCGAGCAGGATCTCGTCGAGGGCTACGACTACCTCGCGGGCAGTATCCGCGCCTGCATGCAGCTCGCGTGGGCCTACGACCGGGATTTCCCGTTCTTCGCCCGCTCCACGGCGCAATACACCAAGATGGGTCTGGACAATCCGGACACCCTCTACTTCCACACGTTCCTGCGCCCGGACGCCGAATACGTCGTCACCGGGCGCCGGGGCACCACCCGCGATCTGAGCTTCCAGGTGCTCAACGGCAACTACTCCCCGGTCGACGTGCCCGACAGCGAGACGGCCTTCGACGACCGCGAACTCGACATCGCCCCGGACGGCAGCTACGAACTGCGCCTCGGGCCCGGGCCCGGCCGTCGCGGTTACGTGCACCTGGCCGAGGATTCGGCCATGCTCGTGGTCCGCGAGGTGTTCGGGGACTGGTCCGAGCGGCCGGGCAGCCTGCGCATCCAGCGCGTCGACACCATCGGTGTGGCGCCGCCCGCGCCCAGCCGCGATC
This sequence comes from Nocardia farcinica, assembly GCF_001182745.1. Classification (NCBI taxonomy): domain Bacteria; kingdom Bacillati; phylum Actinomycetota; class Actinomycetes; order Mycobacteriales; family Nocardiaceae; genus Nocardia; species Nocardia farcinica. The sequence goes on along the minus strand of NZ_LN868938.1, from coordinate 1,650,736 downwards.
TGCTCGCCAAGCGGTACGAGATCGCGGGCAAGATGCTGGTCTCCCGGCTGCGGACCTTCCTGGCCTTCCCCGAGTGGTTCTACCTGAACCTGCCGGTGAACACGATGACCGAACCGCGCCCCACCCCCGGTGGCCTGGCCACCCAGTTCTCCTCGGTCGGCCACTACGACCTCACCGACGACCAGGCGATGATCATCACCGTCCCGAAGTCGGACGCGCCCTACCAGGGCTTCCAGCTGGGCAGCATGTGGTACATCTCGCTGGACTACATCAACCACCAGACCAGCCTCAACGCCGACCAGGCCCGGGTGGACCCGGACGGCATGATCCGGCTGGTCGTCGCCGAACGCGACCCCGGCCTGGTCAACTGGATCGAACGCACCGGGCACGCCCGCGGCTACCTCCAGTTCCGCTGGCAGCGGCTCTCCCGGGAACTGAAACCCGAGGACGGCCCGACCGTGGAGATCGTGCCGATGGACGAGCTGCCCGCGCGGCTGCCCTACTACGAGGACGCCCGGGTCACCCCCGAGGAGTGGAAGGCGCGGATCGCCGCGCGTCAGGTCGCGGTCGCGGAGAGGATGCTGGGCTGATGTTGTTGCAGGACAAGGTGGTCGTCGTCTCCGGCGTGGGTCCGGGACTGGGCCGGGCGATCGCGGTGCAGAGCGCCAAGGCCGGCGCCGACGTGGTGCTGGCCTCGCGGACCGAATCGCGGCTCACCGAGGTGGCGAAGGAGATCGGCGAGCTGGGCAGGCGGGCCCTGGCGGTGCCCACCGACATCAGGAACGAGGACGCGGTGCGCGCCCTGGTGGAGACCACCCGCGCGGAGTTCGGCCGGGTGGACACCGTGGTGAACAACGCGTTCGCCATCCCGCCGCTGGCCGACCTGGCCGAGGTCGACCTCGACCAGGTGCGCGCGGGCTTCGAGACCAACGTGCTGGCGGCGCTGCGGCTGACCCGCGCCTTCATCCCCGACCTCGCCGCGTCCACCGGCTCGGTGGTGATGATCAATTCGGCCGTGCTGCACCACTCCCGGCGCACCTTCGGCCCCTACAAGATGGCCAAGTCGAGCCTGCTCGCACTCGCCCAGAGCCTGGCCACCGAGCTGGGCCCGCAGGGCATCCGCGTCAATTCCGTGGCGCCGGGCTATATCTGGGCCGACAACCTGAAGTGGTACTTCAACTACCTGGCCGAGCAGCGCGGCATCACCGCCGAGGAGGTCTACGCCGAGACCGCGAGCACCATCGACCTGCGCAAGCTGCCCGAACCCGACGAGATCGCCGACGCGGTCGTGTTCTTCGCCTCGTCGCTGGCGCGGGCGATCACCGGCGCGTGCCTGGACGTCAACGCGGGCGAGTACCACCACTGATGAGGAGAACACAGGACATGATCGGCAGGGACGACGTCGGCACCGTCGAGGATCTGCACGCCTCGGCGAGCAAGGTGGTCGGGCTCGACGACTTCGGCACCGACGACTACCGCGAGGGGCTGGGCGTGCTGCTCGACTCCTACCACCGCGACGCGGAGCTGACCCCCTTCGGCAACAAGGTCAACCGCGCCTTCCTGCGCGGCGCGCTGATCGCCCGGCTGCTCAGCGAGAACGCCTGGCAACGGCACCCCGAGCACGCCGAGGTCGCCGTCGAGCGACCGGTCTTCGTCACCGGCCTGCCGCGGTCGGGCACCACGGCGGTGCACCGGTTGCTCGAGGCCGACCCGGCGCATCAGGGCCTGGAGATGTGGCTGACCGAGATGCCGCAGCCGCGCCCGCCGCGGGAGACCTGGGCCGAGAACCCGGTGTATCAGCGGATCGAAGCGGCCTTCGCCAAACACCACGTCGAACACCCGGAATTCATGGGTGTCCACCACATCTCCGCCGACCAGGTGGAGGAGTGCTGGCAGTTGCTGCGCCAGTCGGCGATGTCGGTGTCCTACGAATGCCTGGCCTACCTGCCCACCTACTCCACGTGGTTGCGCGAGCAGGACTGGACGCCCGCCTATCGCAGGCACAAGCGCAACCTGCAACTGATCGGGCTGCCCGACGCCGAGAAGCGCTGGGTGCTGAAGAATCCCAGCCACCTGTTCGCCCTCGACGCGCTCATGGCCGTCTACCCGGACGCACTCGTCGTGCAGATGCACCGCGATCCGCGCACCATCATCGCCTCGGTGTGCAGCCTCAACGAGAAGGCCACCGAGGGCTGGTCGGAGAAGTTCCGCGGGCCGGTCGTCGGCGAGACCCAGCTGGACCTGTGGGCGCGCGGGGCCCACCGATTCCAGGAGGACCGCAAGCGCTACGACCAGGCGCAGTTCGCCGACGTCTACTACGACGACTTCGTCGCCGACCCGATCGGCGCCATCGGCGGCATCTACGACCGGTTCGGGATGACCTTCACCGCCGAGGCCGAGTCGGCCATGCGGGCACTGCACGGCGAATCCACCTCGGGAGCGGCGCGGCCCGCCCACCAGTACACTCTCGCCGAGTTCGGCCTCACCGCCGATCAGGTCGACGAGCGGTTCGCCGACTACCGGGCGGTGTACTTTCCCGACCGGTGATCAGGCCTGACCGGGCCGCAGCACGATGAACAGCCCGTGCGCCTCGGCGCACAGGCGTTCGCCGTCGTGCAGGGTGGCGCGCACCCACACCTTGCGGCCTTCCTGGTTCTCCACCCACGACCGCAGCGTGAGCTCCTTGTCGAGCGGGGTGATGGAGCGGTAGTCGATGGTCAGCGAGGCGGTGCGGGTGACCGAACCGGCGTGGATGGCCGCGGCCATGCCGCACAGCTCGTCGAAGCCGACGGCCATCTGGCCGCCGTGCGCGGCCGCGTTGCCGCCGAGGTGGAAGGTGCGGAAGGTGATGGCGGTTTCCACGCCCTTGCGGCTGGCCCGCTGCACCCGGAAGGGCGGCAGCGTGACGTTGCCGCGGGCGGGCAGATCGTGGCGGGTCCAGGTCGGGGTCGACCACTCGTCCACCACCGCGTCGGCCAGCTTGGCGTTGAGTTCCTTGAGCTGGCCGATCAGTTCCAGCGCCAGGTCGTCGGAGGGGGCGGCGACCCGGGCCTGGTCCATGAGGATGCGCACCTGCTCGACGAATTCGCCGAAGTAGGGTCCGCCCCGGCTGAAATCGGAGTCGCGCACCATCTGCTCCCACATCGGCCGGAAGCCGCCCTCGTGGTGCTCGGCGGTGGGCAGCGGGTCGGCGGTGTGGTCCTCGGTCATGAGGACAACGGTATCCGGTTGGTTGCCGGGCGCCGACCGGTGGGTGGCGCCCGCCACGGCCTCTACGCTGGGCGTCGAGCACCGTGGTTGGTGTCCCGACGGCGAAGGGGTGTGGCAGGGCGATGCAGATCACAGCGGTCGTGTTCGACATGGACGGCGTCCTCATCGATTCCGAACCGGTGTGGGAGCGGGTGCGCCGCGCCTACATCGCCGACCACGGCGGCACCTGGCAACCGGACACCCAGCGCAGGCTGATGGGCATGAGCACGGGGGAGTGGTCGGCCTACCTCAGCCGGGAGCTCGGTGTCGACGCGCCACCCGACCGGGTCGCCGCCGAGGTGATCGCGCTGATGTCGCAGCACTACGACCGCGCGGTGCCGCTGCTGCCCGGCGCCGTCGAGGCGGTGCGGCGGATGAGCGAGAACTTTCCGCTCGGCCTGGCCAGTTCCTCCCCGCGCGCGCTGATCGACACCGTCCTCGGCCGCACCGGGCTGATCGAGCACTTCACGGTGACGTTGTCCACCGAGGAGGTCGCGCGCGGCAAGCCCGCACCCGATGTGTACCTGGCCGTCGCCGACAAGCTCGGTGTCGCGCCGCAAGCCTGTGCGGCGGTGGAGGATTCGAGCAACGGCCTGCGCTCCGCGCACGCGGCGGGCATGCGGGTGATCGCCGTGCCCCGGCCCGAGTACCCGCTGGACCCGGACGCGCGGGCACTGGCGAGCGCGCTGGTGACGGATCCGACCGCGCTCACCCCCGCGCTGGTGGCCGGCGGGTGAGGTGCGGCCGCGCCGGTTCAGCCCGCGTAGGCGCGCAGCGGTTCGGCCTGCGCGCGGGCGCTCCAGCGGCCGCGGTCGTAGCCGACCTCGACGGGGTGGTCGAAGGCCGCGGTGACGGTCGCGGTGGTGATGGTGTCGGCGGCGGGACCGGCGGCGACGGTACGGCCGTCGGCGATGAGCAGGGCGTGGGTGGTGGTGGTCGGCAGTTCTTCGAGATGGTGGGTGACCAGGATCGAGGCGACGTCGGGATGGGTGTCGTCCAGGCGGGCGATCGTCTCCAGGAGTTGTTCGCGGGCGGCCACGTCCAGGCCGGTGGTCGGCTCGTCGAACAGCAGCAGGCGGGGTTCGGCGACGAGGGCGCGGGCGATCAGGGCCCGGCCACGTTCGCCCTGGGAGAGGGTGGGCCACCCGTTGTCGGCCTTGCCGGACAGGCCGACCGTGTCGATCATCTCCTCCGCCCGCCGCAGGTCGTCGGCGCCGGGGGTCCAGCGCATCGGCAGATCCACGGTCGCGGTGAGCCCGGTGAGCACGACCTCGCGAATGCTCAGCGGGGAGCGCAGCGGATGACGCGGGTTCACGTGGCCGATGTCGTGGCGCAGCCGCGCCAGTTCCACCCGGCCCAGTTGCTGCCCGAGCACGCGCACGGTGCCGGTGGTCGGGAAGGTGTTCGCGGCACAGAAACCGAGCAGCGTGGATTTGCCCGCGCCGTTGGGGCCGAGCAGCGCCCAGCGCTCGCCGGGACGCACGGTGAGCGAGATGCCGTGCAGGATGGTGCGGCCCTCGCGCCGGAAGGTCACATCGATCAGTTCGAGCACCGGGTCGGTCATGCGAAGGCCGCCTTCAGCTGGGTGAGGTGGGCGCGGCTGAATTCCGCTGCCGCGGTGGGATCGCCGGCCGCGATCGCCTCGACCAGGCGGGCGTGCGCGGCATGGTCGGCCTGTTCGGAGGGGACCGGGCGGATGGCGAGCATGTCGATCATGGCCGGGCGCAGCCGGGGGAGGAAGGTGTCGAACAGTTGCGTGAGCACGTCGTTGTGCGCGGCGACGACCACGGTGCGATGAAAGGCCATGTCGGCGTCGACGTGGTCGGGGATCGGCTCCCCGTGCGGTTCGCGCGCGGCCAGGCTGCGCCGCAGCGCGCGCAGGTCGGCGGGGGTGCGCCGCCGGGCGGCGAGCGCGGCGGCCTCGGCCTCGATGGCGATGCGTGCCTCGATCACGGCGGCGATGTCGGCCCGGCGCAGCATCGCGTCCCAGTCCTCGGTCACGTCCAGGGCGGTGACGAACACCCCGGCGCCCTGCCTGCTGTCGAGCACGCCCTTGCCCGCGAGTTCGCGGATCGCTTCGCGCACCGTCGAGCGGCCGACGCCGAGCTGGGCCGCCAGTGTCGTCTCGCCGGGCAACCGGTGCCCGAGCGCCCATTCGCCGGCACGGATCCGTTCGAGCAACAGCTCGGCCGTCTGCGCGGCCAGCGGATGCCGTCTCACCTGCGGGACCATCACCCTGCCTCTCTACTTGTCTGAGGAGTTGCCTCCATGGAAGCACATCCGGCGGCCGGTGGGTCGGGCAGGGCCTCAGTCGCCGGTGCGCCCGTCGATGCGTTCGCGCAGCAGGTCGGCGTGGCCGTTGTGGCGGGCGTACTCCTCGATCATGTGCAGGTAGACCCAGCGGACGGTGTAGCGGGTGCCGGTTCCGCCGCGGGGGAAGACGAAGGTGTGGTCGAGGGGCAGGGGCGCCATCGCGGCGTCGGCCGCGGCCACCTCGGCGTGGTAGGTGGCGAAGGCCGCGCGCGGGTCGGCGTCGTCGATGTCCTCGAAATCGCCGCTGGGATTCGCCTCGCTGCAGTAGAGGTGGTCGAGGTCGGTCTCGGCGGCGGCGAGGCGGAACCAGCCGCGTTCGACCTCGCTCATGTGCCGGACGAGGCCGAGCAGCGACATCCGTGACGGCGGCACGGCGCGGCGGCGCAGGGCGGCGGCGTCCAGTCCCGCGCACTTCCACAGCAGCGTGCGCCGATGCCGATCGAGCCAGCCCTGCAACAACTCTCGCTCGCCGCCGTCGGTCGGGGCGCTGGTGCGGGTCACTTCGGGCGCGGTCCACGTCACGCTCCGAGGGTAACCGGGGCGCCGGCCGCCGCGGTGCCGCCCGGCGCGGAATCGGGCAGACTGACCCGATGCGTCCCGAATCCCGCGCACCGGACCCCGGCGAGGGCCGTCCCCACCTGGAACTCGCGCGGGCCGAGGACGATTGGATCCGGGCGGAGTACCTTCCCGAGGCGCTCTACCACCTGCGATACCGGCGCGCGGGCGGTGACCGGTACGAGCTGTACACCGCCGATCACCGCTGGGTGCGCGACATCCTGGTCGCCTGGCTCGCTCGGGACGACCGCTGGCACGAGTCCCCGGCGTGGTCGCGCATCGACCCCGCGATCGCCGAACTCGAGACCGTCCGCGGCGAGATGAGCGAATTGCTCGACGGCTTCGGACTTCTCGACGCGCTCGCCGAGTTCGAGGACGGACTCGACGACGCGCTCCGCCGGGCCGACGAACTGTTGGGCGACGACGGCGCCCCGGCCGACCCGCCGCCCGGCTAGCGGCGCGCGGAGCGTCGGCTCACCCGCTCAGCGCGGCGGTCAGCGCCCGGGCGGCCGCCAGGGTGATGGCGATGTACCGGTCCCGATCTGCCCTTGTGGTCGTCGCACGCAGCGGTCCGAGCTGCACCTCGTAGGCGGCCGTGCCCGCGCCGTCGAACACCGGCGCGGCCAGGTAGCTCAGCGGCAGCTGCTCGTCACCGTCGAGCTCGTGCCGGGTGAAGGGACGCGCGGTGAGGGCGGTGAGCTGGCGCAGGGCCCGGGTGCGCAGGTGCGGGTGCAGCAGTTCGGTGCCCACGGCCGCGAGCAGGTCGGCGAGCAGGTCCACGGTGCCTGCGTCGTCGGAGCGGGGACGGAACACGGCGACGCCGCGGTCCTTCACCAGGGTGAGCAGCGCGCCCGCGGTCCGTCGGTCGGCGTCGGCGGTGGTGGCCAGCCAGGTGTTCTGCTCGGCGGCGGGCCGCCACGGCATCACCGCCGCCCCGGCCGGGAACCGCAGTGGAATCCGGTGGCCGACCGGGATTCCCGGCACCATCCGGTCCGGGCCGTGCCGGACGTCGAGCACCGTCAGCGCGTCGGGTTCGATGCGGCTCAGCGTCGCGCCGCAGCCCGCCTCGGTGGCCAGTTCCTGGAGTATGTCCCCGATCTCGGGCGGCAGCAGCGGGCCCGTGAGGGTGAGCAGGCCGGGTCCGAGCCGGTACCCGCGATCGGGCACCCGCACGGCCCAGCCCGCGAGATCGAGTTCGGCCAGCACGGCCGTGGCGGTGGCGCGGGCGATGCCCAGGCGTTCGGCGATGGCGGCCACGGGAAGCGGCTCGGCCGCACCGGCGAGCAACGTCAGGATCTCGACCACCCGCCGCGTCGGCGGGGAGGGCGAGCGCACCGCGCCCGTCTGCGTGTCCGTCATCGGCGAACCCCTTGTGTCCGTTCCTGGCACCGACCTACGATGACGAATATAGAACATCACCTGTCGAATATTCGTCATCAGTATTCGACGTCGTCTACCGCCGCCGCATGCGGCGCCGATCGGAGCACACATGATTCTCGACCGATTCCGGATAGACGGGCAGGTCGCCGTCGTCACCGGCGCGGGCCGCGGCCTGGGCCGCGCCATCGCCGTGGCCTTCGCCGAGGCGGGCGCCGACGTGCTGATCGCGGCGCGCACCAAGCAACAACTCGACGAGGTGGCCGAGCAGATCACGGCCGCGGGCAGGCAGGCGCACGTCGTTGCCGCCGACCTGAGCGACCCCGAGACCGCCGCCGGGCTCGCCGAGGCGGCCGTGCAGCGGTTCGGCAGGCTCGACATCGTGGTCAACAATGTCGGCGGCGCCATGCCCTCGCCGCTGCTGGACACCACCCCGCAGGCGATGATCGAGGCGTTCACCTTCAACGTCGCCAACGCGCACGCGCTGATCCGCGCCGCCGTGCCGCACATGCTGGCCACCGCGGACGGCGGCTCGATCGTCAACATCACCTCGACCATGGGCCGCCTGCCCGGTCGCGCCTTCGCCGCCTACGGCACCGCCAAGGCCGCGCTCGCGCACTACACGAAACTGGCCGCGCTGGACCTGAATCCGCGCATCCGGGTGAACGCGATCGCCCCCGGCTCGATCCTCACCTCGTCGCTCGAGGTGGTCGCGGGCAACGAGCAACTGCGCACCGAACTCGAGACGAAGACCCCGCTGCACACCATCGGCGAGCCCGCCGACATCGCCGCGGCCGCCCTGTATCTGGTCTCGCCCGCCGGGAAGTACCTCACCGGCAAGGTGCTCGAACCCGACGGCGGTCTGATCCAGCCCAATCTCGCCATCCCGATCCCGGACCTGTGACCATGAGCGTACGAGTCGTGCAGTGGGGCACCGGCAATGTCGGCAGGCATGCGCTGGCCGGCATCATCGCCGCCCCCGACCTGGACCTGGTCGGCGTCCACGTCTCCGGACCCGACAAGGCGGGCAAGGACGCCGCCGCCCTCGCGGGCCTGGACACCCCGACCGGCGTGACCGCCACCGCCGACGTCGCCGAGATCCTGGCCCTGCGCCCGGACTGCGTCGTCTACTGCGCCATGACCGACAACCGGCTGCTGGAGGCCGTCGAGGACCTGCGCACCCTGCTCGCCGCCGGGGTGAACGTGGTGGCCTGCGCCCCGGTGTTCTTCCAATACCCCTACGACGTGCTCCCCGACGACCTGCTGCAGCCGGTGCTGCGCGCCGCCGCCGACGGTGGTGCCTCGTTGTGGGTCAACGGGATCGACCCCGGTTTCGCCAACGATCTGCTGCCGCTGGCGCTGGCGGGCACCTGCCTGCGCATCGACCAGCTGCGCTGCCTGGAGATCGTCGACTACGCCAGCTACGACAACCGCGCGGTGATGGTCGACATCATGGGCTTCGGCAAGCCGATGGACGAGACCCCGATGCTGTTGCAGCCCGGCGTGCTGTCGCTGGCATGGGGCAGTGTGGTGCGTCAGCTCGCCGCGGGTATCGGGGTGCGGCTGGACGCGGTGACCGAGACCTACGAGCGGGTGCCCGCACCGGAGTCTTTCGACATCGCCACCGGCCACATCGCCGAAGGCACCGCCGCCGCACTGCGATTCGAGGTGCGCGGCATGGTGGGGGACCGGGCGGTGACGGTGCTCGAACACGTCACCCGGCTGCGACCCGATCTGTGCCCGGACTGGCCGCAGCCGCCGCATCCGCAGGGCTGCTATCGGGTCGAGCTCACCGGCGACCCGAGCTACGTGCTGGACCTGGTGACGTCGAGCCCGCGCGGCGACCACAACTTCGCCACCCTGCTGGCCACCGCGATGCGCATCGTCAACGCCGTGCCCGCGGTCGTCGCCGCACCACCGGGCCTGCTGACCGCGCTCGACCTGCCGTTGATCACGCGGCCCGCCGTACCACCCTCCTGATCGGAGAGCCCGGCGCTCTCCGATGCGTTCCGGCGGTCACCTCATCGGCCGCCGGAACGCGGGGGGTCGGTCCGGAACGCGGTGTCGCTCCGGCTCGTTCAGTCGAGGAAGGCGCCGGAGGCGGGGCCGGAACCGGTGGGGATGGGGGCGCCCGCCGGTTGCCATGTGGCGGTGTGGAAGGGCACCAGCGCGCCCGCGTGCGGGTCGGTCCGCAGATAGGTGTGCAGCAGGGTGGTGGCGTCGAGCGCGGCCGCGGGCACCGTGAACGGCGCGGCGACGTGCGTGCCGAGGCTGCCGACGTACATCTTGGCGCCGTCGGCGGTGAAGCCCACCGACAGCGGCGCGTCCACGGGCACGGTGCCGGTGACCCGGTCGGCGGCGAGATCGATGACCTGGACCGCGTCCGCGCCGAGGGTCGCCACCATCAGCCGCGTCCCGTCCGGGCTGATCGCGCCCGCCACCGGTGCGCTGCCGGGCGCGAAGGCGATGGCGCCCAACCGGGTCCAGCTCTGGGTGTCGATCACCGAGACGTTGTCGCCGAGCACGTTGAGCGTGTAGAGCTTGCGGCCGTCGGGGGAGACCGCCGCGGAGGCGGGTAGCGAGCCGTCGATCTGGATCCGCTCGCCCACCTGGAAGCCGGTCTCCGGATCGAACACGGCGGCGGTCGAGTCGGCGAAGACGGTGTACAGCTTGCCGCCGTCGGGGGAGATGGCGGCGGCGAAGGGGATGGCGGGCAACGGCATCGAGCGCACCAGGGTGTTGCTCACCGTGTCCAGCACGTCGATCGACGGACGCGCGGTGAAGACGTAGACGCGGTCGCGCACCGGGTCGGCGATCGGCTCGGTCATGCCGTCGGTGCCGCTGATCGGGATGCGGGCGGTGACGGTGTTGCTGGTCCGGTCCACCACGGCGATGTCGTCCGGCCCGGTGAACGGCGGATTGGCCGACTGCACGTACAGCTGCCTGCCGTCGCGGGCGGCGGCGACGGCCGCGGCCTGCGCCCCGACACCGTCGATGCGGGCCCGTACCTGGTCGGCGGCGGTGTCGACGACGAGCACCGCGCCCTCGCCCATGACCGGAACGTAGGCGATGTCGGCACCCTCGTCGGCGCCCGCGGCAGGCGCGAGCAGCGACAGGACGACCGCGGCGAGCGCGAACGCGCGCCCGGATCGACGCCGGAACCGGATTGCCATCCTCGGACCTTTCGTGTGGGTATCCGAACGGACTATTCCCCGGAAACGCCGCCGCCGCAAGCGTTACCGTCGACCGGTCACCTTACCCAGCAACGCACACGGTCGCGCATCGCAGGCAGGTTACTGCCCGGTCGGGGTGGCCCACATGTTCGACAGCAACGCGAAACTCGGTGTGTCGGCCAGCGACTGGCTGGACTCGTAGATGCGCCGGTACCCGGTTTCCACGATGCGCCAGTTGCCGTCGGCGTCGCGGCGGTAGCGGTCGCTGTAGTAGCCCGCGCCGCGGATCAGCGCGCCGAATTCGGTGGCGATCACGGTGTCTTCGAAGGCCCACGAACCGGTGGCGGTGTCGCCGTCGACGGTGATCTCGGGATGGTGGGCGATGTGTACCGTGACGATGGCGGGGCCCAGGTTCGCGCGCATGAATTCGGTGATGGCCGCGCGGCCCTCGAACGCCAGCGGCTCGCCGAGGGCGTGCGTGCCGTAGCGGCCGACGGCGTCCTCGGCCAGGGTGTCGGCGAACTCGTCCCAGAGTTTGAGGTCGAGCGTGCGGAAGTAGCGGTACTTGAGCCTGCGCACGTCTTCGATTGCTGCCAGATCCATCCGCTCAGCCTGGCACGCCCTGCGCCACTCGACAAGAACGTGTTCTAATTTGTGGCGCGAAGCGAGGCCGGGGATAGCGCGGCGTCCCGCGGGGTACCCGAGGAACGGCCGCCTGCGCCGGAACCGGCGCCGTGGCCACCGGGGACCGATCCGACACACACGCGGAGGAGCACACCAGTGACCGCACCCAGCCTCGATCACGACCTGGCCCTGAAGATGGCCGCCGACCGGCTCGAGCGCGAGTTCGGCGGTGCCGTCCCGGACGCGGAGATCGAACAGTTCCTACAGGACACCTACGAGCACATCGCCGACCACGCCACCCTCGACAACTTCCTGCCGCTGCTCGCCGAGCGCTACACCCGGGAGTGGCTGCGCGAGCGCACGAGCTGAGCGGCGGCGGAAACGGCCCGAACCCCGCCCGCCCCGGCACATTCCTCTTATGCTGGCCCCGCGGTACGAAGAGAGGTGCGTCATGTCGGTCGAGATGGTGAGCCATCCCGAATCCGGGTGGGCGGGGGCGGGCCGGGCGGCGCCGCCGGTATCGATGATCGAGCGGATGACGGCGATCCTGGACGCCTTCGACGCCGACACCCCGACCGTCACCCTGCTCGGCGTCGCCGAGCGCACCGGGCTACCGCGGTCGACCGTGCACCGCATCCTCGACCAGATGGTGCGGTTGCGCTGGCTCGCGCACGCGCCCGGCGGCTACCGGCTCGGTCTGCGCGCCTTCGAGCTCGGCGGCCTCGCCGCCGACCACAACGAGATCCGCGAGGCGGTGAGCCCGCTGTTGCAGGATCTGTGCCAGCGCACCGGGATGGCCGGACACCTGGCCGTCCTCGACGGTCGCGACGTGCTGTGCCTGGACAAGGCGGGCGGACGGCAGGCCGCCGCGATCCCGACCCGGCTCGGCGCCCGCCTGCCCGCGCACAGCACCGCGCTCGGCAAGGCGTTGCTCGCCACGTTGGAGCCCAGCATCGTCGAGGCCGCGCTGCGCGAGAAGCTGCCCCAGCTGACGGCGCGCACCATCGGCGACCGCGCGGAACTGCATCGCGAGCTGGCCCGGGTGCGGGTGCGCCAGGGCGGCGTCGCCGTCGACAACGAGGAATCGGTGGACGGCGTGTGCTGTGTCGCGGTGCCGGTGCGCGGCCGCGGCGCGGCGGCCGCGGCGCTGTCGCTGTCCGGTCACGTCGGTGGGGAACGCGGCGCCCTGGACACCGCGCGGCTGGCGCGGATGCTGTCGGAGGCGGCGCAGGAGGCGGGGCGAGCGCTGTTCCCCCGGCACGAACGCCTGCGCTAGCGGCTCAGGAGGGCCGGCGCACCGGGAACTCCGCGGCCAGTTCGGCGAAGACCGCGGCGTTGAGCTCGAAAGCGCGCTTGCCCTCGTCGAGCACTCGGCGGCGCTCGAGTTCGTCGACCGGCAACCGGTCGAGCAGCGCGCGGTACTCCCGCTTGAAGGCCGCCGGGTTGGGGATGTCGTCGAAGACGTAGAAGCGCACCCCGTCCCCGCGGCGCGGCAGATCCCACAACTTCTCGGCGGTGCCGCGAATGACCTGCCCGCCGGACAGATCACCGAGGTAGCGGGTGTAGTGGTGGGCGACGTACCCGGCGGGCCACTCGCGGGCGCACTCCTCGATGCGCGCGGCGTAGGCGGCGGTCGCGGGCAGCGGGGTCAGGTCCGCGCGCCACTCGGGGCCGATCAGCGCGGTGAGGTCGCGCTCGAGTTCGGCCGTCCTGGCCAGCTCGGGTCGGATGAACGGCCCGGCGACCGGATCGGCGGCCAGCTCGTCCATGCGTGCTTCGAGCGCCCGGTAGACGAACCACAGCTGGCCGGTGTAGCGGTGATAGGAATCGATGCCGAGATGCCCGCCGAGCATGTCGGTGATGAACGTGGAGTTCTCCGCCTCGGCGTGCTGGCGCTCGGTCGCGGTGCGGATACGCGTCGAAAAAGGTACGGCTTCCGACATCTTCGATGGCACCTCGCAATCACCCGCGGGCTGCCGGGGTCTCCGGCAGCCCTGACCCGACCGGCCCGACGATACCGGCTCGGCACGATTGTCGCACCGGTCCGCCGCGGGTGGGGACGCCACGGTCGGCGCCGGGCGCACCGCTCAGCGCTTGCCCTGCAGCACCGGTGCGAGGAACAGCAGCGCGATCGCCGCGATGACGGCGAACACGAAACCCCAGAAATTGAGTTCGGTGATCGAACCCTTGCCGATCAGGCTGGCGACGATGCCGCCGATCAGCGCGCCCGCCATGCCGAGCAGCGCGGTCATCTTGAAATCGAGTTTGTCGGCACCGGGTTTCAGTGCGCGGGCGAGGAATCCGATGATGACACCGATGATCAGGAAGCCGACGATTTGGACGATTGCGTTCCACATGTGCGCAACTCTCCAACCAGTCACCCCGGTTGTCCAGCGACATGCCGGTGAATTCTTCCGGTCGTACCCGGCGGAATTCAGCCGGGCGAGGCGGTACGGCGCTTGCGGCGCACCACCGGTTTCCGCAGCGACCCGAACCGGCTGAGAATCCGTGGGCGGCGCAGGGTTCGGTCGCACCATTCACCGAGGGTGACGCCCGCGGCGAGCGCGCAGCCCACACCGAACGCGGCGAAGAGCTGGTTGAAACCGAGCAGCAGTTCGTCGTTGAGCACCGCGTACAGCCCGCGGTAGACCTTCAGGCCGGGCAGCAGCGGGGTGATGCCTGCGACCGCGACCACCAGCGGCGGCGTCATCGCCCGGCGCGCCATCAGACCACCGGCCATGCCGACCAGCGTCGCGGCGACACCGGAGGAGATGACCGGGCCGAATCCCAGGTACTGCACGAGCAGGAAGCAGATCGTGCCCGCCGCACCGCCGAACGCGGCGGCGGCCAGCGCGCGCCGCTCGGCGTAGCAGGCCAGCGCGAACGCCAGGGCGGCCACGGCACCGGCGACGAGTTTCACCGGCAGATCGGTGATGTCGCGGCCGGACACCAGGTCGATGCTGGGCACCGTCGTGCCCGCCACCTCGCCCAGGCGCAGTGCCAGCGCGATTCCGGCGACGATGCCGCCGGTCATCATCACCACCTCGAGCATGCGGGCGGCGGCGGTGATGGGTGCGCCGGTGATGGCGTCCTGCACCGAGCCGACCAATTGCAGCCCACTGAGCAGCACCGTGATGCCTGCGGCCACGATGAGCGTGGCGTCGACGCGGATGCCCAGCGGCTCGGCGAGACTGGACAGCAGGATCGCCGGTGTCGCCGCGATCAGGCCGCCCGCCATGTGCTGGAAGAAGAACGGCAGGCCGTAGCGGTTGAGCGCGCGGTTGGTGCGGTCGATGGCGGCGGTCGTGAGAAAGCTGAGCACCGTCACCAGCAGGTCGGCGCCGAGCAGCGCCGCGATCGCGGCGGCCATCAGCGACCAGCCGAAGGTCGCCACCCAGCGGGCGTAGGGGTGCGGTGCGGTGGTGATGGCGTCGAGCGCGGCGCGCGCCTCGGCGGGTGGTACGACCTGGTGACGGATCCGGCGGGTCAACCGGTCGACCGCGGCCAGCCGGGTGAAGTCCAGCGAGCGGTAGCGCACCACGCGCATGGTGCTGGCCGGGGGGAGCAGGGGGCCGCGGTCGGCCCAGATGCGGATCGAGTCGTAGGTGACGTCGACGTCGCAGCGCGACAGGCCGTAGGTGGCGGCGATGAACCGCACCTGGGTGGTGGTGTCCATCACGCCGGTGCCCGACGCGAGCACCACCTCCCCGACCCGGACCGCGAGATCGAGCACCTCGGCGACCTTGGCGTCGTCGGTGAGGTCGATCGGCTGCAGCGGGGCGGGCGCGGCGATGATGGTGTCGGCGGTGGCCTGCCGGTCCGCGACCAGCACACCGACGGCCTGTTCCAGCAGGCGAGGGGCCCGGCGCGGCCACAGCCGCGGTCGTCGCGCGGCACGCTGCCGCTGCCGATCGATGTAGTCGTCTCCTCCCGAGATCGCGTCCAGACCCATGTTCTTCGACGGTAGTCGAGCCATCCGGGTGCGGCATCGGCCCAGGTACGGCCCGCGCGGCCGGGCCCACACCGGTCATGGCGCGGGCCCGGACCCCATCACCGCAGGTCGCGGCGTCGATACCCGAGCAATCCGGCGCCGGTCAGCACGGCCGCGACGGCCAGCAACCACAGCAGCGGGGTGATGTGAAATTCGGCACCCGGAAGTTTGGGCGGGTGCACGAAGGGCACGAGGTCGACCAGCCACTGCGGCAGCCCGTCGAGCGAGCCGACGAAGAACAGCACGATCGTCGTGCTCAACACGCCCCATGCCACCGGGGCGAAGCGCGGCGCCAGCCCGAACAGCGCGATCGCGACACCGGTCAGCACCCAGACCGCGGGCACCTGCACCAGCGCGGCCGCGACGGTCCGGGGCAGCTTCGCACCGAGGTCGCCGGTGGCCGCGCCGTAGACGATTCCGACCGCCGCACCCGCGACGATGAGCGCCAGGACCGGGCCGAGCAGGGCGATGCCGAGATGGCCCGCGGCGTAGCGAACCCGGCCGACGGCCGCGGCCAGCGTCGTCTCGGCGCGGCCGCTGGTCTCCTCGTCGTGCAGGCGCAGCACCGCCGAGATCGAATAGGCCGACGCGGCCGCGGCGAGCATGGCCACCGCATAGGCGATGAACGACTGTTCCAGGCTCTCCGAACCGCCCATCCGCACCACCAGGTCGGTGATCGCGCCGCTGTCGCCGATCATGTCGCCGATGCTGTTCACGGCGCCGCCGATCATCAGCCCGTAGAGGCCGAAGCCGATCGTCCACGCCAGCAGCGAACCGCGCTGCAACCGCCAGGCCAGCCCGCCCGGACCGGCCAGATCCGCCCCCGCGGCCGCGGGCCCCGGCCGCTGCGCGATCAGCCCCGAGCCGGTGTCGCGGGTGCCGAGCAGTCCGTAGGCGACCAGGGTCGCCAGCACCGCGACGGTGGCCAGCGGCAGCAGCACCCACCAGCGCTCCTGCGCGTAGGGCCGGATCTGCAGGCACCAGCCCAGCGGGGAGAACCAGGACAGCACCCCGTTGCCCGCATCGCCTGCGGCGCGCAGTGCGAACGCGGTGCCGAGGACGGCGAAGGCGAGCCCGCGCGCCACCCGGGCCGACGTGCTCAGCTGGGCGGTCACCGCGGCGACGGCCGCCCAGACGATGCCCGAGGCGGCCAGGGCGGCACCGAAGGCGACCGAGCCGGCCAGTGCCACATCGGTCGCGGCCAGCGACAGGGCACACAGGACGCCGGCGAGCGCCGACCCGCCGAACGCCACCAGCAACGCGGCGGTGAGCCCGGCGAAACGGCCGATGCTGGTCGCGCCGACCAGTTCGGCGCGGCCGGATTCCTCCTCGGCCCTGGTGTGCCGGACGACGGTGAGCACGGTGGCGATGGCGATCATGCTGTACATCGCCCCCGCCTTCCACGTCCCGATCGAGCCGAGCGTGTTCTCGAACACCGGTCCGTACATCGCCAGCAGCGCCGGGCTGGCGGCGGTGGTGCGGGCGAAGCTGTCCAGCTGTTCCTGGGTGGTGTACAGGTCGCGCACACTGATCAACTGGAACGCGGGCATCAGGCCGAGCACCAGGGTCCACAGCGGCAGCACCACCCGGTCGCGGCGCAGCACCAGGCGCAGCAGTTGCCCGGTGCCGGCGAAGTCCGCGGGATGCCCGAACAGCGGTGCGCTGAACGGCCTTTCGGCGGTGATCGCGGTCATGCCCGCACCACCTGTCCGGCCTCGTCGGCGCCGCCGACGTGGTAGTGCCGCAGGAACAGCTCCTCGAGCGTCGGCGGAGCACTGGTGAGACTGCGCACGCCGGTGTCGCCGAGCACCCGGATCAGCTCGCCGAGGTGTTCGCTGTCGACCTGGCAGCGCAGCGTGTCGCCGTCGCGCTCGATGTCGTCGACCCCGGCGATGCGGCTCAGATCGCCAGGGTCACCGAGCAATTGGGCGGTGATCGAGGTGCGCGAGAGGTGGCGCAGGTCGGCGAGCGAGCCGCTCTCCACCGTGCGGCCGGCCCGGATGATGGTCACCCGGTCGCACAGCGCCTCCACCTCGGACAGGATGTGGCTGGACAGCAGCACGGTGGTGCCGCGCGCGGCCGCCTCGCGCACGCAGTCGCGGAACAGCTGCTCCATCAACGGGTCCAGGCCCGAGGTCGGCTCGTCGAGCAGCAGCAGGCGCACGTCGGAGGCGAACGCGGAGACGAGCGCGACCTTCTGGCGGTTGCCCTTGGAGTAGGTGCGGGCCTTCTTGCGCGGGTCCAGATCGAACCGTTCGATCAGTTCGTCCCGGCGGGCACGGTCGATCCCGCCGCGCATGCGGGCCAGCAGGTCGATGGTCTCGCCGCCGCTGAGCGAAGGCCACAACGTGACATCGCCGGGCACATAGGCCAGTTCGCGGTGCAGCTCCACCGCGTCGGTCCACGGGTCGCGTCCCAGCAGTTCGGCCTGCCCCGCGGTGGCCCGCAGGATGCCGAGCAGAATGCGGATGGTGGTGGACTTGCCCGCGCCGTTGGGCCCGAGGAAGCCGTGGATCTCGCCTTCGGCGACCTCCAGGTCCAGGCCGTCGAGGGCGGTGACATGGCCGAACGTCTTGCGCAGGTCCCGGATTCGGATGACCTCGGACATCAGCGCTCCTTGGTGATTTCGTCGAGAAGTGTGGGGTCGGTGAGCAGGCCCTGGGTGTAGAGCTCCAGGGCGGGGCCGGTGAGTTCTTCGGTGATGCGGCGGATGGCGGCGCGGAAATCGATCGTCTCGCCGTCACGCTGGTGCAGGCGCACCCACAGCAGCGTGGCGCCGACGTTGGCCAGCATCAGGTGCCTGGCCCGGGCCTTGGGATCACGGCTGGGCTTGATCACGCCCGCCTCGACGCCGCGACGCATGTAGTCCTCGGCGTCGGCGACCATGTGCTCGAACAGCGACTCCGCCATCGGTCCGCCTGCTTCCAGACTGCGCACCATGTAGGCGACCAGCGGACCGTAGGCCTCCACCTCGGCCATCGCGGCCAACAGGCCCGCACCCGTGTCCGGTGCGAGAAGCGCCTTGGTCTTCTCGTCGTGGATGAGTTGCAGCACCCGCTCGTCGCAGGCGGCACGCAGGCCGTCCTTGGAGCCGAAGTGGTGGTTGACCAGCCCGGGGGATACGCCTGCCGCCGCCGCGATCACGCGTACGCCGACATCGAATCCGCGGTCGCCGAAGACCTCGATCGCGGCGTCGCGAATGCGCGCCGCCGTGGTCAGTTCCGTGGGGGATCCTTGCGATACGGGCTGTTGGTTGAACACATGTTCAGTATATTAAACAGTCGTTCAACGCGCGCGCAAGGGTTTGACCACCCCGCTTGACGGTTATCGTCGGAGGCATGGCAACCGGCAGCCCGACGACGGCAGATCACCTCCGAGCAGCACTCGACGGACCCTGGCGTGACATCCGGCAGCAAGCCCGCCGCGAACTCGCCGACGAGCGCTTTCTCGGGGACCCGAACCTCGACTACAAGGCCGCGCGGGCGCGGGTGCTCGACCAGATGCGCCTGCTCGCCGCGATGGATTACGCCAAGCGCGGTTTCCGTCTGGAGAACGGCGGCGTCGGCGACCCCGGCGGCGCGGTGACGGCACTGGAGATGGTCGCCTACGCCGACCTGTCGCTGTGGGTGAAATCCGGCGTGCAGTGGGGCCTGTTCGGCGGGGCGGTGGAGAACCTGGGCACCGAGCGCCATCGCGAGTACATCAAGCAGCTGATCTCGCTGGACCTGCTCGGCTGCTTCGCGATGACCGAGTCGGGCCACGGCAGCGACGTCGCCAGCCTGGAGACCACCGCCACCTACGATCCGGCGACCCAGGAGTTCGTGATCCACTCGCCGACGCCCTCGGCCCGCAAGGACTACATCGGCGGCGCGGCCGAGCACGCCCGGATGGCGGCGGTGTTCGCGCAGCTGATCACGCAGGGTGAAGGCCGCGGCGTGCACTGCTTCCTGGTGCCCATCCGGGACGAGCAGGGCGCCGACCTGCCCGGCGTCACCACCTCCGACGACGGCCTCAAGGGCGGGCTGCTCGGCGTCGACAACGGCCGCATCGTCTTCGACCACGTCCGGATTCCGCGGGAGAACCTGCTCAACCGCTACGCCGACGTCGAGCCCGACGGCACCTACAGCTCACCCATCGAGAACCCGAGCAGGCGCTTCTTCACCACGCTCGGCACGCTGGTGCGCGGCCGGATCAGTGTGGGCGGCGCGGCCGCCGCGGGCGCGCGGGTCGCGCTCAGCATCGCCGTCCGCTACGCGCTGCAGCGCCGCCAGTTCGCCGACCCCGACAGCGGGACGGAGACGGTGCTCATGGACTACCGGATGCACCAGCGCAGGCTGCTGCCGCTGGTCGCCAAGTCCTTCGCCTACGCCTTCGCGCAGAACGACCTGGTGCGCCGGATGCACGTCATCCAGACCGGCCAGAACCTCGACCCCGGCGCCCAGCGGGCCTTGGAGAAGCGGGCCGCGGGTCTCAAGGTCGCCCAGACCCGGCACGCCACCCGCGCCATCCAGGAATGCCGGGAGGCGTGCGGCGGCGCCGGCTACCTCACCGAGAACCGGCTGGTCACGCTCAAGGCCGACACCGACGTGTTCACCACCTTCGAGGGCGACAACGTCGTGCTCACCCAGCTGGTCGCCAAGGAACTGCTCACCGCCTACGCCGACGAGGTCCAGGATCTCGACGCGCTGGGCTGGGTGCGTTTCGCGGCCACCATGGCCGGTGACGTGGTGCGCAAGCGCTCGGGCGTGCGCCAGCTGATCCAGACCCTGCGCGATCGCAGCGACGAGTCGGTCGACGAGGGCGACCTGTCGCGCCGCTCCACCCAGTTGCAGCTGTTCGCCGACCGCGAGGACTATCTCGTCCGCACCGCCGCCCACCGGCTGCGCGCCCGGGCCGAGGACACCACGCCGTTCGAGGGCTTCAACAACGCCCAGGACCACATCCTGGCGGCCGGGTCCGCGCACATCGACCGGCTGGTGCTGGAAGCCTTCATCGAGGGCATCGGCGAGATCGAGGACCCCGAGGCCAGGGCGCTGGCCGAGACCGTGTGCGACCTGTTCGTCTACACGCTGCTCGAGGAGAACTCGGCCTGGTACATCATGCACCGCTTCATGTCCGTCGAGCGGGCGAAGGCGGTGCGGCGCGGGGTCAACGAGCTGGTCGACCGGCTGCGCCCGCACGCACTCACCCTCGTCGAGGCGATGGGCGTGCCGGAGGAGATGCTGCACGCGGCGATGCTGCACGACGCCAGCGTGTACCAGCGGAGCTGACGCCGGATCGGGGGCGGCTCCTTCGGTGGCGCTGCCCCCGACCCGTTCAGGGGACCGAGTCGTCGTGCCCCGGTCCGCGGGCGGGTCGACGCGAACCCGCGAGCCGTTCGGCCGCGGCGCATCCGGCGATGCCGAGGGCCAGTGCCGCCGCGGCTCCGCCGACCACATCGGTCGCGTAGTGGTAGTCCATGCCCACCTGTCCCACCACCACGGCGCCGCAGGCGACCACCCCGGCGACCGCGACGGCCAGGCGGACGCGGGCCGAATCGCACAGCAGCACAACGGTCGTCACCACGGCGACCAGGTGCACGGTGTGCCCGCTCGGATAGGCGAGGTAGTCGTGCAGCGGCCGGTCGAACAGCGGCTTGAGCACCCAGGTGTTGAGCGCGATCGCCGCCTCGGGCACCACGAGCATCGTCGCCGCCCGCCACCACTGCCGTCGCCACCCGAACCACGCGATCGCCGCCAGCAGCAGGGTCACCACCAGCCAACCGTCGCTCGGCGCGACCAGCACCCGGTGGATCGCGGCGGGTGGGTCGGTGCGCACCATGTCCGCGAGCGCGCGGTCCACCCCCGTCGGGCCGCCGCCGGGCGGAAAGGTGAGCGGGAGGGTCAGCGTGACGAGCGCGGCGAGCGTCGCGACGACGGCCCGGCCGGTGAGCTTCTGATCGAGCACCCGACGACGATAACCAGGGCCGCGCTCAGCCCGGCCCGTAGGTGAGGAACGCCGACACCAGGAACCACAGCACCCACGCCGCGGCGATCACCATCCCGATGGCCAGCGTGGTGCGCATGAACGCGCGCCCCATGTCGATGTCGCCCGCCTCGAACGGATACAGCTTCCACGGGCTGTACCACGGCGCGCGCACCAGCGGTGGCCGCGCGTCGCGTTCGAGCTGCGCGAGCTCCTCGGCGTAGGCCTCGGCCTGCGCCTGGGCCGGGCCGCCGTGCCACAGGGTGATGTCGATCGGCCCCAGGAAGCCCTCGTTCAGCAGCTCCTGCGGAGCGGGTAGGTAGGGGAGCAGGCCGAGCCCACGAAACGCCACCGCGACGTCGTTGGCCGTCCACAGGTGCTTCTCGCTCTGCGCCAGCGTGTCGAAGTAGTGCCGCAACCGGCCCGGGTCACTGCCCAGGATCGCATCGAAGCTCGGGTCGCTCCAGGCTTGGCGGACCTCGAGCTTCGACCCGCGCGGCGGGATGACCAGCGCCACCCCGTGCACCGCCCGCTGGCCGAGGCCGCGCGCGGACAACCAGTCCTGCAAGGCGAAGGTGTGCTCGCGGGACCGCTCCAGCGGGGTGCGCTTGTCGCGGCCGGTCATCGTGATCTGCTCGCCGTCGATGGTCCACGGGCCGTTGAGCGGGACCTCGAGGGTGCCGTCGCGCTGGGTGTCGGGCTCGGCGGCCTCGATCACCACGCAGCTGGTCGGCGTCCACACCACCGCGTCGAACTGGTGCAGCCGATCCTGGTGGAACAGACTGCAATTGATCGTCGCGACGCCGTGCGGGCTGTCCGGGTCCTTCCAGGTGCGCAGCCAGTCGATCAGCGCCCGCTCGGCAGTGGTGCCTGCCGGGTTCTGTACTCGCACAAGCATTCGCGACCACCCTTCACGTCGTCACTCGACTCCGCACAGGATACGAGGAATCCGCCACCGCGCGCCCCGGCGCCGACGCGGCGTGTCGGCGCCCGGTGCTCACTCGGGGAGTTCGGCGCGCAACCGGCCCGACGCCACCGCGCGCACGAGCTCGGCGTGGTCGGCCTCGGTCCGGTCGGCATAGCGGACCGCGAAGGCGGCCACCGCCTCGTCGAAGCGCTCGTCGCCGTCCAGATAGCCCGACAGCAGCCGCGGGTCGAGCGAGCGGGCGTGTGCCCTGGCCAGCAGCGCCCCCGCCAGCCGGCCGTAGTCGTCGAGATCGTCCTTGCCCAGGCCCGCCGGATCGATGCTGCCCTTGAGATTGCGGAACTGGCGCACGATGAACGGCAACTCGCGCCCGTCCAGCCGCAGCGTGGTCCAACCGAGCAGGATGTCGGTCTCGGCCTGAACCAGCCTGGCGCCCTGCACGATTCGCTCGCCCTCGTGCGCGACCGGGGCGGCGGGCAGGTAGGGCGCGAGCGCGGAGGGGATGGCCTGCTTGAGCTGCAACACCAGCACCTCCTCGTCGTTGCCGTGCAGCAGCGCGACGTAGCTGTGCAGGCCGACGCTGCCGGTGCCGACGATGCGGAAAGCGATGTCGGACACCGCGAATCGGGCGAGCAGATCGCGCCGCGACTCGCGCAGCGTGACGCCGTAGCGTTCCAGGCCGTCGGTGACCGCCTCGGCCACCTCCTCGCTCACCTCGGTGAGCACCGGCGGGTCGGCGACGAAGCGGCGCTTGCGCACCCCCGTCTCGTGGTCGTCGATGTGCTCGGTCCACTTCGCGGCGACCTTGGCGCTGGTGTTCTTGCGCGCCTTCTTGGCGGCCTTCTTGAAATCGTCGATCAGGTCGTCGGCCTTGGCCCGGCCGAGGATCGATTCGTCGGGCAGCGCGCTCCAGGACTCCATGAACGGCCGCCCGGCCAGATCGTCGATCGCCAGCCGGTAGGAGCGCGCCGCGTCCAGCGCGGCGGCCCGGCAGTCGTCCTCGCCGACGCCGGACTCCCGGCCGGCCAGCACCAGGCCGGCCGCCAGCCGTTCCAGGTCCCATTCCCACGGCCCGCGGATCGTCTCGTCGAAATCGTTGATGTCCATGACGATCTCGCCGCGCGAGGTGCCGTAGAGGCCGAAGTTGGCCGGGTGGGCGTCCCCGCACAGCTGGGCGTGCACGCCGGTCACCGGGCCGTCCGCGAGATCGGCGGCCATCAGGCCCGCCGCGCCCCGGTAGAAGGTGAACGGACCGCTCGCCATCCGGCCCACCCGCAGCGGCACCAGATGCGCGAGCCGGTCGGCGTGCGCGGCGGCGAGGAAATCGAGCACGGCGGGCCGGCGCGGCCCGGCGGCCTGCCGGTCGCGAGCCGTCGCCGGCACGTGCTCCCGCAGGGCGCGGCCCCTGGCGCGTACCTCGTCGGCGGGCACGAAGGTACGCAGGTCGATACGACTGTCTGACACAGCCGCTCACGTTAATGCCGTGGCCTGCGCCGCGCGCGGAACCCGGCCGGGATCACGGCGCGGGCACCGGCGGATCGACGGGGGTGATCGGCAACCGCAGCGCGCCGGGCGCGTGCTCGGGCACCGTGGGCCGCACCGGCCGGACCGGATCGATGCGCCGGTACGGTGCGCCCAGCTCCGGGCGCGGATCGGGCT
Source organism: Nocardia farcinica (assembly GCF_001182745.1). Taxonomy (NCBI): domain Bacteria; kingdom Bacillati; phylum Actinomycetota; class Actinomycetes; order Mycobacteriales; family Nocardiaceae; genus Nocardia; species Nocardia farcinica. The sequence goes on along the minus strand of NZ_LN868938.1, from coordinate 1,626,906 downwards.
CACCCTTGTTCGGCCAGAACGCCATCGCGCGCTCGGCCTGCGCGGTGATGGTCAGCGACGGGTTCACGCCCAGATTGGCCGTCACCGCGGAACCGTCGGCCACGTGCAGGCCGGGGTGCCCGAACACGCGCTGGTAGGGGTCGACGACACCGGAGCGCGGGGTCTCGCCGATCACGCAGCCGCCGATGTAGTGCGCGGTCGCCGGGATGTTGAACACGTCCATGATCAAGCCGTGGGTGTCGCCGTCGATCTTGTCCGCGAACCGCCGCGCGATGTCGTGCGCCAGCGGGATCCAGGTCGGATTCGGCTCGCCCGTGCCCTGTTCGGTGCGCAGCGCGCCGCGCTTGCGGAACGAGGTCAGCGAGTTGTCCAGCGACTGCATCACCAGCAGGATCACCGACTTCTCCGAGCCGCGGTAGGGCACCCGGCTGCGCAGGAACGCCAGCGGATGGGTCAGGATCGCCAGCAGGAACCGTAGGAACCGGAACGCCCCGCCGTCCACCAGCGGCACCGCCATGGTCGCCAGCGCGTTCTGGCCCTTGCCGTAGTGGCACACCTCCACGTGCGTGTTCGGCTCCGGGTGGATGGAGGAGGTGATCGCCACACCCTGAGCGAAGTCGTACCGGGACCGGCTGGCCACGTTCAGGATCGCCTCGGAGTTGCTGCGGGTGAGTTCACCGAGCCGGGGGGACAGTCCGGGCAGCACGCCCTCGTCCCGCATCCGGTGCAGCAGCTTCTGGGTGCCCAGCGCCGCGCCCGCGAAGACCACCTGCTCGGCGGTGAAGGTCCTGGGCTCCTTGCGGATCCAGCGCCCGGACCGCTCGGTGTCCACCGCGTACCCGCCGCGGGCAGCGGCCGCACCGCGGTGGCGGTGGTGAGTTCGTGCACCCGCGCCCCGGCCTGCTCGGCGAGATAGAGGTAGTTGGTGGTGGTCGTGTTCTTGGCGTTGTGCGGGCAGCCCGTGAAACAGCGCGCGCAGTGGACGCAGCCGCTGCGGCGCGGCCCCGCCCCGCCGAAGTAGGGGTCGTCCACCTCCTCGCCCTGCCGGTCCTCGTTGAAGAACACACCCACCTGGGTGGGATGGAAGGTGTCGGCCACGCCGATGTCCTCGGCGACCTCCTTGATGATCTCGTCGGCCGGGGTCGTCCGCGGGTTCGGCGCCACGCCGAGCATGCGCTTGGCCTGGTCGTAGTACGGGGCGAGTTCGCTGCGCCAATCGGTGATGTGGGCCCACTGCCGGTCGGTGTAGAAGGCGGGCAGCGGCTCGTAGAGGGTGTTGCCGTAGATCAGTGACCCGCCGCCGACCCCCGCGCCGGCGAACACCGCGCACTTGCCGAGGATGCTGATCTGCTGCGGCCCGGTCAAGCCCAGTTTCGGTGCCCAGATCGACTTGCGCAGATTCCAATTCGTGGCGGGCAGATCCGCGGCGTCCCAGCGCCTGCCCGCCTCGAGCACGCCGACCCGGTACCCCTTCTCGGTCAGCCGCAGGGCGGCGACGCTGCCGCCGAACCCGGAGCCGATCACCACCACGTCGTAGTCGAACTCGGCCATGTCTTCCTCTCCATCACCATCGGTTCGATGAGATGATTTCACAGTCATTCTTTCACCGCGGGTGTTGTGGCGAAAAGCAACCGCGCGCCCGGATGGCGGTCACCGGGGCCGGTGCGGTAAGCACAGCGTGTGACGACGACGCCGGCCGACCGCATCCTCACCGTCCCCAACGTGCTGAGCGTGCTGCGACTGATCGGCGTGCCGGTGTTCCTGTGGTTGTTGCTGGTCGAACGGGCCGACGGCTGGGCCTTCGCCCTGCTGGTCGCCAGCGGGATCACCGACTTCCTCGACGGCAAGCTGGCCCGGCTGCTCGACCAGAGTTCGCGGCTGGGCGCGCTGCTGGATCCCTTCGTCGACCGGCTCTATCTGGTCACCACGCTGGTGGCCTTCGTGGCGCGCGGGCTGCTGCCCTGGTGGGTGGCCCTGCTGCTGGTCGGGCGCGACGCGGTGCTGACCCTGACCCTCTCGATCTATCGCCGACGCGAACTCGACCCGCCCGAGGTGATCTACCTCGGCAAAGCCGCCACCTTCGCGCTCATGTCGGCGCTGCCCTGGCTGCTGGCCGGGCAGATGGACTGGCCGCTGGACGGTTTCGGACGGGCCTTCGGCGGGGCATTGTTGATCTGGGGCACCGCGGTGTATCTGTGGACCGGCGTGCTCTACACGGGCAAGGCGGTCGCGGTGGCACGGGCGATACCGGCTGTGCGGCAGCATCACCCATAACCGCCGGCGTCACCCGGTACCGATAAGGTTGCGTGCAGCGTTCACGACGAACGACGGTCATGACGGAAAGGACGCCCAGTGGCAGTGACCCCCGAGGATCTGCGCTACACCGAGGAGCACGAGTGGGTCCGGCGGATCGGCCCCACGCGGGTCCGGGTCGGCATCACCGACTACGCCCAGTCCCAGCTGGGTGACGTCGTGTACGTTCAGCTGCCGGACGAGCAGCGCGAGGCCGCCGCGGGCGAGAGCATCGCCGAGGTGGAATCGACCAAGAGCGTCTCGGACATCTACGCCCCGCTGGCCGCGAAAGTCGTTGCGGTGAACGAAGAACTGTCCAACGCGCCGGAGACGCTGAACGCCGATCCGTACGGTGCGGGCTGGCTGTTCGAGCTGGAGGTGGCCGATGCCGCCGCACTCGACGTCACGCTGGGCGAACTGCTGGATGCGGCAGGTTATCAAGGAGTTATCGGGGGCTGAACCGGCCTTCCCGGTTCTCCCTGCACGGGCGGGCCCCGGCAGGGTACGGTCAAAGCCAACGGATGAGCCGGCGCGGTGACGTCGGCGTTCTGACGACACGACCTCGTGTCGACCAAAGCATCACCTGCTTGCATGGATAATCAGGTTCGAGGAGGAGAGAAACGGTGAGCGAGAACAAAGACCCGGGTTACCAGGAGACCGCGGCCGAGACGACGTCGGTCTTCCGCGCGGATTTCCTGAACGAGGTCGACGCGTCGCGCTCCGGTGAGCAGACCGGCGAACAGCCGGTTCAAGGGGTCGAGGGCCTACCGGCGGGCGCGGCCCTGCTGGTCGTCAAGCGTGGCCCCAACGCGGGCTCGCGGTTCCTCCTGGACCAGCCGACCACCTCGGCGGGCCGCCACCCCGACAGTGACATCTTCCTCGACGATGTCACCGTCAGCCGTCGGCACGCGGAGTTCCGTCAGGACGACGACACCTTCCAGGTGGTCGACGTGGGCAGCCTCAACGGCACCTACGTCAACCGGGAGCCGGTGGACTCCTCGGAACTGCAGAACGGCGACGAGGTGCAGATCGGCAAGTTCCGGCTCGTGTTCCTCACCGGTCCGCGCGCACAGGTGAACGAGCCCTCGGCGGGTGCGGGCAGTCTATGAGAACCACGTCGGACGGCGGCGTTCGCGGGGGCACGCGTGGCGGTAGCGCGCGGTCGTCGAACCCGTCGCCGGTCCGGCGTGCGGCAACGGACGGGAAGGACTCGGCGCGGTGACGGGCGCGGCGCAGCAGTGGGCACGCGGAGGCATGTCGATCGGCTCCGTGCTCGACCTGTTGCGGCCTGATTTCCCGGACGTCACGATCTCCAAGATCCGTTTCCTCGAATCCGAGGGCCTGATCCGTCCGGAGCGCACCCCCTCGGGGTACCGGCGGTTCTCGGTGGCCGACTGCGAGCGGCTGCGCTTCATCCTCACCGCGCAGCGCGACCAGTACCTGCCGTTGAAGGTGATCAAGGAGCAACTCGAGGCGATCGACAAGGGGGCGGCCACCCTCGGCGTGCGCGAGGCTCGCGCCAGGGCGCTGTCGAGCCGGGCGGGCGGCGCGGAGGCCCCGGCGGCCGGTGCCGGCTCGGCCGGCGGGCGCGGCGTACCCCGCAAACTGGGTGTGGTGCCCGACGAGGTATCGCCGGAGGAGTTGCGTGTCGATCACGAAATCCGGCTCACCCGAGCCGATCTGCTCGCCCAGGCGGGCATCGATGAACCCTTCCTCAACGACCTGATCCGTGCCGGGCTCATCACGCCCGGTCCCGCGGGCTTCTTCGACGGCGAGGCGGTGACCCTGGCCAAGACCGCCCGCGCGATGGCCGAATTCGGGCTGGAAGCGCGCCATCTGCGGGCGTTCAAACTGGCCGCCGACCGCGAGGCCGCGCTGCTGGCCCAGATCGCCGCGCCGATCGCCAAGAGCCGTGATGCCGGCGCCAGGGCCAGGGCCGAGGAGACGGTGCGGGAGCTGGCGGCGCTGTCGCTGACCCTGCACACGTCCCTGGTGAAGGCCTCGGTGCGGCACGCGCTCGGTAACTGAACCGCGCCGCCGTCGGCCGGGCAACACGCCCCGGGCGGCGGCACGGACCGATCGCAGCACCCCCGCCCGTTCGCTTAGACTCGGAGTTACGGCGAGCTCTGCAGCGGTTCGAGCCGGGCGGCCGGCGATTATGGGAGGCAGTGGCATGAGTGAAATGCGTGTGATCGGCATCCGCGTCGAGCAGCCACAGAACCAGCCGGTGCTGTTGCTTCGCGAGGTGTCCGGCGATCGGTATCTGCCGATCTGGATCGGACAGGCCGAGGCCACAGCCATCGTGCTCGAGCAGGAGGGGGTGACCCCGATCCGTCCGCTGACCCACGATCTGATCAAGATCATGATCACCGAGCTCGGACACACCCTCAAAGAAGTGCGGATCGTGGATCTGCAGGAGGGCACCTTCTACGCGGATCTGGTCTTCGACAACGATCTGCGGATTTCCGCGCGCCCCTCGGACTCGGTCGCGATCGCCCTGCGGGTCGGTTGCCCGATCTATGCCGAGGAGCCGGTGCTCGACGAGGCGGGACTGGTGATGCCCGACGAGCGCGAGGACGAAGTGGAGAAGTTCAAGGAGTTCCTGGAATCGGTCTCCCCGGACGATTTCAAGGCCACCGACAGCTGAATTTCTCGACCTGAAGTACAGCCTGAGACTTTTACCGCGCGTCGCGTTTGGTCCGATGATGCCATTCCCCGGACAATCGACGGGAGTAATCTCGATAGTTGGGCCGCGATCATCACGGTGCTCGCGGTCGTGACGGAGTCGGGTCATCGGTGCGGCCGGGCGTCGGCGGAGCAAGGGAGTGGTCAGTGGCAGAGCAATCGCAGGATGTGGTACAGCCAGGCCTGTTCCCGAACGACGCGGTGCCCGACGACCTGGTCGGCTATCGCGTGCCCAGCGCCTGTCAGGTGGCGGGGATCACTTACCGCCAACTCGACTACTGGGCGCGCACCGGGCTGGTCGTGCCCTCGATCCGCGGCGCCGCGGGCTCGGGGAGTCAGCGGCTCTACTCGTTCAAGGACATCCTGGTCCTGAAGATCGTCAAGCGGCTGCTGGACGCGGGCATCTCGTTGCAGAACATCCGCATCGCGGTCGACCACCTGCGCAGCCGCGGCGTGGAGGATCTGGCGGGCATCACGCTGTTCTCCGACGGCACCTCGGTCTACGAATGCACCTCGCCGGAAGAGGTCGTCGATTTACTGCAGGGCGGCCAGGGCGTGTTCGGGATCGCGGTCTCCGGCGCCATGCGTGAGCTCACCGGCGTCATCGCGAATTTCCCCGCCGAACGGGCGACCGCGGCCACCGAGCGGCCGGAAGACGAATTGGCCTACCGTCGCAAGGCGCGGATGAACCGGGCCACCGGATAGGCGGACAGTGCCGATCGCTGTCCGTTCGCGGGAGTGACGAGCGCGACATCGGAGTCGGCGCGTGGTTTCGGCACCGCGCGCCTTACACTGACGGTGCGTCGCGCCGTGCGGGAGAGTCCCGGTCTCAGTCTCAGCCGAGTCCGGGCGCCGAAGGAGCAGCACCTCCCCGTCAATCTCTCAGGCAACCGGACCGTGCGGCTTTCGACGCCTCTGGAAAGCGGTGGTCCGCGCGCTGACGCGGGTGCGCCCGCCCACGGGGAAAGGGGGCCGGCAGCGCGTCGGCATCCCGAATCTCTCAGGCATCACGACAGAGGGGGAGGGCCGGTACCCGTCGACACCGTCGACCCGCCCGACCTGGAGTTGCCGCCGTGACCCGATCCTTCGCCGACCGCCACATCGGACCCGATGCCGCCGAACTGTCCCGGATCCTCGAGGTCGTCGGGGTCGACTCCCTCGACGCGCTGGCCGCGGCCGCGCTGCCCGCGAGCATCCTCGACGACGCAGGCGCGGGCCCGCTGGCCGCATTGCCGCCCGCGGTGAGCGAGCACGAGGCGCTGGCCGAACTGGCCGCCCTCGCGCAGTCCAACACCGTGACGACCTCGATGATCGGCCTCGGCTACTACGACACGCTGACTCCGCCGGTGCTGGTGCGCAACCTGCTGGAGAACCCCGCGTGGTACACCGCCTACACCCCGTACCAGCCCGAGATCAGCCAGGGCAGGCTCGAGGCACTGCTCAACTTCCAGACGATGGTGTCGGATCTGACCGGGATGGAGGTCGCCAACGCCTCCATGCTCGACGAGGCCACCGCGGCCGCGGAAGCGATGACGTTGCTGCGCCGCGCGGGCCGCTCCCGATCGAACCGGCTGCTGATCGATGCCGACCTGTTCCCGCAGACCCGCACGGTGCTGCACACCCGGGCCGAGCCGCTGGGCATCGAGATCGTCGAGGCCGACCTGGCCGCCGCCGGACTGCCCGAGGGAGAGTTCTTCGGTGTGATCGTCCAGGTGCCCGGCGCGTCCGGCCGGGTGGTGGACTGGACCGCGCTCATCGCGGCGGCCCACGAGCGCGGCGCGCTGGTCGCCGCGGGCGCCGACCTGCTGGCCATGACGCTGATCGTCCCACCCGGTGAGCAGGGCGCCGACGTGTGCTTCGGCACCACCCAGCGCTTCGGCGTGCCGATGGGCTTCGGTGGTCCGCACGCGGGCTATCTGGCGGTGCGCAGCGCCCACGCGCGGCAGTTGCCGGGCCGGTTGGTCGGTGTCTCCAAGGACGCCGACGGCAATCCCGCCTACCGCCTGGCCCTGCAGACCCGCGAGCAGCACATCCGCCGGGAGAAGGCGACCTCCAACATCTGCACCGCCCAGGTGCTGCTGGCGATCGTGGCCGCGATGTACGCCTGCTACCACGGCGCCGACGGGCTGCGCGCCATCGCGCGCCGGGTGCACGGCCATGCCGCGCGGATCGCCGGGGCGCTCGGGGAGGCGCTGGTGCACGACACCTACTTCGACACCGTGCTGGCGCGGGTGCCCGGCCACGCCGAAGCCGTCGTCGCCAAGGCCGCCGCCTGCGGGATCACGCTGCGCCTGGTCGACCCCGATCACGTCGCGGTCGCCTGCGACGAGGCCACCACCGACGCGCACGTCGAGGCCGTGCTCGACGCGTTCGGCGTGGCGCCCGCCGAGCCGGTGGACGCGGGCATCGCCACCCGGACCTCGGAGTTCCTGACCCATCCGGCGTTCACCCGCTACCGCACCGAGACCGCGATGCTGCGCTACCTGCGATCGCTGTCGGACAAGGACATCGCCTTGGACCGCAGCATGATTCCGCTGGGCTCGTGCACCATGAAGCTCAACGCGACCGCCGAGATGGAGCCGATAACCTGGCCCGGCTTCGCCAAGCTGCACCCCTACGCACCGGTCGAGCACGCCCCCGGCCTGCTGAAGCTGATCGGTGATCTGGAGAGCTGGCTGGCCGAGATCACCGGCTACGACGCGGTGAGCCTGCAACCGAACGCGGGCAGCCAGGGCGAGTACGCGGGCCTGCTGGCGATCCGCCGCTACCACCTCGACCGCGGCGACACCCATCGCGACACCTGCCTGATCCCGTCCAGCGCGCACGGCACCAACGCGGCCTCCGCCGCGATGGCGGGGCTGCGGGTGGAGGTGGTCAAGTGCCGCGAGAACGGTGACGTCGACCTCGACGACCTGCGCGCCAAGATCACCGACCACGCCGAGCGGCTGGCGTGCATCATGATCACCTACCCGTCCACGCACGGCGTCTACGAGCACGAGATCGCCGAACTGTGCGCGCTGGTGCACGACGCGGGCGGGCAGGTCTACGTCGACGGCGCGAACCTCAACGCGTTGGTCGGGCTGGCCAGGCCGGGCCGTTTCGGCGGCGACGTCAGCCACCTGAACCTGCACAAGACCTTCTGCATCCCGCACGGCGGCGGTGGTCCCGGTGTCGGGCCGGTCGCGGTGCGCGCGCACCTGGCGCAGTACCTGCCCGGCGACCCGCTGGAATCGGAGTCGCACGCGGTCTCGGCGGCGCGCTACGGCTCGGCCTCGATCCTGCCGATCACCTGGGCCTACATCCGGATGATGGGCGCCGAGGGGCTGCGCAAGGCGACGCTGACGGCGATCGCCTCGGCCAACTACCTGGCGCGCAGGCTCGACGAGTACTTCCCGGTGCTCTACACCGGCGAGAACGGCATGGTCGCCCACGAGTGCATCCTGGATCTGCGCGAGCTGACCAAGCGCACCGGCGTCACCGTCGACGATGTGGCGAAGCGCTTGGCCGACTACGGTTTCCACGCACCGACGATGAGCTTCCCGGTGGCGGGCACCCTCATGGTGGAGCCCACCGAGAGCGAGAACCTCGCTGAGCTGGACGAGTTCGTGGCGGCGATGATCGCCATCCGTGCCGAGATCGATCAGGTCGGCGCGGGCGTGTGGCCCGCCGAGGACAACCCGCTGCGCGGCGCCCCGCACACCGCCGAGTGCCTGGTCGGCGAGTGGACGCACCCGTACTCGCGCGAAATCGCGGTCTACCCACGGGGTCTCGGCCACGCCAGGGCCAAGGTGTGGCCCGCGGTGCGGCGCATCGACGGCGCGTACGGCGACCGGAACCTGGTGTGCTCGTGCCCGCCGCTCGAGGCGTACGCGGAATAGCCGATCAGGACCGGCCCGGTGCGCGATCGAGCAGCCCGGCGCGGGCGGCCGCGATCGCGGTGTCGGCGGCGTGCCGGGTCAGTGTCTCGTCCACGGGTTCGTGGGTGATGAGCAGGCGGTGGAACACCGGCGCGATGGCGTAGCGGACCACCGCCTCCGGGTCGACCTCGGGCCCGAGCTCGCCGCGGGCGACGGCGCGGCGCACGATCTCGGCGGATTGGTGGTGGCGGGCGCGGTAGAACGCCCGCAGCGCCGTCGCGGCGTCGGGGTTCTGCAGTGCCGCGGTGACGAACGCGGTGGCGACCGGTCCGGCGTCGGGGTCGGTGAATCCGGTGTGCACGGCGGCGGTGAGGGCGCGCAGATCCGCGGTGAGATCACCGGTGTCGGGCAGCGGCCATGCCTCCTCGGCCGCCAGTTCGAGTGCGTCGGCGACCAGTCCGGCGGGGGAGCCCCACCGGCGATAGACGGTGGTCTTGTGGACGCCGGAGCGCTGCGCGACGTTGTCGATCGTCAGCCCGGCGTAGCCGTGCGCGACGAGCTCGTCGAGGGTGGCCTGCCGCACGGCCGCGCGCACGCGCGCGCTGCGGCCGCCGGGGCGCTTCGTGGTCTCCAAAGACAACTCCTGTTGCATTAATTGAGTGGTGGGTCTATCTTAAAGCTACACACGTAGCGATTGGAGAACCACCTGACCACTCAGCTGTCTTTGCGGACCATCGAGAAGTCCTACGGCGCCCGGGTCGTGCTCGACGGAGTGTCCCTGTCGATCCGGCCCGGCGAGCGGGTGGGCGTCGTCGGGGAGAACGGCTCCGGCAAGTCCACCCTGGTGCGGATCATGGCCGGGCTCGAGGCGCCCGACGACGGCGAGGTCGTCTGCTCCGCGCCCGGCGGCGTCGGGCACCTCGCGCAGACGCTCGACGCCGAGACCGTCGGCGCCGCCATCGATGCCGCGCTCGCGGACGTGCGCGAACTCGCCCGGCGGATGGAGATCGCCGCCGAAGCCCAGGACATGGCCGGCTACGGCGAACTGCTCACCGCGTTCGAGGCGCGGGACGGGTACGAGGCCGACCTCCGGGTCGACCAGGCGCTGCACGGGCTCGGCCTGGGACACCTCGACCGCGACCGCCCGCTGACGGCGCTCTCCGGCGGGGAGCGGGCCCGGTTGGCACTGGCCTGCCTGCTGGCCGCCTCCCCGGAGATCCTGCTGTTGGACGAGCCGACCAACCACCTCGACGACGCCGCGCTGACGTGGCTGGAAGAGCGGCTGCGCGGCCATCGCGGCACGGTCGTGGTGGTCTCGCACGACCGGGTGTTCCTGGATCGCGTGGCCACCGCGATCGTGGAGGTGGCCGACGGCGGCGTCACCCGGTTCGGCGGCGGCTATTCCGGATTCCTGGCCGAGCAGGCGGCGGCGCGGCAGCGCTGGGAGCAGGAGTACGCCCGCTGGTGCGCCGAGATCGAGCGATTGCGCGAGTTCTCCCGCGACACGGCGCACCGCGTGGCGGTGGGCCGGGCCATGCGTGACAACAACAAGATGGCCTACGACCGCAATGCCGGGCGGGTGCAGAGCTCGGTGTCCTCGCGGGTGCGCCAGGCCGCGGAGAAGGTGCGCCGCCTCGAGGCCGACCCGGTGCCGCGGCCGCCGGAGCCCCTGCGGTTCCGCGCGGGATTCCGTGCCGCGCAGCCGAAGTCGTTCGATCTCGGCGTGCTGACCCTGGGCCCGCGGGATCGGCTGCTGATCCACGGTCCCAACGGCGCGGGCAAGTCGACGCTGCTGGACCGGCTCTACGCCACGGCGCCGGGCCGGGTCGGCTACCTGCGCCAGGAGGAGACGTTCGATCCCGAGCAGACCGTGCTCGCCGCCTACGGACGCGGGCGGGCGGCGCTGCTGGCCACCGGCCTGTTCGCGGCCGAAACGCTGGATGTGCGGGTGGGGGCGTTGTCGGAGGGGCAGCGGCGCAGGCTGGCGCTGGCCAGGCTGCTCGCCGGCGAGCACGACCTGCTGTTGCTCGACGAGCCGACCAACCACCTGTCGCTCCGGTTGGTCGAGGAGCTGGAACAGGCGCTGGCCGAGTACCGCGGCGCGGTCGTCGTCGTGACCCACGATCGTGGGCTGCGGCGCCGCTTCCGCGGGGTGCAGAAGGGAGTGTGGGAGTTTGCCTGAGATCCTCGAGGTGGTCGACGTCGACGGTGGCCCGTACGGGGTGACCGTGGACGAGACGGACACGCTGTGGTTCACCCTCGCGGCCCGCGGCGCCGTGGGCCGGCTGGTCGACGGCACGGTCGAGACCGTCGCGCTCGACCCCGCGGACGGCTCGCCCACGGTGATCGTGGCCGAGGGGGACGGCGCGTGGTTCACCGAGTTCCGCGGAAACCGGATCGGCCGCGTGGAGGCGAACGGCGCCCTGTCCTTCCTGGCCGCCGAGTCGCCGTACGGGCTGTGCCGGGCGGGCGACGGCGGGCTCTGGTACACCGAACTGTCCGCGGGCGGCGTGGTCCACCGGGCACCCGACGGCACCGCGACCCGGTACGCGGTCGAGGGAATGCCGTCGATGATCGCCGAGGCCGCGGACGGGACGGTGTTCGTCACCCTCAACCAGGGCAACGCCGTCGCCCGCATCGCCCCGGACGGGCAGGTGCGCACCACCGCCCTGCCCACCGCAGGGGCCGGACCGGTCGGCCTCGCCACGGCCGCCGACGGCGCCTGGTTCGTCGAACTGCTCGCCGGTCAGCTCGGGCACGTCGACCGGGACGGGACCGTCACCGAACATCCGCTGCCGGACCGCGACGCGCGCCCGCACGCGGTGGTGGTCGCCCCGGACGGCACGGTGTGGTTCACCGAGTGGGCCGCCGCGCGCCTCGGCCGCCGCACCGCCGACGGCGAGATCACCGAGCTGGCGCTGCCCGGCGCCGAACCGCACGGACTGACCGTGGCGCCGGACGGGACGCTGTGGGTGGCGATGGAGTCCGGCGCGCTGGTGCACGTCCGTCCCTGACGGCGCCGGCCGGCCTAGGTCGTCGTCAGCGCCTGCGCCATCGCGGTGCCGAAGGCCAGGTCGTTCGAGGTGGGCACCGTGGTGTAGGTGCCGCCGGTGCGTTCGGCGGCGGTCTGCAGGGTGTCGGTGCCCGCGCCGCCCACCACGATGACGTCGATGCGGACCGGGCGGGCGGGGTCGGCGGCGGCGGCGAGATCGGCGAGCAGCTGCGGCCCGGTGACCGCGGAGTCGTCGTCGGGGCCGTCGGTGACGAGTAGGACGGTGTTGGTGCGGCCCGCCTGGTGGTTCTGCACGGCCTGGCGGTAGGCCGCCAACAGCGTGGGGTAGGCCTGGTCGGGGCGGGTGTCGGTGGCGCGCACCGAGGACAGCGCCTGATCGACGGCGGCGCGCTGGGCGTCGGTGAGCAGGCCGGTGGGGGCCTGGACCTCGTAGGGCCGGTTGCCGTCGAGGTTCTTGCCGAAGGTCCACACGCCGAGACCGAAGTCGGGCGGCATGACGGTCATGGTGGAGCGCAGCGCGCCCAGGGTGTTGGCCAGGCGGGTGGTCGAGCCCTCGGTGGTGGCCATGCTGGCGGAGACGTCCACCAGCACGGTGGCATGGACGCCGAGGACCGGGTTGGCGAGGGTGGCGCGCACCGTCTCCAAGGCCGCCCGGTCCGCGCCCGCGCCGGTCGGTGCGGGGGTGGCGGTGAATCCGGCGGTGGTGAAGAACGCGGCCTGGTCGGGGTGGCGCAGGTAGTCGACGAACATGCCCGCGGCCAGGTTCTGGGTCTGGTCCACCCACGGGCCGGACAGCAGCGCGGCCGGGTGGTCGGCGACCGGTGTGGTCCCGGCGGGCCGGAACGCGGTGAGCTGCGGGTGCGCCGCGATTTGCTGTTCGGTTGCGGCCACCGCGTGCACGGGTGCGTTCCCGCCTCCGGCGGCGGCCAGCGCGGCCGCGGTGTCCCCGGCGTCGGGCGCACCGACGGCCAGCCCGGAGACGGCGGCGACCGCCTGCCCGGACGCGGCGCCGGACTCGGTCAACGGTTCCTCGCCCGCGACCGCCGCCGCGACGGAGGTCGCGACCGCCAGGGCGGCGTCCCCCTCGGGCAGCGCCAGCCGCAGCCCGCCCCACCCGGACAGCCCGAACTCGTCGAGCGAACCCTGTTGCAGCCGAGGCAGATCGGCCCACGCGACGTTCGCCTGCGCCAGTGCGGCGCGCAACGGCTCCGGCACCGCGAGCGCGACGGGCGTGGCGGCGATCGGCGACGGCTCACCGGCGACCAGCCCCGGCACCCGCATCGCCTCGACCGAGCGCGAGGAGTCCGGAATCCACAGTGCCGGTTGCGGTCCCAGCGTGCTGTTCCACGGGCCACCCGCGCGGAAGGCCTCGACGACCGCCGCCGAGGGTTGCGCGGTGACGGTCACCGTCACGCAGTGGTCGCGCACCTGCGGATCGGTGGCGTTGTACTTCTCCGCGATGGCACGCACCGGCGCCTCGATCCCGGGGTCGACCGTGACGGAGACCGTCGCCGACCCTTCGACACAGTCGGCCGCGGCCGCGCTGTCGCGCTCGGCCGCCCGGTCCCGGAACTGGAACCACGCGAAGACCGCCGCGACCAGCAGCAGAACGGCAACCACTGCGATAACCGGACCTTTGCTGACGCCCCGGGATCGGGTTCCGCTGCGATGAGTGCCCACGGGGCAACAGTGTATGGTCACCCGCTCGGGCAGGCCCCGCGAGGGACTGATCCCGGTTACCCGGTCACTCGCGCACCAGGCGGCCGCGATCGAACTCCGACCCGCCCCACACCCCGGACTGTCCGGTCTCGGCCGCGAACTCGCCGCAGGCCACCCGGATCGGGCAGCCCGCGCAGATGGCGCGGGCGTAGTCGAAGTCCTCCGACGGGTACGGGAACCACGCGTCGTGGTTGGGGTCGCCGCGGCAGGCGGCGCGGTGCCAGCCTCGCGCGTCGGAGAGCGGCAGCAGCTCGGTGAGCGCCCGCTGCGCCGCGCTCGGTAGGGTTCGGACGGTCATCGTGTTCGCTCCTCTCCGTGCGGATTCGCGTGAAGTCCTCACGCGGACAACTGCTTCCAGATGCGCCGCTGGCGCTTGCCGAAGTGGTCGGGCGCCTTGGGCTGCCACAGCAGCCGCATGCCCGCCTCCTCCGGGGTGCGGTCGGCCTTGCGGGTGTTGCAGGGCGCGCAGCAGGCGACGAGGTTGTCCCAGGTGTTGGGGCCGCCCCGGCTGCGCGGGCGGATGTGGTCGACGGTGTGCGCCCAGTCGGCGCAGTACCCGCACCGGTTGCCGTCGCGGCGCAGCACACCGGCCAGGGTGGCGCGGCTGTCGTCGTGCACCACCGCGGCGTGCCCGAGGAACACGTAGTGCCGCAGCCGGATGGTCTGCGGCAGCGCGATCTCGAGTCGCTGCGACCGGATCGGCAGATAGGGCTCGCGGTCGGCGATCGACTCGGCGATCCCGCTGATCAGCAGCACCACGGCCCGGTCGGCGGTGACCTCGGTCAGCGCCTCGTAGGAGGCGTTGAGCACGAGTACGCGGGTGTGTATCCAGTTGTCGGCGGTCACCTCGGGGACGGCAGCGGGCAGCATGGGGCTCACCATGTTTCGTGGGGAAAGTGGGAAGGGCGGCGGGACGCGGCTCAGGCGCCGTGTTGTCCGGCGATGCCGGGCACGCCGGGGACACGGCGGGCGACCGCGCGGCGTTCGCTCGACATCCCCTGCGGCGACGGCAGATCCGTCGGATTCGATGGATACGAACGCATGGTCACCCCCTTCCCGGTCCTGGTGGTCGCGGCCGGTCCGGCCGGGCGCGACATCGTGGAATGCCATGGTGGCACAGGGCATACGGCTCTGTCGGCTCATTTTCTCCGCGGTCGGGCCGACGCACGACGAACGCCTCGCCCCGGTGCGGGGGCGAGGCGTTCGCGCCGGTCGGGTGTCAGCCCAACGGGCCGTGTCCGAGCAGCACGTTGCCGGTGAACCGCAGCTGTTTGGCGCGGGGGAGCGGATGGAAGAGGATGCCATGCACGTCGCGGTAGCGACGCTCGATGTCGCAGGACCGCGAGTAGCCGAGCCCCCCGACGGTCTCCATCGCCAGCCGGACGGTGGTCACCAACTGGTCGCCCGCCACGGTCTTGCGGCTCAGGATCGCCGCGGCGTGCGCGTCGGTGTTGTCGAAGCCCAGGTCGTCGGAGGCGGCGAACATCGCGTCCACCAGGTCGGCGGCGGTGGTGTGGGCGTTGGCCATCTCACCGGTCAGTGCGATCACGTGATCGTCGGTGCGTCCGCGCACGAGAGCGAGCGCGGTGTCCACCGCACCGTCGGCGATGCCCAGGTAGGCGGCGGTGATGAGCGGCATGGCCGCGCCCATCACGATGTTGAGCAGCGGCGGCCACACGTCGGCCGGGCGGATCAGCGACACCGCGGCATCGGGGACGAACACGTCCTCGAGCACGACGGTGTGCGATCCGGTGGCGCGCAGGCCCAGGGTGTCCCAGGTCTGTTCGATCCGCACGCCCGGCGCGTTCAGCGGCACCGCGCAGTGCAGCACCCGCGCGCCCTCCGGAGCGTCCCACCGGATGCTGGTCACCAGGATGGTGCCGACCTCGCACCCGCTGGCCGGTGCCTTGCGGGCGGACACGCGATAGCCGCCCTCGACCCGCTCGGCCCGGCCGTTGGAGGCCACCCAGTCCGAGGCGCCGGTGCTCACCAGGATCGCCCCGGCCCCCACCTTCCCGAGCACCCCGGAGGCGTCGGCGCCGTGCTTGTGCCGCCACACCTGGGCGGCGACGAGGTGGCAGTGCATGGCGAAGGCGACCGCGGTGCTCGGGTCGTGGCGGCCGAGTTCGCGCAGTATCGCGCCGATCTCGGCGTGGGTGGCCCCGCCCCCGCCGAATTCGACCGGCACGCCCGCGGCGGTCAGGCCGTGCTCGCGCAGTGTGTCGACGGCGGTGGGGGAGATGACGCCGGTGCGGTCGCGGTCGGCGACCTCGGGGCGCAGCGTCGCACCGACCGCGCGGGCGCGATCGATCCAGTTCACGGTGGTCTCGGGAGCGGCGAAAGTAGTCATGTTTCGAAGCTAGGAACCGGCGCGATAACCGGATAGTCCAGGAAATGGACCGTCCCGGTCCCGAATCACGACCTCCGAGGTGAGCCGATGCCGAGCCCGACCGCAGCCTACGGCCAGTACTGTCCGATCGCGCGCGCCCTGGATCTGCTCGGCGAGCGCTGGTCGCTGTTGATCCTGCGGGATCTGCTGCTGGGCAGCACCCGCTTCAACGACCTGTCCCGGGGCCTGCCCGGCCTGTCCCGCAGCCTGCTCGCCAAGCGGCTGCGCCAGTTCGAGCGGGCCGGCCTGGTCGAGAAGGTCGGCCTCCGGTACGTGCCGACCCAGGCGGGCCTGGATCTCGAGCCGGTGCTGTTCGGGCTCGCCGAGTGGGGCGCGAGCTGGAGTTTCGGCGCACCCGACCCGGCCGAACTCGACGCCGACCTGCTGGTGTGGTGGATGCACACCCGGCTCGACACCACCGGACTGCCGGGGCTGCGGCAGGTGTTCGCGGTGCGCTTCACCGACGACGCGCGGCGCTACTGGATCGTCGTCGACCGCGGCGCGCCGTCGGTGTGCGTGACCGACCCGGGCTTCCCGGTCGACGTCACCATCCGGTCCGATGTGGCCTCGCTCTACCAGGTGTGGCTGGGCCGCCTCCCGATCGGGCACGCGCAGCGCACCGGCCGCCTGGAATTCCTCGGCCCGCCCGCGCTCACCCGTCGCATGTCGACCATCCTGCGGCTGAGCCCGGTGGCCGCGTACTCGGCCACTCCGCTGCGGATGGCGGAGACCGCGTGAGCCGGAGGCCCCGGGCGCGCCGGCCTCACAGGTTGCCGACGACGTGCTCGAGGCGCTCGGCAAGGTATTCGCGCGCCTGCTCGCGCAGCGCCGGACGGTAGCCGCTCGGATACACCGGGTCGCCGGGCGCGTAGTTCTTCAGCACCTCCTTGGCGAGGGTGATCTTGTGCACCTCGGTCGGCCCGTCGGCCAGGCCCATCACCTCGGCGTAGGTGAGCATGTCCACGAACGGCAGGTCGGTGCTCACGCCGATGGCACCGTGCAGGTGCAGGGCCCGCTGGGCGATGTCGTGCATGACCTTGGGCATCGCGACCTTGATGGCGGCGATGTCCTTGCGCACCTTCAGGTAGTCCTGCTCCTTGTCGATACGCCAGGCGGTGCGCAGCACCAGCAGGCGGAACTGCTCCATCTCGATCCAGCTGTCGGCGATGCGCTCCTGGGTCATCTGCAGGGCCGCCAGCGGGCGGCCGTTGCGCATCTCCCGGGAGACCGCGCGCTCGCACATCATGTCGAAGGCCTTGCGCACCAACGCCACCGTGCGCATGGCGTGGTGCACCCGGCCGCCGCCGAGGCGGGTCTGGGCGACGACGAAGCCCTGGCCCTCCGCGCCGAGCAGGTGGTCGGCGGGCACCCGCACGTCGGTGAAGCGCAGGTGTCCCTCGTGCTCGCTGAACCCGGGGACGTGGAAGTTCTTGACGATCTCCAGTCCGGGCGTGCCCGCGGGCACGATGAACATCGACATGCCCTGGTACGGGCTGACGTCGGGGTCGGTGACCACCATGACGATGTGGAAGCTCGCGAACTCGGCGTTGGAGTTGAACCACTTCTCGCCGTTGATGACCCAGTGGTCGCCGTCGCGCACCGCGCGGGTCTTGAACAGGGTGGGGTCCGAGCCGCCGGTCGGTTCGGTCATCACGTAGCAGGAGCCGATCTCGCCGTCGAGCAGCGGCCGCAGATACTTCGCCTTCTGCTCGGGGGTCCCGTAGTGGGCGAGGATCTCGGCGTTGCCGGAATCCGGCGCCTGACAACCGAACACCGACGGCGCCCACACCGACGTGCCGAGCACCTCGTTGAGCAGGGCCAGCTTCATCTGGCCGTAGCCGGGACCGCCGAGCTCGGGGCCGAGGTGGCAGGCCCACAGCCCCTGCTCCTTCACCTTCTCCTGCAAGGGCCGCACCAGCGCCATGGCCGCGGTGTCGGAGCGGTCGTAGGGATTCGGGTAGATCAGGTCGAGGGGCTCGACGTCGGTGCGGACGAACTCGGCGGCCCAGTCCAGCTTCTGCTGGAACTCCGGGTCGGTTTCGAAATCCCAAGCCATGGTCAGCCTTTCGTGTGGGAGATGGTGACGACACCGTCGAGGACGGTGGCGGCGAGGATGTCGGCGATCTCGGCGGGGGTGCGTCCGCCGTGCGGGCGATACCAGAGGGTGACGGTGTTGAGCATGCCGAGCACGCTGTTGGTGACCACGTGGTCGGCGGTGCGCAGCAGACCGGCGGCGTGGCCGGCGTCGAACACCCGCTGCCAGCGTGCCTGGATGCGGTCGCGCAGTTCCTGGAGTTGCGCGGCCCGCTCGCCGGTCAGGGCGCCGACATCGCGCAGCTGGATGGCGACCTCGCGGCGGTGCCGGACGATCAGGACGACGTGGCTGCGGATCAGCTTGCGCAGTTTCGCCACCGGGTCGTCGTCGCCGTCGGTGATGCGTTCGGCGTCGGCGAGCATCAGCGCGGTGTAGCCGTGCAGGATCTGCCACAGCAGCTCTTCCTTGGAGCCGATGTGGTAGTACAGCGCCCCGCGTTGCACGTCGGCGCGGTCGCCGATCTCGGCGACGCCGGTGCCGTGGAAACCCTTCTCCGCGAACAGCTCCACCGCGGCGCGCACGATGCGCTCACGGGTGTCGGCGGCGCCGGCCGCCGAGGCGGGTGGCCTGCCGCGGCGGCGGGTGCGCGTCTGCTCGCTCATCGCCACGGGTCGAGCACGACCTTGCACACGTCGTCGGCGCGGTCGGCGAACATCCGGTAGGCCCGCGCCCCGGCCGACATCGGCAGCCGGTGCGACACCACCACCTCGGGGCGTAGCCTGCCCGCGGCCGTGAGACTCAGCAGGGCGGGAAGTTCGTACTGCACCGAGCACAGGCCGATGTGGAACTCGAGTTCCTTGACCTGCGCGAGCGGCAGATGGAACGGGAACGCCCGGTTCTGGCTGACGCCCACGACGGCGACCCGGCCACGGTGGCCGACCACGGCGGTCGCCAGCGCGATGGTGGCGTCGGCGCCCACGGCCTCCAACGCGACGTCGGCGCCGCCGCCGAGCATCTCGCGCACGGCCTGCTTGGGATCGTCGCCCTCGACCGGTTCCGCGCCGAGTGCGGCGGCGCGGGCGCGCCGGTCGGCGACCAGGTCGACGCCGAGCACCCGGGCCGCCCCCATCACGAACGCGGCCTGCACGGCCATCAGCCCGACCGGACCGAGACCGATCACCACCACCGTGTCGCCCGGGGCGATCCGTGCGCGCCGGGCGCCGTACCAGGCGGTGGGGGCGTTGTCGGTGAGCACGACCGCCGCCTCGTCACCGATCGCGTCCGGCAACCGGACCAGGTTGCCGCCGGCGTGCGGCACCGCCAGCAGCTGCGCCTGCGCACCGGCCAGTGCCCCGCCCAGCCCGTAGCACGCGTCCACCGGCAGCGGCTGCCGCGCACACGCCGCCACGACGCCGGCCCGGCAGTTCCCGCACCGGTCGCAGCCCGCGGAGGCGGGCACCAGCACCCGGTCGCCGACCGACAACCCGTGCGCCTGCGGCCCGAGCTCCACGACCTGCCCGACCGCCTCGTGCCCGACGCCGTACCCGGTGCCCGGGGTGAAGCCGTGACCCCCGTAGATGTGCAGATCGCTGCCGCAGATCCCGGCCGCCGTCACGCGCACGATCGCGCCGTCCGGGCCGGGCAGGGCCGGAACGTCCACCTCGGTGCACGAAATCGCTTGCGGCCCCGCGTAGGTCAGTGCTTTCACGCCGTCCCGCCGTTCGCCTCGGTGCCGTGGCCCCTCATCGCCAGCCACCGTCGAGGGCGAGGGTGGCTCCGGAGGCGAACGAGGACGCCTCGGTGGCGAAGAACAATGCGGCGCCGATGATCTCGTGCGGTTCGCCGACCCGGCCGAGCGCGGTGTGCCGGGCCAGTTCGGCGCGCAGCTCGTCCGGCCAGGCGGCCGAGATGTCGGTGGCGAACGGGCCGCACTGGATGGTGTTGACCCGCACCGTCGGGCCGAAGGTCTGCGCCAGGCCCGCGGTGAGGGCGTTGAGCCCGGCCTTGGCGGCGGCGTAGGGCACGGCGAGCGGTTCCGGCCGGGCCGCCTCGATGGAGGAGATGTTGATGATGCTGCCGCCCGCGCCCGCGGCCATCCGCGCGCCGATCAGGGCCGAGAGCCGGAACGGACCCTTGAGATTCACCCCGATCACCTTGTCGAACAACGCCTCGCTCACCTGGTCCAGGCTCGGGTACAGCGGCGAGAGGCCCGCGTTGTTCACCAGCACGTCCACCCGGCCGAACTCGGCGTAGGCGGCCTCGGCCAGCGCGTCGCACTGCGCCCAGTCGCTGACGTTGGCCGCCACCGGGAGCGCGCGCCGCCCGTGCTGCTCGCGCACCTGCTCGGCCAGCGCGGCGCAGCCGTCGAACTTGCGGCTGGCGATCACCACGTCCGCGCCCGCCGCGGCGAAGGCCAGCACCATCTGCTTGCCGAGGCCGCGACTGCCTCCGGTGACCAGGACGACCTTGTCCGTGAGCGACACCAGCACTCCTTGCGTCGGGGAAACGGGGTTCCGGCCGAAATGTTCCGATCAGTACATTAAGGGCCCCGGCGGTGCCGGGCAAGGGGCGCCGCCCGGCCAACCCGCAGCTACGCCCTCGGCCCACGGAAAGGGGCCCACTACCGGTGGGTAATATGAATGCCGTCCTTTCCCACCCGGCTTCTCGGAAATGAGGCAGTAGATGACAGAGCGGATTCAGGTCGGCGGGCTCCAGGTGGC
Source organism: Nocardia farcinica (assembly GCF_001182745.1). Taxonomy (NCBI): domain Bacteria; kingdom Bacillati; phylum Actinomycetota; class Actinomycetes; order Mycobacteriales; family Nocardiaceae; genus Nocardia; species Nocardia farcinica. Next base: position 1,606,196 of record NZ_LN868938.1, on the reverse strand, counting down.
CAAGGTTCTCCACGACTTCATCGAGAACGAGGCACTGCCCGGCTCCGGCGTAGATTCCGCCGCGTTCTGGGCGGGTGCGGAGCAGGTGATCACCGATCTGGCTCCGCGCAACCGCGCCCTGCTGGCCGAACGCGACGAGATCCAGGGCAAGCTCGACGCCTGGCACGCGGAGCACCCGGGCGCGAACTACGACAAGGCCGCCTACAAGAACTTCCTCACCGAGATCGGTTACCTGCGGCCCGAACCCGCCGATTTCCAGATCACCACCCAGAACGTCGACAGCGAGATCGCCGAGACCGCGGGCCCGCAGCTGGTCGTGCCGGTGATGAACGCGCGCTTCGCGATCAACGCCGCCAACGCGCGCTGGGGCTCGCTCTACGACGCCCTCTACGGCACCGACGCCATCCCCGAGGACAACGGCGCGGAGAAGGGCACCGGCTACAACAAGGTGCGCGGCGACAAGGTCATCGAGTGGGCGCGCAACTTCCTCGACGACGCGGTCACCCTGATCACCGGCTCGCACATCGGCTCCACCTCGTACGCGATCGTCGACGGTGAGCTCGAGGTCGGGCTGGAGGACGGCACCACCATCGGCCTCGCCGACGCCTCGCAACTGGTGGGCTACCAGGGCGATCCGGCCAAGCCGACCTCGATCCTGTTGAAGCACAACGGCTTGCACATCGACATCCAGATCGATCCCGAGTCGCCGATCGGCAGCACCGACACCGCGGGCATCAAGGACATCGTGCTCGAGTCCGCCGTCACCACCATCATGGACTTCGAGGACTCGGTCGCCGCGGTCGACGCCGAGGACAAGGTGCTCTGCTACCACAACTGGCTCGGACTGATGCAGGGCACGCTGGCCGAAGAGGTCAGCAAGGGCGGCAAGACCTTCACCCGCACCATGAACCCCGACCGCGTCTACACCGCGCTCGACGGGTCCGAGCTGCGCCTGCACGGCCGCTCGCTGCTGTTCGTGCGCAACGTCGGCCACCTGATGACCTCCGACGCCATCCTCGACGCGCAGGGCAACGAGGTGCCCGAGGGCATCATGGACGGCCTGATCACCTCGCTCATCGCCAAGCACTCGCTGCGCGAGGACGTCGAGCTGAAGAACAGCCGCACCGGCTCGGTCTACATCGTCAAGCCGAAGATGCACGGCCCCGACGAGGTGGCGTTCACCAACGAACTGTTCGGCCGCATCGAGGACGTGCTCGGCCTGGCCCGCAACACCCTCAAGGTCGGCATCATGGACGAGGAGCGCCGCACCACGGTGAACCTGAAGGCCTGCATCGAGGCCGCCAAGGAGCGCGTGGTCTTCATCAACACCGGCTTCCTGGACCGCACCGGCGACGAGATCCACACCTCGATGGAGGCCGGGCCGATGGTCCGCAAGGCCGACATGAAGTCCCAGCAGTGGATCGCCTCCTACGAGGACTGGAACGTCGACACCGGCCTGGCCACCGGCCTGCCCGGCAAGGCCCAGATCGGCAAGGGCATGTGGGCCATGCCCGACCTGATGGCCGACATGCTCGCCCAGAAGATCGGCCACCCGAAGTCGGGCGCCAACACCGCCTGGGTGCCCTCGCCGACCGCCGCGACCCTGCACGCCACCCACTACCACCTGGTGGACGTGTTCAAGCGGCAGGCCGAGATCGCCAAGGGCGGGCGGCGCGCGAGCGTCGACGAGATCCTGGAGATCCCGCTGGCGGCGAACCCGAACTGGTCGCCGGAGGAGATCCGCCAGGAGCTGGACAACAACTCCCAGTCCATCCTCGGCTACGTGGTGCGCTGGATCGACCAGGGCGTCGGCTGCTCCAAGGTGCCCGACATCAAGGACGTCGCCCTCATGGAGGACCGCGCCACCCTGCGCATCTCCAGCCAGCTGATGGCCAACTGGCTGCGCCACGGCATCGTCACCGCCGACGAGGTGGTGGCCAGCCTGGAGCGGATGGCCCCGGTGGTGGACCGGCAGAACGCCGGCGACCCGAACTACCGCCCGATGGCGCCGGACTTCGACGGCAGCATCGCCTTCCAGGCGGCCAAGGAACTGATCCTGGAGGGCACCAAGCAGCCCAACGGCTACACCGAGCCCATCCTGCACCGCCGCCGCCGTGAGGCCAAGGCGCTCTCGCGGGTGTGAGCCGCTACCCTGGGCCACGCACTGCAATCGAGAGGTTAGGTATTCATGGGAAGCGTCGTTCTCGACATCGTCGCCTTGGTCACCAATCGTGCCGCGGCCTTCTGGAATTGGATGGCCACCGGCTCCGCGGGATTCCCCCCGCTGTGACCTGCCGCTGATCCCGGCGCAACGAACCCCCGGCCACTGGGCCGGGGGTTCGTTCGTTTCCGGGCGGTCGGGCGGTCAGGGCAGTGGATGCCGGGCGGTCAGGGCAGTGGATGCGGGGAGGGCTCGCGCGGCTCGATCCACAGCGCCTCGGCCACCGCGCACAGCTCGCCCGAGGACGTCGCCAGCGCCACCCCGACGGTGTGCTTGCGCCCCTCGACGGCCAGCGGCCAGGCGTAGCTGATGTGCGGCGCGCCCGCCTCGACCGGTGCGAGCACGGTGGTGGTCAGCGCGGCGGTCACCGATCCCTGCCGCATCCCGGTGAGGGTGAAGCCGACCCAGCCGCCGGGGCAGTCCATCGCCGCCCAGACGTTCTCCCTGCCCACCGTGCCGTCCGGACCGGCCAGCGCCGGATCGGGGGTCCAGGCGGAGACGACCAGGCCGCGCTCGCGCAGCGGCGCGGGGAACAACCGTAGGCCCCGGCCGGGCGGGCAGCCCTGCCCGCAGCCGTAGCAGTGCGTGTAGGGGCGGCGCGTGGAGCGCAGCGCGCGGTCGGTGGCGGCCTCGACCTCGGCGCGCGGCGGGCAGTCCGGGACGTCGAGGTCGAGGGTCGCGGGATGGGCTTCGGTGAGAACGGCGCCGTCGGCGTCGGTGAGGGCCAGGCCGCCGCGGGCGGTGCCGGTGCGGGTCAGTGGTGTGCCGACCGGCACCGCGCCGCGGAAGTCGACACGCAGGGTCTCGGCGGGGGAGTGGGCGGTGAGCACGCCGGCGACGTAACCGCCGAAGGCGACACCGGGATACCCGAACACGTGCTCGGGAATGGTGATCTGGTCCAGCTGGATCATGCGCGCGGTGGTGTCCTTCCCCTCGACCCGGACGTGGTCGAGCTGATCCGACGATACCGCCGCCGCTCAGGGCAGTGGCTGCCCGCCGAACTGCACCAGCAGCGCGTTGAGCACACCGAGCTCCTGACCCTGCTGCTGCACCATCGAGCGCGCGGTCTCCTTCACCGGCCCGCGCTCGAGCAGCGCGTCGGCGGCCCGCGCCATCGCCACCCCGCCCTCGTGATGGCGGATCATCAACTGCAGGAAGAGGATGTCGGCGTCGCGGCCGCGGGCGGCGGCGAGCGCGTCGAGGTCGGCGGTGCTCGCCATGCCCGGCATGCCACCGGCGGCCTCGTCCGGCCCGTCGTGCCGGTGTCCGGCGGGCAGCCAGCCCAGGTGCTCGGTGGGCAGCGGGGAGGCGCCCGCCAAGCGCAACCAGCCCAGCATCGTGCCGATCTCGATGCGCTGCGTGTCGGTGATCTGCCGGGCGAGCCGCCGCACGGTCGGGTCGGCGTCGGGCGCGAGCCGGTCGGCCATGAGCAGCGCCTGTTGATGGTGGGCGGCCATGTCCTGGGTGAATCCGGTCTCCACGGTGCTGAGCACCGGCGGCGCGGAGTGGCGTTCGGGCAGCACCAGCGGGCGCAGCGCCGCGCCGAGCACCAGCAGCGTCAGTGCGAGTGCGGCGGAGGCGGCGATCCGCATCGCGCGCGGCACGGTCACGACCCGACGACCGAGCGCTGATCCGGCGGCGGCGTGTACACCCCGTTCTCCAGTTGCAACACCATGAAGCCGTTGTCCGAGCAGGCCACGTAGAGCTGATCGCCGCGCCACTCCGGCGGCGAGAAGCACCAGTCGGTGGACACGTCGCCGAAGGCCAGCCTGCCGGTGCGCGGGGTGAGCGCGTCGTGCGGGTTGAACTCGCCCTCCAGCACCGCCCGCACCGCGGTCGGCGCGCTCATCAGCGGCACACCGATCAGCGAGGCCAGCGCGTGCGGGGAGTTCCACAGCTCGAGGTTGCGCCCGGTGCGGGCTGGCGGGTTGAAATAGGCGATCTCGCGGATCGCGAAGGGATCACGCACGTCGAACACCCGGATGCCGGAGGAGATCCACCCGCAGGCCAGCGCGGTCGGATTCACCTGCCGGTCGGCCGCGCAGTAGTGCGATTCGTAGGCGAAGGCCGAACCGCCCATCGAGGAGCCGATATTGCTGTCGATGTGCTGGGGCAGGTTGATCTCGAGCTTGAGCTTCGCGGCGACGTTCGGCGCGGTCTCGTCGGAGAGGTCGATCAGTTTGACCCCGCCGGAGCCGCCTTCGTCGACGGTGAACAGGAACGGTTCGCCGTCGTAGCTCACCGGGATGCTGTGCTGGGTGGCCCACCCGTCGGTCCAGAAGGTCCGCCCGATGTGGTGGACCTGCGGGTTCGGGTCGCGGCGCTGCACGGCGCCGACGTCGAGCACGGTGAAACCGCCCAGCGCGGACAGATACAGCCGGTTGCCGTCGGGGCTGACGCCGAACCCGTGCGCCTCGATGCCGGTGAGGCCCTGCCAGATCACCCGCGGGTTGGCGGGATCGGTGAGGTCGACGGCACTGAGGAAGCCGGGCACGATCCCCGAGGCCCAGTAGGTGCGCCCGTCCGGGGAGAAGCCGCCCTCGTGCGTGGTGATCGGCAGCGGCATCGCCGGGTTGGTGCCGGGCCCGGGGTTGAGCAGCCGGGGATGCGCGCAGTCGGAGACGTCGTAGACCGACAGGAAGCCGGCCCCGAGGAGCAGCGGCACGCCCGTGCCGACGAGCAGTTTCCGTTCGGTGTTGACCTTGAGGCTCTCCCAGGTGCCCGCGACCATGGCGGGTTCGGTGAGCGTGGCCGTGTGCCGGGGAGCGGCCGGATCGGACAGGTCGAGTACCTGCACGCCGCCGCCCTGCGTCAGCAGATTGCCGGGGAAGAAGGTGCCCAGGTAGGCGCAGTGCTCGAAGCTCGTGGAGGTGATGCCCGCGCCGTGGCCGGGATACCGGCCCACCATCGAGATGTTGCAGCTGTAGCCCATCGTGCTGCGGCCGCTGTCGCGGTCGGCGGCGGGCACGTCACCCTGCAGGCCGGGCTCGGGTCGCGAGCCGGGCCCGCAGTCCGCCCGCGGCACGGCGGTGCGGCCCACGTCGAAGAACTCCTGGACGGCCGTCTCGATGTCGGAGCGCAGATCCGCGCCCGCGCCGCCGGGCAGCATCATCGCGGCCAGCACACCGGCGACCAGCACGGCCAGCGGCCGGGCGCGGCGCATCCCGCTCGGAGAACGCATCGTCGCAATCCCCCCAACTTCCTTGTCAGGTGCCCGCCGGACCCGGCGGTGCGAACTGACTGCATGGTAATGAGAGGTCCGCAGCGCCGGAGGCGATTTCCGGGAACCGGGCGGACGCGTCAGGACGACACGGTCGCTGTCGCCGCCTCGACCGGATGCGCGAGCAACCGTTCACAGGCGGCACGCAGCCGGCCGCGCAGCCCGCCCGCTCGCTCGGCCAACGCCGCCTGACCGCGCACGTATTCGGCCCGCCCCGACGGTGTTTCGATCGGCACCGGCGCGTAGCCGTAGTCGCGCAGATCGTAGGGACTGGCCCGCATGTCCAGCTCGCGGGCCGCGCACGCCAGCTCGAAGCAATCCAGCAGCAGCGCCGAATCGATCAGCGGGACCAGTTTGAAACCCCACTTGTACAGATCCATGTTGGCGTGCAGGCAGCCGGGCTGTTCGACGGCGATCTGGTCGTCGCGGGTCAGCGCGGCCGCGTTGCGCCCGACGGCCTCCGGGGTGAAGAAGCGGTAGGCGTCGAAATGGGTGCAGCGCAACGACATCGATTCCACCACCGCGTCGGTGCCCGCCCGGCCCAGGCGCAACGGCACCTGCCGGTGCCTGACCTCGTCGGTGCGATACACCATCGCCCACTCGTGCAGGCCGAAGCAGGACAGCTGCGGTGGCCGGGCGGCGGTGGCGCGCAGCAGATCGGCGATGAACACCACGGTGTCCCGGCGCCGGGCCAGAAAAGCCGGATCGGCGGTGACGACGCCCCCGACCCGGTGGTAGCCGCGCGCCCCGTCGTACTCGCCCGCGCCGGCGAGCCCGACGCCGAAGCCGGGATGCCAGCGCCGCAACTGCGCGGGCTTGTGCCCGTAGTAGGTGAACAGGAAATCGATCACCGGGTGGTTCTGCCCGGCTCGGCGGCGTTCCAGGTACGGCCCGACCAACTCCTCGAAGCGCGCCCGATGCGCCCGCGCGCGTGCCCGCCACTCGGCCGGCGGCAATACCCGCAGGTCGGGAAGGTGATCGAGGGTGGTGCGCGTGCTCACCCCGCCATTGTCCCGCACCGGTTCGCGGGGGCCGAACGGGTGGGGATGGTCGGAGCGGAAAACAACGGGCATTCCTAGCCGATGCCGTGCGTGTCCGCTGCAAGCCGTCGTTGTGGATTTCTCCGACGATTCCGGCCGGCGCGATAGGGAAAGGCCGAAACATGAAAATCTGCTCCGGTGGTCGGGCGGCGCCGTGATCTGATCGAGATGTCCCGCAGATCGGGATGTTTCACCGAAGTTCGACCGAGGAAGTATCCATGAACTCCAGAATTGTCCGCTCGTTCGCAGTCGCTACGTTCGCGGTGGCCGTCGCGGCGCTCAGCACCGGCACCGCGTCCGCCGCCGCACCGGCCCCGGTGTCGGGTTCGGTGGAGGTGTGCCTGCCGTTGCCGCTGCCCGTGCTCGAAGTCAGCTTGTGCGTGTGACCGGCTAGACCGCGCGGAGCCGGTGTGGACGAGGGTCCGGGGCGTCCACACCGGCCCGGCGGTCGTTGTCGGCTTCCCTAAACGATCGCGTGTTCTTTTGCCGCTTGTCACAAGCGGAGCGGGGACCTCACAAATGGCCGACGCGGTAGTTTGGTCACTTGCCCAGTGAACTGGGTGGGAAGGATTCACTCATGGCTGCACCAACATCCATCGAACCGTTCTTGACCGCCGCGGGCCGCCCGGTCTCGACTCCGCTGAAAGATGTTCGTTCGGTCGCGCGGCAGATGGTCGTGCATTTCATCGAAAACGTCGCGCCGTGTGCCACGCTGCCCGGCGAAGCCCTCGACGGCGACGTCACCACCGTGACGCGCGTGTGCCTCGAACTGACCCGAAGCATGCTCGACGGGCGCGATCTGCCCGGCCGGGTGGAGCGGGTCCAGGCCGCCGCCGCCGACTGGGCCCGCGAAGGCATCCCGATCGACACCATCCACCATGCCGTGCACGAGGGCTTCAAACTCGGCTTCGACCTGCTGATCGCCAATGTCACCAGCCACGACTACGACACCCTGGTGGGGGTGATGCGGCGCCTGATGGACGCCCAGGACATGATCACCTCCGCGGTCTCGGCGGCCTATGTGCGCGAACTGCGTTCGGTGGTCAGCGAACACCACACCGCGGTGCACACCCTGACCTCGGCGCTGCTCGGCGGCCAGAACACCTCGACGATGGCCCGGGAATGCGGGATCGAGGTCGCCGACGAATACCACGTCGTGGCGCTGGAACTGCCGCCGCACGCCGAGGAATCCACACCGGGCCTGAACGCGAAAGTCGTCGCGCGGCGCAAGTTGCGGCGGGTGCAGGCCGAACTCGCGCACCGGTGCGACGGGAAGGTGCTCTCGTTGCTCAGTGTCGACGGCGGCACGCTGTTGTTGCCCGCCTCGGTATTCACCGCGAGCCAGGTGGACGAGCTGATCGGGCACCTCTCGGCGGCCGCCCAGGTGCCGGTGCGCGCGGTGGCGACCACGGCCGCGCCCGGCGAGATTCCGCGCGCCGCCGAACAAGTCCACGAACTCGTCGAAATCGTGCACCGGCTCGGCGAGCCGGGGAAGGTGTACCGGCCCCACGAATTGGCGTTCGAGTATCAGCTCACCCGCCCCGGGCCCGCCCGCGACTATCTGAGTTCGGTGGTGGATTCGCTCGAAGCGCACCCCGAACTGATGCAGACCCTCGAGGTGTACCTGGCCACCAACATGCAGCGCGCACGCACCGCCCGGCGATTGTTCGTCCACACCAACACCGTGGATTACCGCCTCAAACGAATCAGCCAGATGACCGGATTCGATCTCAACGACGTCACCGGATTGTGCTATCTGCGCGCCGCCCTGCTCATCCGCGCCCACCGCGGCGCGGGAAACTCCGAATTCTCCCCGGATACCCGCGCCAGCTGACCTCGCTCGGCCTCGGAATCGGATGGCGCATGGCATGCGCCGAACCGTCAGCTGATGTCGATGGTCCCGTCGAAGATCAGCGGGGTCGGGCCGGGCTGACAGCCGCGGAAGCTGGTGGTCGGCATCGGGATCCCGTAGCCGATCCGGTTGGGTTCACCGTTCTCGCCCTTGGTGACGGTGATCTGGATGGCCATCGAGTCGGGGGCGAAGACCATGACGGGTTCGGCGGTGGTGATCGGATACACGAGCGAGACGGTGTTGCCGTTGATCGTCAAGCAGGTCACCGGGCCGGTCACCCGGACCGGTAGCGGCATGTTGCCCAAGCGTCCGGTGGCGACGTAGGTGCCGGTCGCCGGGTCGGCGCCGGTGCCTTGGGCGTCGACGTGCAGCACGTTCAGGCCCATCACCTGCATGTTTCCGTTGATCGAAACACTGTCCGGTTCGGCGGAAGCCGACCCGGCGCCGGCGATGAGCGCGGCGGTCGCCAAGGCCGCGGCTGCCCCCAGTCGAGTGAGTGCGATAGCCATTGGTTTGCCTCCTGGGTCGATGGTTCCCTGGCCGCGGCTTACCCGGCCCGGCGGGATTCACGCTCGGCCACGCCGACCACTCCGCAGAATTCCGTGCGGTCCCCAGCAGCCGGTTCGACAGATCTTGCCGGTTATCGGGCCGCTTCGGGTGCGGCGGACGGGGGTGCTGGGGCACTATGGTGTTCACCGCTCTCTGTCGGTCGGGCGGTGTGCGCATGCCACCCGCTCGTTCGTCTTGTCCAGGTCAGCAGGGTGCGGAGCGCCGGGGCGAGGTCCGAGGTCCCCGAACAACCGCGGGATTCCGGCCTTGCGGGCCACGGCCGTCCGGTGCCGACACCGGCCGACGATGTCTCGCGCGCAGGGAGGACACCGTGGAGAAGGGCGTTCGCGGCTGGCTGATCGCCGCCGCTGTGCTGATCAGCGTGTCGGGCGGTGCCTCTCCCGCGCCCGCCGAGCCGGGAGCCGGGGTGATCGACGTGATGGCGCTGGCCCCGCGGGTCGACCAGGTGCAGGTGTACTCGCCGTCGATGGACGCCGTGGTGAGCAGCACGGTGATCCGGGCCGACGGACCGGCGCCCACGCTGTACCTGTTGGCCGGCGCCGGGGGAGGAACAGACGGGATCTCGTGGTGGAACCACACGGACGTGCGGCAGTTCTTCGCCGACAAGAACGTCAACGTCGTGATGCCGATCGGCGGCGGGTTCAGCTTGTACACCGACTGGCAGGCCGACGACCCGGTGCTGGGCCGGAATCGGTGGCAGACGTTCCTGACCCGGGAACTGCCCGCGGCGATGACGCCGTGGCTGGGAGCGACCGGCCGGGACGCGATCGCCGGGGTGTCGATGAGCGCGGCCTCGGCGATCGACCTCGCGATCCAGGCGGGGGACCGCTACCGCGCGGTCGCCGCCTACAGCGGCTGCCCCTGGCGCGCGGACCCGCCGGGCATGACCCTGGTCGCCGCCCAGGTGCTGCGCGGTGGCGGGAATCCGGTCAACATGTGGGGGCCGCCGGGGGATCCCGGCTGGCAATCGCACGACGCCTTCCGCAACGCCGGGGCACTGGCCGGCAAGACCGTCTATCTCTCGGCCGCCTCCGGCATCCCCGGCCCGATCGATCGGGGCGGTCTTCCGGCACCGACACTCGAGGCGATCGCGAGCACGTGCACCGCGGCGTTCGCCGATCGGCTCGCGGAACTCGGCATCGCCGCGGTGCACGTCGACCGGCCACTCGGTGCGCACACCTGGGGGCAGTTCGAGACCGACCTGCACGAATCATGGCCGCACCTGGCAGCCGCGCTGGGCGCATGAGCCGTCACCGTCGACCGAGGCCCGGCGTCGCACCCCGGCGCCACCCGAATTCGCGCCTTCAGTCCGAGAGACGGTGGGTGGTGTCGCGGACGGTGCCGACGAATTCCTCCACCAGGTCTTCCAGTGCGACGATGCCGCAGGTGTTGCCTCGGCTGTCGACCACGCGGCCGAGGTGGCTGCTGGTGCGGCGCAGCCGGGCCAGCGCTTCCACCAGCGGGGTGCCGATGCCGACGGTGGGCAGGGGGCGGATGTCGGTGCGGGGGATCGGGGTGTTCGGGCCCGCCTGTTCGTCGGCGACCTTGTCGAGCACGTCCTTGACATGCAGGTAGCCGACCAGGGAACCGTCGCTCGCGCGCACCGGGTAGCGGGAGAAGCCGGTCTCGGCGACCGCGGTCTCGATGTCGCCGAGCGTGGTGCCGTTGCCGCGCAACGGGACCGAGCGGGTGGTGGCCAGCGGCACCATCACGTCGGCGACGGTGCGCTCGGAGGTGCCGAGCGCCTGGGTGAGCCGGCGATGCTCCTCCTCGTCCAGCAGGCCCTCCGAGCGGGACTCGCCGATCATCTCGGCCAGCTCCACGCTCGACACGGTGGCGTCCAGCTCGTCCTTGGGCTCGATGCGCAGCATCCGCAGCGACAGGTTGGCCGCCAGGTTGTACAGCGCGATGAGCGGGCGGGCCAGCCGCAGGAACATCAGGTGGATCGGCACCAGCAGCAGCGCGGTGCGCTCCGGCCCGGCCAGGGCGATGTTCTTCGGGATCATCTCGCCCAGCAGGATGTGCAGGATCACCACGATGGTGAGCGCCAGCGCGAAGGCCACCGGGTGCAGCAGTTGGTCGGGCAGTCCGGCCAGCTCGAACGGCTTCTCCAGCAGATGCGCGACGGCGGGCTCGCCGACGCGGCCGAGCAGGATCGAGCAGATGGTGATGCCGAGCTGGGCGGCGGCCAGCATCATCGACAGGTTCTCACCGGCCTTGATGACGGTCATCGCGTTGCGTTTGCCCTGCGCCACCAGCGCCTCCAGCCGGTCGCGGCGCGCGGAGATCAGCGCGAACTCCGCGCCGACGAAGAACGCGTTGCCCGCCAGCAGCACGACGGTGAGCGCGACACCGAACAGATCACCCATGGCTGTGCTCCTGCAACGTGCGCGACACCAGTTCCTCGGCGGTGACCGGGATCAGCCGGACGCGGTCGATGCGCCTGCCGTCCATCCGCTCCACCCGGGCGATCCAGCCACCCTGTTCGGTCTCGTAGGGATGACGATGATGGGCGGGCGAATTCGGCAGCATCACCTCGTCGCCCACCTCGGGGATGCGGCCCAGGCGGGTCAGCACCAGACCGCCGAGCGTCTCGTACTCGCCCTCGGGCGCCTCGTACCCGGTCGCGCGGCTGACCTCGTCGATGCGCAGCAGGCCCGAGCAGTCCCAGCCGTCAGCGGTGCGCCGCACATCGCGTTCCTCCTCGTCGTGCTCGTCGCGCACGTCGCCGAGGATCTCCTCGATCAGATCCTCCATCGAGACCAGGCCCGCGGTGCCGCCGTATTCGTCGACGACCAGCGCCACCTGCATGCCGTGCGCGCGCACGCGTTCGAGCAGTTCGTCGCCGTCGAGACTGGCAGGCACCACCGGCACCGGCCGGGCGAGCAGGCGCAGCGGGATGGTCCGGCGCTGCGCCGCCGGCTGGGTGAAGGCCTGCTTGATGTGGACGACGCCCAGGGTGTTGTCCAGGTCGCCGTCGATGACCGGGAACCGCGAGTAGCCGGTGCGGCCGGCGGCGGCGAGGAGGTCGGCGATGGTGTCGTCCTTGTCCAGCGACTCGACCTTCACCCGCGGGGTCATCAGCTCTTCCGCGCTGCGCTCGCCGAACTGCAGCGAGCGGTCCATCACCTGCGCGGTGCGCTGGTCCAGCGCGCCACGCTGGGCGGAGGTGCGCACCAGGGAGCCGAGTTCCTGCGGGGAGCGTGCCGAGCGCAGCTCCTCGGCGGGCTCGACGCCGAGCCTGCGCACCACCCAGTTCGCGGTGCCGTTGAGGAAGTGGATCATCCACTTGAACACCACCGAGAAGCCGACCATCGGCCCGGCGGTGGCGCGGGCGGTGGCCAGCGGCTTGGCGATGGCGATGTTCTTGGGCACCAGCTCGCCGTAGATCATCGACAGCGAGGTGGCCAGCACCAGCGCCAGCGCCAGCGAGATGCCGCCCGCGGCGCTCTCGCCCAGGCCCACCGCGGTGAACACCGGCCGCAGCAGCCGCGCGAGCACGGGCTCGGCGATGTAACCGGTGATCAGGGTGGTGATGGTGATGCCGAGCTGGGCGCCGGAGAGCTGGAACGACAGCGTGCGATGGGCCTGGCGCACCATCCGCGCGCGGACGTCACCCTCGCGGGCGTGCGCCTCGACGGTGCTGCGTTCCAGGGCGGTGAGGGAGAACTCCGCGGCGACGAACAACGCCGTGCCCGCGGTCAGGGCGATGAAGCCGATGAGGCTGAGAACGGTCAGGACGGTGGACACGGTCAACACCGTCCGGGGAGAGCATGTGCAGCGACTGCGCCGGGTTGGTCACCCGGCTCGGTAGAGGAGCCCTCCTGAGTGGCGCCCTCGGACGCGGGTGACAACTTGTTCCTTTCGGGGTGCGGCGACGGGGGTGCCGGGCGAACCGGCATCCCTCATGGTACCGGGCGGGCGTGCCTGTCGCGTCGCCCGCCTCCGGCGCGTCCGTCCGCTCACCACCCGCTCGGCAGCGGCCGTCCCTCGGCGAATCCGGCGGCCGACTGCACCCCGAGCACCGCCCGGTGATGGAATTCCGGCAGGGTGCGGGCACCGGCGTAGGTGCACGCACTGCGCACGCCAGAGCAGATGTGGTCGATCAGGTCCTCGACGCCCGGCCGCTCCGGGTCGAGCCGCATCCGCGAGCTGGAGATGCCCTCCTCGAACAGTGCCTTGCGGGCCCGGTCGAAGCCGCTGTCGGTGGCGGTGCGGGCGGCCACGGCCCGCTTGGACGCCATGCCGAAGCTCTCCTTGTAGGCGTTGCCGTCCCGGTCGACGCGCAGGTCGCCGGGCGACTCGTAGGTGCCGGCGAACCAGGAGCCGATCATCACGTTGGACGCGCCCGCCGCCAGCGCCAGCGCCACGTCGCGCGGGTGCCGCACGCCGCCGTCGGCCCACACGTGCACACCGACTTCCTTTGCCGCGGCAGCGCATTCGGCCACCGCCGAGAACTGGGGGCGGCCCACGCCGGTCATCATCCTGGTGGTGCACATCGCGCCGGGGCCGACACCGACCTTGACGATGTCGGCGCCCGCCTCGGCCAGATCGCGGGTGCCCTGCGCGGACACGACGTTGCCCGCCGCCAGCGGGACGCCGAGCCCGAGCCCGGCGACCGCGCGCAGCGCCTCGAGCATCTTCTCCTGGTGGCCGTGCGCGGTGTCGATCACCAGCAGGTCGGCGCCGGAGTCGACCAGCGACTTCGCCTTGGCGGCCACGTCGCCGTTGATGCCGACGGCGGCGGCGATGCGCAGCTTGCCCTCGGCGTCGACGTTGGGCTGGTAGATGCCCGCCCGCACGGCGCCGGTGCGGGTCATCACGCCCGCCAGCGCGCCGTCCTCGGTGGTCAGCACGGCCAGCTGCGCGTGCTCGGCCTCGAGCAGATCGAACAGCGCGCGGGGCGAGGTGCTCGCGGGCGCGGACACGAAGTCGGTGCGGGCCACCTCGCGCAGCCGGGCGAACCGGTCGACGTCGGTGCACGACGCCTCGGTCACCACACCGACCGGCTTGCCGTCCTCGACCACCACGACCGCGCCGTGCGCGCGCTTGTGCATCAGGGCGAGGGCCTCGGCCACCGAGTGCTCGGGCTCCATCGACACCGGGGTGTCGGCGGTGAGCGAGCGGCTCTTGACGTAGCCGATGGTGTCGGCGGCCGCGTCCAGCGGAAGGTCCTGCGGCAGTACGACGATGCCGCCGCGGCGGGCGACCGTCTCGGCCATCCGGCGCCCCGCGACGGCGGTCATGTTCGCCACGACGATGGGAATGGTGGTGCCCGATCCGTCCACGCTCGACAGGTCGACGTCGAAGCGCGACGCCACATCCGTCCGGTTCGGGACGAGGAAGAGGTCGTCGTAGGTCAGATCGTAGGGCGGCTGGTGTCCGGGGAGGAACTGCACTCGACCGATAGTAACGATCGGCCGGACAACGCGCCCGTTTCGGCCGGGTCGCGCTATTCGGCGGCTTGTGCGTGGGCCAGGCGCACGGTGGTCACGCACAGCACGGCCACCGATGCGACGACGACCACGAGCCCGAATCCGTCGGTGCGCAGCCGTTCGTCGAGCACGGTCAGGCCGAGGAACGCGGCGGCGAGCGGTTCGGCGATGGTGGCGGCGGGCAGCGCCGCGGCGATGCTGCCCACCTGGAATGCCCGCTGCTGCACGTAGACGCCGACCACGCCCGCCGCGACCAGCGCCCACGTCTGCCACGTGGTGAGTACCGCGCCGAGTCCGTGCGTGAACCGGCCCGCGACGAAGTCGGTGAGCGCGGCGGCGAGACCGAACAGCGCGCCACCGGCCGCACCGAACAGCAGCGGGGCGCGCGAGGCGGAACGTGGGGATGCCGGGGGCGGGCGCTGAACCGATCGAGCGACCGTCCCGGCGGGCGTGGACTCCGCCGCGGGGGAGCCCTCGGGCGGCGGTCCCGTCGACCGGGTGGTGGGCTCGGCCGGAGGGGTGCCGCGCGGCGTGGGCTGGTCCGGTGGTCGACGCGGCGTGTGCGCGGGGTCGGCCGGCTCCGGGGTTGGGCTCCTGCTGCCCGCGACCACGGCGAGGATTACCGCGCCCAGCAGGACCGCCGACGGCACGGCCCAATCACGCAGCGGGGCAGTGGGATTCCCGGAGGTGGGCGCGCCGACGACGAGGAAGCACCCGAGCGCGGCGAGCAGCAACAGTGCCGCCGCCCAGGTCCGGCGACCGACCGTCCTGTGGTCGACCCGGGCCGCGATCGGCAGCGCGAACACCAGCGAGGTCACCAGCAGCGGTTGGACGAGCAACACCGGACCGAGCGCGAGCGCGGCCACCTGCAGCCCGTAGCCACCGCCGTCGCCGACGATCCCCGCCCACCAGCGTGGGCTCCGCAGCAGCGTCCGCACCAGTGAATCGCCCGCAGGCACCGCCGCCGCGGCCCGCTGCTGCGCCACGGCCGCCACCGCGAACAGCAGTGCCGCCGCCAGCGCGCAGACGATCGACCAGATCGGATGCTCCACCCATCCAGTTTGCCGTCCGGTAGCCGACCAGGTTCGCGAGTCGCCGCAGCTCGGCGAGTCGCGAAACCCGGGCGTGTCTCAGTCGGACGAGGGGGCCGCCGCCCGGCGTGGCCGGCGGCACCGGTGGGCGGGGTGACAGACCGTGCGCGACCTCCGGGCCGCGCCCGGCGTCATCCCTGGGCGCGCCTGCGGCGGCTACCGGTCGGGGCGCCGGTGTGCCGGGCGGGGCGGCCGGGGTGCCCACCGCGCGTGCCGCGGGCTTCGGCGTTGCCTTCCGCGCGGCGGGAGCCGGTGCGGGCGCCGCCCGTCTCGGCCGCGGCGCGTCCGCGGGCGGGGCGATCGGCGTGGCTGCCCACGGCCTCGGTGGTGCGGGCGCCGCCGCGGCCGCGGCGGGCCGAGCCGACGCGGTGGGTGGTGACGGCGCCGCGGCTCTGCGGAGCCTGCTGCGGCCCGCCGGGCGGAGTGGGCGCGGGGACCGGCACCCCGGAGGGCGTCCGCGCGCCGGTGATCTCGCGCAGCGCCGGGTGGCCGGGGGTGACGTTCACCCCGACCACGTCCACGCCCGCCTTGCGGGTCATCTTCTCCACGTCGGCGCGCTCGTCCTCGGTCACCAGGGTGACCACCACGCCGTCCTCGCCCGCGCGCGCGGTGCGGCCCGCCCGGTGCAGGTATGCCTTGGGCTCTGCGGGCGGATCGGCGTGCACGACCAGCGAGATGCCGTCGACGTGGATGCCGCGGGCGGCCACGTCGGTGGTCACCAGCACCGGCACCGAGCCGTCGGCGAACGCGGCCAGGGTGCGGGTGCGGTTGTTCTGGGCCTTGCCGCCGTGCAGCGCCCCGGCGGCGATGCCCGCCGCGCGCAGCTGCTTGGCGAGCCGGTCGGCGCCGTGCTTGGTGCGCACGAACAGGATCGTCAGGCCCTCGCGCGCGGCGATCTCGGCGATCACCGCCCGCTTGTCGGCCTTGCGCACGTACAGCAGGTGGTGCGACATGGTCGCCACCGACGCCGAGGGCGGCGCGGTGGAGTGCGTGACGGGGTTGCGCAGGTAGCGCTTGACCAGCTTGTCGACCTCACCGTCGAGGGTCGCCGAGAACAACAGCCGCTGCCCGTCGGCGGGGGTGCGGTCGAGCAGCCGGGTGACCTGCGGCAGGAAGCCCATGTCGGCCATGTGGTCGGCCTCGTCGAGCGCGGTGATCGATACGTCGTCGAGCGCGGCCGCGCCCTGGGCGATCAGGTCGGACAACCGGCCGGGGGTGGCGATGAGCAGGTCGACCCCGCGGGCGAGCCGATCGGCCTGGCGCTTGATCGGCGCGCCGCCGACCACGGAGGCGACCCGCAGGCCCAGCGCGAGGGCGGGCTCGTCGAGGGCGCGCTCGATCTGGGCGGCCAGTTCCCGGGTGGGTACGAGCACCAGCCCGCGCGGGCGGCGCGGCGCGGCGGCGTTACCCGCCAGGCGCACCAGCATGGGCAGGCCGAAGGCCAGGGTCTTGCCGGAGCCGGTGGGGCCGCGGCCGAGCACGTCCTTGCCCGCGAGGGCGTCGGGCACGGTGGCGGCCTGGATGGGGAAGGGGGCGTCGATGCCGTTGCGGCGCAGGGCCTGGACGAGCACGGCGGGCAGGCCCAGTTCCGCGAAGGTCACGGTGGGCGTCGCGGCGTCGGGCGAGGTGGTCACGGAGATGGAGCCTTTCGTGGCGCGGCGCACCGGGGCGCCGCGGGGGAGAGCCACGCCGGTGGGCGCGGCCCGTGCGCGCCGGACCGTCGCGATCGTCGCTGCGGAGGGTGCGCCCGCGCGCTGCCCTGCGGAGAACCGGGGCCTGCTCGCGGTGGAGGAAACGTTCGTACTCGGGCGGTGGAGTCCGCTCGGTGGGGAACGGCTGTCGGCTCAGCGGGAAACGCTCAGCTGTTGAACAGCCGACTGAGTTCGACCAACCACGGTACCGCGACAGCCAGCGTCGGCACCACCAGGATGGCGATCGAACCGAGATACGCGGCTGTGGCGATGCGCACATCGCCACTGCCACCCTGGCCCAGCCGCTGCACGCGGATCAGTGTGGTCGGCCCGCCGGCGGCCAGCGCCCCTTGCGGCGCAGTGGATTTCGCGCAGGCGACCAGCGCGCGGGCCAGCGGCGCCGGACCGGTGACCTTGACCGCGGAATCGTCGGCGAGCAGTTCGATGAGCAGTTTCACCGATCCCAGCGCCGCCTTGCTGCGCACCACCCGCGGGAACGCCTCGTGCACGGCGGTGAACGCCTCGAGCACGAGATCGTGGCGGGCGCGCAGGTGCGAGCGCTCGTGGCTGACGATCGCGGTGACCTCCGGGTCGGCCAGATTCGTCAGCGTGCCCTCACTGAGCACCACCCGCTGGCGCAGGCCGGGCAGGCAGTAGGCGATCGGTTCGGTGGCCGCCAGCACGCGGATGTCGTGCGCGCGCCTGCGCGGCCCGCTCTGGTCGAGCAGGTCGACCAGCATGCGGTGCTTGGCCCGCCGTCTGCGGGTGTGCACGCCGACCCGCACGATGGAGAAGATCAGGCGCGCGCCGACGAGCAGCGTGAGCGCGAAGACGACGACGTAGGCCAGCCACAGCGGAAAGCCGAGCGCGTCGATCTCCCGGGTGGGGGAGGTGGTTGGCCGCCCGTCGGGGCCGGGGACGAGCAGTTCGGCGGCGATCGCCAGACCCGACCCGAACGCGCTCAGGACCGCGGCCAGCGCGATGGCCTGCCAGAGGACCAGCGCCGCGCGCGGCGTGCGATACGGCCACTTGGCGCGACTGAGCAGCGCGGGGGCGGGCCCCGCGAGAAGCAAAGCGAGACCGGCGAAGACCGGCGCGGTTGCGTTCATCGACTCAGCTCACTGCGTTGTGGGGGGCCGAGGGCTCACGGCGTTGTGCGCCCCGGGGCACGAAGCCGCCCCCATACTACTGGGCGGCCTGCCGTGCTACTCGCCCGGCGGTGAGGTGCCCTCGGCGGCCTCGAGCTTGGCCAGCGCCTCACGCAGCGCGTCGGCCTCGTCGGGGCCGACCTGTTCCACGAAGTGCACGAGCGCGGCGGCGCGGCTGCCCGCCTCCTCGGCCTGTTGCAGCGCGTCCACCATCAGGCTGGCGACGAGTTCGTCGCGGGTGTGCACGGGGGCGTACCGGTGGGCGCGATCGTCGCGGCGCTGGACCACGAGGTTCTTCTTCGCCAGCCGTTGCAGCACGGTCATCACCGTGGTGTACGCGAGTTCCCGGCGTGCGGCCAGCGCCTCGTGCACCTGCCGGACGGTTTGCGGTTCGTCACTGGACCACAACTGGTCCATGACCGCCTTCTCGAGTTCACCAAGACCTGCCATTCCCCAAGTTTACGGACTCAACGACACGAACGCGTACTACACCCTGTCGTAACTGTCCGATTGCTGGTGTGGTATTGCTCATACCGACCGCCCCGCTGTGGCCTGGAACGGCCCCGGCGACCTCCCGGTCAGGCGGGGCGGGCGGCGCCGGGGCGGACGTGCCGGGTGCCGATCGGCACGATCATCGGCCGTCCGGAGACCGGGTCCTCGAGCACCGAGGCGTCGAGGGTGAACACCTCGCGCAGCAGCTCGGCGGTGATGATGTCGCCCGGACTGCCCTGGGCCACGATGCGCCCGTCGTGCATGACCACGAGCCGGTCGCTGTAGCGGATGGCCAGATTCAGGTCGTGCAGCACCATGACGACGGTGCGGCCGAGTTCGTCGTGCAACCGGTCGACCAGGTCGAGCACCTCGAGCGAATGCGCCAGGTCGAGGTAGGTGGTCGGCTCGTCCAGCAGCAGGATGTCGGTGCCCTGGGCCAGCGCCATGGAGATCCAGGCGCGCTGGCGCTGGCCGCCGGACAGTTCGTCCAGCGGCCGGTCGGCCAGGTCGGCGATGCCGGTCTGTTCCAGCGCGGCCAACACCTCGGTCTCGTCGTCGGCCGACCACTGCCGCAGCCAGGACTGGTGCGGATGCCTGCCGCGGGCGACCAGGTCGGCGACGGTGAGGCCCTCGGGCGCGACCGGGGTCTGCGGCAGCATGCCGACGATGCGGGCGACGTCCTTGGTCTTCATCGACGAGATCGCCTTGCCGTCCAGCAGCACCTGGCCGGCGCTCGGGCGCAGCAGCCTGCCCAGCGAACGCAGCAGGGTGGACTTGCCGCACCCGTTCGGGCCGATGACGGTGGTGACCACGCCCGGCGCGATGTCCAGGCTGAGCCCGTCGACGATGACGCGATCGCCGTAGCCGAGGCGGATGCCCTGGGCGCCGAGCTGGTGCGCGGCGGCACCGGTGGTGGTGACGGTCATGTCAGGGTCGCCTTCCGATTCATGCGCACGAGCAGGTAGAGCAGGAACGGCCCGCCCGCACCGGCGGTGACGATGCCCACCGGCAGGTCGACGGGGAACAGGGTGCGCGCGGCCACGTCCGCCCCGACCACCAGGATGGCACCCACCACCGCCGACCCGATCAGCGGTTCACCGGCGGTGCGCAACAGGCCGCGGGCGATCTGCGGTGCCGCGAGCGCGACGAAGGCGACCGGCCCGACGGCCGCGGTGGCCACCGAGGCGGCCACGACGGCCGCGCCGACGAGGATCGCCTGCTGGGTCTGGATGCGCACACCCAGGATGCGGGTGGTGTCGGTGCCCATCCGCATCGCCGCCAGCGTGCGGGCCGAGGCCAGCGCGACGAGCGTGACCACGGCCAGTGCGACCGCCGCGGGGAGCAGGCGGTCGTGGTCGGCGCCGTTGAGCGTGCCGGTCAGCCACTGCTGCGCGCGGGCGGCGTCCTCCGGTTTTGCCTGCGCGACCAGCCAGCTCACCCCGGCGCCGAGCAGCGCGTTGACGCCGATGCCGATGAGCACGAAGCGCAGTCCGGTGGTGCCTGCCTCGCCGCCCGGAGTGCGGCCCCAGGCCAGCAGATAGATGAGCACGGCCGTGCCGATCCCGCCGACCAGGGCGGCCAGCGGGGCGCCGACCGTCGCGGCCAACCCGGTGGCGCCGCCGGTGCCGACCAGCACCGCGACCGCGCCGAGGCTCGCGCCGGTGGTGATGCCGAGCAGGTCCGGGCTGGCCAGCGGGTTGTGCAGGATCGACTGGGTGATCGCGCCGGCCAGCGCCAGCGCCGCGCCGATCACCAGCGCGGTGAGCGCGCGGGGCAGCCGCGACTCCAGCACGATGAACCGCTGCGAGCGGGTGCCCCCGCCGCCGAGCACGTCCAGCACGCGGCCGAGCGGAATGGTGGTGTCGCCGAAGGCGATGTCGCAGCAGAACAGCAGGAACGCCAGCGCGGCCAGCACCGCCACGATCGCGATCATCCGCGGCCGCAGCACCAGCGAGACGGGCCCGACCCGCAGCGCGGGCCGCACCCGCCGGAGCGCGGTGTCGGGGTCCTGCACCGTGACGTTCACAGGCTCACCAACTTCCTGCGGCGCACCAGGGCGATGAAGTAGGGCGCGCCGACGACCGCCAGCATCACGCCCACCTGCAACTCGCCCGGCCGTGCGACGATCCGGCCCAGCGTATCGGCGCACAGCAGCAACACCGCGCCGAGCAACGCGGAATAGGGGATGAGCCAGCGGTGGTCCGGCCCGGTGAAGGCTCGCGCGATGTGCGGGACGACCAGCCCCAGGAACGCGATCGGCCCGACCGCCGAGGTCGCCGCGCCGCACAGCAGCACGACCGCGGTGAAGCCGAGCGCCCGGCTGCGGGCGATGTTCATGCCGAGTCCGCGTGCGACATCGTCGCCGAGACCGAGCAGGTTCAGGCCGGGCGCCGCCGCCGTCGCCAGGACCGCGCCCACCGCGATGAACGGCAGTACCTGCCAGAACACCGCGGCATCGCGCCCGGCGACCGTGCCGACCACCCAGAACCGGTAGGTGTCCAGCGCGGTCGCGTCGAACAGCACCACCGCCTGCGTCATCGCCTGGAGGAAGGCCGTCATCGCGGCGCCGGCCAGCACCAGGCTCAGCGGACTGGCCTTGCCGCCGCCGAGCGAGGACGCGCCGAACACCGCGAGCCCGGCCAGCAGCGCGCCGGCCATCGCGAACCAGATGTACTGCTCGGGGTCGGTGAAGGCGAACAGGTACACGCTCAGTGCCGCGAGGAACGCGGCGCCGGAATTGAGGCCGAGCAGGCCCGCGTCGGCGAGCGGGTTGCGGGTGTAGCCCTGGATGAGAGCACCGGTGGCGCCGAGGGCCAGGCCCGCGACGAGTGCCAGTGCCGTGCGCGGAATCCGCAGGCCGCGCACGATTTCCTCGGTGGTGGAGGCGGCCGGGCAGGTGAACGGCCCGTCCGCGCACCCCAGCGCGTGCGCGACCGCCTCGTAGACGGTGCCGGGTGCGATGGCGCGCGCGCCGAGGGCGACGCTGGCCAGGGCGGCCAGCGCCAGCAGCGCGAGCAGGGCCAGCAGGCCGACGCGGCGTCGTCGCCGCACGGTGCCAAGGGTTGTCACGGCGACGACGTGCTCCTGCCTCGATCTGGTGCCAGGGGTTCAGGTCTGGTAAGCCTAACCTATCTTCCCGCTCCGACTCCATCGCGGAGCCGACCCGAGGAGGTTCGATGACCGAGCCCGTGACCAGCATCCCCGATCGTTACGCCGACCCGGTGTTCGGGCGTGCCTGTTCCCGGCTGCGCGCGCTGCAGCCGGACCATCCGCGCGTCTACGCCGTGGCCGCCGTCGCCGAACACGGCCGCCGCCGCTGGTGGAAACTCTCGGAGGGGTTGCGCGAGGGCCGCATCGAGCTGATGTACCGGCGCCACGCCGCCGAGATGACCAACGCCGAGGTCGCCGCCGAGGTGGTCGCGACCGCGCTCATCCACGCCGTCGTCGGCCGGGTGGCCGCGCTGCTGGTGATGGAGGGCCGCGCCTGGGATCCCGGCCCGGAGAACCTGTGGGTGCACAACGACAACGACGGCGGCATCGACTGGGCGGGCCTGGAGGACACCACGATCCGCGTCCTCGACGACGACCCGCTGGTCGGCGCGCACGGCGTCGTCGGATTCCCGTGCGAGCGGGCGATGTCGGTGTGGCTGGCGCACCGCTGCGAGGCGTCGCTGGCGCTGGTGCACCACGGGCTGTCGCGCTGTTCGGGGCTGAGCGCGCGCCGATTCTGGTCGCTGGTGGGCGAATCGGTGGTCGGCGCCGCCACCTACGTGCCGGATCTGGCGCGCACCGATTCGGTGCTGGGGGCGCGCCGCGGGCAGGGACTGCTGGTGGCACTCGAGGAGCGGGGGTTGCCGGTCCGCCGCAGTGCTTGCCTGCTGGGCTGAGCGGGGCGGACGCCGGAATTCGACACGGGAGACCTCGACGCTCTTGCAAGTTAGGTAAGCCTGTCCTATAGTCAATCCCGGCGTGAGGATCGAGCGAGAGTCCTGAGGGCTGCAGTGACCCCCGATCCGTTGCCGCGGCGGGCCCCACCACCATGGGGCCCGCCGCTTTTTCGTTCGCCGCCCTTCCGGCGGCCCGCCCGTACCGCCCGGTCCGGTGAGGTGTAAAGGTGGAACGCATGACGCAACAGCAGACGCCCCCGGTCGAGTCGCTGGCCGGCGTGACACCGGAGATGCTGAACGAATTCGAGCAGGGCACCTTCGCCGACCTGCTCGGCCTGCGCTACACCGAACTCGGCCCGGACCGGGTGCGCGGCGAATTCGATGTACAGCCGCACCTGTTCCAGCCGGCGGGCATCGTCAACGGCGGCGTCTACTGCACCGTGATCGAGACACTGGCCAGCGTGGCGGGCAGCGTCTGGTACGGCGACCAGGGCACCGTCGTCGGCGTCAACAACAACACCGACTTCCTGCGCGCGGTCCGCGAGGGCCTGCTGCGCGGCGAGGCCACCCCGCTGCACCGCGGCCGACTCCAGCAGTTGTGGCAGGTGGTCATCACCGACGAGCAGGAGCGCGTGGTCGCGCGCGGCCAGGTCCGCCTGCAGAACCTGCCCAAGCGGGACTGACCACACCGGGGTGCGCTCGACCGGCGGCACCGCGGTGACCGTGCCAGAATGACCGTCACCCGTCCGCCGACCCGGTGAGGAGCCCGGATGCGCCTGTCGCCGCACGAGCAGGAACGCCTGCTGCTGAGCTACGCCGCCGAGCTGGCGCGGCGCAGGCAGGCCCGCGGCCTCAAACTCAATCACCCCGAGGCGGTCGCGCTCATCACCGACCACGTCCTCGAGGGCGCGCGGGACGGGCGCAGCGTCGCCGAGCTGATGGCCTCGGGCCGCACCGTGCTCACCCGCGACGACGTGATGACCGGCGTACCGGAGATGATCCACGACGTCCAGGTCGAGGCCACCTTCCCCGACGGCACCAAGCTCGTCACCGTCCACCAGCCGATCGCGTGAGCCCGTCGTGATTCCGGGCGAATACCTCTGCGCCGACGGGGTGATCGAGATCAACCCCGACCGCGAACGCATCGCACTCGACGTGGTCAACACCGGCGACCGGCCCGTGCAGGTCGGCAGCCACGTGCACTTCCCGCAGGCCAACGCCGCGCTCGACTTCGACCGTGCGGCCGCCCACGGCTGCCGGCTCGACATTCCGGCCGGCACCGCCGTGCGCTTCGAACCGGGCCTGGCGCAGCGGGTTTCGCTGGTGCCGCTGGCCGGTACCAGGGAGGTGTACGGGATCGGGCCGAA
This sequence comes from Nocardia farcinica, assembly GCF_001182745.1. Lineage (NCBI taxonomy): Bacteria > Bacillati > Actinomycetota > Actinomycetes > Mycobacteriales > Nocardiaceae > Nocardia > Nocardia farcinica. The sequence continues at coordinate 1,582,182 of NZ_LN868938.1, read as the reverse complement.
CCCGCCCGGCAAGCTGGACGACCCCGAGGGAGAACAGTGACCGAACTGAGCCGGGCCCGCTACGCCGAACTGTTCGGCCCCACCACCGGCGACCGGATCCGGTTGGCCGACACCGACCTGCTGATCGAGATCACCGAGGATCGCAGCGGTGGACCCGGGCTGGCCGGCGACGAAGCCGTCTTCGGCGGCGGCAAGGTGCTGCGCGAGTCCATGGGGCAGTCGCGTGCCACCCGCGCCGACGGCGCGCCCGACACCGTCATCACCGGTGCCGTCATCGTCGACCACTGGGGAATCGTCAAGGCCGACATCGGCATCCGCGACGGTCGCATCTGCGGCATCGGCAAAGCCGGCAATCCCGACACCATGTCCGGTGTGCACCCCGACCTCGTGGTCGGCCCCTCGACGGAGATCATCGCCGGCAACGGGCGCATCCTCACCGCGGGCGCCATCGACTGTCACGTGCACTTCATCTGCCCGCAGCTGATGGACGAGGCGCTCGGCGGCGGCATCACCACCCTCATCGGCGGCGGCACCGGCCCGGCCGAGGGCAGCAAGGCCACCACCGTGACGCCCGGCGCCTGGCACCTGGCCCGGATGCTCGAGGCCACCGACCACTGGCCGCTGAACATCGCGCTGCTCGGCAAGGGCAACACCGTCAGCGAAGCCGCCATGTGGGAGCAGTTGCGCGCGGGCGCTTCGGGTTTCAAGCTGCACGAGGACTGGGGCTCCACGCCCGCGGCGATCGACGCCTGCCTACGGGTCGCCGACGCCTCCGGAGTGCAGGTCGCGCTGCACTCGGACACCTTGAACGAGGCCGGTTTCGTCGAGGACACCCTCGCCGCCATCGCCGGCCGCGGCATCCACGCCTACCACACCGAGGGCGCGGGCGGTGGCCACGCGCCCGACATCATCACGGTGGCCGCGCATCCCAACGTGTTGCCGAGTTCCACCAATCCGACCCGCCCGCATACCGTCAACACGCTCGACGAGCACCTGGACATGCTCATGGTGTGCCATCACCTGAGCCCGTCCATCCCCGAGGACCTGGCCTTCGCCGAGAGCCGCATCCGGCCCTCGACCATCGCCGCCGAGGATCTGCTGCACGACCTGGGCGCCATCTCGATGATCGGCAGCGACTCGCAGGCGATGGGCCGCATCGGCGAGGTGGTGATGCGCACCTGGCAGACCGCGCACGTGATGAAACGCCGCCGCGGCGCGCTGCCCGGCGACGGCGCCGCCGACAACGCGCGGGTGCGCCGCTACATCGCCAAGTACACGATCTGCCCGGCCGTGGCGCACGGCCTGGACGCCGAGATCGGGTCGGTGGAGGTGGGCAAACTGGCCGACCTGGTGCTGTGGGACCCCGCCTTCTTCGGGGTGCGCCCGCACGCGGTGCTCAAGGGCGGCGCGATCGCCTGGGCCGCCATGGGTGACGCCAACGCCTCCATCCCGACGCCGCAGCCGGTGCTGCCGCGCCCGATGTTCGGCGCCGCCGCACCCGTCGCGGCCGCCACGTCGCTGCATTTCGTCTCCGAGCATGCCCTGGCCGACGGACTCGCCGAGCGGCTGGCGGTGCGGCGGAAGCTGGTCGCGGTCAAGGACGTTCGCCGGCTCACCAAAACCGACATGCCGCTCAACGACGCCATGCCGCGCATCGAGGTCGACCCGGACACCTTCACCGTACGGGTCGACGGCGAGGTGTGGGCCGAACAGCCCGCCACCGAACTGCCGATGGCGCAACGGTATTTCCTGTTCTGACCCACGTCGCGCCGACCGGCACCGGTGATCGGCGCGACGCTGCCGTCGGTCGGCCGGATGCCGCCGTTCAGCCGAACGACATCGTCGCGAACGTCGCGCCCGCGGGGTCGGCCAGCGCGCCCACCCGCGACGGGCCGGGCATGTCCGCGGCGGCGGTCACCACCGAACCGCCGAGTGCGACCGCACGTTCGGCGAGCGCGTCGCAGTCCTCGACCCGCAGGGTGACCGACCAGGACGGCGCGGGCTCACCCTCGGTGGCCGCGTGGGCGCCGCCGAACTCGCGGCCACCCGCGCCCGGCGCGAGCGCCTGGTAGGGGGCGACGGTGTCGGTCTCCCACGCGGCGGTCTGGTGGCGCCAGCCGAGCACGCGCGCGTAGTGCGCCATCGCGTCGGCCGGGGCGCCGGTCGCGGCGTACTCCACCCAGCAGGGGTTGTTCACCTCGGCCCAGCGGGCCGTGCCGGGATGGGTGACGAGCTGGGCCACGGCGTACATCGCGCCCGCCGGATCGCCGAGGACCGAGAAGGTCAGCTGTCCGAACACGTCGGTCGGCTCCAGGTACACCTGCGCGCCCGCCTCGCGCGCGGCGCGCACCGTGGCCTCGGCGTCGGGGACGGCGAAGTAGGTCGTCCACATGGGCGGGGCGGTGCTGCCGTCGGGCGCGGTCGCGGGCGCGATGCCCGCGACCGGCGCGCCGTCCTGGCTGAGGATCGTGTAGTGCCCGGCCTCGGGCCCGAGATCGTCGGCCTTCCAGCCGAACAGCTCGCTGTAGAAGGCGGCGGTGGCCGGAATGTCGGGGGACGTCACGTCGAACCAGCAGGGTGCACCCGTGGCGAAACCGGACTGCGTCATCTGTGTCTCCTGGGGAGTCGGAGGATCGGATACAACCGTAGTGACGGGACCGCCCAGGCGAATTCATCGGTCCGCGACGAGCCGTTCCGACCCGCCCGACATCGCCCGGCCACGGCGGCGGTGGGTAAGGTGCCCGCCGACGAACGGGGGAGTCGGCAGGCGACGCCCCGGTGACCGGACGCCGCCCGCGGGCGGCCACGCGTGGAAGGGGACGCCGTGCTCGGCAACGATGCGAATCAGGCCGCCGACGAGCTGGCCCGGTGGGCCGAGAACCTGGAGCGCACCGCGCAGCGCTACCAGGACCTGCAGGGCCGGATGCGGGCGCTCTCGGTGACCGAGCGGAGCGCGGACGGCAGGATCGCCGTCACCGTCGACGCCGACGGGGTGACCACCGGCATCGAACTCGCACCAGGCACCCGCGGAATGGACCCGGCCGCCGTCGCCGCCGAGCTCATGGCGTGCACGCACCGGGCACAGGCCCGGCTGCGCAGGCAGGTCGGCGAGCTGGTCCACGACCTGGTCGGCCAGGACGGGGCAGGCCAGGCCATCCTCGCGCAGTACGCCGAACGATTCCCCGACCCGGTGCCCGCCGCGCCGCAGGCCGACCCCGCCGCGCATGCCGACCCGGCAGCGCACGTCGACCCGGCACTGCACGTCGACCCGCCGGTGCCCGCCGATCCCACGCCGCCGGCGGCCTACACACCGCCGCCGACCACCCCGGGCACCCGTAAACCGGACCGGGACCGGACGGTCGCGCCCGCCGAGCCCGACGCCGACGACCTCTACTACCGGCGCCGCTCCTGGCTGGAATAGATCGGCGGCGGTCCGGCGGAACCGAATCCGGTCCCGCCGCGTCAGAGACAGATGAGGCCGGGGGAGACGGACGAGAGGCGGAGGCGAGATGACCAGTGCCGAAGGCGTGAACATCGAGGTCGGTGTGCTGCGCGCGCACGCTGCCACGGTGACGGAGACGATCGAGGGCGTGCCGAAGGCGCGCGAGGCCGCCGACTATCTCGGCCACGTCGACGACGGCTACGGCCTGCTCGTCGGCCCCTACGCCCGGTCGATCCTGAATCCGTTGCACGACCGGATCTCCGAGCGGTTGCGGGTGCTGGTCGAGGAGACCGGGGCGATTCCGCCCAAGCTGTGCATCGCCGCCGACCAGTTCCAGGCGCTCGAAGAAGAGCGCGCCAAGCAGCTCGCCCAGCAGGGCGAGCAGATCGACCGGCAGGGGTGAGGGATGTCCTACGAGAACCAGGTCGGCAAGTTCCTCAACGAGGAGGCCGTCCTTCCCGGCTTCCCGAGCACGTTCGACGACCCGGCCGCCCCCGAGGGCAACGACCTCATCGAGGACAAGGCCGACTTCCGCAACGAGTACTACCAGGAGGACGTCCCGTTCCTCACCAAGGTCGGCGTGCCGAAAGGCCAGGTGGGCGAGGCCGATCCCGATGCGCAGATCCTCAAGGGCACCGTCGTCGGTGACACCTTCGAGGGCCTGCACAACGCGTGGGCGGCGTTGCAGGGCCAGGATTCCGGCCGCAACCTGTACGGCGCGGCGCTCAAGGCGTGGGGTGTCGCCGCCGACGCCGTCGAGATCGCCGACATGGCGAAGAACTACCTGCGCGGCATCCCGCTGGCGAAGTTCGACCCGTTCAACTATCTGGGCGGCCAGCTGATGGGCTGGATGCTCGAACACGTCGAGCCGTTGCGCAAGTCGCTGGATTCGCTGGCGGGCAATCCCGACATGGTGAAGGCGTATTCGTCCTCGTGGGCGAAGATCTCGCAGGAGTTGGCGGGGGTCGCGGCCGACTGGCAGCGGGACTGCGCCACCCGCACGGCGGGCTGGGTCGGGGCGACCGCCGACGCGTATCGCGCCAAGGTCGACGAGCTGACCGCCGACCTGATCACCCAGGCGGGCCTGGCCGACGTGCTGAGCACGGTCAACCAGAAGATGGCCGACGTGGTCGACGGTGTGCGCGGCATCATCACCGAGATCCTCAACAGCCTCGCCGGGGTGCTCGTCGAGATCGCGGCGATCCTGATCGCCAGCGCGGGCAGCGCCTCCCCGGGCCTGATCGCCCGCGCGGTGTTCGAGATCTCGACCGCGACGATGAGCGTCTCGCGGATGCTGACACAGCTGGCGACGGTGCTGTTCGATATCGCGGCGCTCGCCGACGACGTGACGAAGATGCTGGTGGGGGTGGTCGAGGTGCAGGCGGCCGCGGCGCAGGCGTGAGGATCTCGCGGCGGTCGGGTCAGCGCGCCCGCACCGCCGCGACGATCAGGTCGGCCACGCCGCGCATGCCCTGCGGAGTCGGGTGGTAGGGGAGCAGGGTCTCGGTCGCCAGTACCGGGTCGAACCACCGCACCCCCGCGGGCGCGCACATGTCACGACCCTCGGACGGGCCGCGGGTGTCGACGTAGTCGGCCCCGTGCTCGGCGGCGGCGCGGGCGACGACCGCGTTGAGCCGGTCGAAGGCGCGCTGCACGAGTACCGCGTCCTCGGGACGCAGGCCGACGAGCTCGGGGCAACCACCGGGCCGGACATAGGTCGGCCAGCCGTCCACGATCACCCGGGCGTTCGGCGCGAGCTGCGAAATCCGTTCCAGCGCGGCGGAATACTCGTCGGCGATGCCGTCGATCGCGGCGTCCCAGCCGTCGGTGGTGCACGCGCCCATGCCGAGTCCGGCCAGGTGGCAGCCGACCACATACGAGGTCATGCCGGTGTCGTTGGCGCCGATGTGCACGGTGACGAGCCGGGTCGCCGGGCCGAGGGCGTCGAATTGCGGAGCGATGCCCGGGCCCTGGGAGGTGGACAGGTGGTCGATCTTGGCCGAACTGCAGGTGCGGTCGTCCAGCCGCAGGCCCAGTTCGGCGGCGACGAGCTTCGGCGTGTCGGCGGTCGAGCGGGCGCACAGCAGTGGCGCGCCGAGGTCGAGGTCGCGCACCCCGGTCGTCGCCGCACCCGAATCACCCAGTGCCACATACTCCGCGCCGCCGTCCGTGGGTGCGGCGGTGGCGTCGGGGAGCAGGACGCCGGGCAGGGCGAGCAGGCCCGCTGCCGCGGCGGCGAGACGGTGACCGAGGGGCATGGTGAACTCCGCTTCGTCGAGGAGGCGTCAATCTGAGACGCGTTGGTTCCGGTTTGCACGCTACCGTGCCCGCTCCGCGGGCGGAGCCGATTCCGGCGGCCGCGATGGCAGACTGCTGATATGACGACAGCTGACTGGGCGGATGTGGACGGCTACCTGGTATCGCACCTGGTGCGCGACCCCGCGTCGACGGCGACGCTCGAGGCCAACGCGGCGGCGGGCCTGCCGCCCATCGACGTCTCGGCCGCCCAGGCCAAGTTCCTGTATCTGCTCGGCAAGTCCCTGGGCGTGCGGCGGGTGCTCGAGATCGGGACACTGGGCGGCTTCAGCACCTTGTGGCTGGCCCGCGCGGTCGGCGAGCAGGGGCGCGTCGTCACCCTCGAGTACCAGGAGCGGCACGCCCGGGTCGCGGGCGCGAACCTGGCGCGCGCCGGCGTCGCCGGGCGGGTGGAGATCCGCGTCGGCGCGGCGATGGAGACGCTGCCCGCGCTGGCGCAGGAGCGGCCCGAGCCGTTCGACCTCGTGTTCATCGACGCCGACAAGGAGAACAACCCGAACTACGTCGACTGGGCGGTGCGGCTGGGCAGGCCGGGCACCGTGATCGTGGTCGACAACGTCGTGCGCCACGGCGCGCTGATCGACGAGGCGTCCACCGATTCGGCCGTGCACGCCAGCCGCGAGCTCGTCGAACTGCTCGACCAGGACCCGCGCCTGGACGCCACCGTCCTCCAGACGGTGGGCGCGAAGGGCTGGGACGGCTTCGCCTTCGCCGTGGTCGACTAGCCGGTGCGCGCCGCCACCCGAGCGGCGAAGCCGTCGCACAGCGCCTCCAGGCCGGCGTAGAGCAACTGCTCCTGGGTGAGGTCGTCCGTGCCCGCGCCGAGCAGATCGGCGAGTGCGGCGGGCGGTTCGCCGATCGGCTCGCCCTGCAGCAGCGCGCGCAACCCGTTGCCCGCCTCGACCCCCGCGTCCTGGCGCAGCAGCAGCGCCTCGCTGATGTGCGGCAGGGTCGCGCCGGAGATGTAGTTCCATACCGTGAACGTCATCCGCATCGCCTCCCGGGTGCTCACCCCCAGCTCGCGGAAGCCCTCCACCAGCCAGCCCAGGCAGCTCAGGCTCTGCGGGCCGAAACTGTACCGGGGCATGGCGAAGGTCAGCAGCACCCACGGGTGCTGCTGATAGAGCTGCCAGTCCACCTCGGCGGCGATGCGGACCCGGTCGCGCCACGTCCAGCCGCGACCGGCCGCCGACGGATAGGGGTAGCGGCCGGCGACCTCGTCGGTCATGGCCGCGATCAGCTCGTCCTTGCCGGCGACGTGCCGGTACAGCGACATCGCACCCACCCCCATCCGGTCGGCGATGCGCCGCATGGACAGCGCGTCCAGGCCGTCCTCGTCGGCGAGGGCGATCGCGGCGTCGACGATCGCCTCCCGGCTGAGCTTCGGCTCGGTCATCCCATCACTCACTTCCCCTCGGGAGCCCGTGTGCGTACACTGTACCCCGGCCGGGCGTACGGTGTACGCGAGATGGGAGAGGATTCGGATATGACAGGGGCGCAGCCATGACTCAGGTGCAGGCGCAGCAGCCCGCGGATGCGGCGGCGCCCACGGTCGGCTCGCGACGGGCCTGGCTGGGGTTGGCCGTCCTGCTGCTGCCGGTGCTGCTGGTGTCGATGGACGTCTCGGTGCTGTTCCTCGCGCTGCCGACGCTCACCACCGACCTGGATCCGTCGGCCACGCAACAGCTCTGGATCCTCGACATCTACGGCTTCCTGATCGCCGGCCTGCTCATCACGATGGGCAATCTCGGCGACCGGATCGGCCGCCGCAACATCCTGCTGGCGGGCGCCGCGGTTTTCGGTGTCGGTTCGGTGCTGGCCGCCTTCGCGCCCAGCGCCGCCGTGCTGATCGCCGCTCGCGCCCTGATGGGCATCGGCGGTGCGACGTTGCTGCCGTCGAGCCTGGCGCTGATCTCCACCCTGTTCGCCGACGCGCGCGAGCGTGCCGCCGCCATCGGCGTGTGGACGGCCTTCTTCGCGGGCGGGTCGGCGGTCGGCCCGATCATCGGCGGGCTGCTGCTGCACCATTTCTGGTGGGGTTCGGTGTTCCTCATCAACGCCCCGGTGCTGCTGGTGTTGCTCGCGCTCGGCCCGCTGGTGCTGCCCGAGCACCGCTCCCGGGAACTGGGCCCGCTCGACCTGCCCAGCGTCGCGCTGTCCATCGGCGGCATCCTGCCGGTGGTCTACGCGGTCAAGCACGCCGCCGCCGAAGGGGTGGATCTCGAGGCGGTGCTGATCGGCCTGCTCGGCGCCGTCGTGCTGGTGCTGTTCGCCCGCCGCCAGCGCGTGCTCGACGAGCCGCTTCTCGATCTGGACCTGTTCCGTCGCCCGCAGTTCCGCGTGGCGATCGGCTCCAGCCTGGCCGGCATGATGTCGCTGGCCGCGCTGAGCTACCTGACCAGCGTGTACCTGCAGTCGGTCACCGGGCGCGACCCGCTGGCGGCGGCACTGCTCGGCATCCCGATGGCGATCGCGGTCTTCGTCTTCTCCATGGGCGGTGCGCGGGTGGGCCACGTGCTCGGCGTGCGCGCCACGTTCGTCATCGCCCTGCTGGCCGCCGCGGTGGGCAATCTCATGGTGCTCGGGGTCGGCGTGGACGGCGGCGTCGGCTGGTACGTGGCGGGCTCCACCATCGCGGGCGTCGGCTACGGCCTGGCCTTCACGCTCGTCTCCGATGTCGCCGTCTCCTCGGTGCCGCCGGAACGGGCCGGGTCGGCCGTCGGCATCTCCGAGACCAGCTTCGAGCTCGGCAACGCCCTGGGCCTGGCCCTTCTCGGTTCCCTGGCCGCCCTGGTCTTCCGCTCCGGCGGCGACTTCGGCGACACCCTCGGGGAGACGGTGCAGCACGCCGCGGGCAACGACGCGGTGATCCACGCCGCCCGTGAATCGTTCGTCACCGGCATGCACGTCGCGACCGGGGTCGGCGCGGCCGTCCTGACGGCGATGGCGGTGATCGCGTGGGTGAGCACCGGGCGCGGGCGGGTGGGCGAGAGCTGACCCCGGCGGGGCCGCCGGGTGTCGGTGGGCCGTGGTAGACCTGCCTCGGTCGGCAGCTGTCCGACCCGCCGTCGAGCGGTGCCCGGGACGGCGACCTTCGGGGAGGGGAGAGCTGGATGCGCGGTGCGGGCGCGCTGATGTCACCGGTGCAACGCGGGGTCGTGCTGGCCGGGCTCGGGGCGGCGCGCTCGCGGGTCGCCGCCTTCGTGGCGGTGACCGCCCTCGGCTCGACGTGTGCGATCGCCTCGCCGCTGATCCTCGCCGGTATCGTCCAGCGGCCGGACCGCCCGGCCACGACGGTGGCGGCCGCGCTGGCCGCCTATGCCGTGGCGGTCGCCGCCGCCCGGTTCCTGTACGACGTCCGCATGGTGCTGGCGAATGCGGTCGAGCAGCGGGTGGCCACGACGGCCGACGGTACGGTGCTGCGCAGCCTCCTGGGCGCCGACGGCTCGCTGGCCGTGGCCAACAATCCGGCGCGCATCGCGAGCGTGGTCGCGAGTTTCCATCGGTCCAACAAGATGCTCGTGCAGATCCTGCTGATGGCCTTCCTCGGCGGGCTCTTCGACGTCGCGCTGTCGTTCCTGGTGATCGGCGGCTATGTCGACTGGACGATCGGCGCCGCGGTCGTCGGCTACGGCGCGGCGAGCGTGTGGCTGACCCTGCGCGCCAACAAGGTCACCAGCGCGTATCTGAAGCGCGCCCAGCACAACAGCGACGAAGCGTCGAACCTGCTCGGCAACGTTCTCACGAATCTGGTGTCGCTGCGGGTGTTCCGCGGCATCGATTGGGTCGTGGCGGCCAACGACCGGTACTTCCGGCGATCCCGGCAGGGGTGGACGGACTTCTACCGTAAGGCCAGGCACCGACGCCGAAGTCCTCGAGGCATTGCGCGCGGTGGAGTTGGGCGAGTGGCCGGCCGAGCTCGACGGTGGCTTGGACTACCGCATCGGGGAACGCGGGAGCCTGCTCAGCGGCGGCGAACGCCAACGCCTGGCGCTGGCCCGCGCCCTGATCGGCGCACCCCGGCTGCTCCTGCTGGACGAGCCGAGTTCGGCGCTCGACGAATAAACCGAGCGCAGCATCTTCGAGCGCCTGCGCGCCGCGGGCCGGGAGATGACCATCGTCGCGGTCACCCATCGCACCGGGCTCGTCCGCGACGGCGACCACGTCATCCGCTGCGGCGCGCCGGTGGCCGAACCGGCACTGCCGCGGTGACGTCCGTGCTGCTCAGGGCGTCGCGGGCCGCAGCCGCCAGAGCACGGTGCGCTCGCGGGAACGAGCGGCGTGGAACGGGTCGGCGCGGTCGGTGCTGCGGGGGTGGCGCGGCGCCGTCTCGGCACGCCCGACGACGGTGAGACCCGCGGCGGCGATGCGCGCCCGGAGCTCGTCGGGGGGACGCAGGCCGAGACGTTCGGCGAGGTCGGACAGGATCAGCCAGCCTTCGCCCTGCGGGGTCAGGTGGTCGGCCAGTCCGGTGAGGAAGCGGTCGAGCACGGCCGAGCGGGGGTCGTAGACGCCGAGTTCCAGCGCCGAGGTCGGATGCCCGGGGAGCCAGGGTGGATTGCACACGATCAGGTCGGCGTGCGCCGGGACGGCGGGCCACAGATCGGCTTCGGTGACGTGCACGCGATCGTCGAGGCCGAGTCGGCGCAGGTTGGACCGCGCACACCGCACCGCGCGCGGGTTGAGGTCGGTGGCCCGCACGTCGGCGGCGCCGCGCTGGGCGAGAACGGCCGCGAGTACCCCGGTGCCGGTGCCGATGGGGATGTCGATGCCCCGGTCGTGCCACTGATAGGCGCCGACGACGCCGAGCAGTTCCGGGAGCGAGACCACGGTCGGGGTGTCGGTGGCCGCGCCCGGCTCGCCGGCGAGATGACCGTAGGCATGCCGACAGGCGGCCCGCACATCGGGTGCCCGGCGGAGCCGGACCGAGTGGTCGCGCTCCACCGCGACCACGACCTTCCCCAGGAGCGCCGCGCGGCGCGCGCGTGCCCGACGGTGGGCGTGGAAGTGGGCGCCGAGGTCATCGGGTGTCGCGCGCGCGGGTGCCGGGAGTCGACGCCCCATGGCGCGCAACAGGTTACCGGCGTTGTGGAAATCGCCGCGCCACAGCAGGGCGGTGCCCGAACGCGCGAGGCGCAGCGCCGCGGCCGCCGACGTGCGGTCGTCGGCGACGACGACGCGGGCGGGCGGCGGCGTGCCGTTCTCGGAGTGCCAGCGACCGGTTCGTCGCGTTCCGTGCTCGGTCCAGCTGATCGTGGACATGTGATGCTCCCGGGAAGGTCGTGGGTGGTCGTGGCCGACGACGCTTCGAGGGGGAGCAGGCGGGCTACCCGGTGATCACGAGGTAGGCGGCACCGCCGGCTCCCGTGCCGAAGCGCGGGAGTGGCGGTCGCCCAACACCATGCCCATGGTCACGACGGTCAGTCCTTCCGATCGGGTGCGGTGTCGATCCTCGCACGACGCCGGTCGCGGCGACCCGTCGCGTCCGCAGAGCACCGGACCGGGATGGTCGGCACGCGCAGGACGCGCGGCGGATCGGCCGGGCTGCCGACAGCGAATCAGGAGTTGTCCCAGGAGTCTTCGCGATGGAACGGCACGGCACGACCTGCTGCCGCGAGTGCGGTGGCGACGCGGTGGAGGAAGGCGCGGGCGCCCGGCGTGGTCGCGGCGGCGCCGATGCTGTCCACCGACCACGGTGTGCCGTTCGGTTCGCGGCGGTGCCGGTCGGGCGCCGGCGCGCGCTGCGGTGCGATCGATCGGGTCCCTGATACATCCATGGCAGCAAGTCTTCACAACGCAACTTCCTGCCACGAGTGGCAGCGGTGCCATAGTGCGCAAATATCCGGCCAAGCACGTGAGCCGTCAGGCGCGCGAGTCGTCGGCCACGCGAGTCATCGCCCGAAGACGGCGGCCAGCACCTCGGCGGCGACGCGATTCATGGGGGCGACCACCCGCCGGTGCACGAACCGGACCGGCCGCACGACGGCGAACCGCCACATCTCGGCCACCCACCGCAGCACGGGACCGACGATCACCCGGTACAGCAACCGGCACGGCCGCACCACCAGGACATCGACGATCGCCGTCGCCGCCCGCCACCCGAACCAGGCGACGGCCGCGACCGCGATCCACAGCGGACGCAGCACCCACCGCCAGAGCACCCGCAGCGGCCATTCCACGCACCACCGCCACAGCCGGCCCGCCACGACCGCGACCGCGTATCCGATCGGCCGCAGCACCCATCGCCACAGCAGGACCAGGCCCGGCCGCAGCACACGCCGCCACACCCACTCCTCGACGGCCCGGCGCAGCGGCCGCAGCAGGCGGTCCAGCAGGAACGCACCCAGTGGCGTGAGCACCATGCCCCACAGCACATGGTGCAGGGCCCACCCCCACACCGCGTCCTTCGCGAACAGCCACAGCGGGCGGACCACCCAGTACCAGATCACCCGGCCCACCGGCGCGATCAGCCGGTCCAGCAGATACCGGCAGGCGGCGCCCACCGCGCGCCCGCACAGCCGCGCACCCTCCCACAGCATCCGCACCGGCACCAGCAGTACCACCGCGATCATCCGCGCCAGCCATTCGCCGGGGGAGACCCGCCGCCTGTCGTCCCTCGTGTCCATCGAAACCTCCTGCCCGCGAGGATCTTCGCACCCCGGCAGCCCGGCGCGCCCCGGTGAACCCACGCACCCGCCCTGAGTGGAAACACCCACGCCGGTGGCGCAGCCCACCCCGGCTCGCCCGGCGGCACCGACACGCCCGGCATAGGATCGGGCGATGAACTCCAGCGGCGCGCAGCCCCGGGCGATTCTCTACGCCCTGGCGGATTCGCGCCTGCCGATCGGCGGCCACGTGCACTCCGGCGGAGTGGAGGAGGCCGTCACCTCCGGTCTGGTTCGCGACCTCACGTCCGTGGAGGCGTATCTGCGCCGCCGGGTCGCCACCTCGGGCCTGGTGGCGGCGTCGCTCGCGGCGGCGGTGTGCGCCGGCGAGCTGACGCTGGGCCGGGCCGATGCCGAGGCCGACGCCCGGACGCTCGCACCCGCCGCCCGCGCGGCCTCCCGGGCGCAGGGGCGCGGGCTGCTGCGACTGGCCAAACAGGTGTGGCCGCAGGCGGAGTGGCGGTCGCTGCCGTCGAAACCGCACCTGTCCACGGCCTTCGGCGCGGTGGGGCTCGCGTGCGGGGCCGCGCCCGACGAGATCGCGGGCGTCGTCGTCTACACCACCCTGACCGGCGCCGCGACCGCGGCGCAACGCCTGCTGGCCCTCGACCCCGCCGACATCGCCGCGTGCACCGTCCGGTTGGCCCCGGTGTGCGATCGCACCGCCGCCGCGGCCGTCACCGGGCTCGCGGCCCTGTCCGACCCGCTGCAGGATGTGCTGGCCGAACGCCATCCGCGGCGGGACATGCCGCTGTTCGCCAGCTGATCCCGCCCGACCGAGAAGGAGAACCCGATGCCACCGCACCTGATCGACGGTGAACCCCACGACCACGCGCACGACCGTCCGAAGCGGCAGCGCACGCCGGGGGAGCCGCTGCGGATCGGCATCGGCGGACCGGTCGGGTCGGGCAAGACCGCCCTGGTCGCGGCGCTGTGCAGGCAACTGCGCGAGGAACTCTCGCTGGCCGTGCTCACCAACGACATCTACACCACCGAGGACGCCGACTTCCTGCGCAGGCACGCGGTGCTGCCCGACGAGCGCATCACCGCGGTGCAGACCGGCGGCTGCCCGCACACCGCCATCCGCGACGACATCACCGCCAACCTCGACGCCATCGACGACCTGATCGCCGCCAACCCACCGCTGGATCTGATCCTGGTGGAATCCGGCGGCGACAACCTCACCGCCACGTTCTCCTCCGGTCTCATCGACGTGCAGATCTTCGTCATCGATGTGGCCGGCGGCGACAAGGTGCCCCGCAAGGGCGGCCCGGGCGTCACCTACTCCGACCTGCTCGTGGTCAACAAGACCGACCTCGCCCCGCTCGTCGGCGCCGACCTCGGGGTGATGGAGCGCGACGCCGCCAAGGTCCGCCAGGGCCGTCCCACCGCCCTGATCTCGCTCACCGACGACCCCGCCGCGACCCCGGTACTGGCCTGGGTCCGCGAGCAACTCGCCGCGATCGCCGAGGCGGACCGGCACGGCGCCGCATCCGGCATTGCCCACTGACGCCGAACCGGGCACGGACCGCCGCGGCCCCGGGCCCGGCCCGCTCGCCGCTCACCCGGTGCCGCGGCTGTCCGGTGGAGCGTCGGCACCGGCCGGAGCCGGTGCCTGCGAGGGGCTGTCGTCCGACAGCGGCTCGTCGGTGCACACCCGGCTCCGCATCGTCGCCGAGGCGGGCACGTTGCCGCGCATCGAGGCCGGCGGCGGGTTGGCGGCACGCCGCACCGGCCCGGACACCGTCCACCTCATCGGCACCGCGGCGACTCCGCTGGGCGGTGACCACCTCGACATCACGGTCGTCGTCGGGCCGGGCGCGCGGCTCGCGGTGCGTGCGGTCGCCGCCGCCCTGGCACTGCCCGGGCGGGGCACCCCGGTGTCCACGGCGCACTGGCGATTCGAGGTCGCCGCGTACGGCGAACTGGACATCGAGACCCCGGCGATGATCGTCGCGGGCGGCGCCGAACATCGGACGGCGACGACCGCGCTGCTCGATCCGGACGCCCGGCTGCGGATGCGGGAACTCGTGCAGATCGGCCGCAGCGGCGAGCGGCACGGCCGGTGGCGCGGTGACCTGACCGCCGACCTCGGCGACCTGCCGCTGGTGCGGCATCGGATCGAGCTGGGCGAGCACACCGCCGTCGACGACGTCCTCACGGCGCCCCGTGCGCTGGTGAGCGAACTCCGCTACCCCGACGACCGTCCGGCCGCCACCCACGGCGTCACGGCGGCGCGCCTGCCCCTGGCACCGGGCGGCAGCCTCTTCACCGGTCTCGGCGACCGGCTGGCGGACACCCCGACGCCCGAACGCCTCACGGACGCCGCGGCACTGCCGGCACAGTCGTCGCCGCGCCGGTGATGAACGACGAGCCGCCGCCCGCGCTCAGGAGGCGCGCTGATCCGCCGCCTTGCTCCCCGGTGCCCACCCGGCCGCCGGTGGCGCACCCAGCGCCGCCGCCAGTTCGTCGGCGTCGGCCTGGTCCTCGTTGACCTGTTCCAAGGCGAGCCGCGCGAACACCCACTGCTCGGTGGCCGCCATCTGCCCGCGGCTGCGGCCGAGGAAGGTGACGAACCACTGGATGCAGGTGATGATGCGGCTGCGGTAGCCGATCAGGTAGTACAGGTGCAGGGCGAGCCAGGCCAACCAGGCGATGAACCCGCCGAACTCCAGCTTGCCGATCTGGCAGACGGCGCTGAACCGCGAGACGGTCGCCATGCTGCCCTTGTTGAAGTACTTGAACGGCTTGCGGTCCTCGGGCCGCTGGCCGTGCAGCCCGGCCTTGATCTGCTTGGCGGCGTAGGTGGCGCCCTGGATCGCGCCCTGCGCCTGGCCGGGCACGCCCGGCACCGACATCAGGTCGCCGACGACGAAGACGTTCGGATGACCCTTGATGGTGAGATCGGGCTCGACGATGACGCGACCGGCGCGGTCCACCTCGGTGCCCGCGGAGCGCTCGGCCAGCATCTTGCCCAGCGGGCTGGCCTGCACGCCCGCCGACCACACCTTGCACGAGGACTCGATGCGGCGGATGGTGCCGTCGGCGTCCTTGACCGTGACACCGTGCGCGTCGACATCGGTCACCATGGCGTTGAGCTGGATCTCCACGCCCATCCGTTCGAGCCTGCGCTGGGCCTTGCCGCCGAGCTTGGGACCCATCGGGCCGAGCACCGCGCCCGCACCCTCGATGAGGATGACGCGGGCGTCGCGCGGGTCGATGTTGTCGAAGGTGCCTTCCAGTGTGCGGTCGGCGAGTTCGGCGATCTGCCCGGCCAGTTCCACACCGGTGGGGCCTGCGCCGATGACGACGAAGGTGAGCAGCCGGTCGCGCATCTCCTGGGTGGTGGCCAGCTCCGCGCCCTCGAACGCGCCGAGGATGCGGCCGCGGAGCTCGAGGGCGTCGTCGATCGTCTTCATGCCGGGGGCGTAGGTGGCGAACTGGTCGTTGCCGAAATACGACTGCTGGGCTCCGGTGGCGACGATGAGGCTGTCGAACGGGGTGACCGTGTTCTGGTTGAGCAGCCGGGAGGTGACCGTCTTGGCCTCCAGGTCGATATCGATCACCTCGCCGAGCAGCACCCTCGCGTTCTTCTGCTTGCGCAGCACCAGGCGGGTCGCGGGAGCGATCTCACCGACCGACAGGATGCCGGTGGCGACCTGGTAGAGCAGCGGCTGGAACAGATGGGTGGAAGTCTTGGAGATCAGGGTGACGTCCACGTCGGCGCGCTTGAGGTGCTTGGTGCCGAACAGGCCGCCGAAGCCCGAGCCGATCACCACCACCTGATGACGACGGTTCTCGCCGGTCCGATTGCTCATCGTCGTGCTCCTCGACAGACCCGGGGCTCACCCCGCCAACGGTTCTCCTGACACGCACAACGGTAGTCGGCCGCTGTGCGGTCGTCACGACGAGGACGCACTACGGCGTGGTGCGTCGCGACCGCGGGCGGGCCGCGGCGCCCGGTCGGGCGCGGCGGCGGTCGGCCTGCGCGGCGCGAACGTCGCGCTCAGCGCCCCGCGAGCAGCAGTTTCGCCAGCTGGGTGTCGGTGTCGGCACCCTCGGTGTAGCCGCCTTCGCCGCCCATCGACGTCATGATCGCCAGCGTGTAGCGCTCGCCCGGCCCGGCGAAGCCGACCGAGTTGACCACCCAGCCGCCCTGCTCCTCGGACCAGCCGTTCTTCAATCCCGGACGCATCGACTCGCCCGCGCCCCACACGCCCCAGTGCTGATTGGAGTCGACGGCCCGCATGCGGTCGAGCAGGTAGGCGCGATCGTCGGGGTGCATGACGTCGAGCACGTGGTTCATCATCCGGTCCAGATCGGCGGCGGTGCACTTCTGGAACGACCAGTCGGGGAACAGCGCGGTGCTGGTGGGTTGCGGCACCAGGCTCACCATGCCGTTGGCGCGGAAGGCGTTGTTGTAGGCCATCCGGTCCGGGCCCGCGTACTTGTTCCACAGCAGGTCGGTGGCGGCGTCGTTGGAGGTGGCGAGCATGGACTCGATGAGGCCGCGGTCCTCGGGGGTCAGCACGATCGCGCCGACGCGGGCGCGGTTGAGCAGGTCGGCGGCGATCGCCAGTTTGATGGTGGAGGCGGTCCACACCGAGTCCTCGGCGTGCTCGTTGGCGTACACCGCACCGGAGACGCGGTCGCGCAGCACGTAGCCGGTGACGCCGGGGCGGCCGGCGAGGTAGTCGTCGGCGGCCCGGATGCGGCTGCTCATGTCGCAGTCGAACCCGGCGAAGCAGCCGGCGGGGGCGGCATGGGCCGCGGGCGCGGTGACGCCGGGCAGCGGGGTGGGCGCGCCGGGCATCAGGATCGCCGCGGCGGCCAGGACAGAGGCGGTTGCGGCCACGCGGGGGACGGCCCCGGTGGCGGCCTTCGGATAACGCACGAGGGACGACATTGGCACACTACGGCTCAGGATGCACGTCTTGAGCTCACCGCGGTGATGTGTTAGGCGCTCGGCGACCCCGGTTGTGTTGGCCCGCAGGGTGTTTCGGCGTCAGTGAAAGGCGGCGCGCAGTTCCTCGACGGTGCGGCCGTTGAGCCGGTAGCAGTGCTCGAAAGCCTCGGAGTGCCGCTCGCGCGGCCAGGTGTGCAGCACGACGTCGCGGCCGTAGTGGCGGGAGTTGACCAGTTCCCAGCGGTCACCCACGCGGCGCACCGTGAACCCGTTTCTCGGGACCAAGGGAATGACCATCGAACCCATGAACGCGAACCAGCCTTTCGACATGAACTTTCCCGTTCCACCCCGTACCAGCTCCTCCCGGTTGAGCACTGTCGCACACAGGTCCGACACAGACGCGGTGACACGGCGAACTCGCGCGCCCGGGTGTGTTCCAATTCACTCCGCCTCGGCGGGCCGGGCGAGTTGCGCGCCGGTCGCTGGCGTATAAATGTGCAATGCCGCTGCACATCCGACGGGCCGAGCGCGCGGACATCCTGGCCGACGCGCTCGCCGCGCGATTGGCCGTGCCGCAGCCGGATCCGTTCGCGGCCGAGGTCGTCGCGGTGCCCGCCAAGGGGGTCGAGCGCTGGCTGACCCAGCGCCTGTCCGCGGTGCTCGGCGTGTCCGCGGGCGGACGCGACGGGGTCGCCGCCAACATCCGCTTCCCGTCACCCGCGGCGCTGGTCGCCGAGGCGCTGGCCGCCTGCACCGGCATCGCGCCCGAGGACGACCCGTGGGCGCACCAGCGGGTGGTGTGGACGCTGTTGCGGGTGATCGACCGCGCCGTCGCCGAGCCGTGGTGCGCGGTGCTGGCCCGCCACCTCGGCGCGCCCTCGCGCGGCCGCGACCACCGGATCGGCAGGCGCTACGCCACCGCCGCGCAGCTGGCCGCCCTGTTCGACAGCTACGCCGCGCAGCGTCCGGCCCTGCTGCTGGACTGGGCCGCCGGCGGCGACGGCGACGGCGCCGGCGGCGAGGTGCCCGCGGACCTGCGCTGGCAGCCGCGCCTGTGGCGGATGCTGCGCGCCGAGATCGGCAGCCCGAGCCCGGCCGAGCGGCTCGCCCCGGCGTGCGAGCGGCTGCGCGCCGAACCCGGCCTGCTGGACCTGCCCGAGCGGCTCTCGCTGTTCGGCGTCACGCGCCTGACCACCGATCAGCTCGCGGTGCTCGACGCGGTGGGCGCGGGCCGCGAGGTCGACGTGTGGCTGGTGCATCCCAGTCCCGCGCTGTGGTCGGCCTTGGTCGGCCGCCCGCCCGCGCGTGCCCGCGCCGCCGACACCAGCGCGAGCGCCGTCCGGCATCCGCTGCTCACCGGGCTGGCTCGTGACGTCCGCGAACTCCAGCAGCGGCTGGCGGGCACCGGCGCGATCGACACCGGGCCGCTGTCGGCACCGGAAGCGCCGTCCCCGCAGCAGCTTTCGCTGCTGGCCGGCGTGCAGGCAGGCATCCGCGACGACGCGTGGCCGCCCGCGCGGCTGCCCGCCGACGGCACGGTGCAGGTGCACGCCTGCCACGGTCCCGCGCGCCAGGTGGAGGTGCTGCGCGACTGTCTGCTCGGCCTGTTCGCCGCCGATCCGACGCTGGAACCGCGCGACGTGCTGATCATGTGCCCGGAGGTCGAGGCGTACGCGCCGCTGGTGCGGGCGGCGTTCGGCGCCCGGGGCGGCGCCGACGAGGCCCCGGAGCCGGCCCACCCCGCACACCTGCTGCGGGTGCGCCTGGCCGACCGCGGCCGCGGTGTGACCAATCCACTGCTCGCCGTCGTGCAGACCCTGCTGGAGCTGGCGGACGGGCGCGTCACCGTGACGCAGGTGCTCGACCTCGCCGCCTCCGAAACCGTCCGCCGCCGGTGCGGGTTCGACGACGACGCCATCGAGCGGTTGCGCGAGTGGGCCGCCGCGGCGGGCGCGCGCTGGGGGATCGGGCAGCGGCAGCGGCAGGCGTTCGGCTTGGCCGACTTCGCCCAGAACACCCTCAACGGCGCCGTGGACCGCATCCTGCTCGGCGTCACCGCCGACGAATCCGGCGACGACTGGCTGGATCTCGCACTGCCGCTGGACGACGTGGACAGCAACGACGTCGATCTGGCCGGGCGCTTCGCCGAATTCGTCGACCGCCTCGCGGTGTGCCTGCGCGATCTGCGCGGCCCGCGCCCGGCCACCGAGTGGGCCCAGGTGCTCGGGCGGGCGCTGGAACTGCTCACCGACGTGCCCGACAGCCAGTCCTGGGTGCGCACCGAGGCACGTGCCGAGATCGCGGCCGCCACCGAGCACGCCGGGGATGTGCCGTTGCGGCTGGCCGACGTCGCGGTGCTGTTCGCCGATCGGCTGGCCGCCCGGCCCACACGCGCCAACTTCCGCACCGGGGAGCTGACGGTGTGCACGATGGTGCCGATGCGGTCGGTGCCGCACCGGGTGGTGGTGCTGCTCGGCCTGGACGACGACGTCTTCCCGCGTACCGGCGGCGTCGACGGCGACGACGTGCTCGCCCGGGAACCGCTGCTGGGCGAACGGGATCCGCGCAGCGAGGACCGCCAGCTGCTGCTGGACGCCGTGCTCGCGGCCCGCGAGCGGCTGCTGATCTTCCACACCGGCGCCGACCCGGTCACCGGCTCGCCGCGCCCGCCCGCGATCCCGGTCGCCGAACTGCTCGACGTGGTGCGTGCCCACGTCGGCGCCGACGCGATGGCGCAGGTGCTGACCCGGCACCCGTTGCAGAGCTTCGATCGCCGCAATTTCGACCCCGCCGCGCCGTTCAGCTTCGACACCGTCGCGCTGGCCGGGGCCCGCGCCGCCGCCCGGGTGCCCGAGCCGGCGCCGCCGTTCCTGCCCGAACCGCTGCCGCCCGCCGAGCGGGGCGATGTCGCACTCGCCGACCTCATCGCCTTCGCCGAGCACCCGGTGCGCGGATTCCTCTGGCAGCGACTGGGTTTGCGGGTTCCCGAGCACGAGGAGGACCTCGCCGACGCGTTGCCCATCGAGCTCGACGGCCTGGCCAAATGGGAACTGGGCGAACGGATGCTCGCGGCCCGGCTCACCGGCGCGGACCCGGCGGGACTGCGCGCCGCGGAGTGGCGGCGCGGCACCCTGCCGCCGTTCCGGCTCGGCGGTGCGGTGCTCGACGAGATCGAACACACGGTGGACACCCTGGTGCGGGTCGCGCAGCCGGATTACGCGGCCGCGCCGCGCGCGGTCGACATCGCCGTCGACCTCGGCGACGGCCGCCGGTTGACCGGCACGGTGCCGGAGGTCCGCGGGGAGACGCTGGTGCGCACCACGTTCTCGCGGGTCGCGGCCAAGCACCGGATCGGGGCGTGGGTGGCGCTGCTGGCGTTGGCCGCCACCGAGGACCGGTCCTGGCGCGCCGTCACCACCGGCCGGGGAAAGTTCCGTCGCCCGGCGTGGCGCTGTGAGCTCACCGCACCGGACCGCCCGGCGGCCGTCGCGGTGCTGCGCGACCTGGTGCGCCTGCGCGACGAGGGACTCACCGAGCCGCTGCCGATCGCGCCCGCGTCCTCGGCCGCCTACGCCGAACGCCGGGTGCGCGGCGGCTCGGCCGAGGACGCCTTCGCCGCGGCCGAGCGCGAATTCGACGGCGGCCCCAACGGTCCCGACAAATTCGGCGAACACACCGACCGGCACCTGCGGTACGTGTGGGGCACCGCCCCGCGCCTGGACCACCTCGCCGCCGCCCCCGCGCCCGCGGGCTCGCCCGGTGAGCCGACGCGCTTCGGCGCGTTGGCCGTGCGGCTGTGGACCCCGCTGTTGGCCGCCGAGACCCAGGGGCAACCGTGAGCACACCGTTCGCGCTCGACCACGCGCCCGTCACCCCCGAGACCTTCGACCCGTGCGGCCCGCTGCCGCGGGGCACCACGGTGCTCGAGGCCAGCGCGGGCACCGGGAAGACGCACGCCATCGTCGGCCTCGCCGTGCGCTACGTGGCCGAGGCGGGGGTACGCATCGCCGAGTTGCTGCTGGTCACCTTCAGCCGGGCCGCCACCCAGGAGCTGCGCGAACGCGCCCGCGACCGGTTCGTCGCGGTGGCCGCCGCGTTGGCCGACCCGGACTCGGCCCGGGCGGCGGGCGACGAGCTGATCGCCCATCTCGCCGCCGCCGACGACACCGAGGTCGCGCTGCGCCGCGCCCGCCTGCTCACGGCCCTGTCCGACTTCGACGCGGGCACCATCGCCACCACGCACAGCTTCTGCCAGCGGATGCTCGACGAACTCGGTCTCGCCGGCGAGCGCGACACCGCGGCCCGGCTGGTGGAGA
Source organism: Nocardia farcinica (assembly GCF_001182745.1). Taxonomy (NCBI): domain Bacteria; kingdom Bacillati; phylum Actinomycetota; class Actinomycetes; order Mycobacteriales; family Nocardiaceae; genus Nocardia; species Nocardia farcinica. Next base: position 1,560,537 of record NZ_LN868938.1, on the reverse strand, counting down.
CGGTCGACGATCTGGTCGTCACCGTGGCCGACGACCTGTACCTGCACCGCTACGCACGCGCGCAGCCGCCGTTCGGGCGCAAGGAGGCGCACACGCTGGCGCTGGCCGCGGCCCGGGACCGGCACGCCCGGCTGGTGCCCGACGACGAGGACGAACCGGGCGAGCGGGTGGCCTTCGCCGCCGCGGTGCGCGCCGAGACCGAACGCCGCAAGCGGCTGGCCGGGCTGCGCGACTTCGACGATCTGCTGGTGCTGTTGCACGACGTACTGGCCGACCCCGACCACGGCGAGGGCGCCTGCGCCCGCGTCCGGGCCCGCTACCGGGTCGCGCTGGTCGACGAGTTCCAGGACACCGACCCGCTGCAGTGGGACATCCTGCGCCGCTCCTTCCACGGCCACACCACCCTCGTGCTGGTCGGCGACCCCAAGCAGGCCATCTACGCGTTCCGCGGCGCGGAGGTGCTCAGCTACCTCGACGCGGTCGCGCACGCCGACAGCCGCAAGGAACTCACCAGGAACTGGCGCAGCGACGCGGGCCTGCTGCGCGCCCTGGACCATCTGCAGGGTGGCGCCGCGCTCGGACATCCCGAGATCAGCGTGTACCCGGTCGAGGCGACACGGCCGTGGAGCAGGCTGTCCGGCCCGGCCGAACTGATCACCCCGCTGCGGCTGCGCTGCCTGCCGCGCACGGGCGCGGGCCCACTCAACAAGTCGGGCTTCCCGGCGGTCGGGCGGCAGCGGGCCAAGGTCGCCGACGATCTCGCCGCCGACCTGGTGCGACTGCTCGAATCCGGCGCCGAGGTGACCGACGGGCACGGCGCCGGGGCGGTCCGGCGGCCGGTCGCGGCGGGCGACATCGCCGTGCTCGTGCGCACCCGCACGCAGATCGATGTGGTGCGCGCGGCCCTGGACCGGGTCGGTGTCGCCTCGGTCCTGGCCGGTGGCACCAGCGTGTTCGGCACGCCGAGCGCCACGCACTGGCTGTGGGTGCTGCGCGCGCTCGAACAGCCGCACCGCTCCGACCGGGTCCGGCTGGCCGCCGCCACCCCGATCCTGGGGTACCCGCCGGCCGAGATCGACCGGGGCGGAGCCGATCTCGTCGGGCGGGTGAGCGCGCAGTTGCGCGACGCGGCCCGGCTGTTCGCGCGCGCCGGGTTCGCCGCGGTGTACGAGCGTCTCGCCGCGCAGGCGCGTCTCGCGCCCCGGCTGCTCGGCATCGAGAACGGTGAACGCACCCTCACCGACCTGCGCCACATCGCCCAGCTGCTCGACCAGGTGGCCCTCGCCGACGGACTCGGCCTGACCGCGCTGACCCGCTGGCTCGCCGACCGGGTGCGCGACCCCGCCTCCGGCGCGGTCGCCGATCGTTCCCGGCGGCTGGACCGGGACGCGGCCGCCGTGCAGATCGCCACCGTGCACGCCAGCAAGGGGCTCGAATTCCCCATCGTGTACCTGCCGTTCGCGTGGGACAACGCCAAGAATCCCTATCCCGGCTCGCTGCTGTTCCACGACGACGACGGCACCCGGGTGCTCGACGTCGGCGGCCCCGACGCGCCCGGCTACGCCCAGCGCAAACTGCGCTGCGAGGCCGAGGAGGCCGGGGAGGAACTGCGCTTGCTCTACGTCGCCCTCACCCGCGCCAAATGCCAGGTCGTCGCCTGGTGGGCGCCCGCGCACAGCACCGCCGCCGCACCGCTGCATCGGATGATCCTCGGCCGTCCCGAGGGCGGCCCGCACGTGCCCGACCGGGCGCCGGTGCCCGCCGACACCGCGGCCGTCCCGATGTTCACCGCCTGGGCCGAGCCCGCGGGCGCGGCGATCTCGGTGACCGCGGTGGACACCGCCGAGGCCGTCGAGATCCGCCGCGTGCGTGTCGAACCCGTCACCGGGGAGCTGGCCGCGGCCCGGTTCGACCGGTCGCTGGACCTGCTGTGGCGGCGCACCTCCTACTCCGCGCTGACCGCGGGCGCGCACGACCTGGTCACCGACGCCGAGCCCGAGGACGTGCGCGGCCCCGGCGACGAACCCGAGACTCCGGCACTGCTCAGCGACGAGCCCGCCGCCACCGCCGCGCCCTCGCTGATGAACGACCTGCCCTACGGCGCGGAATTCGGCACGCTCGTGCACGGGGTGCTCGAGCGGATCGACACCGACGCACCGGATCTGGCCGCCGAGGTGCGCACCCGCTGCCGGGAGGCGGCGGCCGAACTGCTCGCCGACCTCGACCACGGCGTCCTGGCCACCGCGCTGCTCGCCGTGCTGCGCACCCCGCTCGGCTTCGGCACCCTGGCCGACATCGCCGCCCGGGACCGGTTGAGCGAGTTGGAGTTCGAGCTCCCGCTCGGCGGCGGTGACACCCCCGCGGCCCGGGCCGCCACCCTCGGCGCGATCGCCGAACTCGTGCGCGCCCACCTCGGCCAGGCCGACGACCTGTCGGGCTACCCGGACCTGCTGGCCGGGCTCGACGACGTCACCCTGCGCGGGTATCTGACCGGCAGTATCGACGCGGTGCTGCGGCTGCCCGGCCCGAAATTCGTGGTCGTCGACTACAAGACGAACCGGCTCGGCACCGGCGACCTCACCGTCGGCCACTACACCCGCGAGCGGATGGCCGCGGAGATGCTGCGCTCGCACTACCCGCTGCAGGCGCTGCTGTATTCGGTGGCGCTGCACCGGTATCTGCGCTGGCGGCTGCCCGGCTACGACCCCGCGCGCCACCTCGGCGGCTGCCGTTACCTGTTCGTGCGCGGCATGATCGGACCCGAGACGCCGCCCGGCCACGGCGTGTTCGACTGGGACCCGCCCGTGCCGCTGGTGCTCGCGCTCTCGGATCTGCTCGCGGGCGCCGAGGAGGACCGGTGACCTCGATCCAGCTGGCGCAGCGCGGCACCGGACTGCTGCGCACCTTCAACGAGGCCGGGGTGCTCTCGGCCGCCGACGTGCACGTGGCGGTGCGGCTCGGCAGGCTCGGCCGCGAGGAATCCGAGCTGGTGCTGTTCGCGGCCGCGCTGGCGGTGCGGGCGGTGCGGTCGGGGTCGGTGTGCCTGGAGCTGCACCGGATGCGCGAGATCGGGGTGGACGCCGACGAGAGCTGGGACGCGGGCACCGGCATCGACCCGGCCACCCTGCCCTGGCCGGACGTCGAGGCCGTGATCGCCGCGCTGCGGGTGAGCCCGCTGGTGTGCGGTGGTCCGGCCGGCCCGCTGTGCCCGCTGCGGGTCGTACCCGGCGACGACGGCCCGCTGCTGTACCTGGACCGGTACTTCCGGCAGGAGCAGACCATCCGGCGCGTACTCACCGAACGCGCCGCGAGCCACCCCCGGGTCGACGCCGCGATCGTCCGCCGCGAACTCGACCGGCTGTTCGGCGCCGACCACGACGGCGCGCCCGATCGGCAGCGGCTGGCGGCCGCCCTGGCCGCCACGCACTGGACGACGGTGGTCGCCGGCGGTCCGGGCACCGGCAAGACCCACACCATCGCCCGCATCCTCGCGCTGCTCGACGCCCACCGCCGCGCCGACCCCAAGGCGCCGCCGCTGCGCATCGCCCTGGCCGCCCCCACCGGCAAGGCCGCCGCCCGGCTGCAGGAGGCGGTGCGCGAACAGGCAGGCGAGCTCGGCCTGCCCGAGCTGTCGGCCGCCACCCTGCACCGGTTGCTCGGCTGGCAACGCGGCCGTCGAACCCGCTTCCGCCACAACGAATTCAACCGCCTGCCCTACGACGTGATCGTGGTCGACGAGACCTCGATGGTGTCGCTGACCATGATGAGCAGCCTGCTCGCCGCGCTACGGCCGGACACCCGGCTGGTACTCGTCGGCGACCCGGACCAGCTGGCGTCGGTCGACGCGGGCGCGGTGCTCGCCGACCTCGTCGCCGGGCCGGTGCTCGGCATCCCCAACCCGGAGCTGGACCGCATCCTCGGCGGCCCCCCACCAGACCTCGCCGCGCATCCGGAGGGCCTGACCGCGTTGGAGCGCACGCGGCTGCGCGGCGGCATCGTACGGCTCACCCGCGGGCGCCGATTCGGTGGCCGCATCGCCGAACTCGCCGTGGCGGTGCGCGCCGGCGACGCCGACCGCGCACTCGACCTGCTGCACACCGGCGGCGACGACCTGTCGTTGTGCGCGCCCGACGACGTCGCCGCCGTCCGCGCCGACGTGGTGCGCGCCGCCCGGACCGTCACGGCCGCCGCGCAGGCCGGGGACGCGACCGGCGCGCTGACCGCCTTGGAATCGCATCGGCTGTTGTGCGCGCACCGGCAGGGCCCGTTCGGTGTGGAACGCTGGGACCGGCTCGCGGGGGAGTGGGCCGCCGCGGCGGGCGCGGGCCCGGACTCCGCGCAGTCGTCCTGGTATCCGGGCCAGCCGTTGCTCGTCACCGCCAACGACCACGAGGCCCGCATCTACAACGGCGACACCGGGGTGATCGTCGCCATGCCCGACGGTTCGCTGCGGGCGGCCCTGCAACGCGGCAGCGAGCCCTACCTGGTCCACCCCACCCAGTTCCCGGCGGTGGTGACCGTGTTCGCGATGACCATCCACCGCAGCCAGGGCAGCCAGTACGACACCGTCTCCATCGTGCTGCCCGAACCCGAATCCACCCTGCTCACCCGCGAACTGCTCTACACCGCGATCACCCGGGCGCGCGGGCACGTCCGCGTCATCGGGACCGAGGAGTCGATCCGGGCGGCGGTGGGGCGGCGCGTGTTGCGGGCGAGCGGGCTGTCGCGGCCCGCGGGCGGATGAGCGGCGCCGAGCGCTCCGCGGCTCGGCCCGGCGCCTCGGGCGCGCACCGGATCAGGTGAGACCGAACATCCGGGCGCCGTTCTCCCAGCACACCCGGCGCAGCCAGTCGTCGCCCAGCTCGAGGCGTTCCAGGGCCTGCACCGCGTGGGCGTACGGGTACGGGATGTTGGGGAAGTCGCTGCCGAACAGGATCCGGTCGGCCAGGTCGCGTAGCCGGCCGTGCTCGTGCACCGGATAGGGTGCGTCGCTCTCGCTGAAATCGGTCCACACCATGGTCGTGTCGAGGCAGACGTTCGGGAAGCGCTCGGCCAGATCCAGGAACTCCGAGTACTCGGGCGTGCCCATGTGCGCGACGATCAGCCGCAGGCCCGGGAAGCGGGTCAGGATGTCGGCGACGGGTTCGGGCCCGGTGAACCGGCCCGGCGCCGGACCCGAACCGCAGTGGATGACCACCGGCGTCCCGGCCTCGGCCACCAGCCCCCACACCGGGGTGAGCAGCGGGTCGTTCGGCGGGAAGTCGCCCACCTGGATGTGCACCTTGAACACCCGCGCGCCGTCCGCGAGCGCGGCCGCCACGTAGTCGGGCGCGGAGGGTTCCGGGTAGAAGGTGGCGGTGTGCAGGCAGTCGGGGGTGCGCGCGGCGAATTCGGCGGTCCAGCCGTTGAGCCAGGCCGCCATCTCCGGCTTGTGCGGGTAGACCAGCGAGGTGAACGCGCGGACCCCGAAGTCGCGCAACGTCTTCAGCCGGACCTGTTCCTCGTCGCGGTAGGTGATCGGCCACTCCCGGCCGACCAGCGGGCCCACCGCGTCGAAATACGCCCACACCTTGCGCATCACCGGTTCCGGCATGAAGTGCGTGTGCACGTCGACGATGCCGGGCAGGCCGAGCCGCGCCCGGAACCCGGCGAGGTAGGCGGTGTCGTCGGTGCGGTCGGTCACGGAACCTCCTGTGTCGCGGGCAGATTCGCCACGGGCGGGTACAGCGACCGCGCGTACGCGCCGACGCGGTCGATCATGCGCTCGAAGAACAGCGCCGGGTCGGTGCCGAGCACGATGTCGGCATTGAAGGGCCTGCCCCACATGCCCGCCCAGTCGGCGACCGTGGTCGCCCGGGTGATGGTGCCGGTGAGCTCGACGTCCACGGTGGCGGGCCGCACCCGGGCCAGCGCGGGGTCGAGCGCGACGGCGGCGGCGAACGGGTCGTGCATGTGCGCGAGATAGCCCTGGTCGTAGGCGTCGTGGAATTCGAAGTAGAAGCGCACCGCGTCGGTGACGTGCCGGATCACCGGGTTGGCGGCCGTCGACCGCGTGCCGGGCGGATCGGTGGGGGCGGGCTGTTCCACCGGCGTGCTGCCCGCCCGCCGGGCGAGCTCGGCGAGGTGGTGCGGGTGCATCTCGATGGTCTCGGTGATGTCCAGGGCGCAGATCAGCGGCCTGCGCTCGGGCGGGGCGGCGGAGAAGGCGTCGAAGACCGCCTTGGCCGCCTCCGGATCGACGTGGACGTTCCACTCGTTGGTCGGCGTGGTGTTGCCGGGATGGTTGAACGCCCCGCCCATCACCACCAGCCTGCGCAACAGCAGCGGCAGGGCGGGCTCGAGTCGCAGGGCCAGCGCCAGGTTGGTCAGAGGTCCCGTGCACAGTCCGGTGATCTGCCCGGGATGCGCGCGGGCCAGGTCGACCCACAGCTGCGCGGCCGAGCGGTCCGAGAGCGGGCGGGCCGAGGTGGGCAGTTCGGCGTAGCCGACCCCCTGCGGGCCGTGGGTGTCCTCGGTGGTGCGCAGCGGGATCGCCAACGGTGCGGCGGCACCGAGGGCGACCTCGATCGCCGGCGCCCGGCACACGTCCAGCCAGGCCAGGTTGTTGGCGGCCACCTGCGCCGCACTCACATTGCCCGCCGTCGCGGCGATGCCGACGATCTCGGCCTCGGGGGAGGCCAGCAGATACAGCAGCGCCAGCGAGTCATCGATGCCGGTATCGACGTCCACGATGATCTTCTGCCGCACGAACCGAGCCTAATCAACCCGTTCCCGCCCACGCCCGGGTGCCCTCCGCGGCCGGTCGGAGCTGGGTCGTTCACCGGCGCACCGCGCGCCGGTGCGCCGCTCAGTGCCCGGCGTCGAGTTCGCCCGCGGGCAGATGCCGCAGCCGCCGCAGTGCGAACACACCGATGACGAGCGCGCACACGCCCGCCAGCCCGGCGGTGAGGTGCACACCGTGCAGGAAGGCCGCCCGCGCCGCCGTCAGCACGGCTTCACCGGTGGCGGCAGGCAGCTCCGCGGCCACCCGCGCCGCCGCGCCGAGCGTGTCGCGCACGTCGTCGCGCTGAGCCGGAGCCAGCCCGTCGGGCAACGTCGTGTTCAGGTCGCCGCGATAGATGGCCACGCTGATACTGCCCAGGATCGAGATGCCGAGCGCCCCACCGAGTTCCGCGCCGGTCTCGGACACCCCGGAGGCGGCGCCCGCCTGCTGCGGCGGCGCCGAACCGACGACGATCTCGGTCGTGATGCCGAACACCGGCGCCAGGCCGAGCGAACTGATCAAGGCGGCCGCCACCGCGAGGCCGGCGCCGCCGTCCGCGGCCAGCCGGGTCATGAGCAACAGCCCGATCCCCGCCGTGAGCAGCCCGCCACCGACGAGGTAGGCGGGCCGGACCACCCGGACCAGGCGCGGTGCGGCCTGCGAACCGACGATGAACGCCAGCCCGGACGGCGCCATCATCAGCCCCGCCTGCCACGGCGAGAGTCCGAGCACCAGCTGGAGGTACTGCGCGACGAACAGGAAGTACCCGAACGCGACGAACACCCCGACCACGTTGATGAGCAGCGCGTAACGGAAGGTGGGCAGCCGGAACAGGCGCAGATCCAGCATCGGCGCGGCGCCGGTGAGCTGTCGTCGCACGAACACCGCGCCCAGCAGGAGCCCCGCGCCGAGCGCGCCCACCGCGACGACGCCGGGCCCGTCCTGGGCGATCTTCTTCATCCCGAACACGACCGCGAGCATGGTGGCCACGCACAATGCCGTGCTCAGCGGGTCGAGTCTGCCCGCGGTGGGATCCCGGTACTCCGGTAACACCATCGGGCCGAGCACCAGCAGCAACCCCATCACCGGGACCGCGAGCAGGAACACCGATCCCCACCAGAAGTGTTCGAGCAGCACGCCGCCGACGATCGGCCCCACCGCGCCGCCGGTGGAGAACGCGCCAACCCAGACCCCCACGGCCAGTGACCGCTGCCGCCGATCGGCGAACATGTCGAAGATCAGCGACAGCGTCGAGGGCGCCACCGTCGCACCGGCGATGCCGAGCAGCGCGCGGCACAGGATCAGGATCTCCGCGCTGGGGGCGAAGGCGGCCACGATCGAGACCAGGCTGAACAGCGCCGCCCCGAACAGCAGCATCCGCCGCCTGCCCAGCCGGTCGCCGAGCGTGCCCGCGGTGATCAGCAGCCCGGCGACCATGAACCCGTAGATGTCGATGATCCACAGCAGTTGCGAGCCGGTCGGGTGCAGATCGGCGCTGATCATCGGCACGGCCAGGTGCAGCACCGTCAGGTCCATCGCGTACACCAGGCAGGCGAGGGCGAGCACGGCGAGGCCGACCCATTCGCGGCGGCCCGCCCGCGCGGGCGCCGCGGTGGGTAGGCGGTCGCCGATGATGTCCACGATGAGTCCCCTGCCGCGTCGTTGGTCGTGTCCGCCGACCGGGATGTCGGCGGTGACCCATTCCACCGCCCGCCGCGGTGGCGGCGCAAAGGAATTTCGGGCGGGTGGGGACAACTTCTCCGGTGTGGACCAGCGGTCGCGGAGCAGTCGTTCGTGCTCGCGCCGTGGACTACCGGGTGCGCACCGGCCAGGCGGGTGCGCCGGACCCGAACTGCGGTGCGGGCCAGGCGTAATCGGGATACTCGGCCAGCGCGGGCGCGGCGGTCAGCAGCGTGCCGTGGGCGACCACCGCGTGCGGGTTCGGCGCGGCGGGCGGCGGATGCTTGACGGTGCGACCGGGAGCGGCCAGCAGCCAGGACGCGGTGCGCGCCAACGACACTCGCACGTCGCGGCCGACACCGTCGAAGGTGCGGGCGGCCAGCGCGTCGATCACACCCGCTGCCAGCAGGTACCCCGACGCGTGGTCGAGCGCCTGGGCGGGCAGCGCGCCGGGCACCTGCGGGGCGCCCTCCAGCACCGCGATTCCGGTGGCGGCCTGCACGATGCTGTCGAATCCGCGGCGATCTCCCCACGGACCGCTCTCGCCCCAGGCGCACACCCGGGCGTGCACGAGCCCGCGGCGCACCGCGGTGATCAGGCCCGCCTGCTCCAGCGCGCCGGGCCGATAACCGGTCACCAGCACGTCGGCGTTGGCGAGCAGGTCGTGGAAGGTGCTCGAGCCGGTGCGCAGGTCCAGCAGCACCGAGTGCTTGCCCTGACAGGTGTCGGCGAACTGCCACGGTAGCTCCGGTAGCCACGGCGGATCGACCCGCAGCACCTCGGCGCCGAGCAGCGCGAGCGTGCGGGTGGCCACCGGCCCGGCGACGACGCGGGTCAGATCGAGCACCCGCACCCCGCGCAGCGGCTGGAACGGCGTCGCCTCCGAACGCATCATGCTGCCCGAGCGGTCCTCGCGCTGCTCCATCGCCACCACCGGCCCGGACGCGGCGGCCGCGGCCTGCGGGGTGGCCGCCCACTCCTGTTCGGTGCGCACCCGCACCGCGATCGCCCCGGCCGCGGCGGCGTTGTCCTCGATGTCGGCGGCGCGGCTCATGGCGATCTGCGCGACGGCGATGTCGAACGGGATGTCCTCGGGTAGTCCGAGCGCGGTGAGCAGGCGGGCGCGGTGGTGCGGATAGTTGGCGTGGGTGCGGACCCAGCCGTCGAAGGTGGGGAAGAAGCCGGACAGATCGGCGAACGCGGTGACCGGGCGGCCGTCCACGCGCATCAGGTGATCACTGGAGAACGCGGCGGTGATCCGCTCCGGGTCGATACGGTGGGGGACCGGGGCCAGTCCGTGCGCGTCGCGCAACCGGTTGGCCGCGGCGGCCACCGCGGCGACCGACCCGGCGGCCAGCGCCCACACCGGCAGGGTCGCAGCGAGATTGCTACCGGGATCGGGAGAATCGGTAATGCCGGACGCGGGGACACCGATTCCGGATTCGTAGTCGTGGACCAGCCGTGTGTGCGCGTTCACCAGTCCGAGACTAGCCGTTACGACCCGGAGGAGACCGACTTGGAGAGGGCGATCGCCGCCACCGATTGGCTGCGCGAACTTCGAACCGACCCCGCGCCGCGCCATCACCTGGTGTGTTTCCCGCCGGGCGGTGGTTCGGCCACCGCGTACCGCGAACTCGCCCGCCGCACCGGCCCCGGCATCGCGGTCCTCGGTGTGCAATACCCGGGCAGGCAGGACCGCCTCGGCGAGCCGGCGGTGCCGGATCTGCACACCCTCGCCGACCGGATCGCCGCGGAGTTGCTGCCCCAGCCGGTCGATCGGCTGGCCCTGTTCGGGCACAGCATGGGCGCCACCGTCGCCTACGAGACCGCGCGCAGGCTGACCGAGGCGGGCCTGCCGCTCACCCACCTGTTCGTCTCCGGCCGTCCCGCACCCACGTTCGTCGAACCGGGCAGGCTGCACCAGGGTCCGGACGAGGGCTTGATCGCCGACCTCGAACGCCTGGCCACCGATCCGTCCTCGGTCGCGGTGCTGCGCACCGAGCCCGGCCTCGCCGACCTGGTACTGCCCGCGGTGCGCGCCGATTACCAGGCGGTGGAGACCTACACCCCCGGCGGCACCGATCCGCTGCCGTGCCCGATCACCGCGCTGGTGAGCACCGCCGATCCGACGATGACGCCCGAACAAGGCGACGAGTGGCGCGATTTCACCACCGGCGCGTTCCGGCGCGAGACCTTCCCCGGCGGGCACTTCTACCTCGACGAGCAGGTCGCCGAGGTGGCCGCGCTGATCAGTTCCGTGCTCGCCGAGTCCTGACCGGGCACCGCGCACGCCGCCCCGCTCGGGCGGACATCGTCACGGCCCGACCGGGGCGCCGCGGCGGCGGATCGTCACCAGTGCCCCCGCCCAGGACGCCACGACGACCACCGCCACCAGCAGCCGCACCAGGTCGACCGCGTCCTCGGGATAGATCACCCCGGTGAGGTAGTGGTCGATGAACCCGGTGGCGGGCAGTTCGGCGTCACCGGCCCGGCGGCGCGCCCAGTTCTCCACGTGCGTGAGCGGGCAGTCGTAGCCGACGAGCACGGTGCCGAATCCCCACCCGACCGCGGCCAGGTGCGGCCAGAACGCCCACGGCCGCGACCACGCCAGGAACCCGCCCAGGGCCACGTACCCGACGAACGCGAAATGCGTCAGCGCGGTGAGATCGGCGAGCAGGCGGTAGCCCATGCCTCCAGGGTAGGCACTCTCACCAGGGCGAGGGCCGGTAATCCTTGAGGAAGCAGCCGTAGAGATCCACGCCGTTCTCGCCCTGCACGATGGGGTCGTAGACGCGGGCGGCGCCGTCGACGAGATCCAGCGGCGCGTGGAAGCCTTCCTCGGCCAGCCGCATCTTGGTGTAGTGCGGGCGCTCGTCGGTGATCCAGCCGGTGTCCACCGCGGTCATCAGGATGCCGTCGGATTCGAACATCTCGCCGGCGCTGGTGCGGGTCAGCATGTTCAGCGCGGCCTTGGCCATGTTCGTGTGCGGGTGGCCCGGGCCCTTGTAGCCGCGGCTGAACTGTCCCTCCATGGCCGAGACGTTCACGATGTACTTGCGCCGCGCCGGTGCCGCCGCCATGGCCGGGCGCAGCCGGGAGACCAGGATGAACGGCGCCACCGAATTGCACAGCTGCACCTCGAGCAACTCGGTCGGGTCCACCTCGCCGACGGTCTGCACCCAGCTGTTGGTGTGCGCGAGATCCGGTACCAGGCCGCCCGCGTCGATCGCCACGCCACGCGAAATCCGGTCGGGGGTGGCCGATCCCGCGACGAGGGCGAGTTCGGCGACGTCGGCGGCGGTGAGGCTGGGCGCCAGCGAGGCGGTGAGTGCGGTCGGGTGTGGCTGCATCGTCTTGCCGTAGGTCACCACGTCGGGCAGCGCGCCCGCGGGCAGCGGCGCGGATTCGGCCTCGACCAGCGCGCTGTAGGCACCGGGGGAGCGGCGCACGGTCTGGGCGGCGTTGTTGATGAGGATGTCGAGCGGGCCCTGCGCGGCCACGTCGTCGGCCAGGGCCACCACCTGGGCCGGGTCGCGCAGGTCGATGCCGACCACGCGCAGCCGGTGCAGCCACTGCGCGCTGTCCTCCATCGCGGCGAAGCGGCGCACGGCGTCGTTGGGGAAGCGGGTGGTGATGGTGGTGTGCGCGCCGTCGCGCAGCAGCCGCAGCGCGATGTACATCCCGATCTTGGCCCGGCCGCCGGTGAGCAGCGCGCGTCTGCCGGTGAGGTCGGTGCGCGCGTCGCGCTTGGCGTGGCCGGCGGCCGCGCACTCCGGGCACAGTTGGTGATAGAAGGCGTCCACCCGGGTGTAGCGCTGCTTGCAGATGTAGCAGGGCCGTGCCCGCAGCAGTTCGCCCGCGCTGGCGCCCGCGGCGCTCGAGGACAGCGGGATACCGGCGGTCTCGTCATCGATGCGGTTCGGTGAGCCGGTGGCGGTGGCGGCGACGACGGCGCGGTCGGCCTCGGCGACCCGACGGCGGGCCTCGCTGCGCCTGCGCTGCTTGAGTTTCTTGAACATGTGGCCGACGGCCCGCTGCACCGCGACCGAGTCGGGGTCGTCCTTGTCCAGCTCGGCGGCCTGATCGAGCACCCGTAGACAGGTGGCCAGCTCGTCGGGATCGATACGGGTCTCGGCCATCGGGTCTGGGAACATCCTTCGTGAGCTGGGGGCGAACGCGGCATCCATTCTCGCAAACCCCCGGCGGTGCCCCGACCGCGGTGGGTGAGCAGCCGCGGCGGACCCGATCAACGGCTGTGGCAATCGCTGCCGTCGCCGCCGATCCGCTCGGCCTCGGTACGGTGGACGGGGCGGCCCTCGGTGGGCCGCGGGACGGCGCGCACGGCTCGCCCCCGACCGTCGCGCGCGCTACCAGGGGGCGCGACCGCCGCGACGGGTACGCCCGCCCGCGGCGGGACGAGGGTGAGGAGGGAACCGTGGTCGTTGCCCGGCAGGGTGTCGAGGAGGCCTTCGACGCGGTCGTCGCCGCCGCCGACTATCCGGTATGGGTGGTGACCACCGTGGCCGACGGGGTGCGGGCCGGCTGCCTGGTCGGCTTCGGCACGCAGGTGAGCATCGAACCGCGCCGGTTCCTCGTCGGGCTGTCGAAGAGGAACCACACCTATCGCGTCGCCGCCGATGCCGAGTATCTGGCGGTGCATCTGCTCGCCTCCGGCCAGCAGGCGCTGGCCCGGCTCTTCGCCACCGAATCCGGCGACACCGTGGACAAGTTCGCCCACTGCGCGTGGACGCCGGGCCCGCACGAGGTGCCGGTGCTCACCGGCGCGTCGGGCTGGTTCGCCGGGCGCATTCTCGAACGCCACGACTTCGGCGATCACTGCGGGTTGCTGCTCGAACCGCTCGCCGGGCGCGCGCCGGTCGCCGGGCCCGCCCTCCGTTACGACCGCGTCGCCGGTCTGCGACCCGGTCACGAGGCCTGACCGCTCCGGTTCCACCCGCGCGGCGGACTCTTGTCCGTCCTTTGTTGACAAGCCGCCAATAGGGCTGGGACTCTGATGCCGGGGTCCGGTGCCCGAGGCCGGGCCACAGCGAGCAAAGGATCGACACCATGGCACGCGCGGCGTGGAGTGACGACGAGGTCGAGGCGGTACGCGAACTCGCCCGCAACTTCTTCGAGAAGGAGGTCGTCCCGCACGAGGAGAAGTTCGTCGAGCAGGGCCACCCCGACCGCCACCTGTACAACCGGGCCGGTGAACTCGGCCTGCTGTGCACCGCGATCCCGGCCGAATACGGGGGCGGCGGTGGGACGTTCGCGCACGAGGCCGCCATCATCGAAGAGCAGACCTTGGCCGGCGACGGCGCCCTCGGCATGCCCGTGCACAGCTCGATCATCGCGCCCTACCTCGCCGAGTTCGGTTCCGAGGAGCTCAAGCGCCGCGTGTTGCCCAAGGCCGCCAGCGGCGAGATGGTGCTCTCCATCGGCATGACCGAACCGGGCACCGGCTCGGACCTGCAGAACATCAAGACCAGGGCGGTGCGGGAGGGTGACGAGTACGTCATCACCGGCTCGAAGATCTTCATCACCAACGGCTGGCTGTGCGACGGCATCATCATCGCCGCCAAGACCGACCCGACCAAGGGCGCCGCGGGGGTCTCGCTGATCTTCGCCGAGGTCGGCGACGACACCCCGGGCTTCACCCGCGGCCGCATCCTGAGCAAGATCGGCGGCAAGGGCCAGGACACCGCCGAGCTGTTCTTCGACGGCCTGCGGGTGCCCGCGAGCAACCTGCTCGGCGAGGCCGAGGGCCAGGGCTTCTACCAGATGATGCAGCTGCTGGCGCAGGAGCGCCTGGTCACCGCGGTGATCGCGGTGCCGATGATGGAGAAGGCCGTCCAGCTCACCGTCGAGTACACCAAGGGCCGCGAGGCGTTCGGCAAGCCGCTGTACGCCATGCAGAACACGAAGTTCGAACTCGCCGAATGTGCCACCATCGCCAGGGTGGCGCGCACCTTCCTCGACGACGCGATCGTCAAGCACCTACGCGGGGAACTCGACATCCCCACCGCGGCGATGACCAAGTACTGGATCACCGACCAGCTCGGCGGCGTGGTGGACCGCTGCCTACAGCTGTTCGGTGGCTACGGGTACATGACGGAGTATCCGATCTCCCAGCTGTACACCGGTGCCCGTGTGCTGCGCATCCTCGCGGGCAGCAACGAGGTGATGAAGGATCTCATTGCCCGGTCACTCTGAGGCCCCCGCGCGCAGGCGCCGGCTCGAACCCGACGAGCGGCGCGCGCAGATCCTGGCCCGCGCGATCGAGATGTTCGGCGAGCGGCCGTACGCGGCCGTGTCCACCGCCGAACTGGCGCAGCGGGCCGGGGTGGCCCGCGGCTTGATCAACCACTACTTCGGCAACAAGCGCGACCTGTATCTCGCGGTGGTGCGCCGGATGGTGACGCTGCCCCGCGCCGACGACATGTTCGAGCCCACCGGCACCCCGCGGGAACGGGTGGACGCCAGCGTGCGGTGGCTGCTGGACACCATCGCCGAACACGGCAGCACCTGGGTGAAGGTCACCAGTCACGAAGGCGTCGGTGACGATCCGGAGGTGCAGCAGATCCTCGACGAGGCCGACGACGCGGCGGCCGAGCGGACGCTGCGGATGGTCGGTCTCGCCGATTCTGCACACAGTGCAGAATTGCGCGCGATGGTGCGGTCCTACGGTGGGCTGGTGAAAGCCGCGGGCCGCGAATGGATCACCCGCGGCAACCTGACCCGCGATCAGGTCCACCATCTGCTCGCCGATCTGCTGTACACCCTGGTCACCGAGACGATGCGCACGGTCGACACGGCCGAGTGATCCGGTCCGGCGGGTGGCGGCGTGTCGCGTCCCGCCACCGGTCGACCGTGATGCGCCGATCGCCCGCCGTGTCATGCACTGGATGCCGTTTTGCATCGAGTGCAGAAATCGGTTCCCTTCAGCCGATTGCGGTGTGACGCGTATTACGTCCCGATCACCGCGGTGGCCCGACCATCCGCCGGACGCGCCCGTATTCTGTCCCGGTATCTGGTGGGGTTCGCCGCTTCCGGGGCGCCGCGCGAGAGTGGGATGTGCGAGAGGGACCGGCGATGGCACGGACGCAGGAATGGCAGGACAGCGAGCCGTGGCCGCAGGCGTGGCCCGACGAGCACGAGCCCGACGACCCGTTCCCGCCCGAACCGCGCCCGATGGTCAACCCGTACGCGGTGATCGCGCTCGTGGCCGCGTTGCTCGCGCTGTTCCCGGTCGCGATCGTGTTCGGCCTGATCGCCTTCGGGCATCCGCGCGGCCGGGCGATGGCGACGTTCGCGGTGCTGCTCGGGCTCGCCGAAGTGGCCACGTTGGCGGCGCTGGTGCTGATGTCGGGAAACCTGCTGTCGGACGGCCTCACCCGCGCCGACGACCTGGTCGCCCCGCAGTCCACGGCCGGATCGACCGCCGCGCCGCCCACCACGACCCCCACCCCGCCGCCGGCGAGCACCACGCCCACCGCGCTGCCGACGGCCGAGGCGCCGGTGGTGCGCAAGGGCGCCGCGTGCACCGCCGCGCAGCTCGGGATGATCGGCAGCGCGGCCGACGGCGGCACGCTGCTGTGCCTGGGTGACCCGGCCACCGAGGGTGTCTACCGCTGGTCGGGGCCGTACCACGTCGGCACCGGGGTGTACGAACCGGGCGAGACCTGCGATCCGGGTATCGCCAAATCCGGGCGCACCGCCGACGGCCGCGCGCTGGTGTGCGAGGGTGGCGCGCGGGACGCCGCCTGGGTCCGCTGGACCGAGTGAGGCGGCGCTACTGCTTCTTGGCCCGGCTGGGCTGCACCCGCGGCGGCTCGTTGGGCATCTTCGGGTACTGCGGCGGCCACGGCGCGTCCATCATCCCGGCGGCCATGTCCCGTTCCGACATCGCCAGCAGCGGCTCGATCGATTGCGGCGCCCGGTCCGCCCACGGATCGCCGCGCTCGGCCAGCCGCGCGGGCACGGTCGCGATGGTGAGATCGTCGGGCACCACGCTGTCCAGGTCGTCCCAGGAGATCGGCGTGGACACCTGCGCGCCGACCTTCGGCCGCACACACCAGGCCCCGAACACCGTCTTGTGCGGGGCGTTCTGGTTGTAGTCGACGAAGACCCGCTGTCCGCGCTCCTCCTTCCACCAGTGCGCGGTGATCAGGTCCGGATGCCGCCGCTCCAGCTCCCTGGCCAGCGCGACCGCCGCCGCGCGCACCTGGTACCCGTCCCAGCGCGGCTCGAGCGCGACGTAGATGTGCAGACCGCGCGAGCCGGAGGTCTTCACGGCCGACGCGATGCCCAGCTCGTCGAACAATCCCCTGGTCAGTTTCGCCGCCTGCACCAGGTCCGGATAGCCGATGCCGGGGGAGGGATCGAGATCGATGCGCAGCTCGTCGGCGACGGTGAGGTCCCGCACCCGGTTCGGCCAGACGTGGAAGCCCAGGCAGCCCTGGTTCACCGCCCACAGGATGTGCGCGAGGTCGTGCGCGACGAGCGCGTCGCTGGTGGTGCCGTTGGGGGTGGTCACCTCGACCGTGTGCAGCCAGTCCGGGGCCGACTTGGGCACCCGCTTCTGGAACCACGACTTGCCCGAGGCGCCGTCGGGGTGCCGTTCCAGCAGCAGCGGCCGATCACGGATCACCCCGAGCAGCGGCTCGGCCACCGCCTGGTAGTAGCGGACCAGATCCGCCTTGGTCTCCCCGCGCTTGGTGAAATACACCTTGTCCGGGTTGCTGATGGCCAGCACCCGGCCGTCGACCTCGACCTCCAGGGTGGGCCCGCTCATCGCGACGCCGCCGTCTCGGTGAAGATCTCCGACAGTTCCGCGGGCGCGACTTCCTCGAGCTGGGCGTAGGTGCACGACTGCGGCGTGCGGTCGGTGCGGAAGCGCACCAGCCTGCCGCCGTGGCGCAGCCGGCCGGACTGCACGTGTTCGTAGCGCACCTCGGCGACCAGCTCCGGCCGCAGCGCCTCCCAGGACAGATCCTTGCCGCCGGTCCACCGGCTGATCCCGCCCGGCATCTTGCCCTCCGACCTGGCCTGGGCCGCCGCGTCGGCCCACTCCCGCCAGGGGTGGTCGACGAGCGCGTTCTCCCGCAGCGGGGCGAGTTCGTCGACCAGTTCCGCGCGCCGGGCGGCGGTGAAACTGCTGGCGACGCCCACGTGGTGCAGCCGCCCGTCGTCGTCGTAGAGACCGAGCAGCAGCGAACCGACCCCCTGGCCGTCCTTGTGCCAGCGGAAGCCCGCCACCACGCAGTCGGCGGTGCGTTCGTGCTTGACCTTGAACATCACCCGCTTGTCCTGCTGATACGGCTGATCGGCGGCCTTGACCATCACCCCGTCGAAGCCGGCGCCCTCGAACCGGGTGAACCAGTCCTCGGCGACGTCGGGATCGCGGGTGAGCGGGGTGAGGTGCACGCGGGCCAGCTCGGTGTCGAGGATCTGCTCGAGCCTGCGCCTGCGTTCGGCGAACGGCTCGCCGGTGAGGTCCTCGTCGCCGAGGGCGAGCAGATCGAAGGCGACGAAGCTGGCCGGTGTCTCCACGGCCAGCTTGTTCACCCGGGAGGCGGCCGGATGCAGGCGGTTCTGCAGCACGTCGAAATCCAGGCCGTGTTCGGTGACCACCACGATCTCGCCGTCCACCACACAGCGCGCCGGCAGCGCCTGCTTCAACAGCTCGGCGACCTCGGGAAAGTACCTGGTCAGCGGGCGGTCGTTGCGGGAGCCGAGCTCGACCTCGGGGCCGTCGCGGAACACCACGCAGCGAAAGCCGTCCCATTTCGGCTCGTAGCACAGGCCGGGCTCACGCGGCACCGTCGGCGTCGCTTTCGCCAGCATCGGCTTGACGGGTGGCATCACCGGCAGGTCCACGCTTCCTCCTCGGGTCGGCGTCCTCACCCGTGTCGACGCCGCGGCCGACGCGAATTCATCGCCCGGCGGGCGATCGGCTCGATCGTAGGACGCCGGTCCGACACGAGCGCGGATCTGTGCGCCCGCCGCGCCGTCAGTCCAGCCAGCCGCGTTCGTCGGCGAACGCGGTCAGCCGCTCCCGGATGGTGAGGATCTCCCCGGCGGTCAGCGCGGGGCTCGCGTCGAGCAGCAGCTCGGTGATCAACCGGCGATGCTCGTCGGCGCTGAGCTGGCCGCCGCGGTCCTTGCGGACGCGCGGTGCGGCGGCGGGCCCGCCACCGCCGACCGCGCTCAGATTGATCGCCTTGGGGCCGCGGTCGCCCTCGGTCACGTCGAACTCGAAGACCCGGCCCTGGCGTAGCTCGTCCTCGTCCAGCCCGATGTCGTTGACGTGGACGAACACATCCGGCCCACCGTCCTCCGGGCGGATGAACCCGAACCCCCGCGAACTGTCGAAGGACACCAATTTCCCGATGGACACCAACACCCGCTCCTCGCCGCCGTCGCTATCGGGCAACTCTAGCTCGCCAGCTCGCCGCGGTCGGCCCGAAGCGCGGTGGCGTCGTGCGAGTCGGCCGCCGTTACGGCGCCATCTCGTAGCTGCCCGCGTAACCGAGCACCTCCGCGTAGAGTCGCCGCGCGCGCTCGGGGTCGGAGACGGGCTTTGCCAGCGCGGCCAGCGCCCAGTCCTGCTGGGCCGGGGTCGAGGACGGCTTGGTGAAGATGCCCAGCGCGTACCCGGCGAAGTCGCGGACCAGCACCTCGAAGATCGCGTCGACGAGTTCTTCGGCGGTGCCGGCGAGCGCGGCCTGTTCGACGATGAGCTGGCCGTAGGGCAGCAGGGTGAACAGTTCGCCGACGGCGAGCTGGAAGTCGAGATCGGCCAGTTGCGCGTCGGTCATCGGCGCTTGCACCGGGAACTGCACGAACCGCTCGGCCTGGGCCAGGAACAGGGCGACGTTGGGCAGGTGCTCGAATCGGCGGAACGGGATCCGCCAGTCCGCGAAACGGACTTTGCTCAACCCCGCCGCGCCGGGCTGGCGGAACAGCGCCTCGTCGTCGCCGGGATCGCGGCGCACCGGCACCGGCGGCAGCTCGGCCGGGTTGTAGAGGAAGCTGGTCATGAACTTCAGCGTCAGCGCCATGTTCACGTGCGCGGTGCCCTCGAGTCGCGGCATCGAATCGATGATGCCGCGCGCCATCGAGAAGTAGGTGTCCTTCTCGAATCCCTTGGCGGAGATGACATCCGAGAGTTCCCGGAACACCCGCTCGCCCTCTCGGGTGACCTTCATCTTGCCGATCGAGTTGAACAGCACGAACCGCCGGTCCGCCGGGGACGAACAGCGCATGTAGTCGATGGCGCGCTCGTGGTAGAGCTTCATCGCGGTGATCCGCACGTAGGCGTCGGACAGGATCTGGCGCACCTGACCGAAATCGGTGACCGGGTGCCCGAACAGGATCTTGCCGTGCGCCTGGTTGATCGTCTCGTAGAAGCTGTGCTGGACGATGCCGAGGGTGACCATCCCGATGTTGAACTTGCCGCAGTTCACGGCGGCGAGTGCGACGTCGAAGGCCCGCCTGCCGGTGTGCAGCACGTCCTGCGCGCGCACCGGGTAGTTCGCCAGATCGTAGGCGCTGACGTAGTTCTGGCCGTGGATGACGTTCTTGACCAGCGTGTAGTTGGGGTGCTGGGAGTCGGCGAGGAACCACACGTAGGCGTCGGGGCCCTCGATGTCGGTGCGCCTGCCCAGGGTCGGCACCAGCCGCGCGACGTTGCCGTTGCCGATGTAGTACTTGCCGCCGGTGGCGGTGAAGCCGCCGGCGCCGTCGGGGGTGAGCAGCATGTCGGTGGCGTAGATGTCGGCGCCGTGGTCCTTTTCGGACAGGCCGAAGGCGATGATGCCGCCGCGGTCGAGTTCCTCGGCGGCGCGGGCGTGCGCCTCGGCGTTGTCGCTCTGCCAGATGGTGGCCAGCCCGAGTGTGGACACCCCCCAGGCGTACCAGTACTGGGCGCCGTAGAAACCGGTGATCTCGTTGAACTTGGAGATGAAGGCGGTGTCCCAGCGCTTGTCCGGATCGCCGCCGGCGTGCGCCTTCGGGGTCGCCATGTAGGCGAGGATGCGGGACTCGGCCAGGAAGGCCATCCAGTCGTCGTACCACTCGGCGCGGTGGGTGTCGGCCGTCAGCTTCTGCTTGCCCTTGCGCTCGAAGAAGTCCACGAGTGCCGTCAGCAGCTCCCGCGTCTTCGGATCGAACTCCGCGAAGGTGTCCGTCGTCGGGTTGAACAGTGGCATGGCAGCGACGCCTTTCATCTGAGGGCAGGTGCCTTCAATTTAGAAGTGAAGGCAGCCGCCGTCAATGCGGTGCCGCGAAGAAACGGTCCGGTGTCAGGAGCGGTAGAGCGTGCGGTAGGCCCCCAGCATCGCCACGCAGTGCTCGACGATCTGCTCGCGGGTCGCGCGCAGCGAACCGTTCAACCACGCCGAGAACATGCCCGCGTTCCCACTCGCCATGCTCACCGCCGCCAGCCTCCGCTTGACCGGATCCTCGATGTGGACGAACAGGTGATCCTGGATCAGCCGGGTGAACGCGGGCATCACCGCGATGGTGGTCTGCCCCAAGCCCGTGCTCGAATACGGCTCCACCAGGAACAGCCGCGACTTGCGCGGATCCTCGAGCACCTTGTCGACCAGCACCTCGGCCAGCGCCCGGTCGCGGGAAGGATCGTCGGCGTCGGTGAACGCCGTCATCGGATCGAGGAACTCCTCGGCGACCCCGCGGTAGAGCACGTCGAGCAACTCGTCGCGGCTGCTGAAACTCTCGTAGAAGTAGCGGTCGGTGAGATTGGCCCGCCGGCACACCGCGCGCATCGTGACTCCCGCCGCCCCCGCCTCCCCGATCAGGTCGAGCGCGGCCTCGAGCAGCGCGGCACGGCGCGCCTCCCGGCGCTCGGTGAGCGTCGTTCCACCCCAGATGCGGGGACCGGCGTCGTCTGAATCCTGACCTGTCTGCACGGCCCCACACTATCGTTCGGCCGGCGCCGCGCCGCTCGCTCAGTCGCCCGCGTCGTCAGCCGCGCTCCCACGGCAGGCCCGCGTCGCGCCAGGCCACCACGCCGCCGTCCAGGCTCGCGGCGTCGTAGCCCGCGCGCCGGGCGCGGACCGCGAAACGCAGCGCGACCTCGCCGACCGGGCAGACGAAGACGACCGGCCTGCCGCGGGGGAACGGCACGCCGTGGGTGAGCATGTCGTCGAGCAGGTCGTCGCGCAGATTGATCGCGCCGGGCACGTGCCCGATCCGGTAGGCCATCGCCCCGCGGGTGTCGACGACGGTCAGCCGCTCGGTCCGGTCGCGGTCGGCGAGTTCGGCCGGGGTCAGGCGGGGAACGGCGGCGAGTTCGGCCGGCGTGGGCGCCGCCTCGGGATCCGCGCCGCCGAACAGGTCGGGCCTGCGCTTCTTGATATAGGACAGGTACGGCTCGAGCCGGTCGCAGACGATCACGACCGCGACGACCGGACCGTCCGGTGGCCGCCGCGAACGGTCGAGGTCGCGCAGTGTCTGTAGGGCCGCCGCGTAGGACGCGCCGCTGGTCGGCCCGGCCAGCACGCCGTACCCGGTGGCCAGGCGCAGGGTGGCCTCGATGGCGGTGCCGGAGTCGACCGCGAGGATGCGGTCGTAGAACTCGGGCCGGAACAGCCCCACGTCCCACATCTCGGTCTCCGAGCGGATGCCGGGGATGAAATCCGCCCGGGTGGACACCACCCCGATGGTGCGTAGGCCGGGATGGTGGGTGCGCAGGTGGGTGGCGGTGCCGCGGGTGGAGCCGGTGGTGCCGAGTCCGCCGACGAGATAGTCGACCCGGTCGATGCCGCGCGCGGCGAGGTCGCGGTGGATCTCGTGGCCGGTGCCGTGCCAGTGCGCCTCGATGTTCTTCTCGTTCGTGTATTGCGAGGGGTGGTGGTAGGCGCCCGGTGCCTGCGCCATCGTCGCCGCGATCACCGCCGCGACGTCGTTGGGCGCACCGGGATCGGGGCATTCCGACAGCCCGGGCAGTTCCACGATCTCGGTGCCGAGCAGGCGCAGCAGGTCACGGACCTCGCCGACCTTGATCCGGTTGGTGACCGCGCGCAGCCCGACGCCGGACATCGCGCCGAGCACCCGCAGGGCCTTGGCGGTGTTGCCGCTGGAGGCTTCGATCAGCCTCTGCCCGTCCGCGCGCACGCGGTCGAGTTCGTCGCGCAGCAGGGCGACCGCCACCCGGTCCTTCACCGAGCCGAAGGGGTTGTGCGACTCCAGTTTCGCGAACAGCTCGACCCCGTCCAGGCCGTGCACCGCCGGATCGAGTCGCAGCAGGGGAGTGTTGCCGACGAGGTCGGTGATGTGGTCGTAGCGCATCAGGCGGCGGCCTCGGTGTCGGGGCGCGCCGCGAAACCCGCCTCGGTGGACTCCACGACCCACCGCCGCGGCGGTGCCCACCTCGCCGCGGTCGAGGCGGACAGATCCATGTGATAGGCGGCGGTGTTCGGGAAGACCACCACGTCACCGGGCGCGGGCACGCCGGGCAGGAACACCTGCCGGGTCGTGATCAGGTCGCGTTCGAGACACAGCCTGCCCGCGAAGTAGACCCCCACCGCGGGACCGTCGTCGCGCCGCGCACCGGGCAGGACCAGCGGGTCGACCATCACCTCCTGGTCGGCGGGGGTCACGGTGTCGCGGCTGAGGTCGAGGGTGACCAGCACGGTGCCGTCGCCGAGTTCCTTGACGAACTCCACGCTCGCCAGCGTCAGCCCCGCGTGGTCGACCAACGCCTTGCCCGGCTCCAGCCAGAGCTCGAGCAGGTTGTCGGCCAGCACCGTGCCCAGTGGGCGACCCTCGTGCTCGGCCAGCGGGGCGGCCAGCAGTTCGGCGAGCATGTCGGACGCGCCGACGGTGTTGCCGTACTTGTGGAACACCGGCGTGCCGTGGGCCGCACCGCCTGCGACGTGATACCCGAAGGTCTGCCCCGGCCAGCTCATCGCAGGCCCACGCCCGGCCAGCCCGTCGCGCAACGCGCGGACGTAGCCGTCGAAACGGTCGGCGTCGGCGGTGAACACCTGGCGCAGCCCGCCGCCGATGTCGAGCACGTGCGGAGCGAGGCCGTGGGCGTGGGCGCGTTCGATCAATGCCAGGCAGGTCTGCACGGCGCGCACCCGGTCGGTCACCGCGCCGGAATCGAGGTGAAAGGCGAAGCCGAGGAACCGGATCCGCGAGGTGGACGCGGCCAGCAGCCGCAGGGCGTCGTCGACCCGGGGCAGCGGCACACCGAAGCGGCTGCGCGGCGTCCCGGGGAGGTCACCGACGCGCAGCAGCGCCGGTATCGGGTCCGTGCCGCGGGCGAGGTCGTCGAGGGCGGCGAGTTCCCAGAGGTTGTCCACGTTGATCGTGGCGCCGGACGCCACCGCCGTCGCCAGGAAGCGCGCGCCTTTCGGCCCCGTCACCTCGATCCGCGCGGGCGCGAAACCCGCCGCGCGCGCGTTCGCCAGTTCGCCGGGGGAGGCGACATCGATGCCGATGCCGCACCGCTCGGCCGCCCTCGCCAAGGCCGGCGAGCGATTCACCTTGTGCGCGTAGCACATCCGCGATCGCACCGGGCTCCGGTCGAGCACCGCCGCCAGCGCGCCCACGTTCTCGGCGAGCACCTGCGGGAACACCACGTGCGCGGGTGTGCCGGAGTCGGCGACGGCCGCGACGGCGGCCCGGTCGTCGAGGAAGGCGCGCACCAGCGGATGCAGCCGCGCCGGTAGCGCGGGCGGTTCGCCGCTCATACCACCGGCTCGGTGGCCGGACCGGCCACCCGCGGCCGCTCCGACACCGGGGTGTAGCCGCCGTCGCGCAACGCCTCGAACACCCTGGCCCGGTTGCGCGGGCTGCGGAATTCCGCCACGACCCGCTTGGTCTCCAGGTCGACCTCCAGCACGGGGACGCCCATGCCCGCCAGTGTCGCGGTGATGGTGCGCACGCAGTGCCGGCAGCTCATGTCGGGGACGTAACAGACCATGTCCTGCGCGGCGAGCGGCTCGTCGCCGGGTTCGCCGGTCTCGGGCGCGGCCACGATCCGGCAGCGGTCGACGACCGCGCCGAAGGTCTCCACGAAGCGGTCGATCACCAGCGGCAGCAGCGTGTAGTGCCGCCCGTCGAGCTGATGCGGCATCGCCGCCAGGCAGGCGGGCCGGGTGCCGGGCCCGAGCAGCGCGTACTGGCGGGAGATGAGGTCGAGCTCGTCGTGGTACTTGGCCAGCGCCTCGGCCACCGTCAGGCCCTCGGTGGTGGTCGCGCGGCGCATCACCGCGTGCGCCTCCGCGATGGTCGCGTCCTTCATCGCCCGCAGCGTGGCCACCGTCTCGGCCGTGTAGCGGACGGTGCCGTCGGGCAGCGCGACCAGCGTCGCCGGGATCATGCCGCGGCGGTAGGTCGAGGCCTGCAACTCCCAGAACCAGCGCGTGGCCACCGCGGTGAAGATGCCGGAATCGGCGAGCCCGCGGGCGAATTCGCCCGGCTCCCGGTACGGCGTCTGCCGGGCCAGCAGCGCGTGCTGTGCCAGCGCGCGCGCCGCGGCCTCGATGCCGACGCACAGGATCTCCAGCGGGTCGTGGTCGGTGGTGGTACCGGTCAGCACCGCGTGCTGTTGCGGTCCGAGCGCGGCGATCCGGGCGGCGAGCGCGGTGTCGGCGGTGAGCGCCCGCCGGAGCACGAGCACGGTTTCCCTGGCCGCGACGGGCACCAGCGGGCCGAGGCCGTCGGCGCGGAAGTGCCCGGTGTTCGGGACGCCGTCGCTGTCGGTCCAGGTCATCCGATGCGTGGCGGTGGTGACCTGCTCGGGACGGCAGGGTCGCATGAACCGCTCCAGATACATCCGCTGGGAGGTGGTGAGGTGGCTGCCGGGCTCGCCGCGCACCGGGGTGGCGGTGTATTCGACGAGCCGGGGTTCACCGGGCTCGAGCGGGCCGGTGAACAGGCCGGGCTCGGTGAGCTCGGCCAGCACCCGCGAGGCCGCCCTCCGGTCGTAGCGGGGGGTGTGCGCACTCACGTGACCTCCTCGGCGATGGTCGCGACACAGCGGACGAACCGGTCGATCTGCTCGACCGTGGTGTAGACGTGCGTGCTCACGCGCACCGAATCACGGTGCGGGGCAGCGTGGTCCGCGGCCGGCACGCAGTGCGATCCGGTGCGCACCAGGAAACCGTGCTCGGCCAGCACGAAACCGAGATCGGCGGCGGCGATGCCGTCGAGGGTGAACGAGACGATGCCGTCGCCGTCGGTCTCGGGGCCGTGGGCGGGCCCGGGCAGGAAGTCCAGGCCGGGCACCGTGCGCAGGCCGTCGATCAGCCGCCGGGTGAGCAGGTGGTTGTGGGCGGCGATGCGGTCGCGGCCGAGGGATTCCAGCACGTCGAGGGCGCTGCCGAGAGCGAGGACGGCGGGAATGTCCGGGGTCCCGCCCTCGAGCAGGTGTGGCATGCCGGTCGATTCGAGGCCCGAATCACCCACCCGCACACCGGAGTTCCCACCCGGCAGGAACGGCAGCAGCGAGTCGTGCACGCGCCGGCCGCAGTACAGCACGCCGAGGCCGGGTGCGCCGAACATCTTGTGGGCGGCGAGGACCGCGAAGTCGGCGCCGAGGGCGGTCACGTCCAGCGGCAGATGGCCCGCGCTCTGGCTGGCGTCCACGCACAGCGCCACCCGCCGGTCCAGGCCCGCCCGCAACGCCGCGACATCGGTGCGGCCACCGTAGACGTGATGCAGGTGGGCGAGGGTGACCAGCCGGGTGCGCGGGCTCGCGCGGGCGAGGATGTCGTCGATGTCGGCGGTGCCGCGGCGGGTGGTCGCGTACGGGACCAGGTCGATCCGCCGTCCGACCCGGCCCAGCAGTCCGCGCAGGTGGTGCCACGGCAGCACGTTCGACGCGTGATCGGCCGGGCTGTAGAGGATCTCGTCGCCGTCGTCGAGCACGGCGAGGCCCCAGCAGAGTGCCACGGCGTTGAGCGCGGCGGTGGCGCCGGGGGTGAACACGATCTCGTCGGTGTGCCCCGCGCCGAGGAAGGCGGCCGTCCGTGCCCTGATCTCGGTGATGCGTGCGGCCAGCGCCGTCGACCACGGGTAGGAGCCGCGTCCGGCGTTGGCGGTGCGCTCGCGGTGGTAACGGGTGACGGTGTCGATGACCGGCACCGGCTTCTGGGTGGTGGCAGCGCTGTCGAGATAGGTGTGGGCGGGGTCCGCGAGCGCGGGGAACAGTGCCGGCACGGACGCGAACGACGCGCCGACGGGGGAGGTGATCGACGGGCGGGTGGACGTGGATGAACCCGGCGTGGATGTCCGCACCGTGACCCTCCCTTCACCCACCGGGTGGACGGAATCCACGATACGCAGTTTTCCCGCCGCGCTCGAAGGTTTCACGCACTCAACATGTTTCGGCTCGCGGGCGGGGTGGTGCCGGACCCGCGGCCTACACTCGGAGGCATGCCGTTGAGCCTGGAAGAGCGTCAGGAGTTTCTCACCCGGCCGCACAGCGCGGCCCTGTCGGTCGCCGCCGGTCCCGGCCGCGGCCCGCTGCTGGTGCCGATCTGGTACCAGTACCGCCCCGGGTCGGACCTGTGGGTGCTGACCGGCGCCGACTCCCGCAAACTGCGCCACATCCGCGACGCGGGGCGGTTCAGCATCATGGTGCAGCAGGTCGAGCCCACCATCCGCTACGTCACCGTCGAGGGGCCGGTCACCGGGATCGAGCCGATGACCGACGCGCAGCACCGCGAGATGGTCGAGCGGTACCTGCCCGCCGACAAGGTGGAGTCGTATCTGAAGGCGGCCGAGGCCTACGGGCCGCAGGTCGTGGTCTCGATGCGGCCGGAGCGGTGGCTCTCGGCCGACCTGGGGTCCGTCGACGACATGTGAGTGCTGTCAGTAGCGGCCCTGCACGTAGTCGACCAGCAGCTGGCGCTCGGTGGCGAGTTCGGAGATCGCGCTCTTGACCACGTCGCCGATGCTGACGATGCCCACCAGCCGGTCGTCGCGCACCACCGGCAGGTGCCGGACCCGGTGCTCGGTCATGATGCGGCGCAGGCCGTCCACCCGGTCCTCCGGCGCGCACGTGCGCACCGGCGTGGTCATGATGTCGCTGACCGGCGTGTCCAGCAGCCCCGCACCGTACTCGTGCAGGCCGCGCACCACGTCACGCTCGGACACGATGCCCGAGATGCGGCCGCCGCCCGGCGACACCACCACCGCACCGATGTTGTGCTCGGCCAGCACCGCCAGCAGCGCACGCACCGTCGTACCGGGAGTGACGGTGGCGACCTCGCAACCCTTCCGACGCAAGATCTCCGCGATACGCATAAGCCTCACCATCCAGACTCACGGGGTTCCAGGATCGCGCGATCCCGCCCCCCACGCCAGCACGAATCGGCATCGAGTGGGGTGGGTCGCGAGACGTCCGCCTACGCGGGTCGACGAGACCGGCCACCGCTGCGGACGGCGGTCCGCAGGACCCGAGCGATATCGAAGCCGAAGCCGATCGCGGCGAGCCAGGTGAGCGGAGCCAACGAACCGCCGGCCAACAGCACGATCGTCGCGGCCCCGAGAACCATCAGGTCGAGCCACAACAGCAGTTCGACGGCTCTGAGCACCACAGCAGGAGTCCGTCCACGCAGGACGAGCGCACCCGCCGCCAGAAAAGTGCAGGTCGACAGCCCGACCAGGACGAGGACGAGCACATCAGTCGCCGCAAGTCGCCCTGGCTCGGGCTGCGAGACATGAAACAGCACCACGATGCCCGCCGCCGTGACCAGCGCGAGAGTCCCCAGGATCATCGAACTCCACGTGCGGATCCGATCGACGGAACCCAGTCCGGCTTGGGAGTCCTGGCCCGAGCCCATGACACTCATCGCATCACGCCGTCTTGACCGACCAGTCGGCGTCTCCATCTGTCACCGTGGCGTCGGTGTAGTTCTGAGCACCGGTTTCCGGCCACCGCGCACCGGGAAAGCCCTGCGGATTCTCGAGCTCGACCTTCAGCGCCTGCATCTCGGCACGAATCGGCATCGAGTGGGTCGGGGTCAGTGGGGGGTGCGGGTGGGGCGGTGGAGGTCGCGGGCGAGGAGGGCGATGGCGGCTTGGGAGATGCCCGCGGAGGTGGCCAGATCGATGCCGGTGAGTTGGGCGATGCGGCGCAGGCGGTAGTCGACGGTGTTGGGGTGGACGAACAGCTGACGGGCGGTCATCCGGCGGTTCATGTCGTTGCGCAGGTAGGCGCGCATGGTGTCGGAGAGTTCGGGGTGGGCGTCGAGGGGCTCGAGCAGACCGGCGACCTGGCGGGTGGCGGGACCGCCGCGGGTGAGCTGGTACTCCACCGCGAGGTCGGCCATTTCGTACAGGCCGGGGCCGCGTCCGGCCAGCTGCGCCAGCTCGAGCAGTTCGTGCGCCTGTTCGGCCGATTCCGGGATCCGGTCGGTGGCGGCGGTGACCACGGTCGCCGACAACGGCACCTCGGCGGCCTTGCCCAGTACCGCGAGCAGTTCCGCGGTGAACGGCCGGTGCTGCTCGCCGTGCGGGACCAGCAGTGTCCCACCGGTGGGCGACAGCAGCGCCAGCACCTGCGCGTCGAAGGCGGTGGCCAGCCCGGACTGCACGCGGCGCAGCTTGCGGCGCGCCGCGACCTGGGTGTCGATGCGCGGATCGAGCTCGTCGGGGTGCGCGGGAATGGCGAGCGCGACCACCTGGTAGACCTCGGCGATCGGGATCCCGCTCTGGCGTGCCACCGCCGAGCTGGCGCGGCCGCTCAGCAGTGCCGAGGCCAGCGTCTGCGCGGCGGTCTGGTGTTCGCGCGCGACCAGATGCTGCTCGTCGACGTAGGCGTCGCACACCGCGGCCGTGATCGATTGCAACAGTTCCAGCATGAGGTCGGTGGCGACCAGGACCTCGCCCACGTCACCGTCCTCGGCGGGCGCGGTGACCAGCCCGAACGCCATGCGCAGGCCCTCGTGGTAGGCGCGCAGGATGGTGCTCAACGGCACCGCTTCCCGGGCCCACTGCGCGGCCGCTTCGCGGACCTCGCCCAGCTGGTCGGCGGCGGGTACGGCGCGCCGGTCGAACATTTCCGCGGCCAGCGCCAGGCAGAAGCGGGTCACCTTGGTGACGTCACCGCGCAGCTGCTCCCCGGGCAGCGTCCGGCACGGGGCGGTGGACGCGAAGTGCCCGACCATCGTCGAGGCGACCCGGTCGGTGTTCTGCAACGGCACCGACGCCGGCCGCCCGCCGATTTCGAGCGCAGGCGCGGACGGCTCCGGAGAGAGGTCCGGCGCGGGCAAGGTCATGGATCAGCGCTCCCACTGCCACCTCGGGCGTCCTGCGACCGCGCCCGAATCGTGCCTCACTATAGGAAACGATTCCCACCAGCGGGTCGGCTTCGGCGAGATCGACACCGTTCGGTCGGGTATGTCCTGATTGCGGGTTCGCTTGACATGTCAGGCATTCGGATCCCCGTAGCGTGCGGCGATGTCGGGCGCGGCACGCAGACGACGGCCGGCCGCCGGATTCATCGCCCTCGGTGCGGTGTCGTCCCGGTGCCTCCCGGTCAGGGCCGCGGGGTGGTGTCGGTCGTGCCGAGTAGTTCGCGTTCGATCGCCACCGCGGCGTAGTGCTGGCCGCACGCCCGCAACTGCGCGATGCGGCGATGCAAGGCCTCGGTGCCGTAGACGGCGGCGATCTCGGCGATGCCGAGACGACGGGAACGTGATGGTGGCTGAGTCATGACGCCTGGCCTTCGACGGGTGTGAAGCTCCCCTGTTTCGGGTGATCCTAAGCGCGGTAATCGTGCAGATGCAAGCACATCTGTACGAACATCATTGTGCGCAAAGATTTTTCGGGACATCCGACAGTGGCCCGCGGCGCGCCGCGCCGGGGCACCGGCCGCGCACCCGCGCGGACGGCGGATCTGGGAAGGTGGACGACGTGAATCCGTGGGATCGGTTGGCCGCCGTCGTCACCGGGCGGCGCTCCTGGCTCGTGCTCCTCGCCCTGCTGCTGGCGTCCGGCGCCCTGCTGGGCCTGGTGGGCGCCAACGACTCGGCGGGACAGGCACCGACCTCGCTGCCCGACTCGGCCGAGTCGGCGCAGGTGCAGCGGCTGCTGCGGGATTTCCCCGGCGGCGACGTGGCCACCGCCATCGTCGTGCTGGACCGCCCCGACGGCGCGGAACTGACCGAGGACCAGGTGGCCGCGGCGAGCGCCGCCGTGGCGGGCCTGCGCACGGACGCGGGCGCCGCCCCGGATCGGCTCACGGTGTCCGAGGACCGCAAGGTCGCTCTCGGGCAGGTGCCGGTGCCGGGTGAGTTGAACGGCACGGCCCTCACCGACGAGATCGAGCGGCTGCGCACCTTGGCGGGCGAGGCCGTGCCCGCGGGGCTGCGCGCCCAGATCACCGGTGGCCCGGCGTTCGGCGCCGACATCGCCGACTCGTTCGCCGGCGCCGACGTCACCCTGTTGGTGGTGACCGCGCTGGTGGTCGCGCTGCTGTTGATGCTCACCTATCGCTCGCCGGTGTTGTGGCTCGTGCCGCTGCTCGTCGTCGGTTACGCCGACCGGGTCGCCGCCGGCGTCGGCGTCGGCCTGGCCCGGGTCACCGGGCTCACCTTCGACGGCTCCACCGCGGGGATCACCAGTGTGCTGGTCTTCGGTGCGGGCACGAACTACGCCCTGCTGCTCATCTCCCGCTACCGCGACGAACTGCACCGCGCCGAGGATCACCGCGCGGCCCTGCGCGCCGCCGTGCGCCGCTGCGCCCCGGCGATCGTCGCCAGCAACGTCACGGTCGTGCTCGCACTGCTCACCCTGCTGCTGGCCACCCTGCCCAACACCCGCAGTCTCGGCCTGCTCGCCGCGGCCGGACTGGTGGTGGCGGCGGTGTTCGTGCTGATCGCGCTGCCGCCCGCGCTCGCCCTGTGCGGGCGGCGGGTGTTCTGGCCGTTCGTTCCCCGTGTCGACGGCCGGGACGTGGCCGGGTCCGGGGTCTGGTACCGCATCGCCGCGGCGGTGGTGCGCAGGCCGCTGCCGATCGCGGCGGCCACGCTCGGCGCCTTGCTGGTATGCGCCACCGGGCTGTTCGGCGCGGATGTCGGACTCGCGCAGGCCGACCAGTTCCGGGTGCGCGCCGAATCGGTGGACGCGCTCGACACCGTCGCGGCCCATTTCCCTTCCGGCGCTTCGGATCCCACCGTGGTGTTGGCGCGCGCGGAGGCCGCCGCCGGCGTGCAGGCGGCGCTCGACGGCACCGACGGCGTGTCGCGCGCGATGCGCACCGGCCCCGCCCATGACGGGCTGGCCCGCTGGACCGTGGTGCTCGACGCCGCCCCCGCCTCGGCCGAATCGTTCGACACGATCCGCGCCCTGCGCACGCAGCTGGACCGGGTGCCCGGCGCCGAGGCGTTGGTCGGCGGCAGCGACGCGAAGGAACTCGACACCGCCGAAGCCGCGCGCGGCGATCAGCTGCTGGTGATTCCGCTGATCCTGGCGGTGGTGTTCCTGGTGCTCCTGGCGCTGCTGCGCGCGCTGCCCGCGGCCGTGCTGCTGATCGGGGTGACGGTCCTCAGCGCGCTGGCCGCGCTCGGGCTCGGCAGCCTGGTGAGCGAGCACATCTTCGGCTTCCCGGCGCTGGACACCACCGTGCCGCTGTTCGGCTTCCTGTTCCTCGTCGCGCTCGGGGTCGACTACACGATCTTCCTGGTCACCCGGGCCAGGGAGGAGGCGCCGGAATACGGCACCGCCACCGGCATCGTGCGCGCGGTCTCGGCGACCGGGCCGGTGATCACCAGCGCGGGCATCGTGCTGGCCGCGGTGTTCTGTGTGCTGGGCGTGCTGCCGCTGATCACGCTGACCCAGCTCGGCATCGTGGTCGGTATCGGTATCGTGCTCGACACCTTCGTGGTGCGCACCGTGGTGGTGCCCGCGCTGTTCGCTCTCGTCGGCGCGCGGGTGTGGTGGCCGAGCCGCCTCGACGCCCGGCCGGACACCGGCGACGTGCCGGCCCAGCGTGCCGGAATTCGTTGAGGCTCAGCGCAGGACGAGCATCGCCGAGCGCACGATGCGGTCGGCGATGTCGGCGTAGGACTCGTGGCCCATGCCCGCGCGCATCAGCGCGCCCGCGTAGATCAGCTCGAGCGACTCGATGATCTCCGGGTCGGGGTCGGGGGCCAGCGCGGCACTGATCCGCCCGCGGATCTCCACGCCGATGCGGGTGCGCAGGTGCTGCACATCGGGATCGCGGCCGAGCAGCGCGCCCGTCACCGCGCCGGACAACTCGGGCTCGTCGGCGACCAGCAGGGCGATCGTCCGCAATTCGGCGATCACGCGCGCCGTCCGGTCGGACCCAGCCGCCGCGGGCACGGGTGCCGCGCGCAGGCGCCGCCAGAAGATCTCGGCCACCAGGTGTTCCTTGGAGGAGAAGTAGGTGTAGGCGGTGGCGGCGCCGACGCCCGCCGCGGCGGCCACCATCCGGATCGTCATTCCCGCGTAGCCCTCCCGCGCCAGCACGTCGAGCGCCGCGCGCGTGAGCTTGTCGACGGTGTCGGCCTGTTTGCCGCTGAGCCGCCTGCGCGTCGCCTCGAGGGTGATGGAATCGCGTTCGGACATGTGTCTAGATGCTACTATTGTCGTTCCTGAACAGCAATATTCGAGGGAGAACGGTCAGTTCATGACGCAGCTCAGCGCCGGGTCCGCGGTCTCGGAAGCCGAATTGTTCGACATTTCCCGGTCGGTGCGCGGATTTCTGCCCGAGGACGAGGGACGCGCGCTGCACGCGGCCGCCGCGCGGTATTGCGCGGGCGGTCCGCTGGTCGAAATCGGCACCTACTGCGGAAAATCCACGCTGTTGCTCGGCGCGGCCGCGCGCGCGTGCGGGTCGACCGTCTACACCGTGGACCACCACCGCGGTTCGGAGGAACACCAGCCGGGCTGGGAATACCACGACAGTTCCCTGGTGGATCCCGAAACCGGGTGTTTCGACACCCTCCCCGCATTCCGTCGCACCGTCCTGCGGGCCGGATTGGGCGACACCGTCGTCGCGTTGGTGGGCTCGTCCACCCAACTGTCGTCGGTGTGGGGCGCGCCGCTGGATTTCCTCTTCATCGACGGCGGACACACCGAAGAAGCGGCGCAGGCGGACTATTCCGGCTGGGCGAAATTCGTGGCGGTGGGCAAGGCACTCGCCATTCACGACGTCTTTCCCGACCCGGCCGACGGCGGGCGCCCGCCCTATCACATCTACCGACGCGCCCTCGACAGCGGCGAATTCCGCGAGGTGAGCGCGACCGGCTCGTTGCGCGTGCTGGAACGAACCGGCGATTCCTGACCGGGACGCCCGTGTCGGTCAGACGCCGACCGGCGCGGGCACCGGGAGCGCGGTCGAGCGGAACAGTCCGTTGGCGGGGGTGGTGCGTGAGAGCGCATCGGCGGCCAGCACCACCGCGGCCGCGGTCCAGGTGGTGCGCTCCTCGGGCCAGCGCTTGCCGTCGGCGAACACGAGGCCGGTCCAATACGAGCCGTCGTTCTCCCGCAGGTGCTGCATGGCGGCGAACAGGCGGTGCGCGCGGTCGTCGTCGCCGAGCGCGTCCAGCGCCATCACCAGCTCGCAGGTTTCCGCGCCGGTCACCCAGGGCCGGTCGGCCACGCAGCGGATGCCGATGTTGCCGACCACGAAGTCGTCCCACCGCGCATCGATCCTGGCCACCGCCGCCGGACCGCGCAGCGCTCCGCCGAGGACCGGGTAATACCAGTCCATCGAGTAGCGGTCCTTCGGGGTGAAC
Organism: Nocardia farcinica; assembly: GCF_001182745.1. Classification (NCBI taxonomy): domain Bacteria; kingdom Bacillati; phylum Actinomycetota; class Actinomycetes; order Mycobacteriales; family Nocardiaceae; genus Nocardia; species Nocardia farcinica. The sequence goes on along the minus strand of NZ_LN868938.1, from coordinate 1,526,349 downwards.
AGGTCGGGTCGATGCCGCAGTGCCGCGCCGAGCCGGTGGCGGGCCTGCGCCCACTCCGGGCGCGGATCGTTCATCAGCTCGGCCAGCGCGACGGCGCAGCCGAGGCTGTGGTGGATGCTCGCGCACCCGGTGACCAGGGCCTCGGCGAGCACACCGCCGTGTTCGTCGGCCGCCCAATAGATCTGGCCCTGCGGACCGGCGGCGGCGAGGACGAAGTCGACGGCGGCGCGCACGGTCGGCCACAGCTCCGCGGCGAGATTCAGGTCACCGGTGCACAGGACGTGGTGGTAGACCCCGGTGGCCAGGTAGGCGCAGAAGTTCGTCTCGGCGCCACCGTCCTCGACCACCCCGGCGCGGAACTGGCGCGGCCACGACCCGTCCGGCCGCTGCGTCTCGGCCGACCACCGGTACGCGGCGACCGCTTCGTCCCGGAAACCGGTGACGGTCAACGCCATCGCCGATTCCACGTGATCCCACGGGTCGGTGTACCCGCCCGGAAACCAGGGGATCGCGCCCGTGGGTTCCTGCGCGGCCGCGATCGAGGCGCCGGTGCGGTGGCACTGTGAGCGGGTCAGCGCCCACGGGACGCCGGGCAGCTCAGACGGCGGCACGGTGCACCGCCGGCTTGGCGAAGTACAACGCGACGCTCTTGCCGATGAGCGGATCGAGCAGTGCTTCGGCCACCCGGGTGACCGCGGGACGGGACATCATGTCCCACACCAGCATTCGGTGGTAGGCGCGCACGAGGGCATGATCGCGCTCGACGCCGACCGCGCACTTGATCCACCAGTACGGCGCGTGCAGGGCGTGCACGTGGGTGCGGTGCACGAAGCGCATGCCGCGGCGGGCGATCTTGTCGCGCAGCTCGTCCGCGCGATAGATCCGCACGTGCCCGCCCTCGTTGCTGTGGTACTCGGTCGACAGCGCCCAGCACACCCGCTCGGGCAGCCAGCGCGGCACCGTCACCACCAGTTGGCCGCCCGGTTCCAGTACCCGCACCAGTTCGGCGATGGCCTGGTCGTCGGCGGGGATGTGCTCGAGGATCTCCGAGGCGATCACCACGTCGAAGTGGTTGTCGGGATAGGGCAGTGCCAGGGCGTCGCCGCGCACCGTCTGCGCGTTCGCGCCGGCGGGCGCCTCGCCGGCGGCCGCCATCGCCTCGAACATGGTCTGCACCCCGGCGAGGTCGTCGGCGTTCTGGTCGAAGGCGATGATGTCGGCCCCGCGCCGGTAGGCCTCGAAGGAGTGCCGTCCCGCGCCGCAACCGACGTCGATCACCCGGGTGCCCGGGCCGAGTGCGAGCCGGTCGAAGTCAACGGTGAGCACGAGGAACCTCCTGGGCGTTGTCGAGTGCGCGGCTCCCGGTACGGGCGATCGCACGCAGGTAGATCCGGGCCGTCTGGGCGGCGACCGATTCCCAGCTGAACACCGAGACGGCCCGCGCGCGGCAGGCGGTGGCCATCGCCTGCCTGCGCAACGGCGCGTCGAACAGCGCGCCGAGGGCGGCGGCCAGTTCGTCGGCGTCGCCGGGGGTGATCAGATCGGCGCAGACCCCCGGTTCGCCGACCACCTCCGGCAGCGCGCCGGTACGGCTGACCACCAGCGGCGTGCCGCTGGCCATCGCCTCCACCGCGGGCAACGAGAAGCCCTCGTACAGCGAAGGGATGCAGGCGATCTCGGCCGAGGCGAGCAGATCGGCCAAGTCCGCGTCGCTGAGGCCGGCACGCACGGTGACGATGTCGGACAGGCCGAGTTCGGCGATGAGCTTCTCGGTGGGACCCTCGGGTTCGAGCTTGGCGACCAGCTGCAGTTCGATCCGGTGGGTCACCCGCAGCCGCGCGCAGGCCCGCAGCAGATGCGCCACGCCCTTGAGCGGCTTGTCGGCGCTGGCCACCGCGACGATGCGGCCCGCGACCCGCGGGGCCGCCCGCGGCGCGAACAGGGTGGTGTCCACGCCGAGCGGCACCACGTTGAGCCGGCCGGGGTCGACGCCGAAGTCGGCCACGATGTCGGCGGCCGACGAACTCGACACGGTGACCAGGTCGGGGATCCTGCGCGCGACCCGTTGCTGCATGCCGAGGAAGCCGTACCAGCGCCGAACCAGCGGTTTGCGTCGCCAGGGTGCGGCGGCCAGGTCCACCGCGCGGTCGCGGGTGATGGGGTGGTGCACGGTGGCCACCACCGGCAGGAACTCGGCGATGTCGAGCAGCCCGCTGCCCAGGCACTGGTTGTCGTGCACCACGTCGAAGTCGCGTGCGCGCTCGCGCAGCAGTCGCGCGGCGCGCAGGCTGAAGGTGCGCGGCTCGGGGAAGCCCGCGGTCCACATGGTCACCAGCTCCAACAGGTCGATCCGGTCGCGGATCTCGCGCGGATGCGGGGTGCGGAACGGGTCGGAATCGCGGTAGAGGTCGAGGCTGGGCACCTCGGTGAGGCGCACACGCGGATCGAGGTCCTCCGGGTACGGCTGACCCGAGAACACCTCCACCTCGTGTCCGAGTTCGGCCAGCCCCGCGCTGAGCTTGCGGACGTAGACGCCCTGTCCGCCGCAGTGGGTCTTGCTCCGGTAGGACAGCAGGGCGATCCGCACGCTCAGTTCCCTTCCCCGGCCGGGACGGCCAGTTTGGCGGCCAGGCGCTCCAGATAGGCCCGCACCTGTTCCTCGGGCTTGTCGGGCAAACCGTACAACACGTCGGTCACTCCGGCGGCCCGCCATTCCGCGAGCCGCTGCGCGTCGGGTTTGATGTCGAGTGCGACCACCCGGGGCGCTCCCGGCCTGCCCGCTTCCGTCCAGATCGACCGCAGCAGCGCGAGCCGGTCGGTGATGTCGGTTTCGCCCGGGGTGGTGATCCAGCCGTCGGCCGAGCGGGCGATCCAGCGGAAGGTCTTCTCGGTGCCCGCCGCGCCGATCAGCACCGGCACGTCGCGGCGCACCGGCTTGGGCCAGGCCCAGCTGGGACCGAAGTCGAGGTGTTCGCCGTGATACTCGGCCTCGTCGTCGCGCCACAGCGCCCGCATGCCCTCGAGGTATTCGCGCAACACCGTGCGGCGCTTGCCCGCGGGCACCTTGTGGTCGGCGAGTTCGTCGGTGTTCCAGCCGAATCCGGCGCCGAGCAGCACCCGGCCGCCGGAGAGGTGGTCCAGCGAGGCGATGGTCTTGGCGAGGGTGATCGCGTCGTGCTCGACCGGCAGCGCGACCGCGGTCGCCAGTTCGATGCGTTCGGTGACCGCGGCCGCCATGGCGAGGGAGACCCACGGATCGAGGGTGCGCATGTAGCGGTCGTCGGGCAGGCTCGCGTCACCGGTCTGTGGATGCGCGGCCTCGCGTTTGACCGGAATGTGGGTGTGCTCGGGAACGTAGAAGGAGTGGAAGCCGAAATCCTCGGCCGCGCGGGCCGCCGCGGCCGGGGTGATCCCGCGGTCGCTGGTGAAGAGAACGATGCCGAAGCGCATGGGTGTGCTGCCTTGTCTGTGCTGGGTCAGGTCGTGCGTCACGCGCCGAGCGCGGCGGTGACAACCTCGTCGAGTGCGTCGCCCTGCGCGGGGTCGAGCTGCGTGCCGAGAAATCGGGCGATCGCGTGCAGCTGCTCGCCGGTGCACTCCCCGTTGTGCAGCGCGGCGCTCACCTGGATGCTCGCGACGTCCGGCAGGCCACCCGCGGTGAGGGCGCCCAGCAGTAGCAACCTGCGATCGCGCACGCTCAGCCCGGGCCGCGACCAGATGCCGGCGAAGAGGTGGTCGGCGGTCAGGGCGAAGAGCTCGTCGGTGCCGTCGGCGAAGTCGAAGCCGTAGACCTCGGCCATCTTGGCCAGCCCGCGCTCGCGCACGGTCGGTCCGGGGTTCTCGGCGCCGGTGGGCGGGTGCGGCGCGGTCATGGCCGCGCGATCCGCGCGCCGGTGCGGACGGTGTGCTCAGTGGTACGCCGCATGCGGTCACTCCTGGGGCCCGGGGGAGCCGCGGGGCGGGTCCGCGGCTTTCCTGCGCTGTCTGGACAGGTGTTCGGAATATAGTCCGAACTGATCATGAACCGCAAGAACATGTTCCTGTTTTTCGCGGTCGTCCGGTAGTGCGATTTCGCTGCGCGGCGCATCGCCGCGGCGGTTTCATGGAGTGATCGTACGTTCCCATTGTTATGGAATAGTGTCGGTGGTAGTGTCCAGACACATGTCCAGCTATCTGTCTCCACGCTGCGTCACGGGGCCGCCGCCCCGGAAGAACCTGTTATCGAAATGGGGGTGCACGCGATGACGGCGGCATCGTCGGAACCGGTGATCTTCGACCCCTACGACTACGCCTTCCACGAGGATCCCTATCCGGTCTACGCGCGGCTGCGCGCCGAGGCGCCGCTCTACCACAATCCGGAGCTGGACTTCTGGGCGCTGTCCAGGCACGCCGACGTCACCGCGGCCTTCCGTGACGCCACCCGGCTCTCCAGCGCCAACGGCGTCTCGCTCGACCCGGCCGCCTGGGGCCCGCACGCGCATCGCACCATGTCGTTCCTGGCGATGGACGACCCGCGGCACATGCGCATGCGCAAACTGGTCTACAAGGGGTTCACCCCGCGCCGGGTCGCCGAGATGGAGACCAGGATTCGCGAGATCACGCTGTCCTACCTCGAGCCCGCGCTCGAGCGCGGGCGGCTGGACTGGATCGACGAGTTCGCGGGCAAGCTGCCGATGGACGTCATCTCCGAGCTGATGGGCGTGCCCGAGCCGGACCGCGCCGAGATCCGCAGGCTGGCCGATCTGGTCGTGCACCGCGAGGACGGCGTGCTGGACGTGCCCGACGCGGCGATCGACGCCTCGCTGCGGCTGGTCGGCTACTACGCCGACATGGTGAAGGACCGTCGGGCCGACCCCACCGACGACCTCACCTCGGCCCTGCTCGACGCCGAGATCGACGGCGACTCGCTCTCCGACGACGAGATCATCGGCTTCATGTTCCTGATGGTGGTGGCGGGCAACGAGACCACCACCAAACTGCTGGGCAACGCGGTCTACTGGGCCGCGCGCAACCCCGCCGAGTACGCCAAGGTCGCCGCCGATCCCGACCGGGTACCGGACTGGGTGGAGGAGACGTTGCGGTACGACACCTCGAGTCAGATGGTCGCCCGCAGCGCCACCACCGACATCGACTACCACGGCGGCACCATTCCCGCGGGCGCCAAGGTGCTGCTGCTGATCGGCTCGGCCAACCGGGATTCGGCGGCCTTCGACGACGCCGACAGCTACCGCATCGACCGGCACGACACCAGCGCGCTGGCCAGCTTCGGCGCGGGCGTGCACTTCTGCCTCGGCGCGCACCTGGCCCGGCTGGAGGCCAATGTCGCGCTGCGCGAATTCGCCACGCGCGTCACCGAGTACACCGTGGTCACCGAGGGCATCGAGCGGGTGCACTCGACCAACGTCCGCGGGTTCGCCCACCTGCCCATCACCGTGGAGGTGCACTGATGCCCCGTTTCGACCCCCATCCCGCGCGCAGGCCCGCGCTGATCGCGGGCGCGTCCTCGGGCATCGGCGCCGCCACGGCCGTGGCGCTGGCCGCGCTCGGACACCCCGTCGCCCTGGGCGCCCGCCGGGTCGAGCTGTGCGAGGAGATCGCCGGGAAGATCCGCGCCGACGGCGGCACCGCACTGGCGCACCGCCTCGACGTGACCGACGACGCCTCGGTGGACGCGTTCGTCACCGCCGCCGAGGCCGCCCACGGGCCCACCGAGATGCTGGTGTCCGGCGCCGGGGACATCGAATTCGGGCCGGTAGGGGAGATGGCGCCGGACCAGTTCGTGAAGCAGGTGCAGGTGCACCTGGTCGGCGCGCACCGCATGGTGCACCGGGTGCTGCCGGGCATGACGGCGCGCCGGCGCGGCGACATCGTGCTCATCAGCTCCGACTGCGCCGACCACCCGCGTCCGCACACCGGCGCCTACAGCGCGGCCAAGGCCGGTGTCGAGGCGATGGCGGTGCAGTTGCGGATGGAACTGGAGGGCACCGGGATCCGGGCGTCGCTGGTGCGGCCGGGGCCCACCCAGACCGGGATGGGCATGACCTCGGCGCCGGAGGTCGTCGGGCCCATGCTGGAGGCCTGGCAGGAGTGGGGCTTCGCCCGGCACCCGTACTTCCTGCGGGCGTCGCAGCTGGCCGACGCGGTGGTCGCGGTGGTCAGCGCGCCGCGCGGCGCCCACCTGGTGCTGGTGGAGGTGCAGCCGGAAGCGCCCCTGAAGCCGCGGCCGGAGGCGGACTCGTGAGGATCGTGGTCGACCTGGACCTGTGCCAGGGGCACGCGATGTGCCAGGCCGAGGCGCCGGAGGTGTTCCGGGTGCCCAAGCGCGGCCAGGTCGAGATCCTCGATCCCGCCCCAGGTCCGGGGCTGCGCGCGCAGGTCGCCGACGCCGTCCGCTACTGCCCCACCCAAGCTCTGTCGCTCGTCGAGGACGAGGACGATTCCACTGCGAAAGGGACACACCGATGACGGGTTACGAGCGCGAAGAACTCGACGAGATGGTGCGCCGCTGGGTCGCGGAGAACCAGCGATGCGAGGAGAAGGGCGACTGGAAGCCGCTGGCCGAGCTGTACACCGAGGACGCCACCTACGGCTGGAACTACGGGCCCACCCAGGAGTTCATGGCGGTCGGCCGGGCGGAGATCCGCGAGCTCGCCCTCGGACAGGAGATGCTCGGCCTGGAGGGCTGGACCTATCCGTACCAGGAGTTCGTGGTCGACGACCGCAGCGGTTCGGTGATCGGACTGTGGAAGCAGGTCGCCGACGCCACCCGCCCGGACGGCAGCCACTACACGGTCAACGGCATCGGCGGCAGCTGGTTCCGCTACGGCGGCAACTTCCAATGGTCCTGGCAGCGTGACTTCTTCGACTTCGGCAACGTCTCGGCGCTGTTCCTGGAGATGATCACCGCCGACGCGCTCTCGCCCGGCATGCAGCAGCGCATCCAGCGCTCCACCTCCGGCACGCGACTGCCGGGCTGGTACAAGATCGGCGAGTCGCCGGTCCCGCTCTGGTGAGTGCGATGAGCGAGTCCAGCCGATTCCGCCCGCTCGCCCGCGAGACCCTGGCCGCACTGGTGCCCGAACTGCTGCTGTGCGGGCACCTCATCGACCGGTCGGGCATGGCGTACTCGATCGCCGCGTTCGGGCGCGAGGGGATGGCGCAGGTGGCGATCGAGGAGTGGCAGACCGCCAGCCCGGTCTACACCCGGCGCATGCAGGCGGCGTTGAACTTTCGTGGCGACAGCGTCGAAACCATCTTCAAGGGCCTGCAACTCGACATCGGCGCGCCGCCGCAGTTCATGGACTTCCGGTTCCGCGTCGACGACCACGATCACGGCGAGTTCTGGCTCGACCACTGCGGCGCGCTCGCCGACGTGGAACCGATGGGGGAGGAGTTCGTGGTCTCGATGTGTCACGACATCGAGGACCCGACCTTCGACGCCACCGCGCTGGCGACCAACCCGCACGCCCAGGTCCGCCCGATCCACCGCCCGCCCCGCAACCCGGCGGGCCGGGTACCGGTGTGCGCGTGGACGGTCACCATCGATGCCGCGCACGTCCCGCCGCCGGTGCCGCCCAACGCCGGGCTGCTCGCCGGATCGGCGGCCGCCCGGCTGGACCTGGCCCCGATCGACCCGACCGAGGAGGGACAGGCCGACTATTCCGGTCCGCTGCTCAGCGATCTGCGCTTCGCCGACTTCTCCCACTCGGCGCTGGTGCGCATCGCCGAGGAGGTGTGCCTGCAACAGCACCTGCTGACGATGGGTTTCCTGATCGCCGTGCGCGCCAGGGCCGGTGCCGAGGAGGCGGCGGTGATCGCGCGCAAACAGTTCACCGGCATCGCCGGGCTCACCGCGGAACGACTGCGTCGCTGCCTCGGGCTGGGTACCGACGCCGCCGCGCTGGCCGCCGTCCTGCGCGTGCATCCGGCGCTGAATCCCTTGCCCTACACCGGAATCGAGATCGAGGAGGCCGGGGAGCGGGTGCGCCTGCACATTCCGCGGGCGAGCGGCGCGCAGACCGACGGCACCTGGCCCGCCCTGTTGACCGCGGGGCAGCTGCAGCCGCTCGACGCGCTCGCCCGCGCGGTCGACCCGCGATACGTGGCGACCGGCGAGGACACCGCCGACGGCCTGTCCGTCGAGTTCACCCTGGCCGACCGGCCGTTCCGGGAGGCCTCCGAGGTGGCCGTCACCCGGTTCAGCACCGGGGCGGCCTTCGAGTTCACCGACCGGGGAATTCCCCTGCCGCTCACCGTGGTGTGAGCGAGAGAGCGAGGCGAGAGCCGATGGCAGACCAACCTCTGCGGGTCATCCAGTGGGCCACCGGCGGGGTGGGGCGCGCCGCGATCGAGGGCGTCCTCGGCCATCCCGGCCTGGAGCTCGTCGGGGCGTGGGTGCACAGCCCGGACAAGGACGGCCGGGACCTCGGCACGCTGGTCGGGCGCGCCGAGATCGGGGTGCGGGCGAGCACCGACGCCGACGCCCTGCTCGCGCTGCCCGCCGACTGCGTGATCTACAGTCCGATGACGGCCGACACCGCGGTGATGCGGGCGATCCTGCGCTCCGGCAAGAACCTCGTCACCCCGCTGGGCTGGTTCCATCCGGCGGGCAAGCAGCGCGCGGGCTTCGACGCGGTGTGCCGGGAGGCCGGCGTCACCCTGCACGGCACCGGCATCCACCCCGGTGGCATGACCGACAAGCTGCCGATCGTGCTCTCGGCGTTCTCCGGTTCGATCACCGAGGTGCACGCGCACGAGTACTCCGACATCCGCACCTATGGCGCCCCCGACGTGGTACGCGAATGGATGCGCTTCGGCGCCACCCCGACCGAGGCGACCGGCGGACACATGGCGGCGATGCTCGCCGGCGGCTACGGCCAGTCGGTGCGGATGATCGCCGACGCGCTCGGATTCGCCCTCGACGACGAGGTGCGCACCGTGCACGAGGTCGCCGTGGCCACCGCGCCCATCGAATCACCGATCGGGGTCATCGAACCCGGCCTGGTGGCCGGACAGCGCATCCGCTGGGAGGGCACCGTCGACGGCGCGGCGGTGGTGACGGTCGGGGTGAACTGGCTGATGGGGGAGGACGACCTCGACCCGCCGTGGCGGTTCGGTCCGGCGGGCGAACGCTACGACATCCGGATCGTCGGCGACCCCGGCACGCACGCGGTGATCACCGGCATGCACGCGCACAGCACCGCGGCGGGCCTGGCACGGCATCCCGGCATCGTCGCCACGGCCATGCACTGCGTCAACTCCGTGCCCGCCGTGGTCGCCGCCGAGCCGGGCGTGCGCACCTATCTCGACCTGCCGCTGCTGGGTGGTGTCGCCGCGGGGCCCGTGCACCGCGCCGCCGCTCCCGCCGGCGACCACCCGCATTCCTAGGAGGTACCCCATGAGCGCACCGTCGCTGCCCCCGGGCTTCGACTTCACCGACCCCGGCCTGTGGGCCCGGCGCCGTCCCGTCGAGGAGTTCGCGCTGTTGCGCCGCACCGCGCCGGTCTGGTGGAATCCGCAGGCCGACGCGGACTCCGGCGGCTTCCACGACGGCGGCTACTGGGTGGTGAGCAAGCTCGCCGACATCAAGGAGATCTCGCGCCATCCGGAACTCTTCTCCTCCCAGCTCAAGGGCTCCATCATCCGGCTGCCCGGCGACATCACCCCGCAGCAGATGAACGAGACCGGCGCGCTGCTGCTGAACATGGACCCGCCCAAGCACTCCAAGATCCGCCGGATCATCGCCAAGGGTTTCACCCCGCGGGCGGTGGAGAGCCTGCGCGCCGCGCTCACCGAACGCGCCGAACGCATCGTGCACGAGGCGAAGCGGGCGGGCAGCGGCGATTTCGTCGAACAGGTCGCCTGCGAGCTGCCGCTACAGGCGATCGCCGAACTGCTCGGCGTGCCGCAGGAGGACCGCCGCAAGGTCTTCGACTGGTCGAACCAGATGCTCAACTACGACGACCCCGAGTACGGCGACCCGGCGATGGCCTCGGCCGAAATCCTCGGTTACGCCTGGAACATGGCCGAACAGCGCCGAGCCTGCCCGGCCGAGGACATCGTCACCGAGCTCGTGCACGCCGACGTGGACGGCGACGGGCTGGCCTCCGACGAGTTCGGCTTCTTCGTCATCCTGCTGTCGGTGGCGGGCAACGAGACCACCCGCAACGCCATCACCCACGGCATGAAGGCCTTCGTCGACCACCCCGAGCAGTGGGAGCGGTTCAAAGCCGAACGCCCGCGCACCGCGCCCGACGAGATCGTGCGCTGGGCCACCCCGGTGACCGTCTTCCAGCGCACCGCCACCGCAGACGTGGAACTGGGCGGGCAGACCATCGGGGCCGGCCAGCGCGTCGGATTGTTCTACGGCTCGGCCAATTTCGACGAGGACGGCTTCGACGACCCGTTCACCTTCGACATCGGCCGCAACCCCAACCCGCACGTCGGCTTCGGCGGCACCGGCACCCACTACTGCGTCGGCGCCAACCTCGCCCGCCTCGAAATCGACCTGATGTTCAACGCCATCGCCGACGCCATGCCCGACCTGCGCCAGCTCGCCGAGCCGGTCCGCCTGCGCAACGGCTGGATCCACGGCATCAAGAGCTGGCAGGTCGCCTACGAATAGGTCTGCGGAACCGGCGAAGCGCCGCGATCGAGGGGTCGCGGCGCTTCGTGGCGTGTGTGTCGAGTGGTGTGCGCTCGGTGGTCCGGTCAGCCGCGGCGGGCGGTGGCGAGCAGGGCTTCGACGCTGGTGAGTTTGACGCGGGGGCGGCCGGTCGCGGCTCCCGCGGCGCGTTCGGCGCGGTCGATGTCCTGCCAGGCGGTGCGGTCAACCACGTCGGGTTGCCGAGTGCGGATCAGTGCGGTCAGGGCGGTGCGGTCACCGGCCGGGGTGGGTAGCAGTCCGGCACGGAAGTCGGCGAGCAGGGCCTGCACGGTTTCGGCGGAATCGCCGCGGTTGGAGCCGATCACGCCGCGGGCGCCGCGTTTGATCCAGCCGGTGACGTACAACCCGGGCACCGGCCTGCCGCCGGGCGCGTCGAGGACGCGACCGGCCGTGTTGGGCACGATGCCGCGCTCGGGGTCGAACGGCACGTCGGGCACCGGCACGCCCCGGTAGCCGGTCGCGCGCAGGACCAGCGACGCCTCGATGTGCGCCCGGTCTTCGGTGCGGTCGGCGACCACGCCGTCGGCGGTCTGCCGCACGCGGGTGCGCGCGTACTCCACACCGGTGACCCGGTCCGTCCCGAGGATCGCGGTGGGGGCGGCGCGGTAGCCGAAGCGGATCCGACGGCGGCCCGAACCCACCGCGGCCGAGGCGTATTCGTGGGCCAGCGCCACCTTGCGGCGGGCGGCGTCGTCGCCCTCGGGCACGGCGGTGCCCGGCCCCGGCGCCAGATCGGCGGGGTCGACGATCACGTCCACCCCGGACAGGTGTGCGAGGGCGAGGAATTCGGGACCGGTGTAGGCCGCCTGCGCCGGGCCGCGCCTGCCGAGCACGACCACCTCGCGGATGCGCGAGTGCCGCAGCGCGGCCAGCGCGTGGTCGGCGATGTCGGTGCGGGCCAGCTCGTCGGGGTCGGCGGTGAGCACGCGGGCGATGTCGAGGGCGACGTTGCCGTTGCCGATCACCACCGCGCGCTCGCCGGACAGATCGACGGCGAGGTCCGCGTGCTCGGGATGGCCGTTGTACCAGGCGACGAAATCGGTGCCGGAATGGCTGCCCGGCAGGTTTTCGCCGGGGATGCCGAGCTCCCGGTCGGCCGAGGCGCCGACCGCGTAGATCACCGCGTGACAGCTGTCCAACAATTCGGCCTGGGCGACATGCTCGCCGACAGTGACATTGAGATGCAGCTGGACCGCGTCGCGCTTGATGGCCGCGGCGAACATCTCCGCCACCGCCCTGGTCTGGCCGTGATCGGGCGCCACCCCGTGGCGGACCAGGCCCCACGGGGTGGGCAGCCGGTCGAACATCTCCACCTCGACGTTGCCCGCGGCCAGCAGATGCTCGGCGGCGTAGCAGGCGGCGGGACCGGTGCCCACGATCGCGACTCGCAGGGTGCCCAGGTGGGCGGGCAGCCGCGCGGGCGGCGCCGGGAGCGGCAGATCGGTGGTCATCGGGTGCCGAGCGAACCAGTCGGCGTTGATCTCGCGGTAGCGGTCCAGCTGCGCGGGCAACTCGTCCTCGGCGTAGACCGCCCCGACCGGGCAGGCCTCGAAGCACGCCCCGCAGTCGATGCAGGTCTCCGGGTCGATGTAGAGCATCTCCGCCGAGGTGAACTCGGGGTCCTCCGGGCGCGGCCGGATGCAGTCCACCGGGCATTCGGCCACGCAACTGGCGTCGTTGCAGCAGCGCTGGGTGATGACGTAGGCCATCAGCTGGTCCTGACCCGGCGGCGGTAACGCACCCGGCAGGGCTGTTGCAACTGCACCACCATCTTGGAGTGGTCGTTGCGGTAGCTCTCCGACGGCTGAGCCATCTCGAATTCCCAGTCCCGCAACAGGATCGAGAAGATCGCCTTCAGCTGCATGAGCGCGAACGCCGCGCCGACGCAGCGGTGCCTGCCCGCGCCGAACGGGATCCAGGTCCAGCGGTTGACCAGATCCTCCTGGTTCGGGTCGATGTAGCGGCCGGGGTCGAAGGTGTCGGGGTCGGGGAAGTCCTCGGGCAGGCGGTTGGAGATGGCCGGGGTCGCCGCGACGTGGTCGCCCGCCGCGATGTGGTGCCCGCACACCTCGAAATCGCCCTGCGCGACCCGCATGAGGATGATCAGCGGCGGGTGCATCCGCAGCGTCTCCTTCAGCGTCGCCTCCAGCAGCGGGATCTGGCGCAGCGCGTGGAAGCTGACATCCTTGCCGTCGGCGAACAACTCGTCCAGCTCGGCCACCACGCGGTCGCGCAGCTCGGGATGGCGCAGCAGTTCGATGACCGTCCAGGCCGCGGTGCCCGAGGTGGTGTGGTGACCGGCGAACATCATCGAGATGAAGATGCCGGTGATCTCGCTGGCCGAGAAGCGCGGACCGCCGTCCTCGTTCGGCACCGAGACCAGCACGTCGAGCAGATCCCGGTCGGACTTGTCGGCGGGCGGGTTCGCCGCACGCTCGTCCATGATGGCCTGCACCAGCGCGACCAGCGCGGCGCGGGCTTCGTCGCGGCGGCGGAAGCTCTCGATCGGGGCGTAGGGATCCACGTAGGCGAGCGCGTCGGTGCCGCGCTCGAGCTCGTGGTAGAGCCTGGCGAAGCGATCGTCGAGTTCGTTGCGGAACTTCACGCCGATCAGGCAGGCCGAGGACGTGTAGATGGTCAGTTCGGCGAAGAAGTCGAGCAGGTCGATCTCGCCCTCGTCGTCCCATCCGGCGATCATCCGGTCCACCTCGGCGGCGATGGTGGTGGCGTGCCCGCGCATCTGCTCGGCGCGCAGGGCGGAGTTGTGCAGCATCTCCTTGCGGCGTTCGGGGCTGGCGTCGAAGACGACGCCCTCGCCGAAGATCGGTTTCATGAACGGGTAGGCCGCGCCCTGGTCGAGGTCCTCGTCCCCGGAACGGAAGAAGAACTCGTTGGCTTCCGCGCCGCTGAGCAGGATGACCTGCTTGCCCGCGAGTTCGAAGGCGCCGACATCGCCGCACTCCTGCCGCACCCGCCGCATGAGGGCGATCGGATCGGTGCGGAACTCCTCGAGATGCCCGTGCTCGTGTTCGCCGCCGGAGACCCGCCGTGGTTTCACCAGAGTCATCGGAATTCCTTCCCCAGATACCTGTCCACGTCATATGATGGACACGTGTCTGGACAGTACTACGGCTGACCGGACCCGGGCAAGGAGTCGCGGTCGGCCCCGCGCACCCGGCCCTCTCGCGAGAGGTGAGAAGTGGACGCAGGACAATCCGACAGCCACGAGCGATACGTACTGCTGCGCACCGCCTGGTCGCTACTGCGGCTCAAGGTCGCCGGCCTGGCGATGGTGACGGTTCTCCTCGCCGTCATGCTGCTGGCGCTGGCCATGTTCACCGGCCGGTTCCAGTCCACCGCGGTCGTCACCGTCGACGCGCCGCGGAGCGGCCTGGTGCTCGACCCCGACGCCAAGGTGCGCATGCGGGGCGTGGAGATCGGCCGGGTGGCCGCGATCGAACCGGCCGCGGGCCGGGTGCGGCTGACGCTCGCCCTCGATCCCGAGCTGATGCGCATGGTGCCGGAGAACGCCCTGGTCGACATCCGTTCCACCACGGTCTTCGGTGCCAAATACGTCAAGTTCGTCGCGCCGCCGCAGCCGTCGGACCGGCCGCTGCGCGCGGGGGCGCTGGTGCGCGGCGAATCGGTGACCGTCGAGTTCAACACCCTGTTCCAACGGCTGTCGACCATCCTGTCCCGGATCGATCCCGCCGAGCTCAACGCCACCCTGTCCGCGATCGGGCAGGCGTTGCACGGCCGCGGCGAAACGCTCGGTGACCTGCTCGCTCGCGCCGACGCCTACCTGCGCGAGATGAATCCGACGCTGCCCGCGCTCCGCGCGGACATGGCGGCCACCGCCCAGGTCGGGCACCTCTACGCCGATACCGCGCCCGAGTTGCTGCACACCGTCGACAACGCGACCGGCACCGCCACGACGCTCACCGAGCACGCCGCCGAGTTCGACGAGGTGCTCATGAACGTGACCGGGCTCGCGCAGACGGCGGGCACGGTGCTCGCGGCGAACGAGGGGCGGCTGGCCGAGTCGCTCGGCCTGCTGGCCCCCACCACCGGATTGCTGAACCGGTACAACCCGGTCTTCTACTGCATCGTCACCGGCGTGGCGTCGGTGCTGCCCCAGGGTGAGGCGATCTTCGGCGGCAACCAGCCGGGCGCGGCCTTCAACACCAACTTCATGCTGGGTGGTGAGCCCTACAGCTATCCCGAGGACCTGCCGAAGGTGAACGCGACCGGCGGGCCGAGCTGCGCGGGCATCACCGATCGGGTGCCCGGCTCGCACGCCGACTACGTCGTCACCGACACCAGCGAAGGCGCGCCCTTCACGCCCTCGACGGGCATCCGGTGGCTCGACGACCCGCCCCGCGTCTTCGAGATCATCTTCGCCGGCCTGCCCGGCGTGGGCAGGCGCTGACCGCCGGTATACCCGCCGGTGGCACGACGAAAGTGAGCGAATCCGAGCATGAGCGGACATGGATCGATGCGTGGCCGCGGTGCGGTGGTCGTCGGCGCGACCAGCGGCATCGGCCGCGCCGTCGCCGAGGCCCTGGCAGCCGAGGGCGCGGGGGTGGTCGTGAACGGGCGCGACAGCGCCGCGGTCGACGCCGCGGTCGCGCACCTCGGCGCCCGCGCGCGGCAGGGCGGCAGGGTGGTCGGGGTGCCGGGGTCGGCGGCGCACGAGGCGGTGGCGCAGCAGGCCGTCGCCACCTGCCGCGCCGAGTTCGGCGCGGTCGACGTGCTGGTGAACTGCGCCGGCGTGCCCGAGCCGGACGGCTCGTCGATCCTGAATGTCACCGAGCCGCAATGGAATGCACTGCTGGAGGCGCACCTGGGTACGGCGTTCGCCACCTGCCGGGCGGTGGCGCCGCACATGGTCGCCCAGGGTCGCGGGTCGATCGTCACCACCGGTTCCTTCGCCTACCTCGGCGACTACGGCGGGACCGGATACGCGGCGGGCAAGGGCGCGGTCACCAGTCTGACGCTGGCCGTCGCGGCGGAGCTGAAGGAGCACGGCGTCCGCGCGAACGTCGTGTGCCCGGGCGCGAAGACCCGCCTGTCCAGCGGGCCGGGCTACGAGGCGAAGATCCGGGAGCTGCACCGGCGCGGGCTGCTCGACGAGGTGTCCGCGCACGGCGCGCTCGACGCGCCGCCCGCCGAGTACGCCGCGCGGCTGTACCTGTTCCTCGCCGGGGACCGCGCCGCCGATGTCACCGGGCAGGTCTTCGTCGCCGCGGGCGGATTCGTCGGCCGGTTCGAGCGGCCCACGCCGGCCGTTCTCGGCTACCGCGACCACCACGCCGATCCCCCCTGGGAACTCGGCGACCTCGAGCACATGATCGGGCGGCGGGCCCGCCGATGAGTGCCGTACCACGCTTCCCCGAACTCGGGTGCTCCACCCCCGCCGACCTCGCGCCCGTGCCGGCAGCCTGGGAGCGCCGCCGCGACCCGGCGCGGTTCGCCGGGCTGCTCGCCGATCCGGGAAGCACCACAGCGTGAGCGCCGACGTCACCGCCGCGGACCTCGAACCGGCCTGCACCGCAGCGGAACTCACCCCGGAGTGGCTCGGTCGCGCGCTCGGCCGCCCGGTGCGGGCCGCCCGCGTCGAACCGGTCGGCACCGGCCAGATCGGCGCCGTGTACCGTGTCCACCTCGACGGCGCAGGCGTGCCCGAACGCGTGCTGGCCAAGCTGCCCGCCGCCGACCCCGGTACCCGCGCCATGCTCGCCGGCCCCTACCGGCAGGAGGTCGCGTTCTACACCCGTCTGGCGGCGACGGTGGCGGTGCGGGTGCCGCGGTGTCATCACGCCGTCAGCCGGGGCGACGGCGCCGAGTTCACCCTCCTGCTCGAGGATCTGGCCCCGGCCACGCCGGGCGACCAGATCGCCGGCTGCGGCTACCCGGAGGCCGCCGCCGCCGTCCGGAATCTCGCCGGACTGCACGCGCCGCGCTGGTGCGACCCCACGCTGCTCGACGAACCGGGCCTGTCGCTCACCGGGCCCGGCGAGGCGGCGATGCTGGCCGACCTCTACGGCCCGGCGCTCGACACCTTCCTCGCGCGCCTCGGCGACCGGCTGGACCCCGCCGATGCCGACACGCTGCGGGCCTGCGCCGCCGGGTCGGCGGACTGGCTGGTGGCCCGCCCGGAGCGATTCGCGCTCGTCCACGGCGACTACCGGCTCGACAACCTGCTGTTCGACACCCGCGGCGGCGGCACCGTCACCGCCGTCGACTGGCAGACCCTCGGATTGGGCCTGCCCGCACGGGATCTGGCCTATTTCGTCGGTACCGCGCTCGACCCCGCCGACCGGGCACGCCACGAGGACGCGCTCGTCGAACAGTACTGGCGGGCGTTGTGCGAGCTCGGCGTCACCGGATACACCCTCGGGCAATGCCGGCGCGACTACGTCTTCGCGATGCCGCAGGGTCCGCTGGTCGCCGTGTTCGGGGCGGCCTACGGTACGCCGAGCGAGCGCGGCGACGCCATGTTCGCCGCCATGGTCCGGCGCAGCTGCGCCGCGATCCGGGAACTCGGCTCACTCGCCGCGACACCGGGCTGAACCGGAGGCGATGTCAGACGTCGAGCACGTGCGGCAGCCCGGCCCGATACCGGTCGGCGTCGATCGCCTTGGCCGCCTCGAACACCGGCACCCGCACGAGCGGGAAGATCGGCGCCCGCGGGCCGGGGTCGTCGGCGGCGTCCATGATCGCGTTCGCCGCGGCGCGCCCGGACTCGTTGGCGCCCTCCATCGTCGCCAGATCGATGTGGTTGCGCACGTGGTCGCCGCCGAAGAACAGGTTGGGGATCGCGCAGCGCGCCTCCGGCCGGTTCGCGTACGAGCCGACCGTGTTGACCAGCAGCGGGGTCGCGTTCTCGATACCGCCGCGGCCCCAGGTGATGCCCGGATCGAGATGCCAGGAGTGCACGTCCTCGTCGCGCAGCCAGCCGGTGGCGGTGTTGAGCCATTCCTTCAGCTGCGCCCACACTTCGGCGGCGATCTCCTCGGCGGAGCATTCCTTGGCGGTTCGGCCGTAGAGGATGCCGGGGGTGTCCCAGTCGGAGATGTCGACGGACAGGCACTCGCGGACCGTGCCGTCGCCGTAGCGGGCGGCGAAATCGCCCACCCACATCGGCGCCTGCCGCAGTGCGGTCAACGCCCACGGCGAGCCGAGCGCGGCGATGTGGCCCTCCGGGATGTCGGTCGGTGTGCGCAGGTAGTACTGGATGCCGACCATCCAGTCCACCACCAGCTCACGCATGCCCGCCAGGCTCGGGTCGGCGTCGAGCACGGCGTTGCTCAGCAGCGGTACCGTCCGCTCCACCGGCATCGCGCAGACGTACCAGTCCGCGGTCACCCGCTCGCCACCGCTCAGCCGCACCGCAGCGATCTGCCCCTCGGCCAGCTCCAGCGCGCTCGCCGCCCGGCCGAGCACGAAACGCACCCCGCTCGCACGCAGATGGTCGACCCACGGGTCGATCCATGCCTCGTTGGTCGGCCGGTTCAGGATGCGGTCGATCCCGCCGGAATACTCCTTGATCAGCCCGGTGCCTGCCAGTACCAGCGCCTCGCCGATCGTGCCGATGGTGCGCGCGGAACTCATGTGCGGCTTGGCCGCCACGGTGATCCTGGTCAGCGCGCTGACCAGGTACTCGCGGTAGGCCGCGGACTTGCCCTCGGCCCGGAGCGCCTGCGCCCAGGTCATGTGCTCCCACTGCCCGAAGCGGCGGGCATCGCAGGAGGTGAACCACATCATCATCTGCCTGCCGAAGAAGGCCAGCTCGTCGGGCGGCAGTTCGGGAATGAAACTCAGCCCGCCCACCACCGTGTTCTGTAACCGCTGCGGCGTCAGCTGATCGATCGCGCCGACCTCCACCGGAACGAAGATCGGCGGCCTGCCCCGGAAGCCGGCCACCGTGCCCTCGACGCGAATCAGATTGTCCGCCACACCGTTCGGGTTCCCCGGGAACGGGATGCGCCGCATCATCTCGGGGATGTTCTGGTAACAGCCGGGGAAGAACCGGAATCCGTGCTCGCCGGGCAGATCGAGCCGCCCGTCGCGGGCGGTCCCCGGCACCGCCATGCTGCGCGCCTTGCCGCCGAGATGAGCGGGCTCGTACACGGTCACCTGGTAACCGCGTTCGACGAGTTCGTGGGCGGCCGACAGTCCCGCCACGCCGCCGCCGAAGATCGCGACGCTGCGCCCGCCGCCGGTGCGCAACCACGGCGTTCGGCGTCGCTGCGCCGCGGCCGCTGGTGCGGTGGCGGCGAGGCCGAGACCCGCGGCCAGCGCCCCGCGGAGCACGTCGCGGCGGTTCACGATGCCCGGTCGCTTGTCATCCATGTCGATCTCCTGAGCAGACGGCGGAGGGAGGGGTGGCCGCCGCGAGGGCGGACGACTGCGCGCCGAACCGGTGGTGTGCCAGCGCCCGCGCCTGCCACCAGTCGGCGACCGCGTCGCGGGCCTCGGCGGCGAGATCGCCGAGCACCGGACCGATGCCGGGAAACGCCCGGCGCAGCGCCGAGACCGTGAGGGCGGCGCCGCGTGCGGGACCGAGAATGTCGGTGGGGCGCCGGGTCCGCGAGAAGATCGCGGTCACCGCCGAAGCCAGCGCGGGGTCGGCCTGTGCCGCCCGGTACAGCTCGGTCTCGAGGGAGTTCATGGCGGTGCCGCGGGCGAGCCGGTTCGTCCACTGGAAGATCTCCAGGCACTCGGCCACGCGCTCGCGTTCCCAGGCGGTCACCGCCGCGTCGAGTGCGTGGGTGTCGTCGAGCATCGGCGCCGCCTGCTCGCCGAGCAGGCGGCCGTACCGCAGCGCGTCCCGGATGCCTTGTGCGGTGACGGGATCCTTGAAATGGCCTGCGTCGCCCGGCAACGCCCAGCCCGGACCGGCCGACCGGCGGAAATAGGAGACCAGTCCGGTCGCCGAGCGCACCCGCCCCACCCGCTCGCAGCCCGCCAGCCGCGCCGCCAGACCCGGAATCCGCGCGATCGCCGCGGTATAACGCCGTTCGGCGGTGCCCGGTCCGAGCCGCTCGGTGCTCGCGGCGGGCTGCACGAGGCTCAACAGCAGGCCGTCGTCGCACGGGAACGCCGTGCCCAGGTCGGTGCCCTCGCGCCATTGGGCGGCGATCGCGCGGCGATCATGGTGGACATCGCGCCAGTAGGCGTAGAAGCAGTCGCGTCCGCTCGCCCGCGCCAGCCAGGGCTCGCCCGCGCAGGCCAGCCGGGCGACCGTGCTGCGCCGCCCGTCCGCTCCCACCACCAGCGCCGCCCGCAGCTCCCGGAGACCGTTCCCCTCGGCGTAGCGGACACCCACGCAGCGCCCGCGCTCCCAGACCAGTTCCGCGACGCGGGCCCCCTCGCGCAGCTGCGCCCCCGCCGCCGTGGCGGTCGCCACCAGTGCCGCGTCCAAGCCGGTGCGCCGCACGCACAGCGCGTAGTCGATCCCGTCGACCGGCTCGAACCTCGACCGCACCGCCAGCCCGGCGCCCGCGGCGAAGGCGGTGCGCAGGGGCGGGGCGCCGAGCGCCAGCACCCGGTCCAGCGCGCCGAGCCGCCGGAGTTCGGCCACGCCCGCGGGCCACAGCAGGTGGGTGGACAGCGTGTCGGAGGGAAAGCGGGCCGCGTCGAGCAGCACGACCGCCCGGCCCGCCCGGGCGAAGGCGGTGGCCGCGGCCGATCCGGCACAGCGCGCCCCGACGACGACGACCTCGGTTTCCTCGACGCCCGTGGCGGGGGTACCGCTCATTCCGACCACCTCGGTCACTAAGTCTCGGACACACTGTCCGATTGATGGTCCGGGCCCGGCGCGGGATTGTCAACGACTGTGCGGATGCGGGCACAATGGTCGACATGCAGCCACGCCGCCGACCCGAACGGCTCTCGCGCGCCGCGAGGACGGGTGCCGGATGCCGTCGCTGACCCGGGTGCCCAGGAGCGCGCGCAAGCCGGACGACGAGCGCCGCGCCGAATTCGAGCGGCGCGTGCTGGCCGCCGTCGAGGACCTGCTCGCCGACGGCACCCCCTACACCGAGATCGCCGTGCAGAAGATCGCCGCGGCCTCGGGCGCGGCGCGCTCGACCTTCTACCGCTACTTCCCGGACAAGAGCGAGCTACTGGTCCGGATGGCCGAACTGGCGACCACCGACCTGTTCGAGGCCGCCGAGAACTGGTGGCGTGCCGAGCACACCGAGGAACCGGCCGGTGTCGTCGCGGCCATCGCGGCGATGATCGCCGGGTTCCGCGAACACCGCTACCTGCTGCTGGCCCTGAGCGAGGTGGCCGCCTACGACCGGGCGGTCGGCCGCTACTGGCGCGGCCGCGTCGCCGCGTTCGTGGCGATCGTGCGCGAGCGCCTGGACGCCGAGAAAGCGGCCGGTCGAATCGACCCCGCGGTGGACAGCGCCGCGACGGCACTGGTGTTGACCGCGATGGTGGAACGCGCCATCGCGACCGCGTTCGCGTCGAACTCGGCGGTCGGCGACGATGCCCTGGCCGCGGCGCTGGGCCGGGCGATCTGGCTGATCGTGTACGGGGACGCGCCCGGTCGCTGAAAGACGCCGCACCCCAAGGTTTCCGATCAGGGGCGAGGCTCGACGAGGCGGCGCGCGGCCAGCACGATCGCCTCGCGCTGCGCCGCCCGGCTCGGCCCGGACGTGGCCTGGATCGCGTGGGTGGCCGACGTGCGCGCCAGATCGGTGAGGATGCGCAGCAAGGCGGCCGGATGGAACTCGGTGGTCACCGTGCCCGCGGCCTGGCCGCGCCGGATCTCGGCCAGCTTCGGGGCGATCGCCGCCTTCAGCACCGTGGCGACGGCCGCGTGCGTCGTCGGTTCCAGATCGGCCCACGCCTGCAACCGGGCATTGTCGGGGTTGGCCACGAAATGATCGAACAACCGCCCGACGTAGCCGGGCAGGTCGTCGGCCGCCAGCGCCGTCTCCGCGGTGGTCTGTGCCGTCCAGCGTTCGGTGACGGCCGCGTACAACTCGTCCTTGCCGGGGAAGTAGGCGTAGAGCCGGTCCTTGCTGGCGCGGGCGGCCGTGGCGATGCGATTGATCCGCGCACCGGCGACGCCGAACTCGGCGAACTCGGCCTTCGCCGCCGCGAGTATCCGCTCCCGGGTGGCCTCTCCAGCTGCACGCATGCCGACGATCCTATCTTGCCGAACCGTTTGGTTCGGATATAAGGTCGATCCGCGAACCGGGTGGTTCGGCACCGGCGGAGGCGAGGACTGTGATGAGCGAACAGATCGACTGGCGGCAACTGCGCGAGCAGCACGAGGGCGTCTCGCCCCGCGACCTGGACCGGCTGTGGGCGCAGCTGCCGACCGCGCGGGCCGAGGACATCCTCGGCAACTGGCGCGGCGATGCCTTCCCGACCGGTCATCCGCTGTGCCGGGCGCTGCCCGCCAGCCGCTGGTACGGCAAGCACTTCCTGGCGCTCGACGATGCCAAGCCGCTCATCTGCCGCGCCGAGGACGGCAGCCTGTTCTCCAATGTGGAACTCGGCCAGGGTGAGGCGACGTTGTGGAACATCGAGTTCCGCGGCGAGGTCACCGCGACCATGGTCTACGACGGCCGCGCCGTCTTCGACCATTTCAAGTGGCTCGACGAGAACACCCTCATGGGCATCATGAACGGCAGGCCCGAGCTGGTGCTCAGCCGCGGTGAGCACTTCTACTTCCTGCTGGAGCGGGATTCGTGATGCGCACGACCACGGCGGCGCTGTCGCGGGATCCGCGCGGCCCGTTCCAGCTCGAACAGGTGTGCCTGGACGCCCCGCGTCCGGACGAGATCCTGGTTCGCGTGCTCGCCTCGGGCATCTGCCACACCGATCTGGTCAGCAGGGCCGCCGGCGCCGCCGATCGACCGGTGCTGCTCGGCCATGAGGGCGCAGGGGTGGTCGAGGAGGTCGGCGGCGCGGTCACGGCGGTGCGCCCCGGCGACCACGTGGTCCTGACGTTCCGGCACTGCGGCGCCTGCCGCAACTGCGCCACCGGCCGCCCGGCATACTGCCGAAAAGCCACCGCTCTCAACACGTTCGGGCGGAGGGCGGACGGTACGCCGCGGGTGACCGTCGACGGCGCACCGGTCCTCGACGGGTTCTTCGGTCAATCGAGCCTGGCCGGCTATGCGCTCGCCACCGCCGACAACACCGTCGTCATCGACCCGTCGGTCGATCCGGTCGTGGCCGCCCCGCTGGGTTGCGGCTTCCAGACCGGCGCCGGTGCCGTGCTGAATCTGCTTCGGCCGGAAGCGGATTCCTGGCTGGTGGTGTACGGCGCGGGCGCGGTGGGCTTGGCCGCGCTGCTGGCGGCCCGCACGCTCGACGGGGTGCGGACGGTCGTCGTGGAGACCTCGGCGCAACGTCGCGCCCTGGCGCTCGAACTGGGCGCGACCGCGGCACTCGACCCCGCCGACGGCGACACCACCGCCCGGGTGCGCGAACTGACCGGGCGAGGGGCCGACCACGCGCTGGAGGCCACCGGCATTCCCACCGTACTGGCCGACGCGGTCCGCGCGCTCGGGGTGGGTGGCACCGTCGCGGCGGTCGGCCTCGGGACCGGCGCACCGCCGCTGGACATGCGGGACATCGTGGTGCACGGCAAGAGCATCCGGGGTTGCCTGGAGGGGGACTCGGTGCCCACCGAATTCGTGCCCCGGCTACTGGAGTTGTACCGCTCGGGCCGGTTGCCGTTGGATCGGCTGGTGAGCGTCTATCCGAGCGCGGAGATCGAGACGGCGCTCGCGGATCAGCGCGCGGGGACGATCGTCAAACCGGTGCTGCGCTGGTGAGCTCTAGGGCGTGCCGCTTCGGTCACTCGTCGTCGAGTCCGGCCGACAGGTAGGCCGCGGCGGCCAGCCACTGCCGGCACTGCGGTCCGTGGACCTCGTGAACGAGCAGGATCTCGCGGGCGCGGCGATAGGTGAGCCCGCCCGGCTCGACGCTGCAATCGGCCGATGCCACATCGGTGTACACCCGAGCACGCCAGGTCTCGGCGGGGGAGCGTGGTGGTTCGGCTATCCCCGCAGCGATGCCCGCCGGGTAGGGAGTTCGGAATGGTTGGTGCATTTCGACCGCCCCTCGCTTCTGGCGATGGGGAGGCGATGATCCGGCGCCGAACGGAAATTCCGGCGGACCTCCCCGATATGTCTTGCGGCGAGTTTACGGCCGTGTCGCTTACAGATGCAAGTACATCTGTAAGGGTGCCGGGCGGTTTGTAAACGGCGGCCGCCGTCCGCGCAGGACGACGGCCGCCGTTGTGCCGCAGGGGGTTTGGCTCGTGATGCCGCGTCGGCGTCAGGGCTTGCGCGCGACCGCGCCGTAGGCCGAGATCGGCCGGATCTCGCCCACCTGGGTGGCGTCGGGCCGCCACTGCGTGATGGAGACGAACCCCGGTTCCACCATCTCCAATCCGTCGAACACCGCGCGAATCTGCTCCTGCGGCCGCGGAACATAGGGCACGCCACCGGTTTCGGCGTAGTTCTTGCACAGGGCGACGTACTCGGCACTGTCGTCGGTGCCGTCCCACATGACCAGGTAGCTGCCCGAGGGCACCGCCGCGAGCACGGTGTCCACGATGCGGCGCAGTTCGTCGTAGGTCTTGGCGTGGCCGAGCACGCCCATGAACATCACGCCGACTGGCTCGTTCAGATTGAGCACGTTGCGGGCGTCGGCGATGATCTGCTCGGGGTCGTGGAAGTCGCAGTCGACGTAGGTCGTCACGCCCTCGGGGGTGGTGCTGGTCAGCAGCGCCCTGGCGTGGGTGAGCACCAGCGGATCGTTGTCGACGTAGACGACCTTGGACTCCGGCGCGACGCTCTGGGCCACCTCGTGGGTGTTCTGCATGGTGGGCAGGCCGGTGCCGATGTCGAGGAACTGGCGGATGCCGATCTCGCTGGCCAGGAACCGCACGGCGCGGATGAGGAACTGCCGTGACTGCACCGCCATGGTGGTGATGTCGGGGTCGACCTCGATGCCCGCGTCGCCGGCGACCCTGTCGATTTCGTAGTAGTCCTTGCCGCCCATCCAGTAGTTCCAGATGCGCGCCGAGTGCGGGATGTCGGTCCGGATCAACGGGGCGTGGTCATCGGGCATTGCGTGCGACTCCTCAGGCGAGCGGTTCTTCGTGATGGCGGTACCGCCGTGCGCGACCTCCCCGCGCGAACGGTCGGTACATCCGTTGTTGCACTGTGACAGTACAAGATTCAAGGCCGGTCGGCCGCCGAGATGAGGGACCTGAACTCGGCGTATTCGGACAGTTCTCGACACGCGTAACAAAGCCGACCAGTAGGTCCGAAAATCCTTGGCGCACAACGCCCCCCGCGGTGAACTTCGTGCTATCGTCCACGCGTCGGTGCAAATGCAAGAACGTTTGAGCGTGCATCTGCAAAACCGACTCGTACGAATCACTCACACTGCGCAAACGAGGAGTGGACATGTCGGAGACGATCGCGCACCGCATCACCGGTGCCTGGCGGAAGAGCTCGTTCAGCGGCCCGAGCGGCGGCAACTGCGTCGAACTCGCCGAGGCGACCAACGGTCTTGTGGCCATGCGGAACTCGCGCGACCCCCAAGGAGCAGTCATCTTCTACACCCGGCCCGAGATCGATGCGTTCGTTCGCGGCGCGAAAGCCGGGGAGTTCGACGATCTGACCAACTGAGAGCCCGGGCGGCGCCGGATCGTCTCCGTCGTCGAGCGGTGCGCCGATTCCCGCGACGCCACAGGTGTGCCGGTGGTCTTTGTGACCGGCGACGGATGTGCCACACTGGTGGTGCCGGGACCCCCTGGATGCTGGTGGCGCAGTGGCGCCTCCCGTGCGGACGGGAATGCGCCCTCGAGTAGCGGAGACGAGCTCCATGATCGCAGAACCCAACGACGACGGTCGTGTGCAACAAGCTGTCGCGGAACGTGGTCCGACCGTACTGCGGATCGCACTCGGCGGTCAGCTGAGGAAATTGCGGGAGAGCCGCAACATCACCCGGGAAGCGGCGGGTGACGCCATCCGCGGATCGCACGCGAAGATCAGTCGTCTGGAGTTGGGCCGCACCGGCTTCAAGGAACGCGACATCCGGGATCTGCTGACGCTCTACGGCGTGGTCGACCCCGCCGAGCGCGAATCGTTCCTGGATCTCGCGCGCCGGGCCAACGAGCCGGGGTGGTGGCATCGCTACAGCGATCTGCTGCCCCAGTGGTTCGGTCAGTATCTCGGTCTGGAACAGGCCGCGTGGAAGATCCGTACCTACGAGGCACACCTCGTGCCCGGCCTGTTGCAGACCCCCGATTACGCCCGCGCCGTGCTGGCGTTGGGCAGCGACGACGCCGACACCGATCGCCGGGTCGACGTCCGCAGGCGCAGGCAGGAGATCCTGCGCAGGCCGGAGCCGCCGATCGTGTGGGCCGTCCTCGACGAGGCGGCCCTGCACCGGCCGGTGGGCGGCGTGCAGGTGCACCGGGCGCAGATCGAGCACCTGATCGAACTCGCCGCGCTGCCCAACGTCACCTTGCAGGTGTTGCCCTACTCGGCGGGTGAGCACGCCGCCGCGGGGGCGTCGTTCAGCATTCTGCGCTTCGCCGAGGCGGAACTGCCCGACGTCGTGTACCTCGAACACCTGACCAGTGCCCTGTATCTGGATCGTACGCAGGACTTGGCGCTGTACCGGTCGGTGATGGACCGCCTGAGCGTCCAGGCGCTGGCGCCCGACAAGTCGGTGGACTGGTTGAAGAACTTCGCCGCCGGCTTGTAGCAGTTCGGAAGCGACCGCCCGGTCGCGAAATGGATGACGGCCTGCCCGGATCGCTCCGGGCAGGCCGTCATTCGTCGTCGTGGCCCGCGGTACCGCCACCCGACCAGTGGACGGTGATCGGGAGGCGAACCGGCAGCTACCGCGCGGCCGTCACTGCTTGATGAACGTGGCCGCGATGCGCCAGAAGGTCTCCGGCTGCAGGGTGTTCAGATCCCAGTCGTCCGCCAGGTCGTGGGCGGTGTTGACGATCCGATCGATGTCGAAGTCGTTCCGCGTCGCGGCGCCGGTGGACTCGACGGCGTCGATGACGAAGGCGACGGCGGTCTCCCGCGAATAGCTGGTGGTTCGTTGCCCGGACCGGGCCGACGGTGTGCTCATGGTTCTACCGTTCGCTGGCTGGACGGCCAGAGCGGATTCGGCGAGGCCGACGTGGCCGCCAATGAGTGGTTGATTCATGTGAACGCCCCTGACTTTCGGCGGCGGCTAACTTATGGCGACATTGCCCGTCGATTCGCCGTAACGGCCGCCCCTGGTTGTCCCCTTGTCGAGCTGTGCGATTCAGAGTCTAGGACCGTGTGTCTTGCAGATGCAAGTACATCTGTACGGTCCATTTGTATTCGCAGAGAATGACTTTCGCATTCCGGCAGTACTACCGGTCGTGCCGACCGGGTGGTTCGCTATGGGTGACTGCCACCGATCATCCCCGTGCGGATACCGTGCGCTGCCCGTCGCGCGGCGGTGTTTCCGCCGCTCGTGGCCCGTCGGATCGGGTGCCGGCGGGTCGGTCGGGCCTGGGGTGGTGCTTCGTCCGGCGGGTGCGGGCGCGGTCCGGGCCCGCACTCACCGGTGTGTGAAGAATCCGTCTCGCGGTGCGTGAGGCCTTCCGCTCGATCGGATTCGCCGTGCACTCCCGGTCTACCGCTTCTGTCATCCGAACGGGAGCAAGCACACGCAATCGTGATGAAAACGAATCCAATGGATGTGCCCGGGGCTGAATCCAACCGAGTGGATGGTACTTATTTCCTTGCCGCGCAGATCAGTTCAGCAATTTTTCAGTTACTGATTGCTGCGACGGCCTCGGAAATCGGTGTGACGCCCGCTACCAGCTCGAGTGTGGTGTGCACGGTGTTCGCTGCGGGCAGCAACGCGGCGATGACGGCGGCGACGTCCGCGCGAGCGATACTGTCGCGACCCACCCGTCCGGTGCTGAGCGTGACCGAACCGCTGGAGACCGTGTCGACCAGGCGGCCCGGCCGCAGCACCGTCCAGTCCAGATCCCTTGACCGCAGATCGTCTTCGGCCTGGGTCTTGGCGTCGAGATAGGCCGCCCACACCTCGTCCGTTCCCGGTGCCGGTGGCGCACCGGTGCCCATCGCCGAGATCTGCACGAAGCGCCGCACTCCGGCGCGCTGGGCCGCCTCCGCGAGCAGGACCGAACCGTCCCGGTCGACGGTGTATTTGCGGGCCGCACCGCTGCCCGGTCCCGCGCCGGCCGCGAAGACCGCCGCGTCGGCGCCGGCGAGGGCGGCGGCCACCGCGGTGACGTCGGCCTGTTCGAGGTCGAGCAGCACCGGCTCCGCGCCGGTCGCCACGACGTCACCGGTGTGCTCGGGGTTGCGGATCAGGCTGCGCACCCGATGCCCGTTCGCCGTCAGCTGCTCGGCCAGCAGCAGCGCGATCTTGCCGTGTCCGCCTGCGATCACCACGTCCATGTCGGTCCTCTCGTGTCGACGCCGGTTCGGGTCAGCGCTCGGGTCCGCCGGGATTGCAGGAGGCCCGCACGGTCTCCTGATACCCGACCGCCGGGCGCCAGGGTTCCAGGTTCCAGCTCGGTTTGTCCGGCTGCACCAGCCGCGCCCAGTGCCAGTGGCAGACGAACTGGTCGCGCATGCCGGGGCTGTCGGCCGCCGGGGAGAGCGCGACGATCTCGGCCCAGGCGCGGTTCTCCGCGCCGGGGAAGGTGGTGTCCCGGCCCGCCCGGGTCGGCACGACCAGCAGCCGGTCGCCGTCGACCGTGTCGGTCCACTCCACCCGATCGATCAGCGGGACGTCCGCGTAGGGATCGATCGTCGGCAGTGCGGCGACCGGCGGCGGTGTGGCGGTGGTCGGCGGACGCGGGGTGGTGGCGGTGGCCGGGGGAGCGGCGGCGGGCTGGTCGTCGCCGCAACCGGTGAGGAGGGCGGCCAGCGCCAGCGGGGCCAGGACCGCCGCCGCGCGCCTGCCCGCCGGTCTCCGAAGTGTCACCCGCCGTCCTTCCCTGCCGTGGGGCCGCGTCGTGAACCAGCCTAGACGCCGCGGCGACCCCGGATGAATATCACTGAAGACACTCCGTTTTAGTGCTGGAGTCATGCGCTGTGCGCATGGCAGACTCTATGGATGCGTTCCCCGGACGGCCGACGCCATGCTCCCGGCACCGAATCTGCCCCGCCCGCAAGACAACCCGCTCCCGAAGGCGGTCCGACTGTGCTTCGTATGATTCTCGGCGGCAGGCTGCGGCGGCTGCGCGAGAGCCGCGGCATCTCGCGCGAGGACGCCGGCGAGGCGATCCGCGGATCGCACTCGAAGATCAGCCGGCTGGAGCTGGGTCGCACCGGTTTTCGCGAACGCGATCTGGTCGACCTGCTCACGCTCTACGGCGTCGAGGACGAGACCGAGCGCGCGGAGTTCCTCACGCTGGCCAGGCAGGCCAATGCCTCGGGCTGGTGGCACCACGACTCGGACTGGCTGCCCAAGTGGTTCGACACCTATCTCGGCCTGGAGCAGGGCGCGCGGCTGATTCGCTGCTACGAGCCACGGGCGGTCCCGGAACTGTTGCAGACCGCCGACTACGCGCGCGCCCTGCTGACCCTGGCACACCCCGACGAACCCGCCGACGCGATCGAGCGCCGCGTCGCGTTGCGCATGCGCAGGCAGCACATCCTGGATCGGACCGACCCGCCGCAGGTGTGGTTGATCGTGGAGGAAGCCGCGCTACGCAGGCCGATCGGCGGGTCGGCCGTGTGGCGCGACCAGCTCGATCGGCTGCTCGAGGCCCTGGACCGACCGAACATCACCCTGCAGGTGCTGCCCGACCACGTCGGCGGACCGGCCCTCGCCGACGGCGCCTTCACCGTGCTGCGCTTCACCGAGGCCGACCTGCCCGACATCGTCTACCTCCAGCAGCTCACCGGCGCGCTGTACCTGGACAAGGAGTCGGACCTGTCCGCCTATCGCGCGGTCGCGAACATGCTCTCGGTGCACGCGTCGCCGCCGCAGTACACCAAGGGCCTGCTAGAGGCGCTACGGCTGCGCCAGCCCGCCACCGTGGACGAGCCGCTGGGCCGCTGAGGGTGGGTCAGGGGTTCGGGGCGATCGTCCCGATGATCGGGTGCAGATCCTCGCCTCCGGCCTCGCCGGTGAGCAGGCGCTTGAGGATCTTGCCGGTGTCACCGCGGGGAAGCGCGCTGAGGAAGGTGACGTCGCGCGGCACCGAGAACCGACTCAGCCGGTTGCGGATGTAGGTGCGCACCATGTCCGAATCCAGTCCGGTGCCTTCCCTTTTCACCACGAACGCCGCCAGCCGCTGGCCGTACTCCGGGTCCGGCACGCCGACCACCGCGACCTCGCGCACCTGCGGCAGGTAGGCCAGCGCCTCCTCCACGGGGCGGGGGAAGACGTTCTCCCCGCCGGAGATGATCATCTCGTCGTCGCGGCCCGCGATGAACAGCCGTCCGGTGGCGTCGAGATAGCCGAGATCGCCGGTGTCGAGCATGCCGTCGGCCTCGTCGGGCGGGGCGGAGTTGACGTAGCCGTCGAAGAGCATGTGATTGCTCACGAACACGTGCCCGGTGGCGCCGACGGGCACCGGGCGGTGGTCGGGTCCGAGCACGGCGACCTTGGTGCCCAGCGGGGGTGTGCCCGCGGTCGTGGGGGCGGCGAGCAGGTCGGCCGGATCGGCGATGGTGGCCCAGGAGACCTCCGTGGAGCCGTAGACGTTGTAGAGGATCTCGCCGTAGGCGTCCATGAAGCCGAGCACCGTGTGCGCGGCCAGCGGCGCTCCGCAGCTGGCGACCACCCGCAGGCTGGAGGTGTCGTAGCGGGCGCGCACGTGTGCGGGCAGTTCCAGGATGCGGTGCACCATGATCGGCACGGCGATGAGCGTGCTGACCCGGTGGTCGGCGATGAGCCGCAGGCACTGCTCGGCGTCGAAGTGCCGCGGCAGCACCACCGTCGAGCGCAGCGCGGTGCTCAGTTGCAGCGCGGCCAGGCCCCAGGTGTGGAACAACGGCGCCGGGATGAGCATGGTCTCGTCCATGCCCAGTGGGATGCGGGAGAGCAGCGCGGCGACGGTGCTGAAGCCCTTGGGATGCGGACGTCGCGCGCCCTTGGGGGTGCCCGAGGTGCCGGAGGTGAGCACGATCAGCTTGCCGGGCCGGGTGGGTTTGCGGAACCGGGTGTGGCCCATGCCCGCCAGATCGTCGAGGGTGATCCGGCCCGGGACCGCGGTGGCCTCGGTGGCGTAGCGCGGCAGGTCGGCGTGTAGGTACTGGACCAGATGGTCGAACTCGTCGTCGACGAACAGCGCGGTGAGCTTGTCGCGCTGCACCACCTCCTCGATGCGACGGGCGGGCAGTCCCGTGTTGAGCAGCGCGACGTCGACACCGAGTTTCCCGGCCGCCACGATGGTTTCGACCATGCCACGGTGGTTGCGGGCCAGCAGGCCGACCGCGTCGCCCGCGCGCAGGCCCAGTTCGCCGAGCGCGCCCGCGATCGCGGTGGTCCGCTCGTGCACGTCGGCGAAGGTGGCGGTGCCGTGCTCGTCGACCAGGGCGGTCCGGGCCGGGTCGAACACCGCGCCCGCCGCGTACCCGCCCGCCATGTTGAATCCCCACTCGGAGAGCATGCGCAGCTGCCGGAGCCCGATGTCGGGTCGCGTGGTGGGCACGACACCGGTGCCGACCATCTGGCGCAGCACTTCGGCGCGCCGGCGGACCGGGGAGTTCTCGCCGTTGACCACCGTGGAGGTCGGCGTGCCGCGCACCAGGTCGGCGATGCGCCGCAGGCCGCGTTCGGTCCAGGCGGCGATGGCGGCGTTGGTGGAGCGCTCGATCGCCGGGTGCATGCGGCCGGGCGCGAAGAGTGTCACGGTGACGCGGGTGCGGCGCTCGTCGCCGAGCAGCCGCACCGACGCGAAGCTGCCCAGCGCCGGGCACACCAGCTCCAGGCTCTCGTACCAGCGTCCGACGCGGAGCTGGACGGTGTGCAGGCGGATGCCCGCGGCGGCGGTGCCGACGCGCAGGCGCAGCATCGTGTGGCCGCCCACCGATTCCAGGGGATCGCAGGCGCCCACACCGGGAAAGACACGAGGATAGGTCTGCGGTTCGCGGAGCAGATCCCACACCGCCTGGCGGGAGATGGGCAGATCCGCGGTCACATCGAGGACATCGGTAACCACTGGCGTGCAATTCTCGTCGGCCGGTTCGAACAGCTCGGGTCGGCGGAGATTTCATTTGTAACCCTCGCGCTCGATCTTGGTCAAGCGTTTTCGGTTACCACTGTTCACACTTTGTTTGCCCACCTCACCCGACCGCGAACGGACTTGTGGGATCGCACAGAACCGCAGGTCATCCCACGGATCGGGAGCCACGGTCGACCATGGCGGAAGCGAAAACGGGCGATTTCCGGTGGAATCTGTGATCATTCACGATTCCACCGGAAATCGCCCGCGCGCGGGAAATTCGTGCTTACACCGGGAAAAGGCTGTGCTTGCGCGGATTGTGGCGCGGCCGCGGATTCTTGTCGCGCAGCATCCGCAGTGCCTTGCGGATCTCGAGCCGGGTCTGGGACGGTTCGATCACCGCGTCGATGTAGCCGCGCTCGGCCGCGATCCACGGGGTGGCCATGGTGGCGTTGTAGAAATCGATCATCTGCTGCCGCACGACCTCGCGCTGGTCGGCGGGCGTCTCGGCGAGCTTCTTGCGGCCGATGATGCCGACCATGCTCTCCGCGCCCATCACCGCGATGCGGGCGGTGGGCCAGGCGAAGCTGACATCGGCGCCGAGCTGCTTGCACCCCATCACCGCGTAACCGCCGCCGTAGGCCTTGCGGGTCACCACGGTGACGATGGGCACGGTCGCCTCGATCACCGCCCGGAAGAACCGGCCGCCCCGCTTGATGACGCCGTTGCGCTCCTCCTCGATACCGGGCAGCACGCCGGGGGTGTCGACCACGAACACCAGCGGCAGGCCGAAGGCGTCGCAGAGCCGGATGAAGTGGGTGGCCTTGTCCGAGCACTGCGCGTCGAGCGCCCCGCCGAGCACCTGCGGCTGATTGGCGATCACCCCGATGGGGCGGCCGTCCACCCGGGCGAAGGCGGTGATGAGGTTGCCCGCGGTGGCCGCGCCGATCTCGTGCAGCTGACCGTCGTCGAAGATGCGCAGCAGGATCTCGTGCATGTCGTAGCCGACCTTGTCCGAGTCCGGGATGATCGAGTCCAGCTCGCGATCGTGGTCGGTGATCTCGGGCTCGAGACCCGGGTTGACCACCGGCGGCTGCTCGAGGCAACTCGACGGCAGGTAGCTCAGGTAGTCGCGCACCCAGTCGAAAGCGGCCTGCTCCGTGGACGCGACGTGGTGCACGGTGCCGTTCTCGGCCTGCACCGCCGCGCCGCCGAGTTCCTCCGCGCTGACCGTCTCCCCGGTGACCGCCTTGATCACCTCGGGGCCGGTGACGAACATGTAGGACTTCTCGGTGGCGACCAGCACGTCCATGTTGACCGGCCCGTACACCGAGCCCGCGGCGCACTTGCCGAGCATGACGGCGATCTGCGGGACGTAGCCGGACAGATCCTCCTGCCGACGGCACATCAGCGCGTACCAGGCCAGCGAGGTGACCGCATCCTGGATGCGGGCGCCGCCGGAGTCGTTGATGGCGATGACCGGGCAGGCGTTCTGGTAGGCGAACTCCATCGCCGCGGCCACCTTGCGACCGAACATCTCGCCCACCGACCCGCCGTGCACGGTCTGATCGTGGGCGATCACCACCACCGGCCTGCCGTCGATGTAGCCCCGGCCGGTGACCACGCCGTCGCCGTACATGGCGTCGCCGGATCCCGGCTGGCGCACCAGTTTTCCGATCTCGACGAACGTGCCCTTGTCCAGCAGCATGCGCACGCGCTCGCGAGCGCTCGGTATCTCCTTGGCTTTGCGTTTCGCGATGCCGGCTTCTCCGGCAGGTTCCTCGGCGAGTTCCAGGATCCCCAGTAGCTGATCCAGCTTCTCTCGCGTACCGCTCATAGTGTCGTCTTGTCCTTCGAACTCGCCGTGGCGCCCGATCCGCCGATATCACTGTGCGGAGGCGCGGCGCTCGACTCTATCCGGGATGAGACGCTTCGCACACCCCGGGACCGTTACTCATGGGCGACCTCACAGGCGGGGCCGGGCGTGACTTGGGCCGGAGCGGGAAAGCACCCGGTCGACGATGCCGCTCGGGTGGCGGGTCGTGGCGCGAACGGTATTATCGGCGCGGCTGCTGTGGTGACGAACCGATGAGGGGCAGGCATGCGACCGGCTCTGAGATGTCTTGTCTGGGAACTGGACAACACGCTGTGGGACGGCGTCGTCTGCGACGCCACCAGCACCGCGCCCAGACCGGCCGCCCTGCGCACGCTGCGGGTCCTCAACGAGCGCGGCATCTGGCACGCCGCCGCCAGCCGCAGCGACCGCGGGCTCACCCTCGAGCGGCTCTACCGCCACGGCGTCTACGAGATGTTCTCCGCCCTCGAGATCGGCTGGGGCCGGAAATCGGCGTCGATCGTGCGGATCGCGCGCACCCTCGGCCTGAGTCTGGACACCATCGCCTACATCGACGACGAGCCGGTCGAGCGCGCCGAGGTGTCGCGGGCGTTGCCGCAGGTCCGCTGCTACGCGGCGCGCAACGTCGACGTGCTCACCGCGCTGCCGGATTTCCGCCCGGTCCGCCGCTCCGGCCCGCACCCGACACCGCCGCTCGGCTTCGATCGCATTCCGGCCGTGTAGTTTTCGGCTCCGTGCGCCGGGGCCGCCCGAATCAGTCGAGCACCGCGAGGGAGAGCCGCGCCAGCCGGGCCGGCTCGGCCACCACCTCGTAGCCGGCGACCCGGCCGTCGGCCACGGTGATCCGCAGGGCAAGCAGCAGCCGGCCCGCGGGGGCGACGACCATGCCCACCCGGCCGTCCACCAGGGCCAGATCGGCGGCCGCGGCGCGGGTGCGCAGCAGCAGCGTCTCGCGCACGACGGCGTCGGCGCCGCGGACGACCGGCGCCGCACCGGCGGGCAGCGCGGCGGGATCGGCGGTGCGCACCACCTCGGGCGCCAGGACGCGCAGCAGCGCGGCGATGTCACCGCCGCGGGCGGCGTCGAGGAAGGCCTGCACCACGGCGCGATGGTGGGGGAGATCCGGGTCGGCCGCGGTCTGCTCGCCGCGCACCCGCGCCCTGGCCCGGCTCGCCAGCTTCTTCGTGGTGGCCGCGCTGCGGTCCACGATCGGCGCGATCTGCTCGAACGGCACGGCGAACAGATCGTGCAGCACGAAGGCGACCCGCTCGTCGGGGCCGAGCCGGTCCAGGACCACCAGCAGCGCGCGGCCCACGGAATCCACCAGTGCCGCTTCCTCTTCCGGTGCGCGGTCGGGGGCGGGCCGCAGCAGTGCGGTAGCCGCGTCGAGGGGTTCCTCGCGCCGCGCGCCCCGGGTGCGCAGCATGTCCAGGCAAATCCGGGACACCACCGTGGTGAGCCAGGCGTCCAGGTTCACCACGTCGGCGGTGTCGGCGCGGGACAGCCGCAGCCAGGCCTCCTGGACCGCGTC
Source organism: Nocardia farcinica (assembly GCF_001182745.1). Lineage (NCBI taxonomy): Bacteria > Bacillati > Actinomycetota > Actinomycetes > Mycobacteriales > Nocardiaceae > Nocardia > Nocardia farcinica. Next base: position 1,491,098 of record NZ_LN868938.1, on the reverse strand, counting down.
CTCGGCCTCGCTCATCCCGCCGAGCATGCGGTAGGCGAGGCCGAGCAGCCGCCCGCGCTGCCGTTCGAAGCGCCCGGCCAGCTGCTGCGGCTCGTCCACGGTCACCTTCGCCGCCCCCCGTCCGTCGACCTCATGACGGGCGCGTGCGCGCCCGCGTCATCACGATCGCAGAGCCGCTCGTCGGCCTCGACAGAAGGGTGTCCCCATGCACGTCGCCTACGTCGTCCTCACCGCACTGGCCGCCGCCGCGGCCGCCTTCGCCGCGGGGGTGGACCTGGTGCGCCCGGAATGGGTGCGCGCCAACATGCGCACCTACGGCATCCCGGACCGGGCCCTGTACCCGCTGGCGGCCGTCAAGGCGATCGGCGCGCTCGGGCTGCTGGCCGGGCTCGTCGTCGCTCCGGTCGGTCTGGCCGCCGCGATCGGGCTCGTCGGCTACTTCTCACTCGCGGTGCTCACCGTCCTGCGCGCGCGAGTGTTCGCCGATGTCGGCTACCCGCTGCCCTACCTGGCGATCTCGGTCGCCGCGCTCGGCGTCACGCTGGTCGCGTCCTAGGGGTCGGTCGCGAGGATCCCCGCCGCGGGCGGTCCTCAGCCCGCCCGCAGGAAGCGGGCCGCCTGCTCGCCGACGAACACGCTCGGCGCGTGCGTGTGCCCGCGGACCAGCAGCGGCATCACCGACGCGTCCGCCACCCGCAGCCCCGCCACGCCGCGGACCCGCAGCTGCGGATCGACCACGCTCACCGGGTCGGTACCCATGCGGCAGGTGCCGACCGGGTGATAAAGGGTGTGCGAGTAGCCGGTGAGCGCCAGCTCGATGGCGGCTTCGAGGTCGGCGGGTGCCTTCGGCGGGTAGATCAGATCGCCCAGCACGGCCTTGAGGGCGGGCGCCTCGGCGATCCTGGCGCAGGTGCGCAGGCCGGACAGGATCGCCGCGCGGTCCACCCCGTCGCTGTCGGACAGGTAGCGCGGATCGATCACCGGCTTGGCGGTCGGGTCGGCCGAGGCCAGGGTGATGCGGCCGCGGCTCTCCGGGCGCAACAACACCGTGGCCAGGATGACGCCGTGTTCGGTCGGGTCGAGCAGACCCTCGTAGTAGAAGGGGGCGGGCGCGTACACCAGCTCCAGATCCGGCTGCTCGAGGTCGGGCCTGCTGCGCACGAACCCGTACGCCTCGCCGACGTTGGAGGTGAGCATGCCGCGGTGGCGCAACAGGTAGTTCAGCAGTTCCTTCGGTTTCTCCGCGGCGAAGAGCGAATCGCCCTCGACGGAGTAACCGAGGCCCGCGACGAGGTGGTCCTGGAGGTTCGCGCCGACCTCGGGTGCGTGCCGGACCACGGGGATGCCGTGCCGGGCCAGCTCATCGGCGTCGCCGACGCCGGACAGCATCAGCAGTTGCGGGCTGTTGATCGCACCGCCGCACAGCACCACCTCGCGCCGCGCCCGCACCACGAATGTCTCGGTGCCGCGGCGGTATTCGACCCCGACCGCCCGCGTGCCCTCGAACAGCACCCGGGTGGCGAGCGCCTCGGGTAGCACGGTGAGGTTCGGTCGGCGCATGGCCGGTTTCAGGTAGGCGTCGGCGGTGCTCCACCGCCTGCCGCCGTGCTGGGTGACCATGGTCTGGCTGAAACCCTTGGGCTGCGGGCGGTTCGGCGGCTCCACCGGGAAGCCGGACTCCTGCACCGCGGTCAGGAACGCCGCGGTCGAGGAGCGCGGGCTGCGCTGGTGCTCGACGTGGATCGGCCCTCCGGTGCCCTCGTCGGGGTACTGCGCGTCCTGGACGTTCTCGATGCGCCGGTACTGCTCCACCGCGGCGGCGAAGCCCCACTCGTCCCCGGCCAGCAGTGCCCACTCGTCGTAGTCGGCGCGGAAGCCACGCACCCACATCATCGCGTTCATCGACGAGGAGCCGCCGAACATCCGCCCGCGCGGCCAGTAGATGCGGCGCCCGTCCAGGGCGGGCTGCGGCTCGGTCAGGTAGTCCCAGTCCAGTTCGGAGCGAAACAGTTTCGCGAATCCGGCCGGGATGTGCGCGAACTTGTTCTTGTCCGGCGGACCCGCCTCGAGCGCCACCACACGGGTGCCGGAATCCTCGCTGAGCCGGTGGGCGACCACCGCGCCCGCGGACCCGGTCCCGACCACGACGTAGTCCGCGGCCATCTGTTCTGCTGCCACTGTCCCACTCCGATCTGCTGCTAGGGCCAAGATACGAGCACGCGGCCCACCCCGGCGGTGTTTCGCCGAAGTGGGGTGGCGAGCGGTGGGTCAGCCCGCGGCGGGCGTGTCCTGCTCGGTGCGGCGCACCGGACTGATCGGCAGCACCAGGGCGGCGGGGGCCTCGGCGGGCACCACCGGGCGCACCGGCGGCACCGGGTCGATCCGGCGGTAGCCCTCGCCCTGCGGCGGGCGCTTGTCCTGCTCGCCCTTGTTCGGCCAGTAGGCGGCGGCCCGCTCGGCCTGCGCGGTGATGGTGAGTGACGGGTTGACGCCCAGGTTGGCCGAGACCGCGGCACCGTCCACCACGCTCAGCGTGGGGTAGCCGTAGACGCGGTGGTACGGGTCGATGACGCCGTGCTCGGGGTCGGCGCCGATCGCCGCGCCGCCGAGGAAGTGCGCGGTGAGCGGGATGTTGAAGATCTCACCCCAGCTGCCGCCCGCGATGCCGCCGATCTCCTCGGCGACCTTGCGGGTCACCTGGTTGCCCACCGGGATCCAGGTCGGATTCGGTTGGCCGTGGCCCTGTTTCGAGGTCATCTTGCGACCGAACAGGCCGCGTTTGGTGTAGGTGGTGATGGAGTTGTCCAGGTGCTGCATCACCAGCGAGATGATGGTGCGCTCGCTCCAGTTCTTGGTGCTCAGGAAGCTGAGCAGGTCCAGCGGGCGGCGCAGCACCAGCAGCAGGAATTTCAGCCAGCGCGGGATGCGGCCGCCACCGTCCACCATCAGCGTCTGGAGCAGGCCCATGAAGTTGGAGCCCTTGCCGTACCGGACCGGTTCGATGTGGGTGTCGGGGGTGGGGTGGATCGAGGAGGTGATCGCCACGCCCTTGGTGAAGTCCTGGCCGGGCTGCAGCGTCTTGGTGGCGGCGCCGACGATGGACTCGGAGTTGGTGCGGGTCAGCACGCCGAGGCGGTCGGAGAGCTTGGGCAGCACCCCCTTGTCGCGCATGGCGAACAGCAGTTGCTGGGTGCCGCGGGTGCCTGCCGCCAGCACCACGTGGCCCGCGGTGTAGGTCTTGGGCTGCTTGCCGATCAGCTTGCCGGTGCGCTTGGTCTCCACGTCCCAGGTGCCGTCCGGGAGCGGGCGGATCGCGGTGACCGTGGTCATCGGCACCACCTGTGCGCCCGCCTGCTCGGCGAGATAGAGGTAGTTCTTCACCAGGGTGTTCTTGGCCCCGTATTTGCAGCCGACCATGCAGTCACCGCACTCGACACACCCGGTGCGCTCGGGGCCGACGCCCCCGAAGTAGGGGTCGGGCACGGTCTTTCCCGGCTCCCCGAAGAACACGCCGACCGGGGTCTGCACGAAGGTGTCGCCGAAGCCCATGTCGTCGGCGACCTTCTTGAAGACCTCGTCGGCGGGCGTCATGTGCGGGTTGCGGACCACGCCGAGCATCTTCTGGGCCTGCTCGTAGTACGGCGTCAGTTCCTCGCGCCAGTCGGTGATGTCGCGCCACTGCGGGTCGCGGAAGAACGGCTCCGGCGGCACGTAGAGGGTGTTGGCGTAGTTCAGCGAGCCGCCGCCGACCCCCGCGCCGCCGAGGATGAGCACGTCGCGCAGCAGATGGATGCGCTGGATGCCGTAGCACCCCAGAGCGGGCGCCCACAGGAACTTGCGCACGTCCCAGCTGGTCTTGGGCAGCTCGTGGTCGGCGAAGCGCTGTCCGGCCTCGAGCACGCCGACCCGGTAGCCCTTCTCGACCAGGCGCAGCGCGGTGACGCTGCCACCGAACCCGGAACCGACGATGAGCACGTCGAAGTCGGTTTCTCGCTGGGTCATGCGGAACTCCTCGGTCGCGTCGGCAGTGACGCGCGCTACGCTAACGCCGACAGTAGGAACTGTCAACGAAGGCGGGAGGTGGCGCTCTATGCTGACAGTCGTGTCCCGCTACAGCCGCTCGCAGCTCGCCGAACTCAGCGGCGTCCCGGCGCGCACCATCCGCTACTACCACTCGCTGGGCGTGCTGCCCAAGCCCGGCCGCGCGGGCAAGGAAGCCGTCTACGGCGACGATCACCTCGCCCGCCTGCGCGACATCGCCGAGATGCAGGCGCGCGGGCTGCGCCTCGACGCGATCCGCGAGGTGTTCGACGTCCAGGCACAGTCGGGCGCCCCGGCGGATTGGCGCGCGGTCCTCGATCCCCGCTATCCCGGCGCGGGCGAGCAATCGGCGGTGCTCGACGACGACCAGCTCACCGCCCTGCTCGGCGACCGGCGCGCCGACATCCTCGACGAACTGATCGCGGCCGAGTACCTGCACCGGTGCGAGGGCGGCTGGCGCATTCCCGACCAGCCCATGCTCAAAGGCGCGCTCATCCTCTACGACCTGGGCACCGACATCACCCTCAGCGGCGCGCTGCGGAAACTGATCAGGACCCGGTTGGCCGAACTCGCCGACGAGATCGTCGCGACCTTCCGCGACGCGGCCGCGACGAGCTACGGCGGCGAAGGGATCGGCATCGACCACAGCCGGTTCCGTGAGCGTTTCCGCGCCGCCGCCCGCGAGGTCGCCGGCGCCACCCTGGCCGACGAGATCGACCGCGCGGTCCGCGAATCCGAGGCCTGAGCGCCGCCTAGGGTGTGGGACATGACCACACCCCGCCAGCGGGCCAGGGCCCGGACCATGGAGGACATCAAGCGCATCGGCCGCGAACATCTGGCTCTGCACGGCGCGGCCGCGCTGTCGCTGCGCGCGGTGGCGCGCGATCTCGGGGTGGTCTCCTCGGCGGTGTACCGGTACGTCGCCAGTCGCGACGAACTGCTCACGCTGCTGGTGGTCGACGGCTACAACGCGCTCGGCGACGCGGTGGACGCGGCGATCGCGGCCGCGCCCGAGGACCCGGCCGAGCGGCTGCGGGCCGCCGCACGGGCCGTGCGGGCGTGGGCGCTGGCGGAACCGGCCTGGTACGGGCTGCTGTTCGGCACCCCGGTGCCCGGCTACGACGCACCCGCCGAACAGACCGTCGATCCCGGCACCAGGGTGATCGCCGCCCTGCTGCGGATCGCGGCCGACGCCCACGAGCGCGGCCTGCTCACCGAGCCGGCGCGGCCGGTCCGGGTCTCGCCGGACCTGGCCCGCAGCTTCGCCCGGGTGGGCGCGGAATTCGGGGTCCGGCTGCCGGACGGGCTGGTGCCGCGCCTGGTCTCGGTGTGGACCGCGTTGTTCGGCGCGGTCGGGTTCGACGTGTTCGACATGTACGGCCGCGACACCTTCGCCGACCGGGACGAACTGTTCGAGCTGCTGGTCGAGAACCTGGTCGAACTCCTCGGCCTGCCCGCCTGAGCCGCGACGATTCGCGGCCCGGACGCGCGAACGACACCCGGGGTGTTGTGTGGGACCGGTAGTCCCATATATTCTGGATCACATCACGCACCCCGCGTGCGCAGAGCCGGCGCGGCGCGCCGGCGGGAACGAGGAGGCATCGATGACGCTGTCCGAATCGGTACGTGCCGGACTGTTCGATCAGGAGTACCGGGACGCCCTGGCGACCCTGTCGGACGGATCGGTGCACCGCAAATTCGACCCGTATCTCGACATCGACTGGGACTCCCCGGAACTCGGGATCGACAAGAACGACCCGCGCTGGATCCTGTCGCCGGACTACGATCCGCTCGGCGCGACCTCGTGGTACCGCAACCTGCCCGTGGAGCGGCAGATCGAGATCGGCCGCTGGCGCACCGCCAACGCGATCAAGGTCGGCGCCGCCTTCGAGAGTGTGCTCATCCGCGGAATGATGCAGTACATCATGAAGCTGCCGAACCAGTCACCGGAGTTCCGGTACTGCCTGCACGAGATGACCGAAGAGTGCAACCACATCCAGATGTTCCAGGAACTGGTCAACCGCATCGGTGACGACGTGCCGGGCATGCGGCCGATCTTCCGCAGGCTCTCGCCGTTCATCGGCGTCGCGGGCGGCTTCGCCCCGGCCATCCTGTTCATCGGGATCCTCGGCGGCGAGGAGCCGATCGACCACTACCAGAAGGCGCTGCTGCGCGACGGCGGCAACATCCCGCCCGCCGTGCGCCGGTGCATGCAGATCCACATCGCCGAGGAGGCCCGTCACATCTCGTTCGCCAACGAGTTCCTCAAGGCGCACCTCGAGCACATGACGCCCGCGGGCCGGGCGGTGTGCGCGGTCGCCTTCCCGGTGGTGATGCGGTGGCTGGCCGGCGAGATCATGGTGCCGCCGCGCTCGTTCGCCGAGAAGTTCGACGTGCCCCGCGAGGTCTTCAAGGAAGCGTTCTGGCGCGCGCCGCACTCCAAGCGCATCCTGGCCGGCTACTTCGGCGACGTGCGCAAACTCGCCGACGAACTCGGCCTGATGAACCCGGTGACCAAGCGGCTGTGGGCGCTGCTCAACGTCGACGGGGAAGCCTCGCGCTACCGCAGCGAACCCGAGCGCCGGGCGGCGTGACCGTCAGCCCGGGGTCTGCACGTCGGAGAGCCGGGTGAGCACCGACAACAGCGGCTCGTCCGGATCGATGAGCAGACCCTGGGCCCGGCACACGCCGTCGAGCACGCTCCACGCGTACCCGGCGAGTTCGGTGACCAGCCGGTCCCGGTCCATCAACCGGTCCGGACTGCGCACCCAGCGGGTGACCGTCGCCTCGGTCATCGAGACGATGGCGAAGGTCATGGTGTCGACCACCGGCTCGTCCACCACGCCGATCACGCCCGCCAAGCCGGACACCAGCCCGCGGGTGTCCGCGGCGATACGGTCCTTCAGGCTGCTCACGCCGTCGACGTCGTCGGGGTCGCCCAGCGCCGGGCCGCGGCGCAGGAATTCGTAGAGGCTGGCGTGCCCGTCGATCCAGTCGACCACCGCGGCGATGGCGCGGTGCAGGATCTCGTTGATCGAGCCGACCGAGACGTCCAGCGCGGTGGCCAGGGTGTCGGCGAACTGATCGGAGATGGCCGTCCTGGCCCGGCGGTCGAGTTCGTCCCGGCCGGAGAACTGCCGGTAGACCACCGATTTCGCCAGCCCCGCCCGCTCGGTGATCCGCTGCATCGGCACCTCGATGCCCGGCGGGGTCTCCTCGATCAGCTCGATGAGCGCGGCGACGATGCGCTCGCGGCGCCGGTCGTTGTGCGGCTGCCAACGCGCCTGTCTGCCGCCGCGCGGCGGATCGGGTGACGCGGAGATCGACACGCACCGAGTCTAGAACACCACCCCATCCGGCTGGCGATGATCACAACGGGCCGCCGGAGCGCTCGTCGAGTATCACAAACCGGACGCCTGCGCCTCCCAGCGAGCACGCGATTGCCGTTAGGTTGAATCGCTGCGTTACCCGGGCGGAAGGAATCTCGATGACCCCACCACCCACGGCCGATCCGGACCTGATCGTCTCCGGCCGGCCCGCGTCGACGCACCTGCGGGATGTTCGCACGATCTCCCGGCGAATGGTAGGCCATTTCGTCGAGAACGTCGTGCCGTGCGGAACGCTGCCCGGCGACGCGCTGGCCGGCGACGTCACCGCGGTCACCCGCGCCTGCCTGGAATTGACCATGCGGATGCTCGACGGTCACGAGATCGGCGAGAACATCGACGAGGTCGCCGCCGCGGCGGCGGGCTGGGCGCGCGAGGGCATCCCGATCGACACCATCCAGCACGCCATCCACGAGGGCTTCAAACTCAGTTTCGATCTGATCCAATCCCAGGCCAGCGCACAGGATTACGAGAGCCTGATCAACGTGGCGCGCCGGTTCATGGAGATCCTCGACGCCATCACCGTGGCCGTCTCCGCCGCCTATGTGCGGGAGCTGCGCGCGGTCGTCGGTGAACACCACACCGCGGTGCACACCCTCACCTCGGCACTGCTCGCGGGCAACACCACCTCGACCATGGTGCGTGAGTGCGGCATTCCGATCGCCGCGTCGTATCACGTCCTGGCCCTGGCGGTTCCGCAGCACCCCGACGAGCACAACCCGGCACTGGACGGCGGCGTCGTCGCCCGGCGCAAGCTGCGCAGAGTACAGGCCGAGCTGGCGACCCGGGTCGGCGAGGCCGCGTTGTCACTGCTCAGCGTGGACGGCGGCACCGTCCTGATCCCCACCGACGCCTGCGCGGACGAGGCGCTGGACGACCTGGTCGCCCGCCTGTCGGGGGCCGCGCAGGTGCCGGTGCGGGCCGCGGTGGTGGCCGCCGAGCCGGACCGGGTACCGCAGGCCGCCGACCAGGCCCACGAACTGCTCGACATGGTGCAGCGCATGCACAGCGAGCCCGGACTCTACCGGTTCACCGATCTGGCCCTGGAATACCAGCTCACCCGGCCCGGCCCCGCCCGCGAGTACCTCGGCGGGCTGCTCGATCCCCTCGAGGAGTACCCCGAGCTGCTGGAAACCCTGCGCGTGCACATCTCCACCAACCTCAATCGACAGCGCACCGCCCGGCTGCTGCACGTGCACACCAACACCGTCGACTACCGCCTCAAGCGCATCGGTCACCTGATCGGCTTCGACCCCACCAACCCCTCCGGGTTGTGGTACCTGCGCTCGGCCCTGGTCGCCCGCACGCACCGCACGGCCGAGCCCGCCGCCGGGCCCGACGGCGCGCGAGTACGCCGCCGGGCCTGAGTTCACCGGGGCAGCGTCACCGGGTCAGCGTCACCGGTTCGAGGCAGCTCGAGAGCCCGTCGACCAGCGAGCAGAGCTTCGGGTCGCGGGTGGGGCGGTAGTCCGCGGGCACGCCGCCGGACGCGGTGATCTCCCGGTAGGCGGCCACGGCGTCGGTGGGTCGGCGGGTGAGGGTGGGATCGGTGCGGACGTCGACGGTGTAGAGGCCGAAACGCGGTGTGTAGGAGCCCCATTCGTAGTTGTCGGTGAGACTCCAGTAGTTGTAGCCCAGCACGTTCATGCCGTCGGCGACCGCGCGCTGCAGCCAGTAGACGGTGTCGCGCAGGTTGTCCGCGCGGCCGTAGCCATCGGCGCGGGGGTGGCCGTTCTCGGTGGGCATGCCGTTCTCCACGATGTAGAGCGGCTTTCCCGGGAAGGCGCGCGCGTAGTGCCGTAGCGCGTAATAGATGCCCTCGGCGTGCAGCGGGTTCTTCCAGAGCTCGGCGAAACTCCATTCCTCGGTCACCGCGTCGGGCGCGACGCCGTAGTAGTAGTCGATGCCGATGTAGTCGAGTTTGCCGCCGATCTTGTCGAGCAGCGGTTTGTTCACCACGTCCTCGACGGCGGGGATGTAGGCCACGTTGCTGGTGACCATCGCGCCGGGCTGCACGGCGTGGATGTGGTCGTAGATCGCGTTGTGGGCCCGCGCGATCCGGTCGTGCATCGCCGGGACGTCGGTGGGGGAGAGGCCGCCGTGGCGCACCTCGTTGATCTGGTACATCAGCGGCTCGTTGAAGGTGACCCACAGCGGGTCGGCGGGCGCGTAACGGTCGATCACCCGGCGCGCGTTGGTCAGCCAGTCCTCGACGATCCCCGGGTTGCCCCACCCGCCCCGGTCGACGGCCCAGCCGGGGTAGACCCAGTGGTCGAGGGTGATCATCGGCCGCATCCCCGCCGCGCGGATGGCGGCGACCACATCGTCGTAGAAGCGGAACCCCTGCTCGTCCCACTCGCCCGGGCGCGGCTGCACGCGGGCCCATTCGATGCCGATCCGGTACACGCGCACACCGAGGTCGGCGGCGAGCTGGATGTCGGAGCGGTAGCGGCCGAAGAAATCCACGCTGTTCGCGTACGGGTCCTCGGTCTTGCCCTGGGCGACATAGCGGGACCAATTGCTGTCGGGCGCCTGGCCTTCGGACTGATAGCCCGAGGAGGCGACACCCCAGAGGAAGTCGTTGCCGAGTGGCGCCACCCGGTCGGGCGCGGGCTGTGCCTGGGCGGTGGTGGGGCCGCCGAGCAAGAGCGCGGCCGTGGTTACCGCGACGACGGCCAGGACGTGACGGCGACGGGGTGATCGCATCGTGGCTCCTGTTGTGTCCGGACGGGGGAGGGCGGGATGGCGCTCGGGCGCCACTGTACTGGTCGATTGTCCGATTGGGGGGGTGGACCGAGTGATTCGTACGGAAGAGTCGGGGGAGGCGAGTGCGCCGGGGCGAGGGTGCCGCTCCGGAACCGGGTTGGAGAAGCGAGCCGGCGGGCAGGGAGGTGGTCCAAGACGCCCGCGAGAAAAAGTGCCGATACGTAGATATTCGCATCTAACCATGATTCTCACCCTCTTCACCGAACGCTGCCAACCAGCCCCGTACTGATGCAACGACCAGCAAGGACGAAGAGGAGAATCGGACCCGTGCCCGACCATCTTTCGGACCTGCCGGTGCATCTGCGGTGGTGCAGGACCGGCGATGACCGCTTTCCCGTGGCCGCGTCGGTCGACGGCGCGTGGTGGGTATTGCGCCGCAATCCTTTTCCCGACCACGACCTGTGGACGGTATTCGTGGACGGCGCCGCCCGGTACGACCTGAACGACCTGCCCGCGGGATGGGGACGGCCGCTGACCGTGTCGACGATGCTCGAGGCCGCGACCGCGAGCGCGATCCTGGCCGTGGTCGAACCGTTCGCCGTGTACGGCAGTGAGGTCGGTGCGCCCTGTGACGATCCGTTCTGTTGCGGGTGACCGCGTCAGATCCGGGGCGGTGGGTCCAGTGCCAGGGCGGCGTGCACGAAGTTGTGATCGGAGCGGTCGCCGGTGATCTCGACGCCGACCTCCGTGATGCGCGCGCCGCGGACGACGATGTGGTCGATGGTGCGGGACCGGCCGGCACGCTCGCGGGGGCGGGTCGGGGGCGCGTCCTCGGGTGGGATCGCGACGGTGAAGTCGGGCAGGTGCTGCGCGACCGCGTCACGGCCGGTGTTGAAGTCACCGAGCAACACGACCGGCCGGTCGGTGTGTTCGCGGGTGAGGGCGGCCAGCCGGTCGAGCTGGCCGTTGGTGCGGCCGCGTCCGCTGAGATGGGTGGCGACGGCGACGAGTTCGTCGGTCTGTACGGCGAGCACGCCCTTGCCCGGGTCGTCGGGGAAGGCCTCGGCGACCAGTGGACGGGCGGGTTTGTCGAGGATGAGCACCAGGTATTCGGCGGGTTCGGTCAGTTCGGCGGCCGTGCGTCGCGGCGTGGGCATGCGGGGGTAGCGGAAATACGGCACGGTCCGGTCCGGGAGGGCGATGCGCAGGCTGTTGAGCAGGTCGCCGCTGACTTCCTGTAGTGCGATCACCTGTTCGGACCGGCTCGCGACCCACTCGGTGACGGCGCTGATCCGGGCGGCCTCGTTCGGCCACCGGCGCGGCGCCTCCTCACCCCAGTTGTCGGCGTGGATGCGGTGCAGGACATTCCAGGTGGCCACCGTGATCACACGGGGTGATGCTACCGATCCCCGTCGGGGCGCCGCGCCACACGGGGCGTCCGGATCGTGCCAGGATGGCGGATATGGCCAACCCGTTGCCCGTCCTGGCCCGGTATCTCGCCCGGCAACGCTGGGTGATGCGCACGGCGCCCCTGGTGGTCCGCTGGGAACGGCTCGTACGTCGGCTGACCCGCGGCCGGTACGGGGTACTGGACCTGGCGGGCCTGCCGTCCCTGGAACTGACGGTGGCGGGCCGCAAGACCGGTCGGCCCCGCACCACCGCGCTGCTGTATGTGCCGTACGGCCCGGATCACCTTGTCGTCGGTTCGAATTGGGGCAGCGCCAAGCACCCCGTATGGTCGGCGAACCTGCGCGCCGCCGACCGCGCGGTGGTGCATCGCCGGGGCGAGCGGTATCCGGTACGGGTGGTGGAGTTGACCGGACCGGAGCGCAAGGAAGCCTGGGCGGCGGCCGTGCGGTTCTGGCCCGGCTACCTGATGGAGTGCGAGTTGTCGGGCGGTCGCGAGTTCCGGATGTTCGTGTTGCAGCGCGTGCGGGAGTGAGTGGGACGGCGTACGGCGAGCTCGGGGGCGTTGACGGATGACCACTCTGGTGCTGTCCGCCCACGGCGGTGGCGGGCCGGCTTGCCGGTCGGATTCGGACCGTACGCCCTTTGCGCAGGCGATTCGCCGGGGTCGTGATCGAGTAAGCCTGTCTCGGGGCGTGGGGAGCGTCGCGCCGAACGTGACGGGAGAGACGGCCACAGGCAGGCCGTGGTCTTCGAACAGAGAGCGTGTCGGCTGCGGACTCCGGCCACCTTCGGCAATCCCGAGGTGGTCGAGCTGCCGGCCGCCCGGCGTTTCGTTCGGGGCTTTTGCGCCGCCGTCGCCGGCAGGACGCCGGACTATCCCGCGCTGTCGATGTCTGCGCGCACCGTCCCGGCGAGGATCGCGCGCAGTCCGGCACGGAATCGCTCGTCCCGGTCGCCGGTCATGATCGCGATGATGTCGCCGGTGGAATCGACGCGCGGCTGGCCGGTGGCTTCCAGCGCGGTGATCAGGTCGTCCCATTCCCCACTGTCGGAGATCTCCAGGTAGGCCTGTTCCTCGATGACGAAACCCGTTGTGTACGAGCGCAGCACGGAGGCGAGGTCACCGGGGGTGAAGGGCGCGCGGGTGACGGCGGCGAGCAGCGTGCGCAGGGTGACGCCGAGCCGCGCGGTGGCCACGGTGGGTGCGTAGGAACCCGCGACGATGCGACCGCCGTCGCGGAAGGCGAGCATGGCCTGGCGCAGGCGCGTGCAGCAGGTGAGGACCTGCTCGACATCCGGGTGGTCGAGGTCGATGTCGTCGAGATCGATGGTGGTGAAGATGGCATCGGCCATGGCGCGCTGGAGGTCTTTGCGGTCGCGCAGATGCTTGTAGAGCGCACCGGGGGAGACCTCGGCGGCGGCGGCGAGCCTGCGCATGGTGAGTGCGTCGATGCCGTGAGCGGCGACGAAGTCGTGTGCGATGGCGACGAGCCGCTCCCTGGTCAATCCGCGTTTCACCACGGTGCCGAGGGTAACGGGGCCGCGGGGGTGTGGTGGTTGACGGGCACGGCGGGGCACGGCTACCGTGCCTGTGGTGAACATTGTTTACCACAGGTCGACCGTCGGCACCGCGCGCGTTGTGCTGTTCGTGACGTGCGCCGCGCAGTTCCTCGTAGTGCTCGACGGGCTGATCGTGACGATCGCGCTCCCGGACATGGCGAGGGATCTGGGGTTGTCGGCGGCGGGTCAGCAGTGGGTACTCAACGGATACCTGCTCACCTTCGGTGGGCTCCTGCTGTTGGCGGGCCGGGCGGGTGATGTGTTCGGCCATCGGCGGGTGTTCCTGTACGGTGCAGCCGTATCGACCGTCGCGGTGCTGGTGGCCGGAGTGGCGGGCGCGGCGTGGTTGTTGATCGCGGCCCGGTTCGCGCAGGGCGTGGGCGCCGCCGCGCTGGCGCCGAGTACGTTGAGCCTGCTCGTCACGACCTTCGCCGAACCGGAACGGCGACGGCATGCGGTGGCGATCTGGGCGGCGGTGTCGGCGACGGCCGGTGTGCTGGGGTTCGTGCTGGGTGGTGCGATCACCGCGCTGCTCGGATGGCGGTGGGTGCTGTTGGTGAATGTGCCACTGGGCGTGGTGGTTCTGGCGACCGCCGCGGTGGGACTCCCGGTGGTCCGGCCTGTCGAGCGGGCGCGGTTGGATGTGACCGGCGCGGTCGCCGTCACCGGTGGCGCCGGTGCGTTGATTCTGGGGCTGGCGCACGCGGCCGAGCACGGGTGGGGTACGGCTCGGGTGCTCTTGGCCTTGTCGGCCGCCGTGATCCTGTTCGGGCTGGCGGTCGTGGTGGAGCAGCGCGTTCCGGCGCCGTTGCTGCCGTTGCCGGTGCTCGGGCGGCGTGGGGTGGCGACGGGAGTGGCGATCATGGCGTTGTTCGGTGGGGTCATGAACGCGACGGTGTACTTCCTGTCGCTGTACCACCAGCAGGTGCTCGGCTACGGCCCGCTGCGCACGGGGGCAGCGCTGCTGCCGATGAGCGCGGTGATCCTGGTGGGTTCCCTGGCGTCCCGGACGCTGTTGCCCCGGTGCGGTGCACGGTTGTTGGTGGTGGCGGGTTCGCTGGTGGCGGCTGTGGCGCTGGTGTGGATGGCGCGGCTGCCGGAATCGCCGGGGTATGTGGTGCATGTGCTCGGGCCGACGATGGTGTGGGCGGCCGGGGTCGGGGTGCTGACGATGCCGATCGTCGAGCTGGTGACCGGGGCGGTGGGGCCGCAGTTGGCGGGACTGGGTTCGGGGTTGGTGAACATGGCCCGGCACGTCGGCGGTGCGGTGGGTTTGGCCGGGTTGGTGACGGTGGTGGGCACGGTGGCCGACGGTGGTGGGTCGGCGGTGCGGGGGTACAACGCGGCGTTGCTGGTCGCGGCGGGTCTGGCGGCGGGAATGGCGGTGCTCGGTCTCCTGACGGAGGACCGGTGAACGGTTTTCTCAGAGGCCGAGTTTGGTGACGGCGTTGTCCTGGAGCGGGTCGGCCGTGCGGATGTAGCCGTGCACGGTGCGGGGATTGGACCAGCGGCCCTGGCGCATGATCTCGCGGTCGCCGGCGCCGCCGAGGGCGGCTTGGGTGGCGAAGCCGGCGCGCAGGGAGTGGCCGGAGAAGAGGGCGGGGTCGAGGCCGGCGCGGGCGGCGTAGCGTTTGACGAGTTCGGCGACGGCGCGGCCGGACAGCGGGCGCGCGCCGATGTGCCCGTGCCGGGTGATGGTCGGCAGCAGGGGTGCGTCGGGGTGCCCGCCGGTGCTGCCGGTGAAGCCGTGGCAGCGGTGCAGGGCGGGGTCGTGGTGGGTTTGCGCGCAGTAGGCGCGGACGGCGTCGGTGCCGCCGCGGTGGTGGATGTCGAGCAGGCGCAGCCAGTCGGCGTAGGCGCAGACGGGGCAGGTGCGGGGGTGTTTGCCGCGGGGCAGGACGACGCGGTGTTCGGCGGTGCCGGTGGGGTCGGTCTTGGTGGTGGGCAGATGGAGGAGCAGCAGCGGTTCGCCGGTGGCGTGGTCGGTGCGTTGTTCGACGTCGCCGAGGCGCAGTCCGGCGAGTTCGCTGCGGCGCAGGGCGCCGGCGAACCCCATGAGCAGGGCGAGGGTGTCGCGGCGGCGGGCCGGTTCGCCGGGCCAGCCGGGTTCGGGCAGGCCGTCGAGGAGTTGTTCGAGGGTGTGCAGCAGCACGGGGCGTTTGCGGGTGGGGGCGCTGCGGCGGGTGCGGCGGATGCCGCGCAGGGTCAGTCGCACGACGTCGGAGCGGGTGGGGGAGGGCAGGCCGTTGGCGGCGTGGACGGCGGCGATGGCGGCGGATTTGCGTTCCAGGGTTGCGGGTCCGAACGCCCAGGTGCCGTCCTCGCGGCGGGCGTCGGCGGCCGCGGCGAGATAGACGGCCACGTCGAGGGGTTCGGCGGGCAGGGCCTGGCGTCCTTCGCGCGCGCACCAGGCGGCCCAGGCGACCCAGTCGGTTCGATAGGCGCGCAACGTGTTCGGTGACTGCGAGGCCTCCAGGTAGCGGCGTAACGCGCCGGCCTGACCGTCGTCGAATCGTTCGCGCACCAGCCGCAGTGCCGCGGCGTCGACGAGCACGCTGCCCACTCCGCGTCGCAGTTCCCCGCGCACGGCGTCGGGCACCGCCACGACCACCGTTCCCTCCGGCACCGCACCTCCTCGTGAATCACCGCCCGCCGCACCGGTTTCGCCGAGTCTACGGCGATCGATCCCCGGACCGGTCGGGCGCGCCGCACCGGTCGGCGCGCGCCGGATCACGTGGTCAGGATTTCAGGTCGGTGAGGAGCTTGCGGGTGCGGGTGGCGTCGTCGCCGTCGGCGAAGACGATACCGACGAATTCGGTGGCGCCAGCGGCGAAGACCGTGCGCACCCGTTCGGCGACCTGGTCCTCGGTGCCGACGATGGCCAGGTCGGCCGGGCCCGCGGCGCCCTCGCGGTCCATCATGGCGCGGTAGGAGGGCAGGCTGCCGTAGATCTTGAACACCTTGGCGGCGCGTTCGCGGGCGCCGTCGGGGTCGTCGGTGACCAGCACCGGCAGCGCGCACACGATCCGGGGTGCCGGACGGCCCGCTTCGGTCGCGGCGGCGGTGATGGTGGGGGCGATGTGGTCGCGGATGGTGGTGGGGCCGGTCATCCACAGCACGGTGCCGTCGGTGCGTTTGCCCGCGAGCCGGAGCATCTGTTCGCCCAGCGCGGCGACGAGCACCGGCACGCGGTCGTCGTTGGGGACGCTCAGTTGCAGGTTGGCGCTGACCGTTTCGCCGCTGAAGGACACCGGCTGTCCGTCCACCAGCGGCATCAGCACCTCGAGGTATTCGCGCAGGTGCCGGACCGGGCGGGCGAAGTCGTAGCCGTACATGTTCTCGATGACCATCTGGTGCGAGAGCCCGATGCCCAGCGTCAGCCGGTCGGGTCCGACCGCGAGCGCGGTGGTGCGCGCCTGCTGGGCGAGGGCCCCGGGGTGGCGTGGGTAGGTGGGCACGACGGCGGTGCCGATGGCGATGTCGGGAACTCGGCTGCCCGCGACGGCGAGCGCGGTGAGCGCGTCCACGCCGAAGACGTGCGTGAGCCAGGACGAGTCGAATCCTTCGTCGGCGTTGCGGCGCAGCTCGTCGGTGAGCAGGCGCAGGCTGTCGGGTCCGGCATGCTCGTTCAGCATGATTCCGATCCGCACGGGGTCTCCTTCGGGTCGTGCCGAGGGCGCCCCGGTGGCCCGGTGCGACCCGGCGTCGTCGCTCGCCCGAAGCCTACGCGGCGGGCCGCCGCGCAGGCGCTGGCGGCCGCCCTGAAGTACTGGACGGTGGCCTTTCCGCCCGAGCCGTTCTGGATCATGCGGCTGGTGTCGCGGGCCGTCGGTGGTGGTCAGCGCTCGTAGCGGGCGGCGATGGCGGCGGCGCGGTCGTGCAGGGCGGCGCGCAGGGCCGGCGGGGCGAGGGCTTCGGCGTCGATGCCGAGCTGCCACAGTGCCCATTCGGCGTGGCGGGAGTCCTGGAAGGTGACTTCCATGCGCAGCCTGCCGTCGGTGTCGGGTTCTTCGGTGAGCACGGCCAGTGCGGTGGTCACCAGGTCGTCGCGTCTGGCCGGGTTGAGTCGGAGCAGCACGGTGATCTGGTCGCCGCCGGTGCGGAAGCGGATGCTGCGCTCCTGCCAGATCTGGTCCAGGTCGACCTGCTCGGGTCGCTGGGCGGGGTCGGGCAGTTCTTCGGCGGCGAGCACTCGCGCCAGCCGGTAGGTGCGGTCCGCGCCGGATCGGGTGGCCAGCAGGTAGGTCTGGCCGCGGGCCACGACCAGGCCGATGGGGTCCACGGTGCGCCACCGCGGCGGCTGGTCGACGGCGGCGTAGTGGATGCGCAGCCGGTGGCCGGCCAGCACCGCGCGCCGGATCTCGGCGAGGACGGTGCCGGGGATCTCCTCGGCCGCGAGTGGACGCGACAGCAGGTCGGTGCGTGGGTCGATGAGCAGCCGCTCGGCGATGTCGGCGGCGGTGTCGCGATAGGTGTCGGGCAGTGCGTCGACGACCTTGAGCATTGCCGAGGCGAGCGCGGAGTCGAGGCCGAATGCCTGTGCTCCGCGGCGGGATCCGGCGATCAGCAAGGCCAGCGCTTCGTCGTGGTTGAGGCCGGTGAGCTCGGTGCGGAATCCGGGCAACAATGCGAAGCCGCCGTACCTGCCGCGTTCGGCGTACACGGGAACGCCTGCGGTGGACAGTGCGTCGATATCGCGCAGCACGGTGCGTGTGGACACCTCGAGTTCGGCGGCCAGCTCGGCCGCGGTGGCCCTGCCGCGTTGTCGGAGCAGCAGCACCAGCGACACCAATCGATCCGCGCGCACCGCAAAACCCTAGTCCGATACGCGACAGAGGGTGTCGTCATTACCGGGAAGGCTCCTCGGCACGGCGCTCGACCACGCGGTCACCCGACCGCGGGGCGCCGGATCCGACGAAGCGAATGGAGCTGATGTGGTAGCGGAACGAACGGCGATCAACCCGGTGACGTGGTCGCTGGCGATGGGGTTCAACCAGGGCGAGCTCGTCACCGGGCACACCCGGACCCTGTATTGCTCCGGGCAGACCGCCATGAGCGCGGACGGGCAACCGTGCCACGACGGTGACATGGCGGCGCAGCTGGCGCTGAGCCTGGACAACGTGGAGGCGGTGCTGGCGGCGGGCGGCATGTCGTTGGCGAACCTGGTCCGCCTCGACGTCTACACCACCGACGTCGACCTGCTGCTCGAACACTACGGCGTGCTGGCCGGCCGATTGGGTGCGGCCGGGGTGGCGCCGGCGACCACGATGCTCGGTGTGACGCGGTTGGCCGTGCCGGGGCAGCTGGTCGAGCTCGAGGCGACCGCGGTGGAGTGAGTGGGTCACCGTCCCCGGCCGCAGCGACCGGGGACGGTCGTCCAACCCGCCCGGGGTACGCCCGCGTCGTGCGGAAGCAGTAGGGGACGGGAATTCGGCGTGCCGTCCTCGCCAGTGCGTGCGGAAGTGTTGTGGCTCACGTTCGGTACGTCCGTGCAACCGATCCCAGTTTTTCGACCGCTTACGTCGCAATACGTTGCGTTGGCGTGACGGTAACGATAACGAAAATGAGCAGAGTTGATTCCGATGTTCGGGAGATCCTGACCGCCGATAAGGTTCACTTATCGGCGGTCAGGAAAGGGACGGTCTCCACTCCTCTCCGCTGGGGGCAAGGGCATTTCGTTGGCCGTCGGCGTAGAGGAAACGTCGTCCTCGCCGGTGCTGCACGACGGCGGAGGGGTGGGATGTCCCCGTCTGTCCGGGGGCGAAGCGCGGCGACCGTGGCGGACCGTGGATCTCGCCGATCGGCTGGCGTCGCGGTCATGATCTGGGCGTGACTGTTCGTCGCCCTGCTGGCCGCCTTGGCGATCGTCCAGATCGCGGTGGCCGCGGGGCGCCGCTGGGGCGCTTCACCTGGGGAGGCGCGCACCCGCGTGTGCTGCCCGCGGGTTTGCGGGTCGCCGGGGTGGTGTCGATCCTGATCTATGCGGTGATGGCCGCGCTCGCACTCGACCGGGCTGGGGCGGTGGCACTCCTCGTCGCCGTCGGCTGAACGGCGCAATCGTCGCCCTCGGCCCGTCCGCGGGAACGCGGTGGACGCGGCCGGTGCGGCTACGATCCACCCGTGTCCAGTGTCTGCAACTATCCCGGCTGTTCCCGTCCTGTCACGCGCGGGAGCGGGCCCGGCCGCCCGTCGGAGTACTGCGACCACCCGGACCATACGCGGTGGCGGGCCTGGCGGGAGCGGCAGCGGATGCAGCAGGAGACGCAGGCACCCCCGGCTGGTGTCACTGTGACGCAACAGGGTCCGGTGACGGCTGCCCGGCTGCGAGCCGATGAGCTGCTGGGTCAGTTTCGTGGACTGGCCGAGCAACTGAGCGCCAACCTCACGGCAGCGGTCGCCGAATTGTCCACCCTCGCCGACCCTTCCGTGGCCGAAGCGCAGGTCCAGGCGGCGCAGGCGGATGCGGCGCGGCGGATCGCGGAAGCGGAGATGAGCGCCGTCGCGGCCGAGCAGGCGCGGCGGGAGGCCGAGGACGCGCGCGCGGTCGCCGAATCGGCGGCCGAGGACGCGGCCGCGGCGGCCGAGCGCGCCGAAGCTCTCGCAGCCGAGGCGAATTCGGCGCGTGCGGAAGCGCTCCAGGAGGTCGAGCGGGTCGCGGCCGCCGCGGCCGAGGAAGCCTTCACCCTCCGCAGCGCGGCCGAGGCCGACCTGCGTGCGGCGCGCCAGGAGGCGGCCGCGGAGATCGAACGCGCCCGCCGGCAGGCCGCCGAGGACGTCGACGCCGCGCGAGCCAAGGCCGCCGCCGAGATCGAACAGGTCCGCCGCGAGGCCGCACAGCAGACCACCGCCGCGGCCGCCGAACGCGACCTCGCCGTCCAACGTGCCGCCGACGCCGAGCGGGCCATCACCCGGGCCGAACAGGCCGCCGCCGAACGCGCCGAGGCCCTCGCCGACACCAAGGCCGAACTCGCCCGCGTTCGCGACGAGCTCGCGCGCACCCGGGACGAACTCGACACCGCCCGCGCCGAACTCGGTCTCGCCCGCGCCGAGACCGCCGAAGCCCGCCGCGCCGCCGCCACCGAACTCGCCGATCTGCGCGCGGAATCGGCCGCGACCCTCGACCGTGTGCGCGCCGATTCCGCCGCGGCGCTCGAGCGTGTGCGCGGTGAGTCCGCGGCCGCGCTCGAGCAGGCACGAGCCGAAGCGGCCGCCGCCCTGGAGCAGGTCCGCGCGGAGACCGCCGAGCGGATCGCGGCCCTCGACGACGCCCGCGCCCAAACCCTCGCGCGCGCCGAACGGGCCGAACGCCAACTCGACGAACTCCTCGACGGGCGGCGTTCGGGCACACCGGAATCGGTCTGACCACCCGCTCACCGAGCGGTCCCTGACACCCCGGGGGTCGAGTGCGCACTCTCCTCGTTCCTCGAACACGACCGCCGCACCGTCGGGTAGCGGCCCCTGCTGCGGAATACCGGCCGTGGGCGGTGCGCGCCGCCGTGCGGATCGGCAGGTGTCAGTCCTCGTGGCGACCGCCCCGGCCCCGACAGTACAGATTCCGCTGTACTATTTCGGCATGGAGACCGCTCCCGTGCTGCACATCGACGCGCTGGCTCGCTTCGGGCACGCCCTGTCCGACCCGACGCGCGCGCGGATCATGGTGCGGCTGCGGCAGCAGCCGGGATATCCGTCGGAGTTGGCCGAGCAGCTCGGGGTGTCGCGGCAGATCCTGTCCAATCATCTGGCGTGCCTGCGCGGGTGCGGGCTGGTGGTCGCGGTGCCCGAGGGGCGGCGCGTGCGTTACGAGCTGGCCGACGCCCGTGTCGGTGCCGCGCTCGGGGATCTGCTGGGTCTGGTGCTCGCCGTCGATCCGGCCTGCTGCCCGGCCTCGGACGAGCAGGGGTGCTGCTGATGACGGCGTCGGCGAGTGCGTTGTCGCGGCGGGACGTGCTGGCGCGGCGGATCCGCTGGTTCGTCGCGGCCACCATCACCTACAACGTGATCGAGGCGGGCGTGGCCCTCACCGAGGGGGCGCGCGTGTCCTCCACCGCGCTGATCGGGTTCGGACTGGATTCGGTGATCGAAGTGTCCTCGGCGGCGGCGGTCGCCTGGCAGTTCGCCGGGCCCGACCCGCAGGCGCGCGAACGGGTGGCGCTGCGGGTGATCGCCTGCTCCTTCTTCGCGCTGGCCGGTTATGTCGGTGTGGAGGCGGTGCGGGCGCTGGCCGGATTCGGCGAAGCCCGGCATTCCACCGTGGGTATTGTGCTGGCCGCGGTGAGTCTGGTCGTCATGCCGGTGCTCTCGGCAGCGCAGCGGCGGGCCGGGCGGGAGCTGGGCTCGGCCTCGGCGGTGGCCGATTCCAAGCAGACGCTGCTGTGCACCTACCTGTCGGGAGTGCTGTTGCTGGGCTTGGTGCTCAACAGCCTGTTCGGCTGGTCGTGGGCGGACCCGATCGCGGCGCTGGTGATCGCGGCCGTCGCGGTGAAGGAAGGCCGCGAAGCCTGGAACGGTGACCACTGCTGCACGCCGGTGGCCCCCGCCCGGATCGACGGGGACGCGATCGGCGACGGGTGCTGCGGGAGGTCCGGGTGCGATGAGGGCACCGTCGGCGAGGGGTGACCGAAGCCACCTCGCGGAGCCGAACAGCCGTGCGGCGGAACTCAACTCACCCGGTCTGGCGGAGGGCGGAGTCGAGCGTGCGCCACAACTCACCCACCCGTCCGCGTCCCCGCGCCGGTGCGGGTGAATATCGCCGCAACACCGCCCGCACCACCGGGCCGGCCAGCCGCTGGGCCGTGGCGAGGGTGTCGGCGGCGACGGTCGGGTCTCCGGCGTCGAGTTCGCGGGCGCGCGCCGCGTGCGCGGCCGACAGGAGGATGTGTCCGCCCTGGGTCGCGGTCGCCAGCGGATGCAGGTAGGCGGCTCCGCCGGTGTGCCCGGCGGCCAGCGCCGCCTCCGCGGCGGCGTCCATCCCCCGGTCGCGGGCCTCTCGGGCGGCGCGGTGCGCGGCGAGCGCGGTCACCCGGATCGCCTGCGTGCGTGGGCCACCGGTGACGAAGGCACGCGCGCGGTCGAGGACGGCGCGCGGGCGCGGGTCGTCGGGGCAGTCGCGCTCGGCGATCGGCAGCACCGATTCGGCGCAGGCGAGCGCGAACGCTGTGACCGCGCGCACCTCGTCGAGGGTGAGGTCGATGGCGGGGTGCCGGTCGTTCGGTGTCATGAGCCTCGACAGTATCGTTGAAGTCCCGGTGGAGACTTCGGCGCCGGGCCGCCCGGCGCGCGATGGCTGCCAAGCCCCCTCGATGGGCGGTGTCGATCCGGGCTCAGCGGGCACCCTTGCGGCATGGTGACGTTGCGAACCCGACTCCCGGCACTGACGAACCGCTTGTTCGCCCGCCCATATCATGGGCTTATGTCGGACAACTATGGCGGAAAGCCGGTTTCGTCGCGAGTCCGGGGTGGCCGGGAAGCGATTCTCGTGCTGGGTATCTGCTCGGTGGCGCTGGGCGTGCTGGTGGCGCTGTGGCCGGGCAAGACCGTGCCGACCCTCGAACTGCTCCTCGGGTTGTACCTGGCCGTGAGCGCGGGCGCGCAGGTGTTCCTGGCGTTCGGCGCGCGGTTCGCGATGCCGTTGCGGGCGTTGCTGTTGGTGTCCGGGCTGCTGTCGGTGATCCTGGCGGTGCTGGCGCTCAGCGGCGGCAATTCGATACCGACACTGTCGATGTGGTTGGGGCTGGGGTGGGCGATGCGCGGGGTGAGCCAGGCCACCGTCGCGGTGTGGGACGAGCAGCTGTCCGAGCCGTTGCGTCTCGAGCTGGCCGGGGTGGCGGCGCTGGTGATCGGCATCGTCGTGTTGTTGTGGCCGCTGGAGTCGACGATGGCGCTCGGATTCGTCGCAGCGGCCGGGTTGCTCGCGATCGGGGCGGCGGAGCTGGGCGTGGCCGGGGTCGGGCGCGCGGAGGCGCGCGCGGTGTGGGCGAACCGGATCGTGGTGCCGCGCGGCTGAACCGGGTCGGTCGGTGGGTCCGTACCGGTGATCGGGCGCGGGGGAGGGCTGGAAGGGTTCGGCGGTCACCGCGCACCTGCCGACATACCGAGTGGTTTCACTCATGCCCGCGAGCGGGCGCGGCGGTTAGTCTCGGCCCATGGTGCCGCAGCTGATCGGGGGGATCCCCACCCACGGGTTCTTCGTGGCGCTCGGGGTCGCGGTGGCGGCGGTGGTGTTCGTGCTCGAATGCAGGCGCCGGGCCGCGCTGCGCGAGGAATCGCTGGTCGCGGTCACCGGCGCGCTGGTGGGCGGCGCGATCGGTATGCGGTTGTCGAGCCTGGCCGAAACGCTGGACCCCTACGAGAGCTGGTTGTTCGGCGCCCGCAGTGTGCTGGGCGGGCTGCTGGGCGCCTACCTCGGCGTGCTGGTCGCCAAACGTCTCATCGGCTACCGCGAGCGCACCGGTGATCTGTTCGCCCCCGCCGTGGCCCTCGGCATGGCGGTCGGCCGCATCGGCTGCCATCTCACCGAAGCACCCGGGCGGCCCACCGGCCTGCCGTGGGGCGTGCACGCACCCGGTACCGTCCCGCAGTGCCCGGGCTGCGCCAGCGGTGCCGCCATGCATCCGAGCTTCCTCTACGAGATCGCCTTCCACCTGGCCGCGTTCGCCGCGCTGCGGTGGGCGCGCACCCGCATCACCGCGCCCGGGGAGTTGTTCACCCTCTACATCGGCGCCTACGCGATCTTCCGGTTCCTCGTCGAATTCACCCGCGCCAACGACACCGTGTGGCTGGATCTGACCCGCCCGCAGTGGTTCCTGCTGCCCGGATTGGTGCTGGTCGCCGTCCGGCTGACCCTCGGCTACCGGCGCGGCACCTATGACGCTGTCCTCCGACGAAAGGTCGCGGCATGACCCAGCCCCCACCCCCACCACCACCCGTCGGCCCGCCGCCGCCCGGCTCCGGTAATGGTCTGGCCGTCGCCGGATTCGCGGTGCTCGGCGCATTCGTCTACATCTGCGCCAACGCCGTGCTCGGGTTCATGGTGTTCCTGCTGGTCTCCGACCGGCCGGGGACCACCGGCGAGATCATCCTCGGTGTGGCCACCGCCGCCGGGGTGCTCACCGTCTTCGTCGGTGGGGGACTGCTGATCCGGACCCGCAACGCCGTCGCCAAGGGACTCGGTCTCGGGCTGATGATCGGCTGGGCCCTGGTCACCATCTGCACCGTCGGCCTCTGCACCGGCGTCAACCCCGACCTGTATGCCGCCCTGACCTGGCCCGCCTCGAACGGAGTACCGTGATGAGCCGTCGACCGACCGGCACCGGCATGCCCCTGCGCGGTGACCGGATCCTGCGCTACGTCAACGCGTTCTGCCCGCACTGCCACCGCGCGGACCCCGACCGCCCGCTCGCCGAGGTCGCCCGCCGCTCGGGCTGGCTGGCCGAACGCGACGGGCGGGTCTACCTCGAACGCGGCTGCCCCGAGCACGGCATGGTGCGCACCCTCTACGACGAGCATCCCGAGATCCTGGCCTACCTCGAGGAATGGACCGCCCCGACCAAGGCCCACCTGCCCGACACGCCGGGCAATTTCGACCCCGTGCCCGCCGCCTACCTGCGCGGACTGCCGGAGATGCAGACCCAGCACACCTGCATCCTGCTCGCCGACATCGTGGAGGGCTGCAATCTGCGCTGCCCCACCTGTTTCGCCGACTCCACCCCGGAGCTGGCCGGCGTCGTCGCCGTCGCCGACGTGCTCGCCAACGTCGACCAGCGGCTGGCCCGCGAACACGGCAGGCTCGATGTGCTCATGCTCAGCGGCGGCGAACCCACCCTGCATCCCGACCTGCCCACCCTGCTGGCCGAACTCACCGCCCGCCCCATCACCCGCATCCTGATCAACACCAACGGCGTGCGCCTCGCCCGCGACGAGTCGCTGGTCGCGCTGCTGGCCGAGCACCGCGAACGCGTGGAGGTCTACCTGCAATACGACGGGGTCAGCGCCGCCGCCTCCCGCCACCACCGCGGTGGGGATCTGCGCGCCCTCAAAGCCGAAGCGCTGCGCCGTCTTTCCGGTCACGGCATCTTCACCACCCTGGTGATGACCGTCGCGTTCGGGGTCAACGACGACGAGATCGGCGCGGTCGTGCGCACCGCACTGGACACCCCGTTCGTCGGCGGGGTCTCCCTGCAACCGCAGTTCGGCTCCGGCCGCAGCGGCGTCATCGACCCGATGCACCGGCTCACCCACACCGGTGTGCTGGCCCGCCTCGGCCCGCAGACCGACGGCCTGGTCACCTGGCGCGACCTGACCGCACTGCCCTGCTCGCACCCGCACTGCTGCTCGGTCGGCTACCTGCTGCGCGACGACGCGGGCGACTGGCGCTCCCTGACCGCTCTGCTCGGACACGACACCCTCAAACAGCGCCTCGGCCTGGTCGCCAACCGCATCGCCGACAGCGACATCCCCGCCGATCTGCGCCTGGCGGTGCGCGAATCCCTGCTCGGGCTGCTCTCGGAACAGTCCTCGCTGTCGCACCCCGACATCGGGCGGGTCTGGCAGACCATCTGCCAGCACTGCGATCTGGGCATGTCCACGCTGCTGACGCTGGCCTCCTCGGCGCTGCCCGGCCGCAAGGCCCGCCTGCGGACCCTGTTGGGTGAGCGGGTCGTCCGCCTCACCGTCAAACCCTTCATGGACATCGACACCATGCTCGAGGAACGCCTCACCCAGTGCTGTGTGCACGTGGGCACCCGCGCCGAACAGGACCAGTGCGCGCCCTTCTGTGCCGTGCAGGCCTGGCCCGCCCTGTCGCGCCAACGCCTGTCCGCCGCCGCCCCCGCCGGGGCCGCGCTGCTCCCGGTGACCACACCATGAGCGACAACCCCGGGGTCTACTACACCGAGGCCACCGCGAAACAGGCCACGCCCGACCCGCTGAACCTCTGTGTCTACGCCACCGTCGCCCTGCTCACCTGGCTGGTCGGGCCGCTCGCCCTGATCGCCTTCGCCGCCCTGGCCTTCGTCGGCTACTGGCGTGCCTGGCGTCACGGACTGCGCCGCAGCCGCTGCCTGCTGCGCGACACCCGGCTCGTGCTGGGCTATCTCGCGCTGCTCGTGGTGATCGGAGTGGTGGCGGTGGTCCACCCGCTCATCTGACACATCGCCCGCGGCAGCGAGCGTCAGGCGCCCGTCAGCCAGCGCTCGAGGATGTCGAGGCGTTGTTCCCGCAGGCCCGGGCGCAGGCGGGCATCGCGTTCCAGGCTCGCCAGGCCGTGCAGGGTGCTCCAGACGGTTTCGGTGAGGGTCTCCACGTCGGTGGCGGCGGCGAAGGGAGCGAAGGTGGCCACCAGCTCGGCGAATGCCGCGCGCAACGGTTCGGGGGCACCCTCGCCGAAGGTGAGATCGGTGGGCTGGGAGAACATGGCGTCGTAGAGGGCCGGGTGGGATGCGGCGAAGTCGGTGTAGGCGCGGGCCACGGCGGCCAGGGCCGCGGGGGCGTCGGGTGCGGAGGTGCGGGCCCGGTGTAGTGCCTCGGCGAGTTCGGCGATGCCGTCGAGGGCCACCGCGGTGACGATGGCGCGCTTGCCCGCGAAGTGGCTG
Organism: Nocardia farcinica; assembly: GCF_001182745.1. Classification (NCBI taxonomy): domain Bacteria; kingdom Bacillati; phylum Actinomycetota; class Actinomycetes; order Mycobacteriales; family Nocardiaceae; genus Nocardia; species Nocardia farcinica. The sequence continues at coordinate 1,464,406 of NZ_LN868938.1, read as the reverse complement.
TAGAGCACGGGCTGGCTGTATTCGATGCGGTCGGCGAGCTTGCGGACGGTGACCGCGTCCCAGCCCTCGGTTTCGGCCAACTCGCGCGCGGTGTCGACGATGAGGCGGTGCCGCTCGGCGCGCTCCCGCTCCCGCCTGCTCTGGATACCCATACCGCGAACCTAGCAGCGCTAGACAACGTAGCGCCAGAACGTTAGTGTCGCTACATCAGATAGCAACGCTAGTTTTCAGGAGTCCGCCCATGATCACCGTCGTTCAGGTCCTCGCCGTGCTCGCGCTGGCGGCCAACGCCGTCGTCTACGGCACCGACGCGGCCGCCGCGCTCGTCGTGCGTTCGGCCAACACCCATCTCGACGACACCGCGATGACCCTCAGTGCCGGGTGGGGGCACTACTACGCCGACCGGCGCATGCCGCCGGTCGGCATCACCGGACTGGTGAGCATGCTCGCCGCCGCCGTGGCCGCCGCGCTCGGTGGGCACACGGTCGCGGCCGCCGCCGCCGGAGTGTCGGTGATCGCCCTGATCGCCTGGCTCGTGCTGTACGCGCGAATCGCCAAGCCGGTCAACATCGCCCAGAAGGCAGCCGCGCTGTCGGGCATCATCCCGGCGAATGCCCGTGCGCTGCAGCAACGATGGGACAGCATCATCGGTGTGCGGGTCGGATTGCAGGCGATCGCACTCCTCGCCGCGGCGGTCACCATCGCTGCCGTCTGAGCGGTGGTGTTCTCTCGTGCCCGCCACGGGTGCGCGCCGGTCCGGCGACGGCAGACACACCGGACGGTCCCGCACCTGACAGTCCGGTGGCGAACGGTCACGCAGCGAACGGTCACGCAGCGAACGGTCCCGTGGCGAACGGTCCCGTGGCGAACGGTCCCGTGGCGAACGCGGTCGGTCTGCGCGTCGCACCGGCGAACAACCGGTATCGAGGGGCCGATGCCCGAGTGAACTCTCGTCCGCACAGCAGGCAGCGCGGCACGGTTGCCGCCGAAGCCAGGCGACCGCCGCCGCATGCCCGCCGACCTGCGCGGATACCGGCCAGGACACCCGCGCGGAGGTGTTCGCTGCGGGTCGAGGCGGCCCCTCGGCGCCGGTCCGCGGCCGCTGCCGAGACCCGTGCGCTGCCGGTATCGTTTCGGCGCGCAACTCAGGTGGTGGCGGCGCGCGGCGCCGGTGGATACGTGGTCCGAGGGAGTGTGTGGTGGCTGTCGATACCGTCCGCGAAGAACAGGCACTGCGCCGATTGGCCGACAGCCTGGTCGAGAGCTACACCGAGACCCATCCGCCCGAACGGGTGCGCACCGTCATCGACCACGCCCGGGAGCGGTTCACCGGCAACCCGGTCCGCGAGTTCGTGCCGATCCTCGTCGAACGCATCGCCCGGCGCGAACTGGACCGGACCGCCAGGGCCGGCCCGGTCGCCACTCCGACGCCGGCCACCTCTCCGGCACCGGTCGCCTCTCCGGCACCGGTCGCCTCTCCGGCACCGGTCGCCTCTCCGGCACCGGTCGCCTCTCCGGCACCGGTCGCCTCTCCGGCACCGGACGCCGGTGCGGCAGCGCAGCCGAGCACCCGGCTGGAATCGGCTGGGCGGGACCACGCTACGCCGCACAACCGCACCGGCCACCGCGCACCAGCGATATCGGCGGATGCGGAGTCCCGGGGGAGCGGGGCACGGCACGCCGCCACCGTGGGCCGCGTGTCCCGACGCACCCTGGCGCTGGCCGGCGGCGCGCTGCTCGTGGTGGCCGTCGTGGTCGCCGCCCAGCTCGGCCGCCAGCCCGAGCCCGAGCCCGCCGCGGCCAGCGGACCCGCCCTCACCGTGGTGCGCGGCGCGGTCGGCTCGGAGAAGGCGTCCTTCTTCGAAGATCAGCGCGTCATCGACGCGCTGGCCCGGCACGGCCTGCGCGCCGAGATCGAACCCGCCGGGTCCCGCCAGATCGCCGACATGGACCTGTCCGGCTACAGCTTCGCCTTCCCCTCCAGCGCCACCGCCGCCGAACGCATCCAGCGCGCCCGCGGTGTGGCGACCAAGTACACGCCGTTCTCCTCCCCGATGGCGATCGCCACCTTCGCCCCGATCGCCGACCTGCTCACCGGCGCGGGCGTCCTCCGTCCCGGCCCGGAGCCCACCGTCGACATGGCACGCTATCTCGAACTGGTCCAACGCAATACCGAGTGGACGCACCTGCCCGGCAACACCGTCTACCCCGTGCGCAAGAACATCCTGGTCTCCACCACCGACCCCCGCACCTCCAACTCGGCGGCGATGTTCCTGGCGATCGCGGCGTTCGTCGCCAACGACAACGCCGTCGTCCAGGGCTCCGACGCCGAGCAGCGGGTGCTGCCGCAGCTGACCCGTCTGTTCACCGGCCAGGGCTACGCCGAGAACTCCAGTGCCGGCCCCTTCCAGGAATACCTGACCGCGGGCATGGGCCCCGCGCCGCTGGTGCTCATCTACGAAGCCCAGTACGTCGAAGCGCTGGCCCAGGGCCGCATCCAGCCCGGCATGGTGCTGGCCTACCCCTCACCGACCGTGCTGTCGACCCACACCGTCGTGCCCTTCGACGAACCGGGCGACCGGCTCGGCCGCCTGCTCACCACCGACCCCGAACTCCAGCGCCTGGCCGCCGAACACGGCTTCCGCACCCGTGACGCCGCCCAGTTCGCCGCCGTCGCCGCCGAACACCGCGCCCCGGTCCCCGCCGAGCTCATCGACGTCGTCGACACCCCCACCTACGACACTCTCGAGAGCCTGCTCGACGGCGTCACCCGCTCCTACAACTGAGCCCTCACCGGGCCAGCTGCAGCGCCAGGGCCGCCGCCGCCGGCGCCAGGTACAGCAGCGGAAACACGGTCGTCCCATACGATTTCGCGTGGATCGTGGTGGCGACGGCACCCAGGAAGTAGACGATCAACCCCATCGCCGCGGCGACACCGACCGCGGGCACCACCAACCCGGCGAGCAGGCCCAGTGCGCCCGCCGACTTCGCCGCCGCCAACCAATTCCACCAGGCCCGCGGAACCCCGTACCGCTCGAGCGGTTCCACGACGAACGGCTGCTTGCTGTAGAGCGAATACCCCGAGAACCCGATCCACAGCGCAGCCGCCACCGTGACGATGTGATACGCGACGTCCATTCGACTCCCCGTCCTTCCGACTCGTGTTGGTCTGTCGGCAGGGAGACGATGCGGGCCGCCCGAGTGTGACACGGCCGCGAATCGGAGGATGCGCGACGACGGGCGAATCGGGCATCTTCGCTCGAGCTGATCGCAATGCTCGCCCCGCGGGCCCGGACCGGACAGGCTCGAACCGCGGTCCGCCCGCGACGCGGCGGCGGATCGGTCCGGCTCGAATCCTACTGGGGGAGTTGATGTCCGATGTCTGCTACCGCACAGCACCGCCCGATCCGTGGCGAGTCGCTGTTCGACGAGTCCTTCGCCTTTCCCGCGCCACTGCGCACCCCGGCACCGGCGGCGCCCGCGCGGGTCGCTGTCGTCGGCGCCGGTGTGGGCGGGCTCGCCGCCGCCTACGAACTCCAGCGCCGCGGGCTGGCCGTGACCGTCTTCGAACGCACCGCCCGGCCCGGTGGCCGCATCCGCACCTGGCGGTTCTGGGACGGCACCCACGGCGAACTCGGTGCCATGCGCATCCCGGGCAACCACCACTGCACCCTGCACTACATACGCGAATTCGCGCTACCCACAAGGCCGTTCGTCAACGCGAACCCCGACGCCCTCTATCTGCTGCGCGACACGCGCGTGCGGCGCGCCGACGTGGCGCGGGTGGTGAACGGTTATCGGCTCGCCGCCGGTGAGCAGGGCGACCCGCTGACACTGCTGGACACCCTGCTGCGTTCGGCGTGGGAGGGGCTCGGCGAGCACCGGCGCAAGGCGCTGCTCGCCGGCGACGTCGCCGACCCGGAACTCGAGCGGCTGGCGGGCACCTCGCTGTGGCAGTTCGCGCGCGAGCGGCTCTCCGCCGAGGCGTGGGATCTGGTCGGGCACGCCAGCGGGCTGCTGCACTACGAGCACGCCTCCCTGCTCGAGGTGCTCGTCGACTACTTCGGGCTGTTCAACGTCGACCAGGTCGAGCTCGTCGACGGCACCGACGCCCTGGTGCGCGCCTTCGTCGCGGCCCTGCGCCCCGGCACCCTGCGGCTGGCGACCCGCGTCACCGCCGTGCGGGTCGACGGCGACGGTGTGCGCGTGCACGGCGAGCAGCTCGGCGCACCGGTCGAGGAGGACTTCGACTACCTCGTCTGCGCCGTGCCCGCGCCCGGCCTCGACCAGATCGAGATCACCCCCGGCCTGCCCGCCCGCCAGCGGCAGGCCATCCGCGGCATGAACTACGCCAGCAGCACCAAAACCCTGCTGCACCTGCGGGACCGGCCCTGGGAGTACCGTGACGGCATCTACGGCGGCGGCAGCTTCACCGACCTGCCGATCCAGCAGGTGTGGTATCCGGCCGACAACGCCGTGCGGGTGCCGGGCACCGATCGCCTCACCGCCCGCGACCGCGACCGCTCGCATCGTCCGGCCGTACTCACCGCCGCCTACCTGTGGGAGAACAACGCCCGCCGCTTCGCCGCGCTGCCCGAAGCCGACCGCACCCGCGTCGTGCTGTCCGCGCTCGACAAGCTGCACCCGGGCATCGTCGCCTCGGTCGACGACGTGGTGCACTGGACCTGGGACGAACAGGTCGGTCTGGGCGGCGGCGCGTTCGCCTATCTGGCGCCCGGCGAGCACGCGCGGTACCTGGCCGGGATCGGCGCCGCCCATCCCGCGCCCGCGCCGCGGATCTTCTTCGCCGGCGAACACCTCTCGGTGGCACACGCGTGGATCCAGGGCGCACTGCAGTCGGCGCTCGACGCGGTCACCCAGGTGCTCGATCGCGTGAGCCTGGCTCGTGCGGCGTGAGCCGGCGACACTGCTGCCCGCGGCGGCGGCGCTGGTGTGGGGCGCCAGCTACACCGTCACCGGCTGGGGCCTGCGGGAACTGGATGTATTGAGCTACAACGCGATCCGGTTCGCCGCCGCGGCGCCGCTGCTGTTCGCGGTGGTGCTGCTCACCGAGGGCGCGCCGTGGGTGGCGCGGGCGGTATGGCCGCGGCTCGCGGTCTCGGCGTCGATCGGCATCGTGGCCTATCAGCTGACGTTCTCGCTGGCGGTCGCCTGGACCACGGTCACCGAGGCCGCGATCCTCATCGCCCTCTCGCCGCTGTGGGCAGCGCTGTTCGCCGCGGTGGCGGGGGAGCGGGTGCCCGGCCCGGTCGTCGTCGCCGCGCTGGTCGCCACGGTGGGGGTGATCCTGGTGGTGACCGGCCGACCGGACGGGCCGCCGCCGGTGCACCGCCTCGCCGGAGATCTGGCCGCGCTCGCCGCGGGCGTGTTGTGGGGACTGTATCCGGTGGTCACCCGGCCGTTGCTGGACCGCTACAGCCCGGTCCGGGTGACGGCGTGGGCGGCGCTGATCGGCGGCGCGGTCCTGCTCGCGGGCGCCGCGCTGCTGCCCGGCGCCCGGCCCGGCGCCGCCGAGTGGGCCGCGCTCACCTGGGTGTCGCTGGCGTTCTCGGTGCTCGCGGTCACCGTCTTCGGCCTCGTCGCCTGGTATCGCGGGGTGCGCGCCCTCGGCTCGGCGCGCACCATGCTGCTCATGTTCGCGGTGCCGGTGGTCGCCGCGGCGTTCGCGGTCGTCGGGGGTGAACGGATCGGCCCGGCCCAGATCCTCGGCGGCGCCCTCGTCCTGGCCGCGCTGGCCGCCGTGCCGACCACCCGATCCGACCCTGCCCCGCCGGTCACACCGGCATCGAAACACCCTGTCCCGAGGAGGATTCCATGACATCGATCAGCCTGACCGCCGCTGTCACCATCGCCGAGCACGCCGTGGCCTTCGGCGTCGAACACGGCTACGACCCGCTCACCGTGGCTGTGCTCGACCCCGGCGGACACCCGGTCGTGCTGCACCGCCAGGACGGCTCGGGCATCCTGCGCCCGGACATCGCGACCGCCAAGGCCTGGGGTGTGCTCGGGCTCGGCGTGCCCAACCGGGAGATCGCCCGCCGCGCCGCCGCCGCACCGGCCTTCTTCACCTCGGTCGCCGTGCTCGCCCAGGGCCGCATCCTCGACGTGCCCGGCGGGGTGTTCGTCCGCGCCGAATCCGGGACGCTGCTCGGCGCGGTCGGCGTCACCGGCGCCGCCACCTCGGCGGAGGACGAGCTGGCCGCGATCGCCGGGATCCGCGCGGCGGGGCTGGTGCCCGAGACAGGCGCGCCGTCGACCTGACATCCGGCGGCGTGGGCTGCTCGGCCGGCGGCGATGTCGGCCCGGGCGGCGCGGGCGGCTGTTATCGTTCGGTGGTTCGAGCTGTTCCGCCCGCTGTTCTCCCGTCCGCGGAGGTGTGCGATGAGCACGGCCGATCTGATCGTCACCGGAGGACCCGTCCACACCATGGACCCCGACCGGCCGCGCGCGAGCGCGGTCGCGGTCACCGGCGGCCGGATCACCGCCGTGGGCGCCGAGGAGGTCCTGGAGCTGCGCGGGGCGAGCACCGAGATGATCGACCTGGGTGGGCGCTGTCTGCTGCCGGGATTCGTCGAGGCACACACCCACCCCACCCAGGACCAGATGATGTACTCCGACGCCGTCGTCGACATCCGCCCGGTCACCACCTGCCCCAGCGCCGAGGACGTACACCGCACGATCGAGCGGGCCCTCGCCGTGGCCCCCGCGGACGCTCCGCTGATCTTCTACGGCCTCGACATCCTGTTGCAGAAGGGGTTCCCCGAACCCACCCGGCGGTGGCTGGACGACCTCGGCCCGGCCCGCCCGATCGTGATCTGGCAGAACTCCGGACACCTCGCCTACGCCAACAGCGCCGCCCTCGCGCAGGCGGGCGTGCACGCCGCCACCCCCGACCCGGTCGGCGGCAGCTTCGAACGCGACGCCACCGGGGAACCGACCGGCCGCGTCTACGAAGCGCCCGCCGTACTCGCCGTGGTCGCCCCGATCCTCGCCGGGGAACTCACCGGCCCCGGCCTGCTGGCCCGCCAGCACGCCGAACTGGCCCGGCGCGGAGTCACGCTGTGCAGCGACATGGCCTTCTCCGACCGGCTGCGCCCACTGACCGACGAGCTGTACCGGCGGGATCTGGCGAAGGTGCGGATGCGGGTCTACGAAATGTCCACCGCCGACGGCCGGGCGAGCTGCCCGCTCGACAACGGCGACGACATGTTCCGCCAGATCGGCATCAAACTGTGGCTGGACGGCTCACCCTGGATCGGCAACATCGACATCTCCTTCCCCTACCTGAACACCGCCGCCACCGCCGCGCTCGGCCTCGCCCACGACCACCGCGGACACGCCAACTACACCGCGGCCCAACTGGATTCGATCATGGCCGCCTATCATCCGCACGGTTGGCAGATGGCCTGCCACATTCACGGCGACCACGGCGTCGACACCATCCTCGACGTCTACGAACGGGCGCTGGCCGCCCACCCACGCCCCGACCACCGGCTGCGCCTGGAACACTGCGGCGCCATGACCGCCGAGCAATTCCGGCGCGCCGCCCGCCTCGGCGTCACCTGCAGCCTGTTCATCGACCACATCTATCACTGGGGCGACGTGCTCGTCGACGACCTGTTCGGGCCCGACCACGGCGCGCACTGGACACGCGCTCGCTCCGCGCTCGACGCGGGCGTACGGATCTCCTTCCACAACGACAGCCCGGTGACCGAGGAAGAGCCGCTGCGCAACATCGCCGCCGCCGTCACCCGCACCACCCGCACCGGACGCGTGCTCGCCCCGCAGGAGCGCATCACCCTCGACCAGGCCCTGCGCGCACAGACCCTCGACGCCGCCTACCAACTGTTCGCCGACGACATCACCGGATCGCTCACCCCGGGCAAATACGCCGACCTCGTCGTCCTCGACCGAGACCCGTACGACGTCGATCCCGCGGAGCTCCCCGCGATCGAGGTGCACGCCACCTACCTCGCCGGAACGCCGACGTTCACGGGGTGAGGACATCGCCCACCGCCCGGACCGGGGAGCGTTGATCAAGACGTCCGGGCTCGTGGTCGGCGAACTCGATCAGGGACGCACCGGCGTCCAACGGTGCTTCGACAAGCCCGAGCAATGGAGAGCCATCGCGATGCGCTCGGACATGACCGCCCGCGCCCACAGCGCCGCGATCACCCTCCTCGCCACGCTGATCTGGATCGAAACCGACGTGAATCACATGGCCTGGCCGACCACCTCGAGTGGCCCCTCATCGGGCGTCGGCGGCTCGAACCGCTCGAAGTACTCCGTCGCCGTCTGCTCGGTGAGCGGCCAATCGTCGGCCTGCCTGCCGTGCCGATCACCGACTCGGCTCAGGATGGTCTCGAGACTTGTCGCGAGGTAAACAGTCTGCGGCACGATGCCCTGGGGCGCGAGCAGCGCGCGGAACTCGTCGCGTTGACGCCGGAACCAGAATCCGAAGTCGAGCACGACATCATCCCCCGCCGCGACGTGACGCAGCAACCGCGCCTTCAGGTCTGCTGCCACGTCGGCCACCACTTCGGCGGAGGGCATCGTCGTGATTCCGCGATCCCAGAACTCCACCTCGAACGACAAACGCGTCCAACCGTCGCGCTCCAGGCGCTTGGCATAGGTGGTCTTGCCGGCACCAGCCGGCCCGCACATCATCACGACCCGGGGGCGTCGTGCCTTGCTCACTGCCACCGGACCGAGGTTACGCTCCGTCACCGACGGTGCGACTTGCGACGCTCCGCTCATCGGCCATCTGAATCAGATCGGATTTGATCCCCGCGCCCTAGGGCTGTCGGTCGGCCGCCGCTGCGGTGTCGAGTTTGTCGATGTGGGCGAGAACCTTTTCGTGCCAGTCGATCTCGGCCTGGATGCGCAGCGTGGCGTGCTCGACCACGAGATCGTCGGCCGCGGTCTGGTCGGGCCAGCGGCGGTCGAGCTGGTGCTCGAGGGTGGATCGGCGGGCGCGCAGGGCTGCCAGGCGGTCTTCGACGTAGCCGCGCAGCAGCTCCCCGTCCAGATCCTCGCTCACCGCCAACGCCAGATCGACGGGATCCGGGCGGATGTCGACCTCGCTGAACGCCTCGTCGCGCAGGGCGCGCAGCTCTCGGTGCCCCTCGCCGGTGATCTCGTACACGGTGCGAGCGGGCAGGGCACCGGACTGCTCGGTGCGCAACGGGCGGATCAGGCCTTCGTCGGCCATCCGGTGCAGTGCGCTGTACAGCGAGCCGGGCCGCACGCGCGACCACAGATCCGCGCGATCCAACCGCGCGTCGCGCCGCAGCTGGTGCCCGTGCATCGGTCCGCGCTTGGCCAGCGCCGCCAGCACGAACAACCGCGTCTCGTTCATGCTCCTAGTCTGACACGACTACTCGGTTTTGAGTACCCTCGGCGGCATGGCGATACGACCCATCCTCATCGCGGGCGACCCGCGCCTGACCACCCCTGCCCAACCCGTCACCGTGTTCGACGACGAACTCGCCGCCCTGGTCGACGACCTCTTCGACACCCTGGCCGCGGCCGAGGGCGCGGGCCTGGCGGCCAACCAGATCGGCGACCCGCGCGCGGTGTTCGTCTACGACCTGGTCGACCACGGACACCGGTATCGCGGAGTCGTGGTCAACCCGGTCGCGGAAACCTCCGCACTACCGGAAACGATGCCCGACCCCGACGGCGACCTCGAAGGCTGCCTGTCGGTGCCGGGGGAGTGGTACCCGACCGGCCGCGCCGACCGGGCCAGGGTCACCGGCCTCGACGCCACCGGCGCACCCATCACCGTCGAGGGCACCGGCTACCTGGCCCGTTGCCTGCAACACGAAACCGACCACCTCGCCGGCCGGCTCTACCTGGAGCGCCTGCTCGGCCGCCACGCCCGCGCCGCCCGCCGCATGATCAAAGCCCACGGCTGGACGGTCCCGGGCAACACCTGGCTACCACCGAAGAACCACTCGGGACCGGATTCGGATTGACGCGCCTCGCTCGCGGCGCGCAAGAATATGCATTGTGGCAAATAATGATGCAGCAGGTGATGTGTCGACCGATCTGGTGTACCGGGAACCGACCGAGGAGGATCACGCCCGGGTGTTGGCCGTGCTCGACGAGTGGTGGGGTGGGTTGGGCGGGGCGGAGGGGTCGCGGCAGCGGGCCGGGCTCTTGCCGCGGTTGTTCTTCCAGCACTTCACCGACACCAGCACGGTGGTGGAGCGCGACGGACAGTTGGTGGGGTTCCTGATCGGGTTCCTCTCGCAGTCCCGGCCGGACGAGGCCTACATCCACTTCGTCGGCGTCGCACCCGACCTGCACGGGCACGGCCTCGGGCGGGCGCTCTACGAGCGCTTCTTCGCGCTGGTTCGCGCCCGGGGCCGGCGGATCGTCCGCGCGATCACCTCCGACACCAACACCGCGTCCCAGGCCTTCCACGCCCGCATGGGGTTCACGGTGAGCACGGCGGCCTACCCCGGCTACGACGGGCCGAACACCGTTCGCGTCACCTTCGAACGCGTCCTCGAAGACTGACGACCGATGAATCCGGTACTCCCGCCCCGTCGACTCCGGTGAAGCCTCGACAATCCGGGAGACCCCATGACCACATCCAGTCGAATCAGCGAACCCCGCACCGGTGAACTCGCCGTGCCCGGCGCACGCCTGTACTACGAGGTGCGCGGCGCGGGCCCGCTCCTCGTGCTGGCGGGTGCGCCGATGGCGGCGGCGGATTTCGCGGCGGTGGCCGAGCAGCTCGCCGCCACCCACACCGTGCTCACCACCGATCCGCGCGGGCATCGCGGCAGTACGCTCGACCACCCGGCCGCCGATTCCACCCCGGCCCTGCGCGGCGACGACTTGGCCCGGCTCATCGAACATCTCGGCGCCGGACCGGCCACGGTGTTCGGTTCCAGCGGTGGCGCGGTGAGCGCGCTGGCGCTCGTCCAGCGGCGCCCCGACCTGGTCGCCACCGTGATCGCGCACGAACCGCCGCTCATCGAACTGCTCGACGACCGCGAGGCGTTGCGGGCGGGCACCCACGCCATGATCGCCACCTATCTGTCCGGGGACGTGGTCGGCGCCTGGCGGATGTTCTTCGCCCAGGCGAACATCCCGATCCCCGACGAGGCGCTCGAGCAGATGTTCGGCGGCGCGCGCGACCCGGAACAGGCCGCCACCGAGCGGTACTGGTTCGAGCACGAACTGCTCGGCACCGTGACCTGGCAGCCCGACATCGCCGCACTCACCGCTCAGGGCGCGAAGGTCGTCGTCGGCGTCGGCGCGGATTCCGCCGGGCAACTCTGCGACCGCACCTCCCGTGCGCTCGCCGCCCGGCTGGGCGGCGAGCCGGTGGTCTTTCCCGGCGATCACACCGGGTTCGTCGACGATCCGGCCGGATTCGCGGCCTTTCTCACCGACTCGGCAGCCCGGCGCTGACGGTCGGAGGTGGCGCGTACCGCGCAGCTGCGGTGGCGTGCTCAGCGCACCAAGGTGGCCGCGTGCTCGGCGAGGTCGAGCAGCGGCTGGGGCAACATGCCCAGCACCAGCGTGGCCGCCGCCGTCACCGTGATGACCGCCCGCGTCAGCGCGAGGGGCAGGACAGCGGGGGCGTCGGCGGGCTGGTCGGTGAAGAACATCATCACGATCACCCGCACGTAGAAGAACGCCGCCACCGCGCTGGTCAGCACGCCGACCACGACCACCGCCGCGCCGTAGCCACCGGCGGCGGCTTCGAACACCGCGAACTTCGCGACGAACCCGCTGGTGAGCGGGATGCCCGCGAACGAGAGCAGGAACAGCGCGAACACTGTGGCCGCCCAGGGGGACCGGCGGCCCAGCCCGGCCCACTGCGCCAGCCCGGTCGCCTCCTCGTCGCCGTCGCGCACCAGGGTGACCACCGCGAACGCGCCCAGCGTGCCCAGCGCGTAGGCGGCGAGATAGAACAGCACCGCGTGGATTCCGGCGTCGTCGGCGGCGAGCAGCCCGGTGAGCAGGAAGCCCGCGTGGGTGATCGAGGAGTAAGCGAGCATCCGCTTCACATCGGTCTGGGTGACCGCCAGCACCGCGCCGACGACCATCGTCGCGATCGCGACCGTCGCCAGCACCGGCCGCCAGTCGTCCACCAGGCCGGGCACCCCGACATACAGCACGCGCAACAGCGCACCGACCGCCGCGATCTTGGTCGCGGCCGCCATGAACGCCGTGACCGGCGTCGGCGCACCCTGATAGACGTCGGGTACCCACGCCTGGAACGGCACCGCGCCCACCTTGAACAGCAACCCCACCGCCAGCATCGCCAACCCCAGCAACGCCAGCAGCGGATCGTCCTGCGGCTGGGCGGCCAAGGCGTCGGCGATGCCGCCGAGACGCACCGTGCCCGTCTGCCCGTACAGCAGGGCGACGCCGTAGAGGAAGAACGCCGAGGAGAACGCGCCGAGCAGGAAGTACTTCAGCGCCGCTTCCTGGGAGAGCAGCCGCCGATGCCGCGCCAGCCCGCACAGCAGGTACAGCGGCAGCGACAGCACCTCGAGCGCGACGAACATGGTGAGCAGATCGTTGGACGCGGGCAGCAGCATCATGCCGCCGACCGCCAGCATGGTCAGCGGGAACACCTCGGTGGTCACCGCACCCGCGCGCGCGGCGGCCTGTTCGTCGGCGCTGCCGGGCACCGCCGCCGCCTGCGGGGTGAACGCGTCCAGGCCACGATCCAGGGTCGCGGCGGCCCGGCTCCACGTGCCAGGACCCGACCGCACCCGGCTGCGCGTCCCGCGCCGCTCGGCCATCAACAGCACGCCGAGCGCCGCCACCACCAGCAGCGTGCCCTGCAGGAACAGCGTCACCCCGTCGACGGCGACCGCGCCGACCACCGCCGTCTGCTCGGCGCCCCACACGGCCAGCACCGCGACGAACCCGGCCGCCGAACCGCCGAGCGCCAACACCAGCTGGGTGCCGTAGCGGAACCGGCGCGGCACGAACGCCTCGACCAGCACACCGGCCACGGCGGCGCCGAACACGATCAGCATCGGTGCGAGCACGCCGTATTCGATGCTCGGGGCGGGCACCGTCGCGGCGAGCGGAAGCGGCTGGGCGGTCACGGGTGTCCACCTTCCTGGAGGTCCGCGGCGGCGGGCGCGGGCACCGTCGGCGCCGGATCCTGGCGGCCGATGGTGGTGAGGGTCTGGCCGACCGCGGGATCGACGACATCGAGCACCGCCTTCGGGTACACGCCGAGGAACACGAGCCCGGCGATCAGCGGCGCGACCACCAGCAGCTCCCGCGGCACCAGGTCGGGCAGTTTCTCGTTGCCGGCCTTCACCGGCCCGGTCATCATCCGCTGATACAGCCACAGCACATAGATCGCGGCCAGCACCAGCGCGCCGGTCGCGAAGACCGCCGCCACCTGATACCGGCTGAACGTGCCGACCAGCACCAGGAATTCGCTGACGAACGGCGCCAGACCCGGCAGCGACAACGTCGCCAGGCCCGCCACGAAGAACGTGCCCGCCAGCACCGGCGCCACCTTCTGCACCCCGCCGTAGTCGGCGATGAGCCGGGTGCCGCGCCGCGAGACCAGGAACCCGGCGATCAGGAACAGCGCGGCGGTGGAGATGCCGTGATTGACCATGTAGAGCGTGGCGCCGGACTGCGATTGGCTGGTCATCGCGAAGATGCCCAGGATGATGAAACCGAAGTGCGAGATCGAGGTGTAGGCGATCAGGCGCATCACGTCGGTCTGGCCGATGGCCAGCAGTGCGCCGTAGAGGATCCCGATCACCGCGAGCGTGATCACCAGCGGCGCATAGGTCTGCGACGCGCCGGGGAACAGTGTCAGGCAGAACCGCAGCATGCCGAAGGTGCCGACCTTGTCCACCACCGCCATCATCAGCACCGCGCTCGACGGCGTCGCCGCCACCGCCGCGTCCGGCAGCCAGGTGTGCAGCGGCCACAGCGGCGCCTTCACCGCGAAGGCGAACATGAAACCGAGGAACAGCGCGTTCAGCACCGCCGGACCCGCGCCGAGGGCACCGGAATTCGCGGCCGCGACCACGGTGCGCAGATCGAAGGTGCCGCCGCCGTCGGGGCCGAGGCCCGCCCGCGCGGTGAGCACGTACAGCCCGATCACCGCGGCCAGCATGATCAGTCCGCCGAGCAGGTTGTAGAGCAGGAACTTCACCGCCGCCCGGGATCGGGTGGCGCGCGCGGCGAGATCGCCGGTGCGCGGGCCGAATCCGCCGATCAGGAAGTACATCGGGATGAGCATGGCCTCGAAGAACACGTAGAACAGCAGGATGTCCAGGGCCAGGAAGGACATCAGCACCATCGCCTCGACCAGCAGGGTCAACGCGACGTAGGTGTGCGCGACCCGGCGGCCGCTGCCGACCTCGCGGTTGTCGTGCCAGCCGGCCAGGATCAACAGCGGCACCAGCGCGGCCGTCAGCACCACCAGCACCAGCGCGATCCCGTCCAGCCCCAGCGTGTAGCCCGCGCCGAACGCCGGGATCCACTGCCGGGACTCGACGAACTGGTACTGGGCGCCCCCGGGTTCGAAGGCGACCGCCAGACCGGCGGCCACGCCGAGCACACCCACCGACACCACCAGCGCCAGACCGCGGGCGAGGGTGCGGCGTTCGGCGGGCACGGCCAGCACCGCCAGCGCGCCCGCCACCGGCAGCAGCCACAGGATGGTCAACCACGGGAAATCGCTCACGACCGCCTCGCTCACAGGATGCGCACCGCCACCAGGGCGGCGGCCACCAGGGCCGCGCCGGTGAACATGGACAGGGCATACGACCGCACGAAGCCGGTCTGGATGCGGCGGGCCCGCGCGGACAGCCCGCCGATCAGCGCGGCGGTGCCGTTGACCAGGCCGTCGATGCCGCGGTTGTCGAGGAACACCAGCGAGCGGGTCAGGTGCAGGCCCGGTCGCATGAGCAGGCCCTCGTTGACCGCGTCACCGTAGAGATCGTTGCGCGCGGCCACGGTGAGCGGGCCGACGGCTTCCGGTGCGGTGCGCGGGATCTCGGCCCGGGCGTAGCGCTGGTAGGCGATGCCCGCGCCGACTGCCACGACCGCGAGCGCGAGCACGGTCACCACGATCGGCGGCACCGCGTGCTCGGCGTGGTGTGCGCCGACGACCGGCTCCAGCCAGTTCTGCAGCCCGTTGCCGAGCACGAACAGCAGACCCGAGGCGACCGAGCCGATCGCGAGCAGGATCATCGGGCCGGTCATCACCGCGGGCGCCTCGTGTGGATGGGTGTCCGGCGCCCACCGGCGTTCACCGAAGAACGTCATCAGCATGACCCGGGTCATGTAGAAGGCGGTGAGCCCGGCGCCCAGCAGCGCGGCCGTGCCGAGGGCGTATCCGCCCGCGCCGCCGTCGCCGAAGGCCACCTCGATGATCTTGTCCTTGGAGAAGAATCCCGCGAACGGCGGCACCCCGATGATCGCGAGATAGCCGAGCCCGAACGTGACATAGGTGATCGGCAGCAGGGTGCGCAGCCCGCCGTAGCGGCGCATGTCGGTCTCGTCGTTCATCGCGTGCATCACCGAGCCCGCGCCCAGGAACAGCCCGGCTTTGAAGAAGCCGTGCGTGAGCAGGTGCATGATGGCGAAGGCGTAGCCCGCCGGGCCGAGTCCGGCGGCCAGGACCATGTAGCCGATCTGGCTCATGGTGGAGGCGGCGAGCGCCTTCTTGATGTCGTCCTTGGCGCAGCCGATGATCGCGCCGAACAGCAGTGTCACCGCACCGACGAGCACCACGCCGAGTTGTGCGCCGGGCGCGAGGTCGAAGATGGCGTTGGACCGGGCGATGAGATACACACCGGCGGTGACCATGGTGGCGGCGTGGATGAGCGCCGAGACCGGGGTGGGGCCCTCCATGGCGTCGCCGAGCCAGGACTGCAGCGGCACCTGCGCGGACTTGCCGCAGGCGGCCAGCAACAGCAGCAGGCCGATGGCGGTCAGTGTCGCCTCGCTCGCACCGGGCGCCGCGGCGAACACGGTGTCGAAGCCGACCGAGCCGAAGGTGGCGAACATGGCCATCATCGCCAGCGCCAATCCCATGTCACCGACCCTGTTGACCACGAACGCCTTCTTCGCCGCGGTGGCGGCCGAGGGCTTGTGGTACCAGAAGCCGATCAGCAGGTAGGAGGCCAGGCCGACGCCCTCCCAGCCCAGGTACAGCACCAGGTAGTTGTTCGCCAGCACCAGGATCAGCATCGCGGCCAGGAACAGATTCAGGTAGGCGAAGAACCGCCTGCGGCCGGGATCGGCGTTCATGTAGCCGATCGAGTACACGTGGATGAGCGTGCCGACCCCGGTGATCAGCAGCACGAAGCACATCGACAGCTGATCCAGCGACAGCCCGAAATCCACCTGCAGGCCGGCCACCGGCACCCAGGAGAACAGGTCGGTGTGGATCGCGCGGGCGGGTTCGGCGCGGCCCAGCATCGCCACGAACGCGACCACCGCGACGACGAACGACGCCAGCGCGGTGGCGGTGCCGAGCAGGTGACCCCAGCGGTCACCGCGGCGACCGATCAGCAGCAGCACGACCGCGCCCGCCAGCGGCAGCGCGGGCAACAGCGACAACGTTGCGGTATCCACGTCAGAACTTCAGCAGGTTGGCGTCGTCGACCGAGGTCGAGCGGCGGGCGCGGAAGATGGTCATGATGATGGCCAGCCCGACCACCACTTCGGCGGCGGCGACGACCATCGTGAAGAAGGCGAACACTTGCCCGTCGAGGTTCGCGTGCATCCTGGCGAAGGTGACGAACGCGAGGTTCACCGCGTTGAGCATCAGCTCGATGCACATGAACACCACGATGGCGTTGCGGCGCAACAGGACTCCGGCCGCGCCGATGGTGAACAACAGCGCGGACAGGAACAGGTAGTTCGCGGGATTCACCGCTGGCCTCCCTCGTCGGCGGATTCGGGACCGTCCTGGCCGCCCCCGGAGCCGACCGACAGCGCGGCCGCCTCGGTGAGGGCCCTGGTACGGCGGTGCCGCAGGATCGTGCTGACCGAGAGTTCCTCGAAGGAACCGTCGGGCAGCCGCGCCGGGACGTCGACGGCGTTGTGCCGGGCATAGACGCCCGGCGTCGGCAGCGGTGTCGCGCGGCTCGCGCCGTCGCGGAACCGGCGGCGGGACAGCTCGCGCTGGGTCGTCCTGGCGCCGAAGTGGTCGCGGTGGGCGAGCACCATCGCGCCGATGGTGGCCGTGATGAGCAGCGCGCCGGTGAGCTCGAACGCCCACACATACCGCAGGAAGATCAGCTCGGCCAGTTCGGCGATGACGTCGCGGCCCGGGAAGCCGGTGGCCGGGAAGGTGACTCCCGACTCCCGGATGCCGATCCCGATTCCGGCCATCAGCAGCAGCCCGAACCCGATCCCGACGACCGTGGCGGCGATGCGCTGCCCGCGCAAGGTCTCGCGCAGTGATTCGGCCGAGTCGACGCCGACGAGCATCAGCACGAACAGGAACAGCATCATCACCGCGCCGGTGTAGACGACGATCTGCACGACACCGAGGAACAACGCGTCCTGGGCGATGTACATCACCGCCAGCGCGATCATGGTGGCGGCCAGGCAGATCGCCGAATGGACGGCCTTGGCGGCGAACACCATGCCGAGCGCGCCCAGCACCGCCAGCGGAGCCAGTATCCAGAACTGCACGGCCTCACCGGTGGAAGCTCGGGTCAGGGGCTCGGCGGCCAGTACCAGCGTCACCGCGCACCTCCTTTCGCGCCCGCGGGCGCGGGTTGCTCGGCGGCGGGGGCGCCGCCGGTGACCGCGCCGAGGTAGTAGTCGGCCTCGGTGGTGCCCGGCGCCATCGCGTGCGGAGGAGCGACCATGCCGGGGGCGAGCGGGGCGAGCAACCGGTCCTTCTCGTAGATCAGGTCGGCGCGGTTGTCGTCGGTGAGCTCGTAGTCGTTGGTCATGGTCAGCGCGCGCGTCGGGCACGCTTCGATGCACAGGCCGCAGCCGATGCACCGCAGGTAGTTGATCTGGTAGACGCGGCCGTACCGCTCGCCGGGGGAGAAGCGTTCGTCTTCGGTGTTGTCGGCGCCCTCGACATAGATGGCGTCGGCCGGGCAGGCCCACGCGCACAGTTCGCAGCCGATGCACTTCTCCAACCCGTCGGGGTGGCGGTTGAGCTGGTGCCTGCCGTGGTAGCGCGGCGCGGTCGGCACCTTCTGCTCGGGGTAGAACTCGGTGTTCGGCTTCTTGAACATGGTGGCCGCGGTGACCGCGAAACCCGCCAGCGGTTCGAGCAGGCCGCCCTTCGGGTTGTCGACGCGGTGGGCGTCGGCGGGCACCGGCGGGGTCGGGAAGCCGAGGAACACCGCCTCGCCGGACGGTTCGGGTTCCGGCTCCGGCGGGGCGGCCGGGCGGCGGCCCGCCCGCAGGAACAGCCCGATCATCGCCGCGGTGAGCGCGACTCCGACGACGACCTGGGCGCCGGTGGCCCACGCGTGGCCGTCGGCGCGCAGCAGCCGGGCGGTGGCGACCAGCATCACCCACAGCAGCGACACCGGGATGAGCAGCTGCCAGCCCAGCCGCATGAACTGGTCGTAACGCAAGCGGGGCAGGGTGCCGCGCAGCCAGACGAACACGAACATGAACGTCCACACCTTGGCGGTGAACCAGAGCAGCCCCCACCAGCCCGCGTCCGCGCCCGGGATGAGGTTGAACGGCCACGGCGCGCTCCAGCCGCCGAGGAACAACGTGGTCGCCAGCGCCGAGACGGTGCCCATGTTCACGTATTCGGCGAGCATGAACATCGCGAATTTCAGCGACGAGTACTCGGTGTGGAAGCCGCCGACGAGTTCGCCCTCGGCCTCGGGCAGGTCGAACGGCGCGCGGTTGGTCTCGCCGACCATCGACACGCAGTAGATGAGGAACGAGGGCAGCAGCAGGAAGACGAACCAGGTCGGATGCTGGGCGCCGACGATGCCGGAGGTGGCCATCGTGCCCGCGTGCAGGAACACCGCCGCGAAGCACAAGGCCATCGCGATCTCGTAGGAGATCACCTGTGCCGTCGAGCGCAGCCCGCCCAGCAGCGGGTAGGTCGAGCCGGACGCCCACCCGGCCAGCACGATGCCGTAGACGCCGATGGAGGTGATGGCCAGGATGTAGAGCACGCCGACCGGCATGTCGGTGAGCTGGAGTGCGGTGGTGTTGCCCGCCACCGACACCTCGCCGCCGAGCGGGATCACCGCGAAGGCCATGAACGCGGGGATCACCGAGACGACCGGCGCCAGCAGGTAGATCGGTTTGTCGACGATGGCGGGGACGAGGTCTTCCTTGAACGCCATCTTCACGCCGTCGGCGATGGACTGCAGCGACCCGAACGGGCCCACCCGGTTCGGGCCGACCCGCATCTGCATGCGCGCCACGACCTTGCGTTCGGCGAGCACCGCGACCAGCGGGATCAGGATGATGTAGACGAACAGGAAGACCGATTTGGCGACGACCAGCCAGAACGGGTCGTGGCCGAACAGGGACAGGTCAGGCATGGTCGTCCTCCTGCTGGGTAGCGCCTTCGGCGGCACCGGATGCCGCGACGACGGCGGCGACCGGCCCGGTCTGCGGCGCGCGACCGGCTCGCCGGATCCGCACCACCGCACCGGCCGGGGTGGCCAGCTGGGCGGGGACAGCGCAGCCGGGGGAGTTCAGCGGCACCCACACCACCCGGTCCGGCATCGGTGTGACCGCCAGCGGCAGGGTGAGCGCCCCGCGCTCGCTCGCCACCTCGACGAGGTCGCCGTCGGCGGCGCCGATCTCGGCCGCGGTCGCGGCGGACAGCCGCGCGAGCGCCGGGCGGGCGATGCCCGCGAGGTTCGGTTCGCCGTCCTGCATGCGGCCGTTGTCGAGCAGCATCCGCCAGCCGGCCAGCAGTGCGGTGCCCGGCCCCGGCCGGGTGACCGGGTGTGCGCGGTGCGCGGGCGGTGCCAGCCGCTGCCCGTCCCAGGCGCCCAGCGCGGTCAGCTCCGCCCTGGCCGCGTCCGCGTCGGGCAGGCCGAGCCGGACGCCGAGTTCGGCGGCGAGGGCGTGCAGCACCCGGTGGTCCGACAGCGGTGCCGCCTCGCGGCGCACCGTCGAGGTGCCCAGCGCGGCCGCGAACGGGCGCGGCCTGCCCTCCCAGGTGCGGAAGGTGCCCGCCTTCTCCATCGCCGAGGCCACCGGGAAGACGACGTCGGCGCGTTCGGTCACGGCGCTGCGCCGCAGCTCGAGGCTCACCACGAACGGTGCGGCGTCGAGGGCGGCGAGCGCCGCGGCCGGGTCGGGCAGGTCGGCGGGATCGACGCCGCCGACCAGCAGGGCGCCGAGCCGGGGTGCCGCCTCGAGGATCGCGCCGGTGTCGCGGCCGGGTGTGACCGGCAGTTCGTCGGTCTGCCAGACCGCTCGGACCTGTTGGCGCGCGGCGGGATCGGTCACGGGACGGCCGCCGGGCAGCAGGCCGGGCAGCGCACCCGCCTCCACGGCGCCGCGCTCGCCGGCCCGGCGCGGCACCCAGGCCAGCGCCGCGCCGGTCTCCTCGGCCAGCCGGACCGCCGCCGAGAGCGCGCCCGGCACCGCCGCCATCCGCTCGCCGACCAGGATCACCGCCCCCGGCCGCCGCAGCAGTTCCGCCGCCCGGCGGACCGTGGCCCCGTCCACCCCCGCGACCACGGCGGCGGAGGCAGGTTCCGGGCTGCCCGTGCCGTGCGCCGCATCGGCCGATTCCGCGGACGCGGGACGGTCGTTCGGTTCCGGCAGCTGCCCGGTGCGCAACGCGTCGAGCAGGTGCGGTTCGGCGCCGGGAACGGTCGGGAGCAGCGCGCCGCCCATCCGCGCCAGCCCGCGCGAGGCGTACGGCGCCGCCGAGTACACCGCCAGCCCCCGCTTGCGGGCGGCCTTGCGCAGCCGCAGGTAGACGATCGGCGACTCCTCCTCGGGCTCGAACCCGGCCAGCAGCACCATCGGGGCCCGCTCCAGCGCGTCGTAGTCGACGACCACGCCCTGCCCGGCGACCCGCGCGGCGAGGAAGTCGGCCTCCTCCACCGAATGCGGACGCGCGCGGAAATCGATGTCGTTGGTGCCCAACACGATCCGCGCGAACTTGGCGTAGGCGTAGGCGTCCTCCTCGGTGACCCGCCCGCCGACCAGCACGCCCGCGTCGCCGCGCGCGGCGGACAGGCCCGGGCCGCCGCGTCCAGCGCCTCGGACCAGGACGCCGGTCGCAGCTCGCCGTCGGCGCCGCGCACCAGCGGGGTGGTGAGCCGGTCGGGCTCGCTCGCGTAGGTGAACGCCCACCGGCCCTTGTCGCAGTTCCATTCCTCGTTGACCGCGGGATCGTCGCCGGCCAGCCGGCGCAGCACCTTGCCGCGCCGGTGGTCGGTGCGCTGCGCGCAGCCCGACGCGCAGTGCTCGCACACGCTGGGCGAGGAGACCAGGTCGAACGGGCGGGCGCGGAACCGGTAACTGGTGCCGGTGAGCGCGCCGACCGGGCAGATCTGCACGGTGTTACCGGAGAAGTAGGAGTCGAACGGCGCGGCCTGCGCGGTGCCCACCTGCTCGAGCGCGCCGCGGTCCATCAGCTCGATGAACGGGTCGCCTGCGACCTGCTGGGAGAAGCGGGTGCAGCGCGCGCACAGCACGCACCGTTCCCGGTCGAGCAGCACCGCGCTCGACAGCGGAATCGGTTTGGGGTAGGTCCGTTTGACGCCGTCGAAGCGTGACTCCGGGCGGCCGGAGGACATCGCCTGGTTCTGCAACGGGCATTCCCCGCCCTTGTCGCAGACCGGGCAGTCCAACGGATGGTTGATGAGCAGTAGCTCCATCACGCCCTCCTGCGCGCGGCCGGCGACCGGCGAGGTGAGCTGGGTGCGCACGACCATGCCGTCGGCGACGGTCTGGGTACAGGAGGCGACCGGTTTGCGCTGGCCCTCCACCTCGACCAGGCACTGACGGCACGCGCCGACCGGGTCGAGCAGCGGATGGTCGCAGAAGCGCGGGATCTGGATGCCGATCAACTCGGCGGCGCGGATCACCAGCGTGCCCGCGGGCACGCTGACCTGCACGCCGTCGATGACGACGGTGACCAGGTCGGCGGGCACCACGCCGCTGGCGTTGCTGCTGACGGTGGCGGTCATCGAACCCCTTCTCCTGCCTCGGCCCACGCCGTCGACCGCGCCGGGTCGAACGGACAGCCGTCGCCGCGCATGTGCGCGAGGTACTCGTCGCGGAAGTACTTCACCGAGGACACGATCGGGCTCGCCGCGCCGTCGCCGAGCGCGCAGAACGATTTGCCGTTGATGCTGTCGGTGATGTCGAGCAGGGTGTCCAGATCGGCCTCGGTGCCCCCGCCGGTCTCGATCCGCCGCAGCAACTGCACCAGCCAGTAGGTGCCTTCGCGGCACGGTGTGCACTTACCGCACGACTCGTGGGCGTAGAACTCCGTCCAGCGCAGCACCGCCCGCACCACGCAGGTGGTCTCGTCGAAGATCTGCAGCGCCTTGGTGCCCAGCATCGAGCCCGCCGCGGCGACGCCCTCGTAGTCCAGCGGCACGTCCAGGTGCTCGTCGGTGAACAGCGGCGTGGACGAGCCGCCGGGTGTCCAGAACTTCAGCCGGTGTCCGGCGCGCACGCCGCCGGCGTAGTCGAGCAGCTCGCGCAGGGTGATGCCGAGCGGCGCCTCGTACTGGCCGGGCCGGGTGACGTGACCGGACAGCGAGTAGATCGTGAACCCGGGCGACTTCTCGCTGCCCATCGACCGGAACCAGTCGGTGCCGTACCGCAGGATCGGGGGCACGCTGGCGATGGACTCCACGTTGTTGACCACGGTCGGGCAGGCGTACAGACCGGCGACGGCGGGGAACGGCGGGCGCAGCCGGGGCTGGCCGCGGCGACCCTCCAGCGAATCCAGCAGCGCGGTCTCCTCGCCGCAGATGTAGGCGCCCGCGCCCGCGTGCACGATCAGCTCCAGATCGAAGCCGGAGCCGAGGATGTCGCGGCCGAGCAGACCCGCCGCGTAGGCCTGGTCGACCGCGGCACGCAGCCGCCGCAGCACCGGTACCACCTCGCCGCGCAGGTAGATGAAGGCGGTGTTGGCGCGGATGGCGTAGGAGGCGATGATCGCGCCCTCCACCAGCGCGTGCGGGGTGGCCATCAGCAGCGGGATGTCCTTGCACGTGCCGGGTTCGGACTCGTCGGCGTTGACCACCAGGTAGTGCGGTTTCACGGTGCCGTCCGGGCCGGGGCCCTGCGGGATGAATCCCCACTTCATGCCGGTGGGGAAGCCTGCGCCGCCGCGGCCGCGCAGGCCCGCGTCCTTGACCGTCTGGATCACTTGGTCCGGCTCCATGCCCAGCGCGATCCGCAGGCCCTCGTAGCCGTCGTGGCGGCGGTAGGTGTCGAGGGTCCACGACTGCGGGTCGTCCCAGTAGCGGGTGAGGACGGGCGCGAGCGCGGTCATCGCAGCTCTCCCGAATCCGGTTGCGGCGCGGTCATGTTCCGGTCGCGGGCGATCTCGAGCCCGGCCAGGGTGGCGTGCCCGGCCGCGCCGTCCAGCGCGCCGGGCCGCTCGTCGGGGAAGCCCGCGAGCAGGCGCGCGGTCTCGCGGAAGGTGCACAGCGGCGCGCCGCGGCTGGGCCGCACCGGTTCCCCGGCACGCAACGCGTCGACCAGGGCTCGCGCGGACTCGGGGGTCTGGTTGTCGAAGAACTCCCAGTTGACCATCACCACGGGCGCGAAATCGCAGGCGGCGTTGCATTCGATGTGCTCGACGGTGATCGCGCCGTCGGCGGTGGTCTCCCCGGCGGCGATGCCCAGGTGTTCGGTGAGGCTCGCCAGGATGGCGTCGCCGCCGAGGACCGCGCACAGCGTGTTCGTGCACACCCCGACGTGGTAGTCGCCGGTCGGGGTGCGGCGGAACATCGAGTAGAAGGTCGCCACGGCGGTCACCTCGGCGCCGGTGAGCCCGAGTTGTTCGGCGCAGAATTCGATGCCGGTGGCGGTGACGTAGCCGTCCTCGGACTGCACCAGGTGCAGCAGCGGCAACAGCGCCGAGCGCGGCTGCGGGTAGCGGCCGATGATCTCCTTGGCGTCGAGCGCGAGTCGTTCCCGCACCGAGGGCGGGTACGGCTCGGGCCGGGTGCTCAACTGCAACAGGATCGGGGCGTGCCCGTCGCCGGTCTGTCGGTCGCTCATCGGTCGACACCACCCATCACCGGGTCGATGCTCGCGACGGCGGCGATCACGTCGGCGACCATGCCGCCCTCGCACATCGCCGCCACCGCTTGCAGATTCGTGAACGAGGGATCGCGGTAGTGCACCCGGTACGGCCGGGTGCCGCCGTCGCTGACCATGTGCACCCCCAGCTCACCGCGCGGCGACTCCACCGCCACGTACACCTGGCCCGCCGGCACCCGGATGCCCTCGGTGACGAGCTTGAAGTGGTGGATCAGGCCCTCCATCGAGCTGCCCATGATGCGGCCGATGTGGGCGGGGGAGTTGCCCAGGCCGTCGGCGCCCAGTTTCAGGTCGGCGGGCCAGGCGAGTTTCTTGTCCTCGATCATGACCGGGCCGGGCCGCAGCCGGTCCAGGCACTGCTCGACGATCTTCAGCGACTCCTTCATCTCCTCGACCCGGATGAGGTAGCGGCCGTAGCAGTCGCAGCCGGTGGTGGTGGGCACGTCGAACTCGTAGGTCTCGTAGCCGCAGTAGGGCTGGGACTTGCGCAGGTCGTGCGGCAGGCCCGCGGACCGCAGCACCGGGCCGGTGATCCCCAGCGCCATGCAGCCGGTGAGATCGAGGTAGCCGATGTCCTGGGTGCGGGCCTTGAAGATCGGGTTCTGGGTGAGCAGATGTTCCATGTCGCGCAACCGCTTCGGCATGAGGTCGAGCAGCTCGCGGACCTTGGCGACACCGTCGTCGGGCAGGTCCTGGGCGAGCCCGCCCGGGCGGATGTAGGCGTGGTTCATCCGCAGGCCGGTGATGGTCTCGAAGACGTCGAGGATCAGTTCGCGTTCGCGGAAGCCGAACAGCATCGGGGTGAGCGCCCCGAGCTCCATGCCGCCGGTGGCCAGGCACACCAGGTGCGAGGAGATGCGGTTGAGTTCCATCAGCAGCACCCGGACGATGCTGGCCCGCTCGGGAATCTGTTCGGTGATCCCCAGCAGCCGCTCCACGCCCAGGCAGTAGGCGGTCTCGTTGTAGAACGGTGACAGGTAGTCCATCCGGGTCACGAAGGTGACGCCCTGCATCCAGGTGCGGTATTCGAGGTTCTTCTCGATGCCGGTGTGCAGGTAGCCGATGCCGCAGCGGGCTTCGACGACGGTCTCGCCCTCGATCTCGAGGATCAGCCGCAGCACGCCGTGCGTGGACGGATGCTGCGGGCCCATGTTCACGACGATGCGCTCTTCGCGTGCGCCGCCGAGGGTTTCGGTGACCGTGTCCCAGTCCTGGCCGGAGACGGTGACCACGGTGTCGCCGGTGGTGTCCGGCTGCTCGGGGTGTGCCGGCTCGGGGGCGCGGTGGCGGCCCGGCCGGGTCTCGGTGTCCTTCACTAGCTGTACGCCCTCCGCTCGTCGGGCGGCGGGATGCGCGCGCCCTTGTACTCGACCGGGATCCCGCCCAGCGGGTAGTCCTTGCGCTGCGGGTGACCGCGCCAGTCGTCCGGCATGGTGATGCGGGTCAGCGACGGATGACCGTCGAAGAGGATCCCGAAGAAGTCGTAGGTCTCGCGTTCGTGCCAGTCGGTGGTCGGATAGACCTCGAACAGCGACGGGATGTGCGGGTCGGCCTCGGGGGCGCAGGTCTCCACGCGCAGGAGGCGGTTGTGGGTGATCGAGCGCAGCGGGTAGACCGCGTGCAGTTCGCGGCCCGCGTCGTCGGGGTAGTGCACGCCGTTCACGCCCAGGCACAGTTCGAATCGCAGGGCGGGGTCGTCCCGGAGCAGGCGCGCCACGGTCACCAGGTGCTCGCGGCGCACGTGCAGGGTGAGTTCGCCGCGGAAGACCACGATCTTCTCCAGCGCCGACCCGAAGGGGGTGCCGCTGTTCTCCAGCGCGGTGCGCAGCCGGTCGACGACCTCGTCGAACCAGCCGCCGTAGGGCGGCGCGGTGCCGCCGGGCAGGGTGACCGGGCGGACCAGGCGACCGTAGCCGGAGGTGTCGCCGGTGCCGCGGATGCCGAACATGCCGTGCCGCACGCCGATCACCTCGGCGGCCGGTTCGGTGTCCGGCGGGGTGCCTTCGGGGCCCGCGGTGGCGGCGGCGTCGGGCTCGGGCGGGTGCAGCTCGCCGCCGCGGGGCGTGTCCGGGCTCATCGCAGCAGGCCCTCCATCCGGATGGTGGGAGTCGCGGCGAGGGCGGCCTGCTCGGCGGCGCGCACCGCCTCCTGCCGGTTCACGCCCAGCGGGGTGTGCTGGATCTTGTCGTGCAGTGCCAGGATCGCGTTGAGCAGCATCTCCGGGCGGGGCGGGCAGCCGGGCAGGTAGATGTCGACCGGCACCACGTGGTCGACCCCCTGGACCACCGCGTAGTTGTTGAACATCCCGCCCGAGGACGCGCACACCCCCATGGCCAGCACCCATTTCGGCTCGGCCATCTGGTCGTAGACCTGCCGCAGCACCGGCGCCATCTTCTGGCTGACCCGGCCCGCGACGATCATCAGATCGGCCTGCCGGGGCGAGGCGCGGAAGGCCTCCATACCGAAGCGCGCGATGTCGAAACGGCCTGCGCCGGTGGCCATCATCTCGATGGCGCAGCAGGCCAGGCCGAAGGTCGCGGGCCACACCGAGCCCTTGCGTAGATATCCGGCGAAACTCTCCACCGTGCTCAGCAGGAACCCGCTGGGCAGTTTTTCCTCGAGACCCATATCCGACTGACTCTCACTTCCACTGTGCGGGCGTGACTCCGGCGGTGATCAGTCCCAGCTGAGCCCGCCGCGCCGCCATTCGTAGGCGTAGGCGATCGAGACGTTGAAGATGAACAGCGCCATCGCGACGAGACCGAACAGCCCGAGTGCGTCGAAATGCACGGCCCACGGGTAGAGGAACACGATCTCGATGTCGAAGATGATGAACAGCATCGCCGTGAGGTAGTACTTCACCGGAAAGCGTTGCCCGGTGGCATTTCCCGGCCCACCGGCGACCGCGTGCGGTGTCGGCTCGATGCCGCATTCGTAGGCTTCCAGCTTCGCCCGGTTGTAGCGCTTGGGGCCGACCAGGGCCGAGAGCACGATGGAGAACACGGCGAAGGCGCCGGCCAGCGCGCCGAGCACGAGGGTGGGCGTTTCCAGGTTCACGAGCGCTTCCCCTCCTTGCGAGCCAAGGCTCCTCGACGGCCGGTGGGCAGCTTCGAGACGGCGCGCGGGCAGCGGTGATTGTCACGGGGCTGTCATTCCGCTACCCGCATCCGTGTGAGCTACGGCACAGCCTACAACCGCCGCACGTGCGTGAGCGGCCTTTGCGGGGTCCGGTTTGATCGAATTCGCGACTGCGATTCATGACCGAAACGGGGGTAATCGGGCAGGTGCGCGCACCGGCTCGGGTCGCGGTCGGAGCGCGGGAGGGCCGGCCACGGCGGTGGCCGGTCATGTGCGATGGATATGAATCAGGCCGCGGAGCGATCGCGGAGCAGCTCGACCACCGACTCGGTCAGCCGCAGCGGATCGATCGGGTGCGGGACCTCGGCCTCGGCGCGCGACCACTTCGCCAGCCAGGCGTCGTCCGGGCGGCCGGTGAGCACGAGCACCGGCGGGCACTGCGCGAGTTCGTCCTTGAGTTGCTTGGCGATGCCGAGACCGCCGGCGGGAGTGGCCTCGCCGTCGAGGATGGCCAGATCGATGCCGCCCGCGTCCATCCGCTCGATCACCATCGGTGCCGTCGCGACCTCGAGGTAGTCGAACTCCGGCAGGTCCGGGTGCGGGCGCGGGCCAAGGGCGAGCACGACCTGGCGCCGGGTATCGGCGTCGTTGCTGTAGACCAGGACCCGCAGTGCGGTGGAACGCATCTCGTCGGCCACGATCGCATCGTACGTCCGTCCCCGCGGCGGGCGGGCGAAGTTCGGCCGGATCGGATCAGCCCGCGTCGCCGCGGCTCTCGCGCGCCCGGCGTTCCCGCTCCTGCCGTTCCTCCTCCTGCCGTCGGGCTTCGCGGCGCTGCTGTTCGGCGCGTTCGCGCAGCCCGCGCAGGAACGCCTCGTCGTCCTCGGGGTTCTGCGCCACCGCGCGGCCGGGACGGTCGTACTCGGCGTAGCGGGTGGTCGAGCGCGGCGCCCCCTCGTGCAGGGGGCGGCCCGCGAACAGCCACAGCAGCGCACCGATGGTCGGCACCAGCAGTACCACCAGCAGCCAGCCCATCTTGGGCAGGTGGCGGATGCCGGCCTCGGGACAGGTCACGATGTCGACCAGGCAGTAGACCCACAGCGCGAGCGTGAGGAAGCCGAACACGGCGTAGGGCACGGACATTCTCCTCGATAGCGTGGCCGGCGTTCCGCGGTCCCGAGTGGTGACGCCCCCCGTCCGGCCGTTCCGGCAACCATAGCGCTATCGGTTCAGTCGGGGAGCAGCGGCACCGAAAGTCCCTCGCCGCTGGTGATCAGCGCGGCCCGGGTGACCGCCGCCGACCCGAAGCGGCGGCGCAGTTCGTCGAGCGTGCGGTCGAGGGTGCCGGTGGGGCGCGGTTCCAGGGGCAGCGTGAGTTGCAGCGGGTCGGCGTCGACGAGGTTGGTGAGCGAGAGGCCGATCAGGGTGAGGCCGCGCTGCTGGATCATCGGGGTCGCGGCGTCGAGCAGCAGCCGGGCCGCGCGCAGCACGGTGGCGGTGTCGTCGGTCGGTTCGGGCAGGGTGTGCGAGCGGGTCGCGCGGGTGAAATCGTCGAAACGCATGCGCAGCACCACCGTTCGGCACAGGCGGTCCGCCGCGCGCAGCCGCCTGCCGAGCCGGTCGACCAGCCCGTGCAGGTACGCCGCCACCTCCTCGGGCGTGCGGTGCCGCCGCCCGAGCGCGCGTTGGGCGCCGAGGGAACGGCGTCGCCGCCCGGTCTCCACCCGGCGCGGGTCGCGTGCCATCGCCAAAGCCGACAGGTGCCGGGCCGCCGCCGGACCCAGGAACCCGCGCAGCCCGCTCTCGCCGAGTTCGGCGAGCTGGGCGATCCGGGTGATGCCGTGCTCGTGCAGTGTCCGCGCGGTGACGTCGCCGACGCCCCAGAGCCGCTCGACGGGCAGGGGATGCAGGAACTCGAGCTCGCGCTCCGGCTCCACCAGCCGCAGTCCGTCCGGCTTGGCGACCGCGCTGGCCACCTTCGCCAGGAATTTGGTACGCGCGATGCCCACCGAGATCGGCAGGCCGACCTCGTCGCGCACCCGGGCCCGCAGCCGCCGGGCGATCTCGATCGGCTCGCCCGCGATCCGCCGCAGCCCGGCCACGTCGAGGAACGCCTCGTCGATCGAGATGCCCTCGACCACCGGGGTGGTGTCGCGGAAGACCTCGAAGACGGCCTTGCTCGCCGCCGCGTAGGCGCTCATCCGCGGCGGCACCACCACCGCCTGCGGGCACAGCCGCAGCGCCCGCGCACCGTTCATCGGCGTGCGCACCCCGAACGCCTTCGCCTCGTACGAGGCCGCCAGTACCACCCCGCCGCCGACGATGACCGGCCTGCCGCGCAGGCTCGGATCGTCGCGCTGCTCGACCGAGGCGTAGAAGGAGTCGAGGTCGGCGTGCAGGATCGAGGCATCGGCCCTGGCTTCGATGCGCGGGCGGGGTGCCCGGGTCGGTTCGGCCCCGGCGTCCCCGATGCCGCCGCGCCCGCGAACGGTGGGCGAGGGGGGTTCGAGGCGGCTTTCCGACACGAACACATGTTCGCATGCGGGGGTGACAAACTGCGGTGGACGAGGCGGGGCACTCCTCGGCGGTCAGGAATTCTCGTCGAGCCGGATCCCGTCGTCCGCGCGGAACGCCGCCGCCGCGCGGTGGAGTTCGGCGGCGACGGCGGCGAACAGCGGTTGGTCGGCGCTGCCGCGACGATAGGCGATACGGGTTCGCCTGCCGACCGGCAGGGCGGCCAGCCGCACACCGGCCGGCAGGTGGTCCACGCCGAGGTGGGGAACGAGGGCCACACCGGCCCCCGCGGCGACGAGCCGGAGCACCGCGGCGAAGTCGTCGATGTGGTGGGCGACCCGCGGTTCGAAGCCGTGCGCTCGACAGGTGCGCACGGCCATGCTGTGGCAGAGGGTGCCCGGATTGGCGAGTATCCACCGCGACTCCGCGTGGTCGCCGAGGGTGATCTCGCGGTCCGGATTCCAGCTCGCGGGACAGGCGAGATGCACGGCCTCCACGAGCAACGGCTCCAGATCGAGGCCCGCGCCGAGCGCGGAGGGCACGTTGTCGTACTCGTGGACCAGGGCGAGATCGAGCCGACCGCCGCGCAGCAGGTTCGGCACTTCGGCGGGGTCGACCTCGGTGATGTCGACGGCGAGGTCCGGCGCGGAGCGGGCGAGCGCGACGAGCACGGCGCGGTCGCCGCCGCCGAGCTGGCGCGCCTCGCCCACACGGTGCTCGACGAGGGTGCGGCGGGCCTCGTCGCGCTGGGCACGACCGCCGAACCGGCGACCTTGTCGGCGGCCGAGCGGGTTCGGGTGCTGCGGGTCTGCGGCGAGGTGTGCCGGGCCCGTGGTGTTCCGCTGATCGCGGCCGTGGGCTCCAACGACACCGTCGCGACGGTGCGGGCGATCGAGCAGACCGTCGCCCGGACCGACGTCGCGGCGGTGCTGACGGTGGTGCCGTACTACGTGCGGCCCTCGGAAGCCGGCGTCGTCGCGCATTTCGAGTACGTCGCCGAACGCAGCCCGGTGCCGGTGCTCGTCTACAACGTCCCCTATCGCACGGCGCAGACCGTGGGATACGAGGCGATGCTCGAGCTGGCCCGGCAACCAGGGATCGTCGGGGTGAAGCAGGCGGTGGGCGCGGTGGACACCGACACCGCGCGACTCATCGCGCACGCCCCGGCCACCTTCTCCGTGCTGGCGGGTGAGGACACGCTGGTCTCGCCGCTGCTGGCGATGGGCGCGCGCGGCGGGATCCTGGCGACCGCGAACGTGTGTGCGCGCGAGTTGGTCGAGCTGCACCGGCGCTGGCTGGACGGGACGCCCGACCGGGCGCGCGAGCTGGCCGATCGTCTGGTCGAGCCCGCCCGGCTGCTGCTGTCGGAGCCCAATCCGACCGTGATCAAAGCGGTGCTGCACGCGCGCGGGCTGCTGTCGACGCCGCGGGTGCGCCTGCCGCTGCTGACCGCCGCGCCGTTCCCGGCGGTGCTGGCCGCGGTGCGGGCGCTGCGGGCGGAGTACCCGGGCGCGGTGGTCACGGCCGGTCGCTGACGGCCGGGGTCACCGGCGGGGCGCGGAACCCAGGAGGCGGTCGAGGGCGTGGTCGACGAGTGCGGTGGCGCGGTCGGGGGTGTGGTAGCCGGCCAGGGTGGATTGGGTGAGGCCGACGAGGATGCCGGTGAGGAGTTCGGCGTCGGCTTCGGTGTCGGTGTCGCTGGTGTGGGTGTCGGTATCGCTGCCGCGGGCACGGCGCAGGTGGCCGGCGAAGGTCTGGGCGAGCAGTCGGGGTGCTTCGAGGGTTTCGCCGGGGATGGTGGGCGAGCCGGTGAGCCGGGCGGTCTGGTAGGCGGACAGGACGAGGGCTTCCGCGCGGCGGGTCTCGTCGAGGGGGAGCAGGGCGAGGGCGGTGGCGCGCATGGCCGCGCGGGGGTCGGGGTCGGGACCGAGCGCTTCGACGTGGCGGATGAAGCGGACGGCCATGTCGTCCAGCACGGCTTTCAGGGTGCCGAGCAGGAAGTCGTTCTTGGTGCCGAAGTAGTACTGCACCAGGCGGACCGAGATGCCCGCCTCGGCGGCGACGGCCTGGAAGGTGGCGGCCGCCAGTCCGCCACGCACGATCACCCGCCGGGCGGCGTCGGTGATCTGGCGTCGTCGTTCGTCGTGATCCACCAGTCGCGGCACGATGTCGTCCCTTCGTCCTCCGAAACCGCTTATGGTACGCCGATATCATCCAAGTGCTACGCTCGTCGGTGCTGCCGCGCATCCTGTGGTTCGTTCATAGCCACGAACATGTCACCGGGTAGGCCGGATCTGTCGCCCACGGCCGGTAGCCTCCAGCCGGTCCGGTGATGAGGAGGAGCGGGTGCGGGTCACGTGGGAGCAGGTGTTCGCCTGGCGGCTGCGCAGGCAGTTCGTGTCCGGGGCGGGCGCGCGGTCGGCCGTCGAGGTGGCCGAGCGGTTGGTGGGGGTGCAGGCGCAGGTGGCCTCCTCGGCCGAGTTGGCGGTGGCGTTGCGCAGTGCGGAGCCGAGCACGGGCGCGGTCGCGCAGGCGCTGGCGGCGGGGACGCTGGTGAAGACCTGGGCGATGCGCGGCACGCTGCACGCGATGACGCCCGCGACCGCGGCGACCGTGCTGCCGCTCATCGCGGCCGCGCGCACGTGGGAGAAACCGTCCTGGCAGAAGGCCTTCGGCGCCTCGCCCGCGGACGTGGCGGCCTTGGCCGAGGCCGTCGGGGACGTGCTCGCCGACGCCGCGCTCACCCGCGCCGAACTGGTGGACGCGTTACTGGCCGACGCGCGGTTCCACCGGCTCGGTACCGAGCTGAATTCCGGGTGGGGCGCGCTGCTCAAACCGCTGGCCTGGCAGGGTGTGCTCTGCCACGGGCCGGCCGAGGGCAACCGGGTGACGTTCACCAGTCCCCGCCGCGCCGTTCCCGGCTGGACCGGCCCACTCGCGCCCGAGGAGGCCGCGCCGCGGGCGATCGCGGCCTACCTCGGCGCCTACGGCCCGGCGACACCGGAGACGTTCGACGCGTGGCTCACCCGCACCAGCCACCGCAAGACCGTGGTGCGGTCCTGGTTCGCCGACATGGGCGCGGCGTTGGTGACCGTGGACGTCGACGGCACGCCCGGCGCGCTGCTCGCCGAACACGCCGACGACCTCGCCGCGGCCGAACCGAGCGCCGAGGTCCACCTGCTCGGCCCGTTCGACCAGTACGTTCTCGGCCCCGGCACCGCCGCCACGGAACTGCTGCCCAAGGCACACCGCGCGCAGGTCAGCCGGACGGCCGGCTGGATCGCGCCGCTGGTCGTCGTCGGCGGACGTATCGCGGGCACCTGGGAATTCGCCGACGACGAGGTGGCCGTGTCGATGTTCGACGACGCCCCGCTCCCGAAACACCTGGACGCCGCGCTCGACCGGGTGGCGACCGCGACGGGTCGGGCGGCGTTGCGCGTCCGGCGGGTGTGAAGCCCACCCTGGGACGGCAGCCCGCACCGGGTACCCGCGTGGCAGCACCCACCGTGTCGCCTCATGGCCGACCTCGGACGGCGCGACCCGGTAGGCTGCGGCGATGAGGGAAGGCCCGGTGACGACACTCATCGATACGGTCGCGTGGGTGCACATCGTGCGGGGACGCATCCTGTGCGCGCGTCCGCGCGGCAAGGACGTCTTCTTCATTCCCGGCGGGAAACGCGAAGGCGCCGAATCGGATCTGGACACGTTGCTGCGGGAGATCCGCGAGGAACTGACCGTCGCGCTGATCGCAGGGACCGTCGCGGCGGTGGGCGTCTACGAAGCGGGCGCGCACGCACCGGGCGACGACGTGCTCGTCCGGATGGCCTGCTACACCGCCGAATACCGCGGCACCCTCGCCGCCAGCAGCGAGATCGACGAGCTGGCCTGGTTCGGGTACGCCGACCGCCCGCGGGTACCGCCGGTGGATCAACTGCTGTTCGACGACCTGCACGCCGCCGGTCTGCTGGAGTGAACGGGGACGGTATGCGCCGGGGCCCACGGACGACAGCGGCGACACTCGCGCGCTGGTCGGGATACGGGCTGGCGGCGCTGCCGTTGGCGTTCGCGCCGGTGAGTGTCCGGCTGCGGGTGCCGCGGCGCTGGCTGCGCAGCCCGGTCCGGCTCGAGCGTCCCGGCCCGCTGCGGGTGCTCGCGCATTCGGTTCTCAGCGGCGGCTCGGGCCTGGTCGGCTGGTTCCTGGCCCTCCTCGCCCTCGTCGCGCTCACCCGCGGGCTGGCCTACCCGGTGCTCACCGGCGACGACCACGCGAACTCCTGGGGCGGCCCGACCCTGGCGGGCGCCTGGGCGGTGCACGCGGTCCTGGGCGTGGCACTGCTGCCGGTCTGGCTCCTGGCGATCGCCGGGCTCGGCGCCGTGCAGTGGCGGCTGGCGCAGCGACTGCTCGGGCGCACCGGGCCGCCGTGGGCGATTCCGCTGTCCATCGCGCTCGCCGCCGCAGGCGCGCTGCTGTTCATCGCCTGGACCCGCCAGCTCTGAACCGGGAATCGGTCTGCGCGCGGCGCGGTTTCCCTCCGAGACGACCCGCACCCGCGCGGTCGCGCCCGGAAGGACCAGCATGCACTTCGCCGTCAGCTACAGCAGTGCCCATTTCGGCACCGACCCCGACCGCCTCGTCGCCTATGCCCGGCACGCGGAATCCTGCGGTTTCGACGGGCTGTATCTGCCCGAACACCTGGTCCTCGGCCCCGGGATCGAACTGCACGGTGCCGAGGTGGCACCCACCCTGCCGTTCCTCGACCCGCTCGACACCCTGGCCTACGTCGCCGCCGCGACCGAGCGGCTGCTGCTGGGCACCGGGGTGCTGTTGCTGCCGTACCGGCATCCGGTGGTGCTGGCCAAGCAGCTGGCGACGATCGACGTGCTGTCCAAGGGCCGGATGCGCTTGCTGACGGTCGGATTGGGGACGGTGCCGCGCGAGGCAGCCGCCACCGGGGTGGACTTCCGTGCCCGCGGCCGTCGCGCCGACGAGGCGATCGACGTGCTGCGCCTGCTGTGGTCCGGTGACCAGGACGGGGTGAGTTTCCACGGCGAGTTCTTCGACCTCGACCGCGTGGTCCAGTATCCGACGCCGGTGCGCCCGCTGCCGATTCACATCGGTGGCTCCAGCGAGGCCGCCGCGCGCCGGGCCGGGTTGCGCGGGGACGGCTACTTCGCCGGGGGAGCGTTGATGCCCTGGGATCGCGCGGCGCAATGGGAACTCGCCCGCGCCACGGCGGCGGCGGCCGGGCGCGACCCGGACGCTCTCGAATACACCCGCTGGAGCGGCATCGACATGACCGCCGAGCGGCTCGACGCTTTCGTCGCGCAGGGCGTCACCCGGGTGGTCGTGAGCGCGACGGCGGCCGACCCGGCCGAACAACTCGATCAGCTGTCCGCTTTCGCGGAACGGTTCGGTCTCGGCCCACACTGACCGGACGGTCGGGCCGACCGACCGAGCCGGGCCGCCGGTGCCCGGCATCCGCGTCCGTGGGCGGGGATGCCGAGCCGGCTCAGGTGGCGACGGCCGCGCGGCCCGCCAGCTCGATCAGATGCTGGACGAGGGTGAGCAGCACGTTCTTCACCGAATCGCGGCTGCGCGCATCGCACAGCAGCACGGGCGTCTCCGGATCGAGGTCCAGCGCGTCGCGCACCTCGTCCACGGTGTAGCGCGGTGCGCCGTCGAAGCAGTTGACGCCGATGATGAACGGCAGCCCGCGCCGCTCGAAGAAATCGACCGCGGCGAAGGAATTGCTGAGGCGCCGGGTATCGGCCAGCACCACCGCGCCGAGCGCGCCCCGGGACAATTCGTCCCACAGGAACCAGAATCGGTCCTGGCCCGGTGTGCCGAACAGATACAGCACGAGATCACGGTCGATGGTGATGCGACCGAAATCGAGCGCCACCGTGGTGGTTTCCTTGGATTCGACGCCGGACAGGTCGTCGACGCCGGTACTGACCTCGGTGATGAGTTCCTCGGTGCGTAGTGGCGTGATCTCGCTGATCGCCGACACCATGGTGGTCTTACCGACCCCGAAGCCGCCCGCGATGAGAATCTTGACCGAGGCGGCCAAGCGCTGGGATCCGCTGGGATCGACCCGTGCGGGGTCAAAGTTTTCTGATGCCATCCAATACCGCTCGCAATACGTTGAGACCGCCGGGACCTGTTTCCGGTTGCACCGGAGCCCGGAAGATCAGGTGTCCCTCGCCGATCAGGTCGCCGACGAGAATCTTTGTCACCGCAACGGGAAGTTGCAAGTGGGCGGCTACCTCGGCCACCGATTTCGGCTGCGCGCAGAGCGCGGTGATGATCCCGTATTCGGGCTCCGGCCTGCGCAGAGTCGGCGCCGCGGTGGTGGTGACGACCACCGTCAGCATGTCCAGATCGTGGGCGGCGCCCATCGTGCGGCCGCGGATCAGCGCGTACGGACGGACCACGGGCCCGGCCGCCTCGTCGAACCACGGCTCGCCCCCGCGCGTCATGACAAACGGGCGGGGGTGGACAGGTAGGAGCCGACACGCTGGACGGTGACGTTCATTTCGTAGGCGACCATGCCGAGGTTGGCGTTCTCGGCGGCCTGCAACGCCAGGCACGCGTTGTCGCCCGCCGAGGTGACGAACAGCACCGCGCGGTCCAGTTCGATCACCGCCTGGCGCACCCCGCCGCCGTCGAATCGGCTGCCCGCGCTGCGCGCCAGCCCGTACAGGGTCGACGACATCGCGGCGAAATGCTCGGCGTCGTCGCGCTCGATCGCCTTCGATCGGCCGAGCAGCAATCCGTCGGTGGACAACACCACCGCGTGGCGCACACCGGCCAGCCGGTCGACCAGGTCATCGAGCAGCCAGTCGAGATCACCGGATTTGGCAGTGCTCACTGTTCGCCTTCCTGTCCATCGGCGAGCCGCTCGCGGCGGCCCTGCCGGGTTCCATTCTCTATGGCCGACATCAGATCGCGGGCCTGTTCGGGGGAACGTTCGCGGTCGGGCGCGGCCGGGGCGGGTGTGGCCGGCGACTCGGCGGCTCGCGGGGCCTGGCGCCTGCGCCGGGGCAGCTGGGGGCGGCCGTCGGGGGTGAACGCGGCCGCGGGCGCCCGCACCGGGGCGGGCGGGGCCAGGGTCGCCACCGCGGTGTCGGCGCGGTCCCCGGCAGGCTCGTCGGGGACGGCCGAATACCGTTGACGCAGTGGATATTCGGCGGGCCGCGGGGCGGGCGGCTCGGCGGCGAGCAACGCGCTGGGGATCAGCACGACCGCCCGGACGCCACCGTAGGGCGATTCCGACAGGCGCACCGAGACACCGTGCCGCACGGCCAGCTGCGCGACGACGAACAGCCCGAGGCGCGAATCGGCGGACAGCCGGGCCACACCGAAGTCGGGCGGCTCACGCAACATCTCGTTGACCCGCGCCAGCTCCTCCTCGGACATGCCCATGCCCTGGTCGCTGACCTCGACCACGACGCCGCGGCCGACGACGGCGCCGGACAGCTCCACCCGTGACTGCGGTGGGGAGAAGGCGATCGCGTTGTCCACCAGCTCGGCCAGCAGGTGCCCGAGGTCGGCCACCACCGAGCCGAGCACGTGGGTGTCGGGGATGCGGTGCACGTGTACCCGCGCGTAGTCGAGTGTTTCGCCGACGGCGGCGCGCACGAGGTCGAGCAGCGGGATGGGGTGGCGCCACTGCCTGCCGGGCATGCCGCCGCCGAGCACGATGAGGTTCTCGGCGTTGCGGCGTTCCCGGGTGGCGAGGTGGTCGAGCCGGAACAGCGTCTCGAGCAGTTGCGGGTCTTCCTGGCGGGATTCGGCTTCGTCGAGGATCTCCAGCTGGCGGTGCACCACGATCTGGCTGCGGTGGGCGATGTTGAGGAACACCGCCTTGACCCCTTCGCGGGTGCGTGCCTCGTCGACGGCGGCGGTGACGGCGGCGGCGTGGGCGTGCTCGAAGGCGCGCGCCACCTGGCCGATCTCGTCGCGGCCGTAGTCCAGCCGCGGTGTCTCGGCGGCGGGGTCGACGGACTCGCCGGCGCGGAGCCGGCGCAGCATGGCGGGCAGCCGTTCGTCGGCCAGGGCCAGCGTCTCCCCGCGCAACCGCTTGAGCCTGCGGATGATCCGGTTGGCCAGCACCACGGCGATGAGGAACGCGGCGACGCTGACCAGCATGACGCCCATGCCGCCGTAGAGCGAGCCGAGGGCCGAGTCGCCGGAGGTCTCCTCGGCCAAGCGCTGGGTGCGCTTGTTCTGCGCGATCCACAGGTCGAGCAGCCCGCGATTGACCTCGGCGGCGGCGCTCTGCCACTGCTCGGTGTCCATCGGCGGGTCGGCGGTGTCGGCACCGGCGACCCGGCGCAGCACCGCGTTCTCCATGGCGGTGACCTGCTGCCAGGCGGGGGAGCGGGTGAGGGCGGCCGCGGCCTCGCGCTGCTCGTTGTCGATGTCGGCGGCCAGCAGTCCGATCTCGGTGTGGTAGAAGCCGATCTGATACAGCAACTCCTCGACCGGCACCGCGGGCGGGCCGCCGTCGGCGAGCGTGGCGGCCAGCGCGTTGGCCTTGGACATGGCCTCCGCCGCGTAGAGCATCCGCATGCCCTCGGTGAGTTCGACGCCGACCTCGGCGCTGGGCGCGGACTGCCGGGTCACCTGGGTGCCGACGGTGACGACGTCGAGCAGGCGGTTGTAGAACGCGTAGGCGTCGGCGGCGGGTACCTGGCGGACGTCGACGCCGGCGCGCAGCCCGCTCAGGTGCTGGCCCAGGGTGGCGAAACCGGCGAGGTCGTCGCCGTAGCGGTCGTCGCTGGCGGCGCGCACGTCGCCGGACACCTCGATCAGCTGCCGGAAGGCGCCGTCGAGGCGGACCCGGGCGGCGGTGAGCGCCGGGCCGGTGGTGGGGTCGCCCGCGAGATGGGCGAGGGTGTAGCGGCGCTCCTGCTGGACGGCCTCGATGAGTTCGCGTGCGCTGGGCATGGCCGCCTGTAGTTGCACCGCCCAGTCCCTGGCCTGTCTGCCCTCGTCGACCAGGTATCCCGCGGCGCCGACGCCGATCACCAGCAGGACCAGGCTCGGCACCAGCGCGATCGCCAGGATCCGGCCCCGGACACCGAGCCTCGCTCTGAACATCCGCACAACGTAGTTCAGCGGACTACACCCCTGTCATTCCGGTCTCGTTGAGCGAGACTGCAATTGACAATCGCACGGTGGATGTGCTGTCGGCGCGCCGCCGGGAGGATGCGGTGGCGGTGGACGGCGGCGTAGATTGTGTGTACCCGCGGGTTACTCACAAGTAGGAGGCAAAGATGCCGGCGCCCGAAGCCGCAGTGTTCGCCCGTCTGAGCGCGCTCGCCGCGATCGACGACCCGGGCGACCGCGCCCGCCGCACGATCACCGAGACCTTCACCGGCGCGGTCCTGGGCGAGGTGCCCGTCGGCACCGCCGAGGACGTGCGCGTCGCCTTCGGCAAGGCCGCGACCGCGCAGGCCCGCTGGGCCGCACGCGCCCCACGCGAGCGGGCGACCGTGTTCGACCGGTTCCGCGCCCTGCTCGTCGAGCATCGCGAGCAGCTGATGGACGTCATCCAGGCCGAGACCGGCAAGGCGCGGTGGGCGGCGCAGGAAGAGGTCATGGGCCTGATGTTCGCGGCCCGCTACTTCGCCAGGGTCGCGCCCGCCCTGCTGGCCCCGCACAAGGTGCCCGGCGCCTTCCCGGTGCTGAACCGGGCCGCGGTGTACAGCCAGCCCAAGGGCGTGGTCGGGGTGATCGCGCCGTGGAACTACCCGATGCTGCTCTCGATCGGCGATTCGGTGCCCGCGCTGCTGGCCGGGAACGCCGTCGTGGTCAAGCCCGACAGCCAGACCCCCTATTCCGCCCTCGCGGCCGCCGAACTGCTCTACCGCGCGGGCCTGCCGCGCGACCTGCTCGCCGTCGTCCCCGGCCCGGGCACGGTCGTCGGCACCGCCATCGTGGACTCCTGCGACTACCTGATGTTCACCGGCTCCTCGGCCACCGGCCGCACGCTGGCCGAGCAGTGCGGGCGCAGGCTCATCGGCTTCTCCGCCGAGCTCGGCGGCAAGAACCCGATGATCGTCACCGCGGGCGCGAACCTCGATCGCGCGGCCAAGGCGGCCGTGCGCGCCTGCTTCTCCAACGCCGGTCAGCTCTGCATCTCCATCGAGCGGCTGTATGTGGAGAAGGCGGTGGCCGCGCAGTTCACCGAGAAGTTCGTCGAGGCGGTGCGCGCGGCGAAACTAGGCGCCGCCTACGACTATTCGGCCGACATCGGCAGCCTGATCTCCGAATCCCAGCTGGAGACGGTGTCCAAGCACGTCGCCGACGCCACCTCCAAGGGCGCCCAGGTGCTCGTCGGTGGCAAGGCCAGGCCGGATCTCGGGCCGCTGTTCTTCGAGCCGACCGTGCTCACCGAGGTGACCGACGAGATGGAGTGCGGGCGCGAGGAGACCTTCGGCCCGCTGGTCTCGATCTACCCGGTCGAGGACGCGGCCGAGGCGATCCGGCGCGCCAACGACACCGAGTACGGCCTCAACGCCAGCGTGTGGGCGCAGAGCAAGGCGGCGGGCGAGGAGATCGCCCGGCAACTGCGCGCGGGCACGGTGTGCGTGGACGAGGGCTACGCGCCCGCCTGGGGGACCACCGGCGCGCCGATGGGCGGCATGGGCATCTCGGGTGTCGGGCGCAGGCACGGCCCCGACGGCCTGCTCAAGTTCACCGAACCGCAGACCGTGGTGGTGACGCGGTTCCTCAATCTGGACACCCCGCCGCTGGTCCCGCAGGAGATGTGGCAGAAGTTCCTGATGACCGTGGCCCGGTCGCTGCGGTTCCTGCCCGGCCGCTGACCGGCGCTACTTGTTGAAGAAGATGCCCGCGACGTCGGCGTTCTTGATCGGCGTCTCGGCATTGCGCTGGGCGCCGCACAGCACGTCGACGGCGACCATGGTGACGTCGACGGAGGTGCCCGGCGGCTCGTTCTCCAGGTGATCGCGTTCCTTGACGAACTTGGTGATCGTGGTCCGCTTGGTGTCGGGGTCCTGCGCCACGTATTCGCGGCACGGGGTGTCACCGCCCTTGTTGAGGGCCCGCTCGATATCGGTGCAGCCGCCGAGCACCGCCACCGCGGCCGCCGCCGCCATCATCAGTGCGGTCCTGCCCGCCGTGCCGTTCATCCGCTCCTCCTGGTGCCTCGGTCGAGCGGATGAGCCGCGCGATCCACCTCCCCCGACGGTGAGCCTAGAGGCGCTGCGCGCCGAGGCGGGCGCCGACCCGCGCGCGACGCGCCGAGTGTGAGCAATCGGATCGCGGCGTGTCAGGCGGTGGCGATGCGCAGCGGCACATCCAGTTCCGCGGTGGTGAGCGAACCGTGGTGACCGATCATCGCCGACTCGAGCGGTTCGGCCGCGCTGCGGATCACCCCGCGGGTGCCCGCGGCGGCCACCACCAGATCGCCGATGCGGGCGGCGATCTCGGGCGTGACGAGTGGTCCGAACCAGCCGCGGGCGATCACCTCCTGGCGCGGCAGCACCGCGAAATCCGGCCCGAGGGTCTCCTGCCAGGCCGCGGCGACGTCGGCGGTGGCGCCGTCGACGGTGTAGACGTGGCGTGCTCGCGGCTCGCCGCC
This sequence comes from Nocardia farcinica, assembly GCF_001182745.1. Lineage (NCBI taxonomy): Bacteria > Bacillati > Actinomycetota > Actinomycetes > Mycobacteriales > Nocardiaceae > Nocardia > Nocardia farcinica. The sequence goes on along the minus strand of NZ_LN868938.1, from coordinate 1,422,953 downwards.
GAGCCGGTGCACCCCGTCGCGCAACGGCTCGACGGTGTCGAAATCGACGGTGCCGTCGAGTTCCACCATGCCGTGGTCGGCGGTGACCACCAGGGCGGCGTCGGCGGGCAGGCGGGCGGCGATGGCGGCCGCGATCCGGTCGATGTGCCCGAGTTCGAGCAGCCACGCCTCCGAGGAGGGGCCGCGCACGTGACCGGTGGTGTCCAGATCGCCGTGGTAGGCGTAGACCAGGGAGCGCTCACCCGCCCGCAGCGCGGTGATCGTGCCGTCGACGAGATCGCCGAACGACAGGCCGGGCCGGAACTCGTTGCCGCGCAGCACCGCCCGGGTGAGCCCGGAGTTCGCCTGGTACATGGGCGCCACCTGGGTCACCCGCACTCCGGCGGCGGCCGCGCGCTCGAAGGTCGTCGGCCGGGGCTGGAACTGTTCGGGTACCAGTTCGCGCAGCAGATCGACCTCGGGGCCGCCGCCCTGCAACCGCCAGCGCAGCGGATTCACCAGCCGGTCGTAGCCGGGCACGGTCATCTGGTAGCCGACGATGCCGTGTTCGCCGGGCGGGGCACCGACACCGAGCGAGCTCAGGCTGGTGGCGGTGGTGCTGGGGAAGCCCGTGGTCAGCGGCATCGACGCCAGGCCGGACAGGAACGGCGCGGCCTCGGCGTGTTCGGCGAGCAGCTCGGCGCCGAGTCCGTCGATCAGCAGGACGCAGACGCGGCGGGCCGTGAGGTCGAGGCCGAGGCGATCCTCTTCGCCCGGCACGCCAAGGCAGGCCAGGACCGAGGGCAGGACATCGGCGAGGGAACCCGATCCGTATCGGGGCGCGGCGAACACCTGGCCAGGATGGCAACCCCGGGACGCGGTGGCAAGCGTATTCGGGAGTGCCGGCCCGTTCAGGGGTGCGGGCGCAGCAGCCGGACGAGGGTGGCGAGCACGTCGTCGGTGAGCTCGGGGGCGGTGGTGCCCAATTGGGCGCTGCGCTTGCCGAGCTGACCGTCCAGCCACAGCGAGGCGAGGCCGTGCCCCACCGCCCACCACGTGATGCCGAGCGTGTCGGCCTTGTCGGCGGGCAGCTGCCCGGCCGCGACACAGTCGCCGATGGCCTCGGCCAGGACGCCGAAGGCGGCGTCGCCCGCCGCGGCTGCCTCGGGATGCTTGTCCGGCTGGGACAACTCGGGCCGGAACATCAACCGGAAGTACGCGGGCCGGGTACGGGAGAACCGGACGTAGGCGGCGGCGAGCGCGCCCAGCGCGTCCAGTGGCGTGCCCTCGGCCGCCGCGCGCGCGGCCCGCAGCTCCTCGGCGAGCAGGCGGAAACCCTCGATGGACAGGGCGGCCAGCAGTGCGGCGCGGTCGGGGAAGTGGTGGTAGGGCGCGCCCGAGCTGACGCCCGCCTCCCGCGCGACGCGGCGCAGGCTCACCGCCGCGAGTCCTTCGGTCTCGATCAGGCGCAGGCAGGCGGCCATCAACTCGGCACGGAGCGCGCCGTGGTGGTAACTGGTCCGCTTCACCCTCCGAGCGTATGCGACCGGTGCCGGCGCGGATTTCCCTGGACAACCAATCTATGCGGTGCTTAGATTATCTGAGCGGCGCTCAGATTCCCGCCGCGCCGCATCCCTCCCGGACAGGTGGACTTCATGAACACACGCGTACTCGTCACCGGTGCCACCGGTTTCGTCGCAGGCCACGTCATCGCCGAACTGCTCGCCCACGGCCATCCCGTGCGCGCCACCGTGCGCGATCTCGCCGACACCGGCAAACGCGCCCATCTGGTCGAGCTGGCCCGCCGTCTCGACGGCGATCTCGAATTCGCCTCCGCCGATCTCGGCGCCGACACCGGCTGGGCCGCCGCCGTGGCGGGCTGCGCGGCCGTGCTGCACGTGGCCTCCCCGTTTCCCGCCACGCCACCGAAGGACGAACGAGAGCTCATCGAGCCCGCCGTCCAGGGCACGCTGCGGGTGCTGCGGGCCGCGGTCGACGCCGACGTGCGCCGCGTGGTGCTCACGTCCTCGGTCGCCGCCATCGCCTACGGCCACGGCAACGACGCGGTGCGCACGGAGGCGGACTGGTCGGTGGTCGACCGGGTGCCGGCCTACCAGAAGAGCAAGACCCTGGCCGAGCGTGCCGCCTGGGACTTCGTGGCCGCGTTGCCCGACGAGCGCGGGCTGGAACTGGTGGCCCTCAACCCCGGCATGATCCTCGGCCCGCTGCTGACCGCGGCCACCAGCACCTCGCACGAGCCGGTGCGCAAGCTGCTGGCCCGCGAGGTGCCCGGCTCGGTGCGCACCGGGTGGACCCCCGTCGACGTGCGCGATCTCGCCGTCGCCCACCGGCTCGCCCTGGAAACGCCCGCCGCCGCGGGCAACCGCTACATCTGCGCCGCACCGCCGCTGTGGATGGGCGAGCTGGCCCGCATGCTCGCCGACGAGTACAACCCGCGCGGGTACCGGGTGCCCACCCGGGTGCTGCCGAACTGGTTGATCCGCGCCCTCGCCCTGGTCGACGGCACCGTGCGGCTCACCGTGCCGGTGCTCGGCCGCACCGAGAACGTCAGCGCCGCCAAGGCCGAAGCCGATCTCGGCTGGCGCATGCGTCCGGTGCGCGACACGGTGCTCGACACCGCCGAGAGCCTCATCGCGCACGGCCTCGTCCCGACCCCGGCGGCGGCGCCCGCGTCGCCGCGCCGCACCCGCCCCGCCCCCGCGAGCGCCTGAGGAGGCCGCCGTGCTCGTCACCACCCTCGTCGTCGCCACCATCGGCCTGATCCGCAAGCTGCGCAACCGATCCGCGACCGACCGGCCTGACCGGCCCGCCCGCGCCGCCACCGGATGGCGGTCGGTCCGGCAGGTGGCACGCCGCCCCGTGCCCGCCGTCTCCGCCGCGGTCGCGCTCGCCGGCGGCTCGGTCGCCGTGGGCACCCTGGCCTGGTGCTGAGCCGTTCGCTCGGCGATACCGGTGGCGCGCCGGGGGCCGAGCCGTTAGACAGAAGCGGTGAACACACAGCGTCCGTTCAGGTTCGGTGTCAACATGGTGCTCGCGGAGTCGCGGCGGGACTGGGTGCGCAAGTGCCGCCGGGTCGAGGAACTCGGCTTCGACGTCCTCGGTGTCGCCGATCATCTCGGGATGCCCGCCCCGTTCCCCGCGATGGCGGTCGCGGCCGAGGCCACCGAGCGCGTCCGGCTCACCACCTTCGTGCTCAACACCCCGTTCTACAACCCGGTGCTGCTCGCCCGTGAGGTCGCGGGGCTGGACCAACTGACCGACGGCCGCGTGGAACTCGGATTGGGCGCGGGCTACGTGAAAGCGGAATTCGAGCAGGCGGGGATTCCGTTCGAGAGCGGCGGGCGCCGGGTCGCGCACCTGGAACGCACCGCCACCACCCTGCGGCGGTTGTTCGCCGATCCCGACCACCGCCCGCGGCCCGCCCAGCCCGCGGGACCGCCGCTGCTGATCGCGGGCTGGGGAGACCGGCTGCTGCGAGTCGCCGCCGCGCACGCCCGGATCATCGGCTTCACCGGTGCCGCGGCCGCCCGCGACGGCGGACCGCTGCTGCTGGCCGGTGAGCGGCAGCTGGGGGAGCGGGTCGATTTCGTGCGCGGGGCGTTGGGTGAGCGCGCGTCCGAGGTGGAGCTGAACCTGTTGATCCAGCGGGTGGCCGGGGACGGTGCGGCCGCCACGGAGCTGTTCGAGACCTATCGTCCCGCGATGGTTGCCGAGGCCGCCGTCGACCCGCGTTCGGTGCCCACGTTGCTCGCCGGCTCGCCGGAGGCGGCGGCCGAGCGCCTGCACGAACTGAGGGAACGTTTCGGCATCAGCTACTTCACCGTCCTCGAGGACAGCATGGAGGCCTTCGCCCCGATCCTGGCCCGCGCCCGCTGATCTCGCCGGGTACGGCCTCAAACTGTTTGCGGCGGGGCGGGTTTGGGGCCACCGTCGGCCTTGCCAACCGTGGCGGCGTGGCTAGGATCGCTCGAATGGATTCGGAGAAGGGGAGCCCCCGGCGGCCGGACACGGTGTATCGGTCGACCGGCGCGGCACCAGGGGCGCTGGTGTGTTGCGGTGTCGTCGCGGTGCTCGGCTTGGCCGCGGCCGTGAGTGGGGTGGCGGTGCTGGCGGGCCTGGTCGGCGCACTGTTGTTCGGGCCGATCGCCTGCGAGATGGGGTGGGCGGCGCTGCGGCGCAGGCCCGAGCTGGTGATCGGGGACGAGGCGATCGCGCATCCCGCGCTCGGCCACATCGCCTGGAGCAGTGTCGATCACGTGCGGGTGCGGCGGGACGGGCGCGGCCGGGTGCTCGAGATCGTGCTGCGCGGCGGGTCGATGCGGGCGTGCCCGTGTGTCCCGGTCAGCGCGTTGCCGGTGCGGGTGGACGCGGTGCTCGGTGCGATCCGGGCGCACCGTCCCGACGTGCTGATCGGTGGCGAGCGGGTGGTGCAACAGGGCGTGCCGGTGCTCGGCCGCACCGTGGCCCGCGGCGGTCAGTCCGCGCCGGTGGACCGCGAGGACGTGCCGGTGCTCGGCGCCGCGGGCGGTGCGCCGGCGCGCGCGGGGTCGGCGGTGCTGGACGGACCGCGCCGCCGCGCCGGGCTGCGCGGGGCGATCAGGCGACGGCCTGCTCGTCCAGCCAGGCCGGGAAATCGGTGAGGCCCGCCAGAATCACATCCGCCCCGGCCGCCCGCAACTCGTCGGCGTCGCACGGTCCGGTCGTGACGCCGACGGCCAGCGCCTGCGCCGCCTTCGCGCCCCGCATGTCGCCCGCGTGGTCACCGACGAACACCCGCGCGCGGTGCTCGCGCAGCGCACCGGCCTTGGCCGCCGACCAGAGGTCACCGACCAGGGCGTCGACCCGCCAGCCCAGCGCGTCGAGGTGCAGCTGGGCCAGCGGCGTGTGCTTGCCGGTGACCACCACCACCCGGCCGCCCCGGTCGAGCACCGCCGCCAGCGCGGCGTCCGCGCCCGGCATCGCGGGGATCCGGGCGACCACCGAGGGGTAGAGCTCCCGGTAGCGGGACACGAACGCCGGGATGAGGCTTTCGTCCATGCCCGCGTCGGCCAGCAGCATCGGCATCGGCGGCCCGAGCTTGTCGACGATGTCGGCCCCGCGCACGCCCACCCCGAACTCGGCGGCGGCGATGTCGACCGCCCTGGCCACCCCGGGGCGCGAGTCGATCAACGTCATGTCCAGGTCGAATCCGACGGTCCAGCTCACCCGTCCGACCCTAGACGAGCGGCCCGAGCGGCCGTCCGGGTGCGGTCGGCGTTCCGGTCACCGCGGGTGGGCGGGGCGGGCCGTGGCTGCGCCCCTGCGTTCCGGTTCCGGTCCGCCGCGCGATCGCGGCCCTGGCGCGGTCGGGCTGCCGGTGGCCGTGCCGGAGACGGGGATCACGGGCGACGCCGAGCCGGACCTGTCCGTCGGCGACAGCGCGGATAGCCGGAAAAGTCTGCCGCCGAGGGAATTCCGCCGAGGCACGACGCGTCCGATGCCGAATTGTGTTGCGGTCTCGCCTGATTCACGTGGAACCGGGCGTGCACCGCGTGCCGGTCGGCACGGGCCGCAGCCCGAAGCGGGGGCGGGACGCGGTGCAAGCCGTGCGTGTTTGCAGTGTGTGCACGCGTGACCGGTTCGCTCGTCATACGCGGAATTCGCAGGTCAGACCGCCTGATCCGCACCGACCAGGTGATCGACCAGCTCCGCCAGCGTCGCGTCGTCCGGTGCGTAGGGCTGGTAGAAGCACACCCGGTCCGACAGTCCGCTCACCCGGGCGCGGATGTCGGCGGCCACCTCGGCCGGGGTGCCGCGGGCGGTGATGGTGGCGAGCATGTCGTCGTCGACGAGGTGGGCCATCTCCTGCCAGCGACCCTGCTTGGACAAAGCGTTGAGTTCCGGTTGCAGCTCGCCCCAGCCGTGCAGGTCGAGCACGGGACGGTAGGCGGGGGTGGAGCCGTAGAAGGCGAGCAGGCGGCGGGTGGCGGCGTCGGCGGCGGCCTGCTCGGCCGCGGAGCGGCCGACGGCGACGATGACCTCGGGTACCACGGTGAAATCGGCGCGCTCGCGCCCGGCGGCGGCCAAGCCCTCGTCCACCGCGGGCATGGTCCGTTCCCGCAGGTACCGCCGGGAGGTGAAGGGCATGACGAGCAGGCCGTCGGCGACCCGGGCCGCCATCGCGGTCATGCGGGGCCCCAGCGCGCCGAGGTGGATCGGCGGCGGGCCGAAGGGGTTGGGGCCGGGGCTGAAGGTGGGGGTCATCAGGGTGTGGCGGTAGTAGCGGCCGCGGAAATCCAGTCGTTCACCGGTCTGCCAGCAGTCGAAGATCGCGCGCAGGGCCGCGACCAGCTCGGCCATGCGCTCGACCGGATCGTCGAACGTGGCACCGAATCGCCGTTCGATCTGGGTGCGGATCTGGGTGCCCAGGCCGAGGGTGAATCGGCCACCGGACAGCAGCTGGAGATCGTTGGCCTGGTGGGCCAGATGGATCGGGTTGCGGGGGAAGGCGATGGCCACGTTGGTGAGCAGATCGAGTCCGCCGACGGTCGCGGCCAGCGTCAGCGGGGCGAACACGTCGTGCGGACCTTCGAAGGTGAACACCCCCGCCACCCCCGACGCACGGAGTGCCCGCGCCCGCTCGGCGCTGTCGGTGAGGCCGTAGATCGCCGTGTACACCCGCATCGGACCACCACTCCTCCGACCGCCACGGCGGACTGCAACGCGTTTCAATTCGGTCGCGAATGTAGCATCCGGGACGCCCTGATCTAGACGTAACTTGCGATAACATGTAACCTCGCGGCAACGCTCGGACAAGGGAGCCCGAGTGCGCGACCCAGACGAAACGAGTACCTCAATGACGCGGCATGTCGACGTACTGATCATCGGCGCAGGGCTGTCCGGCATCGGAATGGCCTGCCACCTCACCCGGGAACGTCCGGAGCACAGCTTCGCGATCCTCGAACGGCGCGACAGCATCGGCGGCACCTGGGACCTGTTCCGCTACCCGGGCATCCGCTCGGACTCGGACATGTACACCTTCGGCTACGGCTTCCGGCCCTGGAACGGCACCAAGGTGCTCGCCGACGGACCGAACATCCGCCAGTACATCGAGGACACCGCCCGCGAATACGGCGTCACCGAGCACATCCGGTTCGGCCGCAAGGTCATCCTGGCCGGCTGGTCGAGCGAGCGCGAACTGTGGACGGTCACCGCGCTGGACGAGCGCACCGGCGCCACCGAGGAGTGGACCAGCCGCTTCCTGGTCGGCTGCACCGGCTACTACGACTACGACAACGGCTACCGGCCCGAGTTCCCCGGCGAGGAGAACTTCCGCGGCCGGATCGTGCACCCGCAGCACTGGCCCGAGGATCTGGACTACCGCGGCAAGCGCGTGGTGGTGATCGGCAGCGGTGCCACCGCCATCACCCTGGTGCCCGCGATGAGCACCGACGCCGCGCACGTGACCATGCTGCAGCGCTCGCCCACCTACATCACCGCACTGCCCGCCGAGGACCCGGTGGCGCTGGCGCTGAAGAAGGCGCGGGTGCCCGACAAGATCGCCTACCAGGTCGGCCGCGCGCGTAACATCGCCCTGCAGCGGGCCAGCTTCCAGCTCTCCCGCACCCATCCGGAGAAGGCCAAGAAGCTGCTGCTGGCCGCGATCCGGCTGCAGGTCGGCTCCGGCATCGACATGCGCCACTTCACTCCCAGCTACAACCCCTGGGACCAGCGCCTGTGCGTGGTGCCCAACGGCGACCTGTTCAAGGTGCTGCGCAGTGGCAAGGCCTCGATCGTCACCGACCGCATCGAGACCTTCACCGAGGACGGCATCCGGCTCGAATCCGGCGAGGAGCTGCCCGCCGACATCATCGTGACCGCCACCGGCCTGCGCGTGCAGATGCTCGGCGGCGGCGCGCTCGAGGTCGACGGCGAGCCGGTCGTGGTGCGCGACCGCGTGGTGTACAAGGGCGCGCTGCTCGACGGCATCCCGAACGCGATGGTGGTGCTCGGCTACACCAACGCCTCCTGGACCCTCAAGGCCGACCTGGCCGCCGAGTACTTCTGCCGGCTGCTCGGGCACATGGCCGAGCGCGGGTACCGCACCTTCACCGCCGTGGCCCGCGAGGGCGACCGTGGCACCGACTCGGTGATGGGCGGCGCGCTGACCTCCGGCTACATCCAGCGCGGCGACGCGGTGATGCCGCGCCAGGGCACCAACGGCCCGTGGCAGGTGATCAACAACTACTTCCGCGATCGCGCCTTCCTGCGCAAGGGGCCGATCGAGGACGGTGTGCTCACCTTCGACGCGCACGCCGCCGCGTCGGCACCGGTCCGCGCCGCCGAAACCCGCAGCGCCTGAGCCGCCGGGGCCACGCGGGACGGGCCGTGCTCGCCCCGCGTGGCCCCCGACCATGATCGTCGGCGAGACTGGCCCCATGCGTGTGGTCGTGGTGAACAGAGGCGAGATCGCGGTCCGGATCGTGCGGGCCGCCCGGGCCCACGGGTATCGAACGCTGGTGGTGCACACCCCCGCCGAAGCCGCGACCCTGCCGGTGCGACTGGCCGACGACGCGGTCGAACTGCCGGGGGAGGGGGCGGCGGCCTACCTGGACATCCCCGCGGTCGTGGCCGCGGCCCGCACCGCCGGTGCGGGCGCGCTGGTGCACCCGGGCTACGGATTCCTCAGCGAGAACGCCGAGTTCGCCAGGGCCTGCGCCGCGGCCGGGCTCGTCTTCGTCGGCCCGGATCCGCGGGTGCTGGCCACCTTCGGCGACAAGGTCGCCGCCCGCGCCGCCGCCGAACGTGCCGGGGTGCCGGTGCCGCCGGGCACCCCGGTGGGCGCGGACGCGACGGCCGTGGCCGCGCTGCTTTCCGAGCATCCCGACGGTGTGATGATCAAGGCGGCCGCCGGAGGCGGTGGCCGCGGGATGCGCGCGGTCCGGGACCCGGACGAACTCGCCGACGCCTACGCCCAGTGCCGGGCCGAGGCGAACGCCGCCTTCGGCGACGACCGGGTGTTCGCCGAGGCGCTGGTCGACGGGGCCCGGCACATCGAGATCCAGGTCGTCGCCGACGGCGTGCACGCGCGGGCGGTGGGCGACCGCGATTGCAGCGTGCAGCGGCGCCGCCAGAAGCTGGTGGAGATCGCGCCCGCGCCGGAGCTGGCCGAGACCGTGCGCGAACGGTTGCACCGCGCGGCGGCCGCGCTCGCCGAATCGGTGGGCTGCCGCGGGGTGATCACGGTGGAGTTCCTGGTCCGCGGGGCCGAAGCGTGGTTCCTCGAGGTGAATCCGCGCCTGCAGGTCGAGCACACCGTCACCGAGGAGGTCACCGGACTCGACCTGGTGGGCATCCAGTTCGCGCTGGCCCGCGGCCGGACGCTGGCCGAACTGGCGCTGCCCGACACCACCCCGCGCGGGCACGCCGTGCAGGCGCGGGTGAACGCCGAGACCATGACCGCGGGCGGGGACGTGCTGCCCGGGTCGGGCATCGTCACCCGCTTCGACGCGCCGACGGGCGCGGGCGTCCGGGTCGACACCGCGGTGTTCGCGGGCCTGCGGCACACGGTGCAGTTCGATTCGCTGCTGGCCAAGGTGATCGCCCGCGCCGACACCCACGCCGCGGCCGTGCGCCGGTGCGCCGACGCGCTCGCCGAGACCGTCGTCGTCGGAGTGGACACCAACGTCGCGGTGTTGCGCGCGATCCTCGACGCCCTCGCCGAGGCCGGTCCGGTCGACACCGGCTGGTTCGAGCGGCACGTCGACGGCATCCTCGCCGCCGCGGCCGAACTCGCGCCGGTGGTCCCACCGGAGTCCGTGCCCGACGGGTCCGGGCCCGATCGCACCGGGCCGGAGCTCGGGCCCGACGAGCAGGCGTTGGCCACGCCGATGGGCGCCACCGTCGTCGCCCTCGCCGACACCGGCGCCGTCGTGGCGGCCGGTGCCGAGGTGGCGGTGCTGGAGGCGATGAAGATGCAGCACGTGTTGCGCGCCGAGCGGCCGCTGCGGGTGCTGCGTCACCTGGTCGCGCCCGGCGACGTGGTGGACCCGCACACCGCGCTGCTGGTGTGGGCGCCCGCCGAGCACGACGGCGAGGACACCGAGCGCGCCACCGTCGACCTCGACGCCATCCGGCCCGACCTGGCCGAGGTCCTGGAGCGTCACCGCGGCGTCCTGGACGAGGCGCGGCCGGACGCGGTCGCCAAACGGCACCGGCTGGGCAGGCGCACCGCCCGCCGGAACATCGACGACCTCGTCGACGCGGGCAGCTTCGTCGAATACGGTGCGCTCGCGGTCGCCGCGCAACGGCTGCGCCGCAGCCAGGAGGACCTGATCGCCAACACCCCCGCCGACGGCTTGATCGGCGGCGTCGCCACCGTCAACGCCGATCGTTTCGGCCCCGACGCGACGCGCACGGTGGTGCTGTCCTACGACTACACCGTGCTCGCGGGCACCCAGGGCATGCGCAATCACGCCAAGACCGACCGGATGCTGGAGCTGGCGCACGAGCAGCGGCTGCCCGTGGTGTTCTTCACCGAGGGTGGCGGCGGGCGGCCCGGTGACACCGACTACCCGGGGATCTCCGGCCTGGACGTCACCACCTTCCGCGCGATGGGTGCGCTGTCGGGGCGGGTGCCGTTGATCGGCATCGTCTCCGGGCGCTGCTTCGCGGGCAACGCCGCGCTGCTCGGCATGTGCGACGTCGTGATCGCCACCCCCGACGCCAACATCGGCATGGGCGGGCCCGCGATGATCGAGGGCGGCGGACTCGGCGTGTTCCGCCCCGAGGACATCGGGCCGATCGAGGTCCAGCGGCGCAACGGCGTGGTCCACGTGGTCGCCGCCGACGAGGCCGAGGCGGTCGACATCGCCCGCCGCTACCTGGCCTACTTCCAGGGCGCCGACAAGCAGTGGCAGGCGCCCGATCCGCGGCTGGCCCGGCACGTCGTCCCGGAGAACCGCTTGCGCGCCTTCGACATCCGCGCCGCGATCGAGGCGGTCGTCGACGTGGGCTCGGTGCTGGAACTGCGCCGCGACTGGGGTGTGGGCGTGGTGACCGCGCTGGTGCGGGTGGAGGGGAAGCCCTACGGTCTCGTGGCCAACGACTGCCACCATCTCGGCGGGGCGATCGACGCGCCGGCCGCAGACAAGCTCAGTGCGTTCCTGCGGCTCTGCGACGCGCACGGGCTACCGATCGTGGCACTCTGCGACACACCGGGGTTCATGGTCGGCCCGGACGCGGAGAAGCACGCGACGGTGACCAAGTTCAGCAGGCTGTTCGTCGACGCGGCGAACATGCGGGTGCCGTGGGGCACGATCATCCTGCGCAAGGGCTACGGGCTGGGCGCGCAGGCGATGGCGGCGGGTTCGTTCCGCGCGCCGCGGTTCGTGGTGGCGTGGCCGACCGGCGAGATCGGCGGGATGGGCCTCGAGGGGGCGGTGCGGCTCGGGTTCGCTAAGGAACTGGCCGCCATCGCCGACCCGGACGAGCGAGCCGAGGCGTTCGACGCCCTCGTCGCGGCGGCCTACGCCAACGGTAAGGCGCTCACGGCGGCCACCGTGCTCGAACTCGACGACGTCATCGACCCGGCCGACACCCGACGCTGGATCGGGCTGCTGACCGGCCCGGAAAGAGCTCGGGGACAACGATTCATAGACAACAATGTTCGTGAACACTAGGGTCGTGGCATGACCAAGTTCGACGGCAAGAGCTGCCTGATCACCGGCGCCGCCAGCGGGCTCGGCCGCAGTACCGCGCAGGCGGTCGCGGCCAAGGGCGCCTCGCTGGTACTCACCGACATCGACGGCCCAGGACTCGAGCGTACCGCCGCGGAGCTGCGCGACGGCGGCGCCACCGTGCATCTGGCCGAAGCGCTCGACGTGAGCGACCACGACGCCGTCGTCGCGCTGGCCGAGCAGACCCACGCCCGGCTCGGCAGCGTCGACATCGTCATGAACGTCGCGGGCATCGCCACCTGGGGCACGGTCGACCGGCTCACCCACCGGCAGTGGCGCCGCACCGTCGACATCGACCTGATGGGGCCGATCCACGTCATCGAGGAGTTCCTGCCGCCGATGATCGCCGCGGGCCGCGGCGGGCACCTGGTGAACGTCGCCTCGGCGGCCGGCCTGTTCGGGCTGCCGTGGCACGCGCCCTACAGTGCGGGCAAGTTCGGTCTGCGCGGTGTCTCGGAGGTGCTGCGCTTCGACCTGCGCCGGCACCGGATCGGGGTCAGCCTGGTGTGCCCGGGGGCGATGCGCACCCCGATGGTGAACCGGGTGGAGATCGCCGGGGTCGACCGGGAGGCCGAGGCCGTGCAGAAGGGGATGAAGCTGTTCCTGCGCCACGCGGTGACGCCCGAGGCGGCGGCGGCATCGATCGTGCGCGGGGTGGAGCGCAACCGCTACCTCGTCTACACCTCCCACGACATCCGCGTCGGCCACTGGGCGCAACGGTACTTCCCGCCCGCCTACACCCTGGCCATGCGCGGGCTGAACTGGGCCATGCAGCATTACGTGGACAAGCCGGGCGTGCTGCGCGAGTCCGGCCGCGAGCGCGATGCCCCGCTGCCGTAGGTAGCATCCAGGCGAGAACTGCGCCGGCCGACGACGAAGGGGGACTGGGTGCGGGGCGACACGCCGCGATGCGGTCAGGGGGCGAAGTGGGGCGACGGGGCCGCCGGTCTGGAACGCTGGAGGCCCGACCTGCCGGTCGGCCGTGCCACCGACATCCGTTCGAGGACCACCCTGTGAATCCCGATCTGCCCAAGGATCCCGCCGACGTGCCCACCGAGCCCGTCGAACACCGCGCGCCCGGCGCGACGCCACGGCCCGCCGAGGCCCCGACCGTCGAGATCACCGCCGAGAGTTCCGGCCTGCCCGCGGGACACGACCCGGCCACCCGGCCGGTCCGGCACAGCGGCCCGCGCTGCCCCGACTGCGACGCCGAGGTGAGCGGACCCCGGTGTCCTGGCTGCGGCGCCGACCTCGACGGCAAGTACGTCGCGCTGCCGGTGCCGGGCGCCGCCGCCGACCGGTTCGAGGCCGATCTGGGGGCGGTGTGCGTGGTGACCGATCGCGGAATCGCGCACGCGCGCAACGAGGACGCGGTCGCGGCGGCCGTGCTCGAGGGCGAGCACGGCCCGCACACCACCGTGATCGTGGTCTGTGACGGGGTGTCCACCTCGGCCAATCCGCAGGCCGCCTCCGGCACCGCGGTGCGGGCCGGGGTACAGGCCTGCCTGGCGGCACTGCGCCAGGGGGCGACGGCGCCGGACGCGGCACAGGCCGGACTCGCCGCGGCCGCCGACGCGGTGCGCGCCATCGCCACCGACGATCTGCACGCACCGTCGTGCACCTACGTCTCGGCCGTCGTGCGCGGCGCCGGAGGCGGCGCCGTGGACGTCACCGTCGCCAACGTGGGTGACAGCCGGGCGTATTGGCTTGCCGCCGAGCCGTTCCGCGACGATCCCGGCTTCATGCCGTCCCAGCGGCTCACCGTCGACGACTCCTGGGCGCAGGCCCTGGTCGACGCGGGCGCGATGGACGAGCAGGCCGCGATGAACGACCCGCGCGCGCACACCCTGCTGCGCTGGCTCGGGGCGGATTCCGACGAGAACCCGTGGTCGGAGAACGCGGTGCGGACTTTCCGTGCGGTGGGGCCGGGCCGGTTGCTGCTGTGCAGCGACGGGCTGTGGAACTACCGCCCCGAGCCGGACGGGCTGGCCGCGCTGGCCGCCGCGCCCGATCCCATGGCCGCCGCGCGCGATCTCGCCGATTTCGCGGTGCGCAGCGGCGGCAACGACAACATCACCATCGCGCTCGCGCCGGTCTCCTAGCGGCCGGGGTCAGGAGCCGAGGTTCTCGGTGGCCGGGCTCGCCGGCAGCGGGCTGCGGCGGGTCGGCAGCGGTTTGGTGGCCGGGCCCTCCAGCACGCTGCCGTCGGGGGCGAACCGCGAACCGTGCAGCGGGCAGTCCCAGCTGCGTTCCGCGTCGTTCCAGTGCACGATGCCGTAGAGGTGCGAGCACACCGCCGACACCTCGTGGGTGACCCCGTCGACCGTCGACACCGCGGTGGGGTGCAGGCCGTGCCGTTCGACCCGGCCGCAGCCCTCCGGCGGCACGGTCGTGCCCGAGTTGCCGAGCAATCGCAGCCAGCCGGTCGACATGTGTTGCGCGACGGCGGCATTGACCTGCACGCCGGAGCCGAGCGACTTCAGCTCACCAGGCTGCCAGGTGGCCAGCGTCCCCGCCCAGGCCGGTGTCTTGCCGGTCAGCCGCCCGGCCAGCGCCAGCGCCGCGGCCGCCCCGTTGGTCATGCCCCACTTGGCGAAGCCGCTGGCCACCAGCACGCCGTCCTGGCCGGGCAGCAACGGCCCGACGTACGGGAGTTCGCTGACCGGGTGATAGTCCTGCGCCGACCAGCGGTACAGCGGTTCGGCGCCGGGGAACCACCGCCGCGTCCAGTCCAGCACCTGCTCGACATGCGCGGCCTCGGAGCGGGTGCGGCCGACCTCGTGGCCGCTGCCGCCCACGAGCAGCAGATCACCGTCGGCGGTGGGGTGGTAGCGCAGCGAGCGGCTGGGCTGACCGGCGCTGATGTACATCTCGTGCGGCACCGGCCCCGGCACGCGGAACGCCGCCAGATAGGAGCGCTGCGCGGTGAGCCGGGCGAAGAACCCGCCGCGGTCGAAGATCGGGGTGCCGGTGGCCACCACCACGTTCGTGGCCGAGACGTCGCCGTGCTCGGTGCGCACCACGATCTGCCCGCCGTCGTGGCGCAATGCCTGCGCGCGCGTGGACTCGTAGATGGGCGCGCCGTGCGCCTCGACCTCGGCCGCGAGCGCCGCCAGCACGGCCATGGGGTCCAGCTGTGCCTGCTCGGCCAGCCGGACGGCGCCGTGCGCGGGAAAGGGCACGTCCAGCTCGTCCACCAGCTCGGTGGGCAGGCCGACCGCGCGGGTCGCCTCGAACTCCGCTCGCACCGAGGACAATTCGGATTCGTCCTGCGCGTAGGTGTATGCGGGCACCCGTTGGACGTCGATGTCGTGGTCGGCGCAGAAGTGCAGCAGCCAGTCCAGGCCGTCGCGGTTGGCGGCGACGTACCGGGACAGCGTCGCCGTGCCGTGGCGCTGGGCGATGGTGCTGCCCCTGGTGCCTTGCAGGAGCGAGACTTTCGCGGTCGAGGCGCCGGTGGTGCCCGCGCCCACCCGCCTGGCCTCGAGGACGGCGACCTCGCGTCCGCTCTGCGCCAGCAGCAGCGCCGTCGTCAGCCCCACCAGTCCGGCGCCGACGACGAGGGTGTCGTATCGGGCACCGGCGGTGAGGCGCAACCGCGCGGGAACCTCCGCGTCGTTCAACCACAGTGACGTCATGCAGGGGGCATATCCGTTGCGGTGGCCGCGAAACGCGGCCGACGCAATCACGGGCGGCTACTTGGGCACCAGCACGCCGGTCAGGTCCGCCTGGTGGATCGGGGTGTCCGGGTCGGCCTGGGCGCTGCACATCAGGTCGATGGCGGCGATGGCCAGATCCAGGGTGTTCTGATCGGCGGGCGCTTCGCCGCGTTCCTCCTCGAGGAACTTCGTCACCGTGGTGCGCTTCTTGTCGGCGTCCTGGGCGGTGAACTCGCTGCACGGAGTGTCTCCGCCCTTGTTGACCGCCTTCTCGGCCTCGTCGCACGCCGTGCCGAAGGCGGCGAGGGCGGCGGCGGCCAGCAGTGCCGCGACGGTGTTCCGCGGTGCTCTCATCGGATCTCTCGCTTCCTGTGTGTCATGGCTTCAGAACCCGGCCAGCGCGGCGGCCAGGTCGGGGACGTCGAGCACCTCGAGTGCGCGGTCGCGGACATCCGGACACTGGGTGGTCGTGGCGGTGTCGACCACGGAGCGGTCGCGCACCACCGCGTCGTTGAGTCCGCCGTTGCGGACCGCCCAGTTGTGCACGGCGCCGTTGAAGCTCACCCGCGCGATGATCGAGCCCTGATCGCGCCAGCTGTCCAGGTCGGCGCGGATCGTGTCGCACAGCGCGGTGGCGGCTTCCGGAGAGATCCGGTCGGGGTCGGGAACGTCGGTGACCGAGCTCGACGGCGGGGCGATGGTCATTTCGAAACCGGGATCGGTCGGCGTCGCGGGCACCGCGGGCTGGTCGGTCTCTAGGGCGTTGCCGCAGGCGGCCAGCAGCGCACACGCCGCGGCGAGGGGCAACGCCGAGAAGGCCCGCCTGCGCGGGCTCGGGGCTGTCATGTTCAGTTCTTCCTCTCGGCACCGGCGCGGCCGGTGTGCGGCGGGGTCAGTGACCCCGGTCGTCGAAACCCGAATTCCGGTCGGAGAGCTTCTGGAGCCTGCGGTGCTCGGCGAGGATCAGCACCGCCCCGATGATCAGGAACAGGGCTGCGGCGATGCCGCCGATGATCGCCCAGCCCTCGAAGCCGTAACCGGCCGCGACCAGCGTCAGGCCGACGGTCACGATGCCGAGTCCGACCAGGATCATGCCCGGCCAGTTGCGGGTGTCCTCGATGGCTTCGCCCGCGTGCGATCGCATCGTCCTGGCGTGGTCGGGGAAGTCCCCGTGCTGGGGGGAATGGCTCTGGGCACTCATCATGGTCTCCTTTCGAGTCCACCTCGTCACGGGTGCCGCTTCGGGGATACCCGTGGCTCTTCCGGCCAATCGACCGGGACGGCGGCGTGGCTCACAGCCCCACGCGGGTGCGGGCGGGCTCGAGTTCGTAGATGGCGTAGGCGGACCGGATCACCGGCTCGGCCACGTTGCGGACGCGGATGCCGCCGGGGGTGGTGCCGCGCTCGGTCCCGGCATGGGCGTGCCCGTGCAGCGCGAGGTCGACATCGAACTCGTCGATCACCTCACCGAGCAGATAGGAGCCGAGGAACGGATAGATCTCGCGCGGCTCGCCGTGCAGGGTGTCGCTGACGGGGGAGTAGTGGGTGAGGACGACGGTGACATCGGTGCGCAGCTCGCGCAGCACCGCCCGCAGCGATTCCGCCAGATCGCAGGTGTGCTGGGCGAATTCGCGCATGATCCGCTCACCGAAGACGCTGGCGCACTTGCCGGCGAACCCGCCGCCGAAGCCCTTGGTGCCCGCGACACCGAGGGTGCGCCCCTCGATCTCGACGGTGGCGGCCGTTCCCTCGAGCACCGTGATGCCGTGGTCGGTGAGCAGCGCGGCGATCTCGTCCTGCGCGTCGCTGTGGTGGTCGTGGTTGCCCAGCACCGCCAGCACGGGCACTCCGAGATCGGCGAACTCCTCGGCCACCACCCTGGCCTCGGCGACGGTGCCGTGCCGGGTGAGGTCGCCGGCGAGCAGCAGGACGTCGGCCCGCAACGGCAGTTCGCGCAGCACCGGGCGCAACTGCCCGCCGGAATCGGTGCCGAGATGGACGTCTCCAACCGCGGCGATGCGCATGCGGCTCAACTCCTTTCGGGGGTCGACAGGTGTTCGGCGCCCGCCGGTGCGGCGGGATGCACCACCCGCACGTCGTTGTGGACGCGCAGCTGCGGCAGCTGTTCGCGCACCACCGCCGTCATCTGTTCCTTGAGCGCCTCGCTGGCCACCTCGCCGTCCAGGACGACGACATCGCCGCGGATGGTGACCTGCACACCCAGTTCCGCGGTGCGCGGATCCTCGGCGAGGGCCCGGCGCAGGTGGGCGACCTGGTACTGCGGCTTGTCCATCGGTTCTCACCCGGCTTTCTTCATGTCGGCGCGCGTGTCGGCGATGCCGAGATCGTCGATCAGCCCGAGGAAGGCCTTCGCGTAGGGGGAGTGGATCGTCTCCGCGCGCACCTGCGGCCAGTCGACCTGCTCGCGCAGATCGCGGGCGATGTGCAGCAGCGGGCTCAGATCCAGCCGATGGGCGTCGAAGACCAGCAGCTTGTCCACCATCAGGTCGGTGGCGCTGACCACCGGCGCGACCGCGGGACCGATCCGCATCGTCTCGGCCCGGTCGAGCAGCTCGTCGGTGACGTCGCGGCAGTTGGGGCGGTAGATGATGTCGATGAGGGTGTCGCGGTCGTAGACCTTCTTGAGCCAGTCCTCGGCGGGGTCGCAGCCGCGCAGCCCGGCGCGGGTGAGCACCTGGACGGCGCGGGAGGCGTCCTCGGGTTTGACGAACAGATCGACGTCGTGGTCGGAGGCGGGACCGCCGCGGGCGTAGACCGCGCAGCCGCCCGCCACCGCGAACCGCACGTCGGATTCGGACAGGGCGTTCACGGCACGCGTGAGGGCGTGCAGCAATTCGTCCATCGTGGCGACCATGCCGGCGTGATACCCGGCGCCAGGTCGGTTAATCAGTGGTGAGCACGGGTATGCGAGCCGTGCCAGTGCCGGGAAACCGCCGGTGAACCCGATCCGAAAGGGGGCAGTGGAGATGCCGAAGACCACCCGCACGGGGGAGGCGAAGAAGTCCGAGCTGCCCAGCACGCTGCGGCGTTCGGAGGAGAAGGCGCAGCGCACCTTCGCCAAAGCCCACGATGCCGCCCTGGCCGAGTACGGCAGCGAGGAGCGCGCGTACCGTGTCGGCTACAGCGCGCTCAAGCACAGCTACGAGAAGGTCGGCGACCACTGGGAGGCCAAGGAGCAGCGCGGGCCCTCCGACGAGCGCGCCGAACACGGCGGGCCCGATGCCGAAGGCGAGACCGCGGGCGGGGTGAACGCCAACGCCTCCAAGAAACACCTGCTCGATGTCGCCGGGCGGCTGGGCATCACGGGGCGGTGGAAGATGACCAAGCACCAGCTGATCTCGGCGATCGAGAAGGAGAATCGCCGGGAGACCGCCCGTGCGCGTTCCTGACGACGCCTGGAACCGGGTGGCCAGGGGCGAGACCGAAACCGAACGGCTGGACCGCAACTGGAACAGCCTGGTCCAGGAACTGCGCGTGGTGCAGACCGGGGTGCAGTTCCTGGTCGGCGCCCTGCTGATCGTGCCGTTCCAAGCCGGGTTCGCCGAACTGTCCGACCGTGAGCGCGCGGTCTACCTGGCCACCGTTGCCGCGGCCTTCGGTGCGACGGTGCTGTTGGTCGCGCCGGTGTCGTGGCATCGGATCCTGTTCCGCCGGCACCGGCTGGCCAACGTGGTGGCGGCCGCCCACCGCTGCGCGATCGCGGGCCTGGCGCTGCTGGGTGTCGCGCTGGTCGGGTCGCTGGTCCTGGTGGTGGACATCGTCGTCCACCCGGCGGCGGGGTCCGCGGCGGGCGCGCTGGTGGCGGTGTCGTTCCTGATCGCCTGGCTCATCTCGCCGTGGCGGTGGCGCGGGCCGGGGCGGCGCGCCGGCTGAGCGCCGGATCGACCAGCTCGCGCGCCAGCGCGCTGTCCCGGGTCGGTGCGGCCCGGTGGTAGACCGCCAGCGTCCGCTCCGCCACCCGGTCCCAGGAGTAGCGCTCGCGCACCCGCTCGCACCCCGCCGCGCCCCAGGTGCGGCGCAGCACGTCGTCGTCGAGCAGCGGGCGTACCGCGCGCGCGACGGTCTCGGGGGCGGCCGGGGCGACGAAACGTCCGGTCACGCCGTCGACCACCGCATCGAGCATGCCGCCCACGGCGGTGGCGACGACCGGCCTGCCGCAGGCCATCGCCTCGAGCGCCACCAGCCCGAACGGCTCGTAGCGCGGGATGGCCAGCACCGCGTCGGCGGAGCGGTACAGCCGGGGCATGGCGCTGTGCGAGACCCGGCCGAGCAGCCGGACCCGGTCGCCCACACCGCATTCGGCGGCCAGCCTGCGCAACCGTTTGGTTTCCGCGTCGTCGGCCACGTCGTCGCCGACCGCGCCGCCCGCGATCACCAGCTCGGTGCCGGGCAGTTCGGGCATGGCGCGCACCGCGACGTCGAATCCCTTGCGCGGCAGCAACTTTCCCGCGCACAACAGCCGGTGCCGCGCCTTGCGGTCGGCGGCCGCGCCGCCCGGGGTGAACGCCGTGACATCGACACCCGAGGGCACCACCGAGATGCGGAAGCGCGGCACGCCCATGCGCACCAGCTCCACCGCCTCGTCCACGCTGGTGGCCAGGATGTGCCGGGCGCGGGTGGCGATCAGCCGCTCGAACCGGATGCGTGAGGGCGGGCTGGTGTCGGCGAGGCCCTGGTGCCTGCGCTTGACGGTGCCCAAGGCGTGGAAGGTGACCACCACGGGGATGTCGAAGGCTCGCGCGGCCAGCTCGGCCGCCAGCGCCGACATCCAGAAGTGCGCGTGCACCAGCTGCGGTCGGTCGGTGAGCCAGTGCCTGCGCAGGAAGGTGCCGAACTCACCCAGGTGCGGCAGGGTGCGGTCGCGCGGCAACGGCTCGGGCGGGCCCGCGGGTACGTGCACCACCCGGTAGCCGGGACGGGTGAGCACCTCGGTCCTGGTGTGCGGATCGACGCGGCGGGTGTAGACGGTGACCGAGTGCCCGCGCCGCGCCAGCGCCGCCGCCAGCTCGGCGACGTGCAGCTGTTGACCGCCTTCGGGTCCGCCCGGTTCGGCGAGGGGGCTGGCGTGCTCGGATACCAGGGCGATCTTCACGGATGCTCCGTTCGGGCGAGAAGGACGGATCGGGCCGACTGAGTGGCGCGCAGACACATCCGCCGCGGCCCGGGGACCGAGCGAGGCATCCGCGGTCTCGTCGCGGATATGCCCGCCGACGGGCGCCGCCAAACGGGTGTGAGCCCGACCCGGTGGGGTAAGGCCGCCAGTGAGGCCCGCCCCGGGCCGCCGCACACACGCGCACGGACTGCGAGAACGCGAGAGGTGAGGATGACTGGGCACACCCCCGACACCCCCGACAATGCCGCCGACGCCGACCACGCCGCCGGCGGAGCGGATCGCAAGCAGCGTCAGCTCGACGCCCACCGGGTCGACCGGGAGCAGGGCCACCTCACCACCCAGCAGGGCGTGCGAGTGCGCCACACCGACGACGCGCTCTCGGCCGGCGCCCGCGGCCCCACGCTGCTCGACGACTTCCATGCCAGGGAGAAGATCACCCACTTCGATCACGAGCGCATCCCCGAACGCGTGGTGCACGCGCGCGGCGCCGGTGCCTACGGCTACTTCCAGCCCTACGACGACCGGCTGGCCGAATACACCGTCGCGAAGTTCCTGACCGATCCCGCCGAACGCACCCCGGTGTTCGTGCGCTTCTCCACCGTCGCCGGTTCCCGTGGTTCGGCCGACACCGTGCGCGACGTGCGCGGTTTCGCGACCAAGTTCTACACCTCGCAGGGCAACTACGACCTGGTCGGCAACAACTTCCCGGTGTTCTTCATCCAGGACGGCATCAAGTTCCCCGACTTCGTGCACGCGGTGAAACCCGAGCCGCACAACGAGATACCGCAGGCCGCCTCGGCGCACGACACCCTGTGGGACTTCGTGTCGCTGCAGCCGGAGACCCTGCACGCGATCATGTGGCTGATGTCGGACCGGGCGCTGCCGCGCAGCTACCGGATGATGCAGGGCTTCGGCGTGCACACCTTCCGGTTCCTCGACGCCGCGGGCACGCCGACCTTCGTGAAGTTCCACTGGACGCCCAAGCTCGGGGTGCACTCGCTGGTGTGGGACGAATGCCAGCAGATCGCCGGGCGCGACCCCGACTACAACCGCCGCGATCTGTGGGACTGCATCGAGGCCGGGCACTATCCGGAGTGGGAGCTGGGCGTGCAGCTCATCCCGGTGGAGAAGGAGTTCGACTTCGACTTCGACCTGCTCGACGCCACCAAGCTGGTCCCCGAGGAACAGGTGCCCGTGCTGCCGGTGGGCCGGATGGTGCTCGACCGCAACCCGGACAACTTCTTCGCCGAGACCGAGCAGGTCGCCTTCCACACCGCCAACCTGGTGCCGGGCATCGACTTCACCGACGACCCGCTGCTGCAACTGCGCAACTTCTCCTATCTGGACACCCAGCTGATCCGGCTCGGCGGCCCCAACTTCGCCCAGATCCCGATCAACCGCCCGGTCGCCGACGTGCGCAACCACCAGCAGGACGGCTACGGCCAGCACGCCATCCCGCGCGGGCAGGCGAGCTACACCGTCAACAGCATCGGCGGCGGCTGCCCCGTCGTGGGCGGCGACGGCTCCTACGAGCACTACCCGCGGCAGGTGGACGGCCGGGCGCAGCGCCGGCGCGCCGAGAGCTTCCGGGAGTACTACCGGCAGCCGCGGATGTTCTGGCGCAGCATGTCCGCACCGGAGGCCGAACACATCGTGGAGGCCTTCGCCTTCGAACTCGGCAAGGTGCAGCGGGTGGAGATCCGCGAGCGCACGCTCGGCCAGCTGGTGCGCATCGACCCCGACCTGGCCGTGCGGGTGGCGGGCCGGCTCGGTCTGCCCGCGCCGCCGCCGGACCCCGAGGCCGGCACCGATGCCTTCGTCTCCCCGGCCCTCTCGCAAGCCCACACCGCCAAGGACGGCATCGCCACCCGGCAGGTCGCGGTGCTGGCCGCCGACGGAGTGGACGCGGCGGGGGTGCGGGCGCTGCGCTCGGCGCTCACCGAACGCGGCGCGATCGTGGAGGTGATCGCCTCGCACGGCGGCATGGTGCACGCCGACGGCGGCGACGGCGACACCCTGCCGGTCGATCGCACGCTGATGACGGTGGCCTCGGTGCTCTATGACGGCGTCGTGGTCGCCGGCGGGCAGACCGGAGTGGAGACGCTGACCCGCAACGGCGAGGCGGTGCATTTCGTCCTCGAGGCGTTCAAGCACGCCAAACCGGTCGCGGCGTTCGGTGCGGGTGTCTCGCTGTTGCGGATCGCGGGCATCCTCGACGCGGCGCGGGTGCACGAGGCCGACCCGACCACCGGCGTGATAACCACCGACACCCACGGTGACGGTCTTGACGAGCGATTCGTGGCCGATCTGGCGCGGGCACTGGCGAACCATCGGACGTGGCAGCGGGCGACCTCGGCGATTCCGGCATAACGGCCGACGGCATGACATTGCGCGCTCGGCGTGCAAGACTGTAGGCAGGTTGAGACTCCAGCCGACCCCGGTTCGACGCAGTGGGTTACCCCCACCGGCGCGGTTCCGTCTCGGCGGTCCGCCCGGCCCGGTCGACGAGGGCTTTTGCTTTGCACGACACCACGCGCAGGGCGCGGCTGATACGCAGCACAGCACGAGCATCAGCCGTCCGCACCATGCCTGACGATCCACCAGGATCGTCACTCGCCACAAACCCGCAGCACCGATCTGGAACCGCTTCCAGGGAGGTCCTCCATGTCAGTAGACGCCACGATCTCGAGCAACCACGACGCCGATCCGCGCTCGCCCGGCGGACGGGTCTGCGCCCAGCGGGTCGAGCATCGCCACCGGTGCGTGGTGATCCGCATCGAAGGCGAACTCGACGCGCTCGCCCAGCACCGATTCCACGAGACACTGGATCGGGCCACCCACTCGGACTGCCATGCCGTCGTGGTGGACCTGCGGGCCGCCCGGTTCCTGAGTATCCGGGCCGCCGCCATGCTCGGCACGGTCCGCGGCGAGGCCGCCCGACACGGTGTCGACCTGCGCGTCGTCACCGGGCGGCGGGAGATCGAGCGATCGCTGGAGATCACCGGCGTCCGCTCCCAGTTCCCGCGCTACCCGTCCATGCGTGCCGCCATGGAGGCGTGAGGACTTCGGCCTCTTCTTCCGTGACCTTGGTCCTCGGAAGGTCCGATCCGCTCGCTGTCGCCTCCCGTTCTTCCGATACTGGGACGGTGACGGAGAGTGGGTCGGTCTCGCCCGGGGAATCGGGGGCGCGGGACCGGGTGGTCGGCGCCGGCGCGCCACGCGACGTCGGGAGCTTCCGCTTCCGGTTCGCCGATCAGCGGTGGGAATGGTCCGACGAGGTGGCCGCCATGCACGGTTATCCGCCCGGCTCGGTGGTGCCGACCACCGAGCTGCTGCTGTCACACAAGCATCCCGAGGACCGCGAGCAGGTCGCCGCCACGCTGGCCAGGGCGATCCGGGATGCCGCGCCGTTCTCCAGCAGGCATCGCATCGTCGACACCGCGGGCCGGGTGCGCCACGTGATCGTGGTCGCGGACCGGATGACCGACGCGAGCGGCAGGCCGATCGGTACCGCGGGCTACTACATCGATGTCACCGGAACGCTGGCCGCGCACCGCCGGGAGACCCTGGACGACACCCTGCCCGAGCTGTACGCCGCGCGCGCGGTGATCGAGCAGGCCAAAGGTGTGCTGATGTTCGTCTACGGCATCGGCGCCGAACAGGCGTTCCGGGTGCTGAGCTGGCGATCGCAGGAGACCAACACCAAGTTGCGGGCGCTGGCCGCCCAACTGCTGGCCGACATCGGCGCCGTGCCGGTGCCCGTCGGCGTGCGCAGCCACTTCGATCACCTGCTGCTCACCGCGCACGAGCGGATCGGGAAACGCTGAGGCGGTGTCCGATTCGGGTTTGGTCACCCCCACCACGGGTACGCGCTCCCCGAGCCCGCGACGGTCCGGTGGCCGCTCGTGGCGAACCGGCAGCGTGTGGAGTGAGGTGGTGATGGGTATGGGGGAGCGGATCGGACGGTCCTCGACCGGCACGACGAGCATCGGTATCCGGGTGCCCGCCCGGCCCGACCAGCTGACGATGCTGCGGGCACTCGCCGAAACCGTCGCATTGATCGCGGATTTCGCGATCGACGAGGTGACCGACATCCGCCTGGCCCTCGACGAGGTGGCGACGGCCCTGGTGCTCGACGCGGCGCCGGAATCCATCCTCGAATGCGAGTTCTCCTACGCGGCCGACTGCATGCACGTGCGGGTGCGCGGTGTCGCGCTGTCGGACGCGGTGGTCAGCCAGGCCGGTTTCGGCTGGCACATCGTGCGCACTCTCACCGAATCCATTGCGGCGGTGCAGGAACCGTACGACGGCCGCATCGGCGGGTATCGGACCACGATCGACTTCCGGTGGACCAGGGAGCTGGTCGATGGCAGCTGAGTCCCGGTCGGCGGGCGACAGCTACGACAACATCGAGCCGCTGTTCGAGAAGATCGCGGCGCTCGATCCCGGCGACCCGCGCCGGACCGCGCTGCGCGCCGAGGTGATCGACCGGGCGCTGCCGCTGGCCGAGCACATCGCGCGCCGCTTCTCCGGCCGCGGGGAGTCGTTCGAGGATCTGCTGCAGGTGGCGCGCCTGGGCCTGGTGCAGGCCGCCGACCGCTTCGACGTCGGCCGCGGCTCCTCGTTCCTGGCCTTCGCGGTGCCGACGATCATGGGCGAGGTGCGCAGGCACTTCCGCGACAACACCTGGGCGGTGCGGGTTCCGCGCCGCACCAAGGAGATCCAGGGCAGCATCGGCGCCACCGTCGAGGAGCTCTCGCAGCGGCTGGGGCGGATGCCGCGCGCCCGTGAGATCGCCGCCGAGCTCGGCATCGACGTCGTGGAGGTCACCCAGGCGCTCATCGCGGGCAATGCCTACCAGTCCTCGTCGCTGGATTCGACCGCGGGCGACGACGGCGAGAACACCCCGTTGCCGCTGTCGGAGAGCCTGGGCGCGGAGGAGCCGTCCTTCGAGTTCGTCGACGACTACCTGGCGGTGCGCCCGCTCATCGCCGAACTGCCCGAGCGTGAGCGGCAGGTGCTGGTGATGCGGTTCTTCGAGGGCAAGACCCAGACCCAGATCGCGGATGTGCTCGGTGTCTCGCAGATGCACGTCTCGCGCATCCTGTCCAAGACGCTGCACGCCTTACGCGAGCAGGCGCTGCGCGATTGACGCGCAGCGCCTGCCCGGTCGTCCGTCCGGCCTATTCGGTATCGAGTTCGGTGCGTTCCACCCGGTCGGCGGCGGGATTGTCGTCGTCGGCGGGCGGTTCCGGGTCGCGCCATTCCTCGGCCCGGCTGGACCGGTTGCCCCGCAGGGTGCCCTCCAGTTCGTGGGCCAGCTCCTCGTCGGCGACAGGTCCGTGCTTGGTGTTTCCGCGTTCCATGATGTCCTCCTTCGGGGGTGGGTGGTCAGCGGTGGCGCGGTGGTCAGCGGTGGCGCAGCAGGGCGCCGACGCCGTCGGCGGGGGCCTGCGCGCCGTGTACCGGGGTGATCTCCGCGCCCGAGGCGATCGCCGCGACCGGTAGCGCCTCGTCGGCCCGCCGCTCCCGCGGCTGTTCGGGATGGCGCGGGTCGAGGTGGATGGTCGTCTCGGGTACCGCGTCGGTGTCGATGAGCAGTGTGGCGACGTTGCCTTCGGCCAGCGCGCGGGCGGTTTCGTGCAGGCCCTGCACGGCCAGGCCGTCGGCGCGGCCGAGCGCGGCGCGGAAACTGTCCAGCGCGTCGGCCCGGTGGTGGTCGGCGCACTCGTCGACCACCTCGTGCACGCGGGCGTCCAAGGCGGCCGGGTCGACGCCCGCGGCCCGGCCGCCGGTCTCCACCTCGATCACGCGGTGATGCTGCTTGCCGAGCTCGGCGTGCAGCTTCGCGCGGGATTCGACCTCACCGGCGAGCACGATGACCTCGGCGTGTGCGGCCTCGGCCAGTTCTTCGACGTCGTGGGCGACTTCGCCGAGGTTGCGGCGGGTGGTCTCCTCGACCCGGGTCTGCATCGTGCGGTGCGACCAGCCCCCGCCGGGCACCTTGTGCACCGGGTGGTCTTCGCCGCGCACGGTGCGCCTGCGTTCGCCGCCGTTCTCGTCGACGGCGTAGAGGTCGGCACCCACCTTGTCGACCACCGCGACCACATGCGGCACCCGATGCGCGCGTGCCTCCAGCAACGGCAGGACATAGGGCAGTTCCGAGACGCGCACGACCTCACGGGCCGGTGGCTGCGGCAACTCCACGTCGACGAGGACCTCGTTCTCGTCGGCGATCAGCAGGTGCCCGGCACGGCCGCGATCGGGCCTGCCGCGCACCGCGGCCTCGGCGAGCACGTCGAGCATGGACTCCGAAGCGCCTGCCGCGCGCAGCTTCTCGGCGATCGAGCGCCACCGCAACGCCAGCTGCCGTGCGGCGTCCTCGGTGTTGTGCGAACTGTCGTAGTACGCCGAGGCGAACGGGCCGGGACGGGTCGCGAGCGCGCGCAGGTCGATCGCGGACATGTCGTCGAGCACGGTGACCTCCTTGCTCACTGCGGGTTCGGCGGTATCGGGTCCGGTCCGGGGCCCGGCGCGGGCGGTGGGGTGGGATCGCGCGGATCGGGTCCAGGGACCGGCGGCACCGGTCTGCCCGGCTCGCCCGGTGGGTGCGGCTCGCCGGGCGTACCCGGGTCGCCGGGCGGGACGGGGCGGTGGGGTTCCGGCGGGAACGGATGACCCGGCTCGGGGGGCTCTGGCCTGCCGGGCTCGGGCGGGAAGGGATGGCCGGGTTCGGGTTCGGGTGGGAAGGGCACCGGGTCGGGTTCGGGTGGGAAGGGGACCGGGTCAGGCTCGGGTGGGATCGGGTGACCGGGCACCGGGTCCGGCTCCGGTACCGGCGGGACGGGGTCCGGTGTCGGGTCCGGTGGTGTGCGGTCGTTCATGGCGCCGTCCTCCTCGCTCGCGTTCCGCAGCCGCCTCCGGCCGCCGACCCGCTCGGGCGGTGTCCGATCGGTCCGAGCGGGGCGGCCTTCGTGGTCGCGCTCCGCTGCCGCCGCCGGCCCCCGGAGCAGGTTGTCGTCTCGCGCCTCGGTTGCCTCGGACGTGTTTCCGGCGGTGCGGGCGGATCAGTGGGCGGTTACCCAGCGACCCGGCCGCGAATCACCGGTGGGGCGATCGCGGCCGGGCCGGAATTCACTGCGGATCCGCGTCGGACGAGGCCGGTGCCGCGGGCAGCGCGCCGTTGGGCAGCAGGCCGTTCGGGAGCACGCGCGGCAGCACGATCGAGCCCGCGGTCGCCGCCACCGCGGAGGTGGTCGCGATGGTCCAGCCGAGCGGTCCCAGCGGGGTGCAGCCGAAGTAGTGGCACACGCCCGGTGTCATCACCACACCGCACAGCACCGCGCCACTGACGGCGGTGGTGAGCCACACGCCGGGGCTGCGATGCCCCGAGACGAGCGTCTGCCCCAGCTGGGTGCCGATCAGCGCGACCAGGCCGATGGTGGCGGCGCGGCGCGGGGTGGCGACGAACCGGCCGACCGTCCAGGCGCCTGCGGCACCGGCCGCGGTCGCGAGCCCGCGCACGGCGATGGTGTGCGCCAGCTCGGCGCCCAGATGGGCGGGCGGGATCTCCGACAGCTGCGCCGCGCGCTGGGCGGTGTCCACCCCCGCCGCCGTCTCCCGGTCCTGGGCCAGCGCCAGTGCCAGCGCCGGGAACATGTCGGTGAGCATGTTGACCAGCAGGAACTGCCGGGTGCCCAGCGGCGCGTGACCACTCACCGCGGTCCCGTAGAGAGTGAAGGCCACCTCACCCGCGTTGCCGCCCACCAGCACGCCCACCGCGGCACTGATGCGCTGCCACATGCCGCGGCCCTCCACCAGCGCGTGCAGCAGCGCGGTCGGGTCGGCGTCGGTGAGCACCATGTCGGCGGCGTTGCGGGCGGCGGCCGAGCCGTGCGCGGCCAGGCCGATGCCGACGTCGGCGGTGCGGATGGCGGCGGCGTCGTTGCTGCCGTCGCCGGTCATCCCCACCACGTGGCCGGCCTTGCGCAGTGCCGCGACGATGCGCACCTTGTGCTCCGGGCTCACCCGCGCGAACACGGTGCTCCGCTCGATGCGCTCGATCTGGGCGGTCTCGTCGAGCCGGTCGAGGTCGGCGCCGGTGGTGACCTCGCCGACCTCGATGCCGAGTTGCTTCGCCACCGCGGCCGCGGTGACGGGGTGGTCGCCGGTGATCATCCGCACACCGATGCCGTTGTCCTGCAACGACTTCACCAGCGGCACGGTCTGCGGCCGCGGGGTGTCGGCCAGGCCGAGGAAACCGAGCAGGGTGAGTTCGCCGACCGCGTCCTCCATGTCCTCGGGGCGGTCGGCCAGGTCGCGGCGGGCCACCACGAGCACCCGCAGGCCCTGTTCGGCCAGCTCGGCCACCCGCCGGACGGCCCGCTCGCGCAGTTCCTCGGTGAGTGCCTGCTTGGGCTGGTCGCCGGTGCGCACCTTGCTGCACCGGGGCAGCACCACCTCCGGCGCGCCCTTGACGACCAGGCGCAGCCGCCGGGTGGTCTGGCCGATGGCGGCGGCGTAACCGCGGTTGGATTCGAAGGGGATCTCCTCGATCGGATCCCAGCGGTGCGCTTCGTCGCCCAGCACCTCGGCGGCGTCGAGCACCGCGCGGTCGGTGGCGTGCAGCACCGGGCCGTCGGCGGGGTCGGGGCAGGCGCGGGCGGCCGCGCGCAGCAACCGGCGGGCCCGGTCGCTGTCGGTGTCGGGCTCCCACTGCTCGTCCAGGTCGGCCAGCGTGGTCAGCCGCAGCTTGCCCTCGGTGAGGGTACCCGTCTTGTCGAAGCACAGGGTGTCGACGCGGCCCAGCGCCTCGACGGTGCGGCTGGCGCGCACCAGCACACCGAACCGGGACAACCGGCGGGCCGCCGCCAGCTGCGCCACCGTAGCCACCAGCGGCAGACCCTCCGGTACCGCCGCCACCGCGACACCGACACCGTCGGCGATCGCGGTGCGCAGCGGCTGGCGGCGCAGGCCGCCCAGTGCCGTCACGGCGGTGCCGCCGGCGAGGGTGAGCGGAAGCGCGCGGTCGGTGAGCCTGCGCAGCTGCGCCTGCACGCCGCCCTTCTCCGGCGGCATCGCCCCCGCGGCCGCCCGCCCGGCCTGGGTGTCGGCGCCGACGGCGACCACGACCGCGGTGCCCGCGCCGCTGACCACCGTGCTGCCCTCGAAGACCATGCAGGCCCGGTCGCCCAGCGCCGCGCCCGGCGTGGCGGCCAGCTGCTTCTCCACGGTGACCGACTCACCGGTGAGTCCGGATTCGTCCAGTTCGAGATCGTCCAGTTCGATCAGCCGGGCGTCGGCGGGCACCACATCGCCCGCGCGCAGCCGGATGAGATCGCCGACCCGCAGCCGGTGGGCCGGGATCACCTGCTCGGCGTCCCCGGAACGGCCGACCAGCCGCGCGGTCAGTTCCTCGTCGGCCATCAGATCCTGCAACGCGTGCTCGGCGCGCTGGCGCTGGCGCGCCGAGACCACCGCGTTCACGGTGAGCACCGAGGACAGCAGGATGGCATCGGAGGGGGAGCCGAGAATCGCGGTGGCCACGGCACCCACGCCGAGGATCGGCGTCAGCGGGTCGGCCAGTTCCCGCCGCAGCTGCCTGCCGAAGGACACCGCCGGGGCGAGCGGGGCCAGTGCGGCGCCCAGCTTCGACCGCTGCGCCTCGGCGCGCTCGTCGAGACCCGGCGGCTCCGGTAGCCGGGCCACGACCTCGCCGGGGCCCAGGGCGTGCCAGGGCAGCAGCGGGGCCAGGTCGTCACGCGGCTGTCTGCGCACCGCCTGCCAGCCGCCGACGGCGCCGTTGAGCAGGCCGAGCACGTGGGCGGTGACGATCGGGGAGGTGCGGCCACGCTGCTCGGGGCCGATGGCCAGCAGCAGCGCGGCCAGTGCCGCGCCGGACAGGGCGAGCGCGCGGCCACGTTCGCTGGCCTGCCGGGCCGGGCCGACCGCCGCGAGCACCCGCTGCACCTGGACCAGGTCGCGGCAGACGATGTCGGAACTCCACGGTGGCCGCGGGCAGCCGTGTTCGACCGGGCTCAGCCCGATCGCCACATCCGCCCACGCCAACGCCTTGTAGGCGCGCGGGCTGAGCACCGCGACGACGTGCCCGTCCTCCTGCGCGCGGTGCACCACCGCGCTCATCGACCCCGCCGAGGTGCGGAACTCGTCGGCGAGCGTGCGCAATTCGGCCACGTCGTCGCCGCCGACCAGCACCACCCGCAGCCCGGCGTTGCGGGCCGCGGTGAGCACGGCGTGGGCACGCCGGTCCAGCTCCCGCCCGACCAGCACCCGTCCCACCACGCGGTCGCCGTCGCGGAGTTCCCGCCAGGCCGGTCGCAAGGTCGCGCCGCGATCCGGGGAGCCGGTGTCGGGATGCACCAGCCGCAGGCCGCCCGCGGCCGCCCCGCCCTTCTCCTGTTCGTGCAGCAGCCGCTGCGCGGCGGTCCAGACGTGCGCGGCCGCGCGGGCCTCGTCGGCGGGGGAGTGCGCGGAATCGGCAGGCGCGGTGTCCTGGCCGGGCGTCGCCGCGCCGGTGGGAGCGTCGGCGGGGTGTTCGTCGGCGGGGATCATCGCGGTGGCGCGCTCGGTGCGGTCCGCGCTGCCGTCGCGGGAGAACGCGGGGTCGGCGCGCCGGGTCGTGCCCGGATCGCGCCAGTGCGGGTCGACGGCTTCGGCATCGAGCACCATGCGGCGGCGGGTGAGCAGCGATTCGCCGTCGACGACCAGGACCGACAGCCGGTCGAACCGGCGCCACGCGCCCGGGTGCAGCGTGAGCACGCCCGCGCGGGCGAGCGTCGTCGATGCCGCCGCCGCATACGCTTCCCTGGTCGCCCTGGCCGCCTTGGGCGCGCCGAGTTCCAGCGCCGAGGCCGCGGGACCGAGCCGCCCGGCGATGCCGAACGCTCCGGCGCCGGCCAGCGCGCCCGCCGCGGTTTCGTCGGCGACCCGCTCGACCGGACCCTTCGGCATCTCGGCCGGGCGTTCGTGTGCGGGCAGCGGCTGATCGACGGCCAAGGCGTCGTGCGAGGTCAACGTGTGTTCCCAGGCGCGCCACTGCTGGTGGCGGGTGATCGCCTCGGTCATCATGATCGACCGCTGCACCGTGTCGACCACCAGGTTCACCACCCCCTCGGCGGCGCCCTCGTTCAGCGCGTTGCCGACGGCGTTGGTGATGCTGAGCAGCAGGTCGGTGCGGGGGCGGCCCAGGCGCTCCTCCAGCACCTTGCGCAGGCGCGGCTGGGTGTCGGTGAGGGTGGCCGCGGCGCGCAGCACCCGGGTCGGCGGTTTGCCGGGGATAAGCAGCCCGGCGGCCGCGACGCCGAGCGCGGCCAGATCGCCCGCGACCTGAATCGTGGTGGCCAGCAGCGGTTCCCGGTCGGCGGGAAATTCGGCGCGGCGGCTCCAGTCACGGTCGGCGACGTCGGTGTCGCGTTCGGTGCGTTCCACCTCGGCCAGAAACGCGGGCAGGTCGGCGGCGCCGTCGGCCAGCGCCGCCACCACCCGGCCGGTCACCGAGTTGATCTCCCACCAGCGCACCGCGCGCAACCGATCGAGGCGCTTGCCCAGCGCCTCGGCGATGTCGGGGGCCCGGTCGCCGTCCAGTCCCCGCACCTCCACGGTGGCCCGCTGCTCGTGCAGGTCGACGCGGCGATGCGTGCGATCCGGCCGCGGGTCGATCAGATCGATCAGGTCGTCGCGCCACCGCACCGTCTCCTCCCGCAGCCGCACGGTGGTCTCCGGTAACAACGCCTCGGTGCCCGCCGCCGCCCACTGCACACCGGACTCGACCGCGCGCAGAGGAACGGTGGCCACTTTGCCGCCGGCGTCCAGCGCCAGCCCGGCGCCCGCGCGGGCGACCGTACCCGCCAGCGACATCGGTGTGGTGACCAACGGTCCGAGAAGATCTCTCCGCACAGAAAAGCCCATAACCGGCAGCTACCCCCGGTCAGAGGCCGCAAACCAGGCGCCGATCACGGTGGCAGCGGCCATGTTCGGCGTCCCCGGCACGCCCGTGCGGCCGCCCTGGGAGAGTTGCCGGGCAGCGGCGGCGGGATGTGACCGGTACCATAGCGCCCTTGCGCGGGCGCGCGCCGTGGGGGATGGTTGATCGAGAGCTTTTCGCGCGTCCGTTCGAGCGATCCGCGCCACATTCCAGCAAACCCGCGTTTACCGATCGGTCGGTATGGGTAACCGATAGATCGGCAAGTTTGCCGGAAGTGGACCGCCTCCGAGCCCGCTTCCGCACATCGGCAAGGGATGAGGGTCTTGAGCGCGAACCTGATGATCGTGGACGACGACGACCGGATCCGCCGCGAACTGCGCGAGGCTCTGGAGGACGAAGGCTACGACGTCTCCGAGGCCAACGAGGCCGAGGACGCGCTCACCTACCTGCGCAGCAACGGCGCCCCGGACGTGATGATCGTCGAGCTGATGCTCGGCGACATGGACGGCTTCGAGTGCATCCGCGAGATCCGTCGCGACCACGACGTCCCCATCATCGTCATCAGTTCCCGCGACGACACCCACGACGTGGTGGCCGCGCTCGAGGCCGGCGCCGACGACTTCGTCACCAAGCCCTTCGAGATCAAGGAGATCTCCGCCCGGATGCGGGCCCTGCGCAGGCGGGCCAAGCTGGCCGCCGAGCGTGACGCCCCGCGGGAGGTGGCGCTCGACGCGCACGAGGAAGCCCCGCTGATGCTCGATCGCGAGGGCGGCGCCGTGCGGCGCGGCGACGAGGAGATCAAGCTGACCCTCACCGAATTCCGCCTGTTGTGTGAACTCGCCGACGTCCCCGGCCGGGTGCTCAGTCGTGCGCAGTTGCTCGAAAAGGTCTGGGACGAGAACTTTTTCGGGGACGAGCGGATCGTCGACGTCCACATGCGCCGGTTGCGCACCAAGATCGAACTCGACCCGTCCGACCCGCAGATCGTGGTCACCGTGCGTGGCCTGGGCTACCGCCTCGATCTGCCGAAGTGACCCGCGGCGGGTCCGTTTCCACACCGGGAACGGACACCGCGCCGGTCCGCAGCGACGCCCGCGTGCGCCGCGATCCCGTGCTGCGCCCAAGCCGGTTCGTGAAACACATTCGTAACACAACCGCAAAGAGATCGACCAATTCACCGCAAAGTTGGTTGGCAAACCTGGACGCGTAGACAGACCGACCTGGGAGTTGTATGTCACTGCAAACGTTGTCCACGCCTACCGCAGAACCCGTCGAGGAACCACGGCCCGTCGAGGCGCCGTGGCAGGTGTCCGACCGCATCGGCACCGCGCTCCTGCGGGCTCCCCAGCTGGGTGATGCCGCGGAGATCTGGCGGATCGCGAAGGATTCGCGCGTCCTCGACACCAACTCGAGCTACGCCTACCTGCTGTGGTGCCGGGATTTCCCGGGAACGACGGTGGTCGCGGAGGTGGACGGCAGGGTCGTCGGCTTCGTGATCGGCTATCTACGGCCCGAGTCTCCCGACACCGTGTTCGTCTGGCAGGTGGCCGTCTCGCCCACCGAGCGCGGCCGCGGCACCGGCACGGCCCTGATCCAGAAGCTGCTCGACCGGGTGGCGCCGCACGGCGTGACCGCGCTGGAGACCACCATCTCCCCGGACAACCCGGCCTCGATCGCGATGTTCGCCGCGGTCGCGCGGCGCCGCGGCGCGCAGCTCACCAAGCAGCCCCTCTTCGACGCCGGTGTGTTCCCCGACGAACACGCCCCCGAGGACCTCTACCGCATCGCCCCTATTGCACAGGAGATTCGATGATCACCGCTGAAACGAACGTCTTCGAGTCGCTGGAGTCCAATGTGCGCGGCTACTGCCGCAACTGGCCCACGGTGTTCACCACCGCCAAGGGCGCCTGGCTCCAGGACGAGGACGGCAAGGACTACCTGGACTTCTTCGCCGGTGCCGGTGCGCTGAACTACGGCCACAACAACCCGGTGCTCAAGCAGCCGCTGATCGACTACATCGCCTCCGACGGCATCACGCACGGCCTGGACATGTCCACCGCGGCCAAGCGCAAGCTGCTCGAGACGCTGCGCGACACCGTGTTCGCCCCCCGCGGCCTGGACTACAAGGTGCAGTTCCCCGGCCCGACCGGCGCCAACGCCGTGGAGGCGGCGCTGAAGCTGGCGCGCAAGGTCACCGGCCGCGAAACCGTGCTGAGCTTCACCAACGCCTTCCACGGCATGACGCTGGGCGCGCTGTCGGTCACCGGTAACGCCGCCAAGCGCGCCGGTGCGGGCGTGCCGCTGGTGCACGCCGCGCACATGCCCTACGACGGCTACTTCGACAACACCACCGCCGACTTCCAGTGGATGGAGCGGGTGCTCGACGACACCTCCTCCGGTTTCGACCGGCCCGCCGCGGTGATCGTGGAGACCGTGCAGGGCGAGGGCGGCATCAACGTCGCCCGGGTGGAGTGGCTGCAGCACCTGGCGCAGCTATGCGCGGAGCGGGAGATCCTGCTCATCGTCGACGACGTGCAGATGGGGTGCGGGCGCACCGGCCCGTTCTTCTCCTTCGAGGTCGCGGGCATCACCCCCGACATCGTGACGCTGTCGAAGTCCATCGGCGGCTACGGCCTGCCGCTGGCGCTGGTGCTGTTCAAGCCCGAACTCGACCAGTGGGCTCCGGGCGAGCACAACGGCACCTTCCGCGGCAACAACCCCGCCTTCGTCACCGCGCAGGTGGCGCTGGAGACGTTCTGGTCCGACGGCGCGCTGGAGGCCGCGACCAAGGCCAAGGGCGAGAAGGTCGCCACCGAGCTGGCCACCGTCGCCGGGCACTTCCCCGGCCTGTCCACCCGCGGTCGCGGGCTGGTGCACGGCATCGCCTTCGAGGATCCCTCGCAGGCGGGCAAGGTCTGCCAGGTCGCCTTCGAGCGCGGGCTGCTGGTGGAGACCTCGGGCTCCAGCGACGAGGTCGTCAAGCTGCTGCCGCCGCTGACCATCACCGACGACGAGCTGGATCGGGGCCTGCAGATCCTGACCGGCGCCATCGACACCGTCTGCACCGGCTGGGGCCGCCTGCACCACCGCGCCCCGGCCGAGGGAGGAGAGCGCCGATGATCGTGCGCACCACCGACGAGATCACCGGCACCGAGCGGGACGTGGCGGGCCCGGGCTGGCGCAGCAAGCGCATCGTGCTCGGCGGCGACGGGGTCGGCTTCTCCTTCCACGAGACCACCATCGACGCCGGAACCACCCACGAGTTCCACTACGTCCACCACATCGAGGCGGTGTGGTTGGTCGAGGGCGAGGGCACGCTGACCGATCTGGACAACGATCAGGTCTACGACCTGCGCCCCGGCACCATGTACCTGCTGAACGGCCACGAGAAGCACCGGGTGCAGGCGCGCACCACCATGCGGATGATGTGCGTGTTCAACCCGCCGGTGACCGGGCAGGAGGTCCACGACGAGAACGGGGTGTATCCGCTGGTAGCGGTTCCCGCCAGCTGAGAGGAGCGACGAGAAGTGTTGCAGCAGGCCATCGATCGCGATCCCGTCGACCGCATCGATCGGTATCCGACCCGCACCGCCGAGCCGGCACCGCACATCGAGCGGCTGGACCCGACGGTGTGGGGTGAGGTCCACAGCGAACAGCTGTCGACCTTCGACCGCGACGGTTTCTCGATCATGGAGAATCTGCTGAGCCCGGAGGAGGTGTCGGAGTTCCGCGCCGAGGTCGAGCGGCTGGCGGCCGACAAGTCCCTGCTCGACGACGAGCGGGTGATCCGGGAGAAGACCTCGAACCGGGTGCGCTCGGTGTTCGAGGTGCACAAGCTCAGCGCCGCGGTGGCCGATCTGGTGCGCCAGACCCGCATCGTCGGGCTGGCCAGGCAGGTGCTCGGCTCCGATGTCTACCTGCACCAGACCCGGATCAACTACATGCCGGGCTTCCGCGGCACGGGGTTCTACTGGCACTCGGACTTCGAGACCTGGCACGCCGAGGACGGTATGCCCGCCCCGCGCGCGGTGAGCCTGTCGATCGCCCTGACCGACAACTACCCGTTCAACGGCAGCCTGATGGTGATGCCCGGCTCGCACCGCACCTTCGTGCCGTGCGTGGGCGCCACCCCGGCCGACCACTACCGGGAGTCGTTGCGCGAGCAGGAGATCGGGGTGCCCAGCACCGAGGACATCACCGTGCTCGCCCAGCGCTACGGCATCGCGCAGTTCACCGGCCGGGCGGGTTCGGCCCTGCTGTTCGATTCGAACATCATGCACGGCTCGGCGAACAACATCACCCCGTTCCCGCGCTCGAACATCTTCCTGGTGTTCAACAGCGTGGAGAACACGCTGGTGGAGCCGTTCGCCGCCCCGGCGCCGCGGCCCACCTACATCGGCAGCCGCGACTTCACCCCGCTGTAGACCGCGGATCACCCGCCCGGCGCGCCGGACGACCGTCAGAGTCGTCCGGCGCGCCGGCGTCTCAGCGTTGTCCGACCACCCGGGCCAGCGCGGTGAGATCCCGCTCGGACATCCGGAACAGCCAGTACACCCCGACGAAGGCCAGCGCGCTGCCGACGCCGAGTACCCGCAGCGGCACGATCACCGCGGGCAGATCGGCGGGTGGGATGAAGGTCGCGCCCGCGACACCCAGCAGCGGGACGGCGGCGGCGACGGCGAGAAAGGCGGTGCCGCGGCGGTCGAGCCGGTCCAGTTCGGCCGCGTCGGCCGGACCGAGCCAGCCGTGCGGCACGAACATCGGATACAGGCACCGCACCGAATAGAAGCTCACCAGGAAGTACGGATAGGCCATCGCGATCCCGCCACAGACGATCTGGGTGGCGAAGAAGTGCAGGTAGGACTGCGCGGGCAGGCTGCTGCCGGAGACCTGCACGGTCAACGGCACCACGATCCCGGCCAGCGCCCACAGCACGAAACAGGTGAGCACGTTGCGCTGCGCCAGCCGCAGGGTGTCGCTGCGCGCCTTCGCCAGCGTCGCGGCGTCGTAGTGCCGGCCGTGCCGCAGCCCACGCGAGACCGACCACAGGTGCGCGATGAGCACGTTGGTGGCGACCACGCCCAGCAGGAAGCACAACCCGTAGGTGGTGAGAGCGACCTGATCGAAGCGCTGCTGGGTCTGCGCGTCGAGCTTGTCGATGATGAGGGTGCGGTTGTGCTGGTAGCTGTAGAGGATGGCCAGCGCGTTGGGAATCGCGATGGCGCAGGCCATGATCGGATGCAGCCACGCCCTGGCCCGCACCCGCGCGCTCCGCGGCGGCGGGTCGACCAGATCGCGGGCGCGCGCATCCAGGCACACGTCGAACTGCTGGGCCATGTCCGCGCCGGTGGGCCAGCGGCGATCGGGGTCGGGGTCGAGCGCGCGGGCCAGGGTGCGGCGCAGCGCGGCGGGACAGTCCGGCGGCAGATCGGCGTACGGCAGCGCGCCGGGACCGCGGCGGCGGCGCTCGAGCATCCCGTCCAGGGTGGTGCGGTCGCCGCCGGTCACGTGGTCGTCGCCGAAGGGCTTGTGGCCGGTGAGCAGTTCCCACAGCATCACCGCGAGCGCGTACAGGTCGCTGCGCACGTCCAGATCGGCGGCGGTGCCGGGCAGATCCGGGTGCACGGCGGCGAGCTGCTCGGGCGACATGTAGGCCAGCGAGCCGCCGAAGTAGGCGACCGGGCTGGCGCCGGTGACGGTGCTGCCGAAGCTGATGTTGAAGTCGGCCAGCTGCGGCTCGCCCTCGGCGGTGAGGAGTACGTTGGCCGGTTTGATGTCGCGGTGCAGCACACCGCACCGGTCGGCGTAGTCCAGGGCGTCGGCCAGCCGCCTGCCCAGCCAGGCGATGGTCTCCGGCCAGGTGAGACCGGCCAGTTCCGCGCGGGTGGCCGATTCGCCGGGCCGGATCTCGCCCTTGCCGGTGAGCACCTCGTCGATGACGTCGAGCAGTAGCGCCCCGCCGCGCGCCCTGGCCTGCGCGGGGTGCGCGCGCAGCCGTTCCAGCACCGAGAACAGCGTGCCGCCGGGCACGTACTGCATGTACAGCAGCCGCAACCCGCTCGACGGCAGCACCCGTTGGTCGAAGACCCGCACGATGTGGCGATGGTCGAGCTGGGCGAGGGTCTGCGGCTCGGTGCTCTTGTCGCGGGAGATCTTCACCGCCACCAGCCGCTGCATCGACCGCTGCCTGGCCAGGAACACCCGCGCGAACGCACCGCGGCCCAGGCTGGTCATCAGGTCGAAATCGTCGACGCTGGTGCCCGGTTCGAGCTCGTCGAGCCCGGCCGGTTCCACCGGGCCCGCGAGCAGGGTGCTGTGGTAGTCGTCGGTGGTGAGCAGTTCGGAGAGCACCTGCGCCTGCGCCGGATAGGTGGCGGTGTACTCGGCGACGTCGACCGGTTGCCCGGCCTGCCTGCGCAGGTGGAATTCCTCGTAGATCAGGTCCGGCGGCAGCGGCCAGGTGCGCAGCTCGGGTAGCTCGGCGACGTACTGGGCGAGCCGTTTGGGCTCGACGTGGCGGCGCCAGCGC
Organism: Nocardia farcinica; assembly: GCF_001182745.1. NCBI lineage: Bacteria > Bacillati > Actinomycetota > Actinomycetes > Mycobacteriales > Nocardiaceae > Nocardia > Nocardia farcinica. Next base: position 1,383,970 of record NZ_LN868938.1, on the reverse strand, counting down.
TGCGCCAGGTCCACCTTGATCAACTCGATCAGCGAGACCCGGCGCAGCGCGGGGGAGTCGGGCAGGAACGCGGTCAGGTCCGGCGGGGTGCGGGCGTCCCGCCAGGCTTCGGCGAAGCGGGTCACCACGTCGGCCACCGGCGACCCGCGGCCCGCCGACTGCGGCGGGCTCGCTGCGGCCGTCGCGCGGGAGACCCGCGCTGCGGGGTGCGCCATCTGCGCATCGTAACGCCGCGGCGACGCACCGCACCGGTCATCGGCCCGTCGCGGCGCCGGGTCGCAGTGCCCGGAACAGGGCGAACCATCGCTCCGGGGCCACGAGACCCACCGGGGTGCCGGCCGGAATGCCCGCGGCCGCACACGCCGCCCGCACCCGGCGTGGCGGGAAGGCGGTGGCGAGTGTGGCGGCCAGGGAACCACCGATCCCGGTGAACCCGAGTTCCACCAGGCGGCGATAGTCGCGCGCCGCGGCCCCGGCGAGCAGCGGGTCCGGGCGGCGGCGCAGGTGCAGTAGCGCGCCGTCGACGCGCGGCACCGGGCGGAAGTGCCGCCGGTCGATGCGCGCGCCCAGGTGCATGGTCGTCGTCGGCCAGTGCGTCACCGTGAGCTTGCTCCACCGGCCGTAGTCGCCGGTGTGCTTGCGGGCGAATTCGCGCTGGGTCAGCAGGGTCGCCGAGGTGAGCTGCCGCGCCGCCAGACACCAGCGCACGATGTCGGTGGTGCTCCCGAACGGCACGTTCGCGACCACGCCGAAGGGCTCGTCGGGCAGCGGGGCGTCCCGGAAATCCTTGTGATAGCAGTGGATTCGAGGGTCGGCGGCGTAGCGGGCCTGCAGTCGCGCGGCGTAGCGGGCATCGATCTCGTAGGCCAGCACCCGGCCGGCGACACCGAGCAGTTGCGCGGTGAGCATGCCGTCACCGGGGCCGATCTCGAGTACGAGATCGCCGGCGCCGACACCGGCGGACCGGACGATGCGCCGCGCGATGTCCGGGTCGGCGAGAAAGTTCTGGGAGAAGCGTTTGCGCGCGCCGGCCCGGGCGGCGCGCGACGAGGCGCGGGACATGGCTGTCCTCCGAACGGAGTGGGGAATCAGGAAAGGTGATTCGCCCGGACCCGTACCGGAGCACCACGAACCACCCGCTCGGGGCGGGTGCGATCAGCGGTAGCGGACCCCGATCAGCGCTGTCGGGGAGACGCAGCGGTGCGCGGCAGAGCCCGGGCCCGCCGGCGAAGCCGGATGAAGTACGCGCCCACCGCGCACGCTCCGTTCACTGCTGCACACATGCGCGACACCGTAGCGAGGCACGCGCCGCGGGCGCCACCGAATTTCCCACGGTCGGCGGCGGACAGTTGTCGACGCGAGTACCGCTCAGGAGTACAGCGTCTGTCCCGCGCGGGCGGCGTACTCGGCCGCGCGGGCCCGCCATTGCCGCGCCTCGGCGTGATCGCCGCGGCGGTCGAGTAGTTCGGCCAGCAGCGACATGGCCCGGAACTCGCCGTACTCGGCGGCCCGCCGCCACCACCGTTCGGCGCCCCCGTGGTCGCCGCGGCGGAACAGCAGCACCGCGAGGTCGTAGGCGGCCCCGGCATGGCCGGCCTCGGCGGCCTGAGCCCACAGGCCGCACGCTTCGGCCTCCTCGCCACGGTCGTACATCGCGGTGCCCAGTTCGTAGAGGGCGTTGCGGTAGCCGTGGCCGGGGCCGGTCGCCGGCGGCTCGGCACCCGCCGCCGACGCCATGCGCACGTAGTGCATTGTCATGGTGGCGTTTTCGTCGACCGTCGGGAGGCTCGGGTCGGTGTCGACGGTGGACAGGTCGTCGTGCGCCGGCGATGGCGCGGCCGGGGGCGGATCGGCGGCGACGGCGTGGGCGCCGGGACGGGTCTCCTCCTTGCCGCCTCCGATCTCTTCGCCGCCTCCGATCTCTTCGCCGCCTCCGATCTCTTCGCCGCCTCCGGTCTCTTCGGCGGCTCGGATCTCCTCGGCGGCAGGGGCGTCGGCGTCGGGGTCCCGGCCCGCGTCGCCGGTGCGCTTGGCGGGCACCGTCGCGACGCCGACGACGAGATTGGCGAAATTGGGTGGCCCCTCACCGAGACTGCACCACAGCGCGACGATGTCGTTGGGGATGTCCTCGACCAGCATGCCGTAGTTGCCCGTCCAACAGCGGTGCGCGCCGGTCTGATCGACCCAGACCGGGGTCAGCGTGAACAGCGGCGCGGCGCCGGTGGGCACCAGTTCGACGGTGACCCCGCGGGCGAGCGCGTCGCTCCAGATGTCCACCCCGGTCAGCCGGTGGCCGTCGAGTTCGATGTAGGCGTCCTGCACCGCCAGTCCGAGTCCGTGCCCGCGCAGCCCGGCGGGTGGCGCCTGGGAGAGCAGGCTCATGAACAACAGCGTCGGTTCCTGCGGTAGTCGGTCGCTGTACATCGGGTAGACCATGCTGCCGTTCCAGAGGATCGGCTCGGCCCCGGTGTAGCGGGCGGCCAGCGGTTGGTCGGTCGGCGAATTGCGCTGATGCCATTGCGAATACGGCTCGTTCATCTGCTGGCCTTCCGCTTCCCGCCCGATGCTGCTGACCGCCTCCCGCGCGGGCGCGGCGGCTCGAGCGTACTCGTCGCACGAGAACGCGTCGCGACGATCCGGTGCCATCCGCCCGCGAATCTACCAAGCACTTGCTACGCTCGCGCGATGATCCCCACGCTCGTCTGGGGCACCGGCAACGTCGGCCGCGCGTCGATCCGTGCCGTCGACGCCCATCCCGACCTCGAACTCGCCGCGGTGCTCGTGCGTGACCCGGCCAAATCCGGCCGAGACGCGGGGCAGCTGGCCGGACTGGACCGCACCCTCGGCGTCACCGCCACCGACGACGTGGACGCCGCGCTGGCGGCCCGGCCGCGCGCCGTCGTCTACGCCGCCTCCGGCGATCTACGCCCCGACGACGCGCTCGCCGACGTGCTGCGGCTGCTGCGCGCGGGCGCCGTCGTCGTGACCCCCTCGCTCTACGCCCTCTACGACCCGGTCGGGGCCCCCGCCGAGATCCGCGACCCGGTGCTGGCCGCGATCGAGGAGGGCGGCGGCGCGCTGTTCGTGTCCGGGGTGGACCCGGGCTGGGGCAACGACGTGCTGCCCCTGCTGGTCAGCGGTCTGGCCGGCACCGTCGAGACCGTGCGCTGCCAGGAGATCTTCGACTACACCACCTACGACCAGCCGGACTCGGTGCGCTACCTGGTCGGCATGGGCCAGCCCATGGACTACGCGCCGCCCATGCTCGCCGCCGGCGTGCCGACCATGGTGTGGGGTGGGCAGGTCCGGCTGCTGGCCCGTGCGCTCGGCGTCGAACTGGACGACCTGCGCGAGACGCTCGAGCGCCGCCCCCTCGAACACACCGTGCGGACCGAGCTGATGGGGGAGTTCGCGGCGGGCACCCAGGGCGCGGTGCGGTTCGAGGTGCAGGGCATCGTCGACGGCGAGCCACGCCTGGTGATCGAACACGTCACCCGCATCCACCCGGACTGCGCGCCGGACTGGCCGAGTCCACCCGACGGCGGCGCGGGCGCCCACCGGGTGATCGTGACCGGCGTGCCCCGCATCGAAGTGACCGTGGCCGCCGACGACGAGCACGGGAATCGCTCGGCGGGCGGCAACGCCACCGCGGCGGGCCGCCTGGTCAACGCCATCGACTGGCTGGTCGAGGCGGGCCCCGGCCTTTACGACGCGCTCACGGTGCCCCTGCGTCCGGCGCTGGGGAAACTCGGACGGACGCCGGGCGAACAGGGAAGGAAACAGTGATGATCGTCGATGTCCCCGCGGGCAAGGACCCCATCGGCTACGTGTGGGGGGAGATGGTGCCCGGGATCGGCCCGGCCGCCGCGGCCCTGGCGCTGGCCGTCTACGAACACAGCACGCTGGGGCTGCGCGAATTCGAGGCCGCCCGGCTGCGTATCGCCCAGATCAACGGGTGCCTGTTCTGCCAGGACTGGCGCACCGAACGCGACGGCGCGAAGGTGGAACCGGAATTCGCCGACGCGGTCACGAATTGGCGCACCACCGAGGCGTTCGACGAGCGCACCCGGCTGGCCGCCGAATACGCCGACCGCTACGCCACCGACCATCACGGCATCGACGAGGAGTTCTGGGCGCGGATGGCCGCCCACTACAGCCAGGCCGAGATCGTGGAATTGAGCATGTGCCTCGGCTCGTGGCTCGCCTTCGGCAGGCTCAACCGGGTGCTCGGGCTCGACACGGCCTGCGTGCTGCCCGGCCATTCCTGACCGGCCCTCATTTCGATTCGCGCAGCCAGTCCACCCGTTCCAGGGTGGACCAATCGTCACCCGCCCATTCCCAGATGAGCCGGGCCACCAGCGCCGGATCGGACAGGGTGGTCGCGAAATAGTGGTCGGGCCGCCCGCTGTGGTGCACCTCGAGGGTGTAGTCGACCGCGGAATTGCGGTACGTCTGGATGAAGGTCTGGTCGTCGTGCGGTTTGCCCGCGATGAGGAACGGCGTGGCGGCCAGGGTGTCCAGGTTCGGGATCCAGCCGTGGATCTGACGCTCGGTCATCGAGGAGAACCGCTGTTCACCGCCGATGTCGACCTCGACCACCCGGTGCTCCGGCGCGCGGCTGACGGTATAGGAACGGGCGTCGTAGAGCTCGTAGTCGAAGCCCGTGATCAGGTCTTCCAGCAGCTGCCGCACCGGCGCGGCAGCGTTGTCGAGCGCGCCGGGCACCCGCGGACCCCCGCGGTCGGCGGCGGTGACCCGCACCGCGTAGCCCGCCGCCTCGATGCGAACACCGGCGTGCGGGCGCGACCCCGAGACCGCGGAATTCCACGCCCGCAATCCGGCGACGACCACCAGGCGCAGGTCGTCGTCGAGGGGCCTGCCGGCCTGCGACCGGAGATAGTCCGGAATTTCACCGGGCGTCCGGACCGCGCCGACCGGCACGACCACATACTCGAAACTCACCGTGACAAGGTAACTTCCGAATCGCGTGCGCGGGAGGTTCCCGCCGGGGGAAATCCGGTCCGGGAAATGCCTGCCCGGCGGTCGTTCGGAATTGCCCGGCGTTCGCGCCGGGTTCCGGCCCGGCGCGCGGATTCAGCGCGGTGAAGGTTGTGCACCGGAGGCCATGTCACCGGGGCGGTTAGCTGCGGGTGCGGTGGGTGCGACCGTCGTGGCCGTCGGCAGTGTCTCCGGCGATCCGGGGGAGCGGACCGGCAGCAGACCCGCCACCGCCACGCACACGCCGAGCGCGGCCAACGCCAGCCCACCATCGATCATCCGCCGCCCGGCCGTGCCGCGTGGGCCGGGCGGGCGAGTGGCATACCAGGTGCCCGCGAACACGAACGCCAGCACCGCCGCGACCAGCAGGCACACCCCCACACCGGCCAGCACCTCACGCACCGCGCCGCCCACCCCGAACTCCCTCCCGCGCCACGCCGGTCCGCGGCCCGCACCACGCGGACCCGGGAGCGGACCAGGCCCCGGCGCCGGCGAAACTAACCCACCGGCACGGTTGTCCGCAACAGCGCCGGTCCCCGGTCGCGCGACCACGTAGCGTGGCGATCATGAGCGAACGTCTGGTCGTCATCGGGGCCGACGCGACCGGCATGGCGGCGGCCTCCCAGGCGCGGCGCATGCTCGGGCCGCGCGAATTGGAGATCGTGGTGTTCGAGCGGGGCGGGTTCACCTCGTACTCGGCCTGCGGCATCCCGTACTGGGTCGGCGGGGTCGTCACCGAGCGTGACGCGCTGATCGCGCGCACCGCCGAGGAACACCGTGCCCGCGACATCGATCTGCGCATGCGCACCGAGGCGATCGAGCTCGACGTCACCGGGCGGCGCGTGCGCACGCGCGACCTCGACAGCGGCGTCGAATCATGGACCGAGTACGACAAACTCGTCCTCGCCACCGGTGCGCGACCACTGCGTCCCGCCCTGCCCGGCATCGACGCCGCCGGCGTGCACGGCGTGCAGACCCTCGACGACGGCCAAGCCCTCATCGACACCCTCGACCGCACCGAGGGCAGGCGCGCGGTGGTCGTCGGGGCGGGCTACATCGGCGTGGAGATGGCCGAGGCGCTGATCCAGCGCGGCTTCCGGGTCACCGTGCTCAACCGCAGCGCCGAACCCATGTCCACCCTCGACCCCGACATGGGCGCGCTGGTGCGCAAGGCGATGGACGGCATGGGTATCGAGGTCGTGGGCGGCGCGGAGGTGACCGGGGTGCGCACCGACGCGCACGGCCGCGTCCGCGCGGTGGCCACCGCCGACGAGGAGTACCCGGCCGACGTGGTGGTGCTCGGCCTCGGCGTACGCCCGGAGACCACGCTGGCCAGGGCGGCGGGCCTGCCGCTCGGTGAGCACGACGGGCTGCTCACCGACCTGTCCATGCGGGTGCGCGGGCACACCGACATCTGGGCGGGCGGCGACTGTGTGGAAGTGCTCGACCTGGTCTCGGGGCGGGAACGCCACGTCGCCCTCGGCACCCACGCCAACAAGCACGGCCAGGTCATCGGCCAGGTGATCGGCGGCGGCTACGCCACCTTCCCCGGCGTGGTCGGCACCGCCGTCAGCAAGGTCTGCGATCTGGAGGTGGCGCGAACCGGCCTGCGCGAGAAGGAAGCCCACGCCGCGGGCCTCCAGTTCGTGACCGTCACCATCGAGTCGACCAGCCGCTCCGGGTACTACCCCGAGGCGGCGCCGATGACGGTGAAGATGCTCGCCGAGCGCCGCACCGGGCGGCTGCTCGGGGTGCAGATCGTGGGCCGGGAGGGGGCGGGCAAGCGGGTCGACATCGCCGCGGTGGCGTTGACCGCGCGGATGACCGTCGAGCAGATGACCGCCCTCGACCTCGGCTACGCCCCGCCGTTCTCCCCGGTCTGGGATCCGGTGCTGGTCGCCGCGCGCAAGGCGAGCCTGGCCGTCCAACAGCGCGGCTGAGGCGCCACCACCGGGCGTTTCGCGCGCCGTACCGCGGGTACCGCGACCCTCGAACGGACCCATCGACGATCGGGAGGTGAGCCGGATGGCGGTATGCGACACCTGCGGCAACGACTACGACAAGGCGTTCACGGTCACCCGGGACGGGCACACGGCCACGTTCGACAGCATCGAATGCGCCGCCGCCGCGATCGCGCCGGTGTGCGCGCACTGCAGCTGCCGAATCCTCGGCCACGGCGTGGAGGCGGGCGAGCAGATCTTCTGCTGCGCGCACTGCGCCCACGAAGCCGGGCACCCACAACTGGTCGACCACGCCTGAGGGGGACGACCGTCTCCGGCCGCTGACCGCTCACGCTGTGTCGGATTCGTCGGATTCGCGTGCGCGGGGCGGCCTGCGTGGTGACGCTGCGCTGCCTCCTCCGGCCGCTGACCCGCTCACGCGCGGTGCAGCTCTCCTGCCGCCGTGCGGACCTTGCGTAGGTCCGCCAGGAAGTCCGCGTAGGCGGCCGCGCGGTCGGGCGCGCGCAGCACCGAGGAGGGATGCACGGTCGCGATCACCCGGTGCTCGCCCGCCTCGACCACCTCACCGCGGCGCTCGCTCACCTTGAACGACGGGCCGAGTACCGCCTTGGCCGCGACCGCGCCCAGGCACACCACCAGTTGCGGCCGCACCGCGTCCAGCTCGGCGGTCAGCCACGGCGAGCACGCCACCACCTCGGTGCGGCCCGGCTGCTTGTGGATGCGCCGCTTGCCGCGCTCCTCGAACTTGAAATGCTTGACCGCGTTGGTCAGATACACCGCCTCCCGGTCGATGTCCGCCTCGGTCAGCGCCTTGTCCAGCAGCCTGCCCGCCGGCCCGACGAACGGGTGCCCGGCGACGTCCTCGCGGTCGCCGGGCTGCTCGCCGACGACGAACACCGGCGCGTGCGCGGGCCCCTCGCCGAACACCGCCTGGGTCGCCCCGCGATACAACTCGCACCCGCGGCAGCCCTGCACCGCCGTGCGCAGCGTCTCCAGATCGGCGTCCGCGGGCACGAACTCCGCGGCTCCCGGTGCCTTCCCAGCAGCCATCAGTGTCGTCCTTCCACCGGAACGTGTTCGCCTCCACCGGAATTGGCGGGCTCGGGAGCACAGCCCTCCAGGGTCGCCTCACCCAGCTCCGCGATCACCGCGGCGACGTCGTGGTCCGCGCCGAACGCGCGCACCTGGCGCTGGGCACCGTTGCCGCGCGCGAACAGCGCGGTGAGCGCGTCGGAGACGAACCCGCGATCACCCAGTTCCTCCAGCGCCGGGTCCACCGTCTCGAGCAGTTCGTCGAGCAGATCGCGGGCGGGCAGCACGCGCCCGTCCAGCGGCGCCACCGCGTCGCCGCCGATCCCGCTGCGTGCCGCCTTCCAGTACGCCGCCCGCAGCACCTCCGCGGGCACCGCGGGCGCGATGTTGCCCTCGGCGAGGAAGCGCCGGGCGGTGTGCACGGTCGCCCGCACCAGCGCGGCCAGCAGCACCGTCTCGCCGACGGTGGCGGGCACGTCGCTGACCCGGACCTCGATGGTGGGGTAGTTGATCGAGGGGCGGGCGTCCCAGTAGACCATCTTCTCGTCCAGCACGATGCCGCTGGAGAGCATCATCGTCACCATCGCGTCGTAGTCGGCGGCGGTGCGGAAATAGGGCGGGGGTCCGGCGCTGGGCCACCGCCGCCACAGAATGCTGCGCCAGCTGGCATAGCCGGTGTCGGAGCCGCGGTAGATCGCCGAATTCGCGGTGAGCGCGAGCAGCATCGGCAGCCACGGCCGCAGGTAGTTGCTCACCTGCACCGCGGTCTCCCGGTCGGGCACCGCGACGTGCACGTGGCAGCCGCACAGGCCCTGTTCGTGCGCGATCATCCCGAAACTTTCGGCGATGCGCCGATAGCGCGGGGTGTCGGTGACCGGGAATTCGTGCGGCACGGTCGGGGGGATGGCGACCGCGAGCAACCGGCTCTCGTTGGCCTGCGCGCACCGTGCGACCCCGCAGCGCAGGTCGCGGAGCTGCCCGAACAACGCGCCGATGTCGGAGTGCACGGCGGTACTCGTCTCCACCTGGCAGCGGGTGAGCTCGAGTTGCAGATCGATGCCGAGTTCGCCTGCGGTGTGCGCGACGGCCTCGTTGCGGGCGGTCGGCGCGCCGGTGCGCGGGTCGACGAGCAGGAATTCCTCTTCCACGCCGACAGTCGGTGCGTCCATGCCGGGGGGTTACCGCGCGCCGGTCAGGTTATGCGCGGGTGCGGACGAGTCACGAGGTGACGGCGGATCCGGCCAGGAACATGTAGCTCTTCTCCTCGACCCGGCTGCGGATGCGCCAGCGCCCGTCGATCCGGGCGAAGGTGTCGAGGTACCACAGCCCGCACAGCATCAGTTGCTGTGGGCCGTCCGGGCCGCCGACGAGCATCGGGTTCTGGCACATGGTGCGGCCGGTGGCGGTGTCGCCGTCGATGGTGAGCGCGGAGTTCGAGATCAGATGCTGGAAGGCGGGGAAGTTCGGCAGCGCCGTGGCGAGGAACTGTTTGGTGGCGGCCAGGTCGCCGGCCGGGCCGCCCATCGCGGTGTAGTCGATGTGGGCGTCGGCGGTGAAGAGGTCGTCGAGCAGGTCCCACTGGTGGGTGTCGATGGCGTGGGCGTAGCGGACCATCAGGTCCTCGATCTCCATCCGGTCCGAGATCTCCTGTAGCGACAGCATCGTGGCCTCCTGGGTCCAGCGGCTCGCGGGTGCGCGAGTCGGCGTGATTGTCCCCGATCGGCGTGGGCGGGGTGGGCGAATCGCGCCGGGACTATGGTGGTCTGATGAGCGGCGTCGCGCCCGGCACCCCGCCCGCCACGACGGCGGCCGGTACCCGTCGGATGGTCGGGAATGTGCTCGCCGTACTCCTGATCGTGCTGGCGTCGGCCTGCGGAACGTCCCGCGACGACGGGGATCCGGCCGCGCGCCGCGGTGAGGTCGTCTCGGTGACGGCGCTGAGCACCATGACCGATGCCGAGACCGCGGCCTACCTCGGGGAGCGACAGCTCGAGACGCCGGTCCGCAACGGTGTGGAGACCTACCGCATCGTCTACCGCACCGTCGGTCCGCTGGGGGAGGAGACCACCGCCAGCGGGCTGATGGTGTTGCCGCGCACCGAGACCGAACGCCTGCGGGTCGTCAGCTACGCGCACGGCACGGTCGTGCGCAAGGACGAAGCGCCCTCCGCCGACGGTGAGACCGACCGGGCCCGCGCGATCATGTTCGCGGCGGTCGGCAACGCCGCGGTGGCGCCGGACTATCTCGGGCTCGGCGAAGGCCCCGGCCGCCACCCCTACGCGCACGCCCCCACCGAGGCGAGCGCGTCGCTGGATCTGCTGCGGGCCGCCCGCGATGCGGCCGCTGAGCGCGGCCGCACTCTCGAATCCGACGTCTACATCGTGGGTTTCTCCCAGGGCGGGCAGGCCGCGACCGCGCTGGGGCGGGAACTGCACGACAACCCCGGCACGGGTTTCCGGGTCGCGGCGCTGTCGGCGATCAGCGGACCCTACGCCATCCGCGAAGCCCAGACCCCGGCCGCGCTGGACGGTGGTGTCAGCCCGCGCAGTGCCGTGGTCTACCTCGCCTACTGGCTCACCGCGATGAACCCGATCTACGGGCTCTACGACCATCCCACCGAGGCGTTCCGCCAGCCCTACGCCGATCGCGTGGAGAGCCTCTTCGACGGCTACCACGACGTGCTGAGCGTCGGCACCGGCCTGCCCGCGACTCCGGCCGAACTGCTCACCGACCGCTTCCTCGCGTGGGCGCGCCAACCCACCGGCCCGGCGCTGCGCGCGGTGACCGAGAGCGACGGCACCTGCGAGTGGACCACCGACGCACCGGTCCGCCTGTACGTCTCGACCGCCGATCGCAGTGTCGCGGCGGCCAACACGGATCACTGTCTGCGATCGCTGCGCGGCCCGCGGGTCGAACGGGTGGATCTGAGCCCGATGGATCACGGTGCCACCGGTCGGGCCGGGTTGGTGCAGACCCTCGCGTGGTTCGACCAATTGGTGCCGGTCGGCTGACCGGTGCGCCGTGCACATGCACGTGCACCGCAATCCGGCGCCGACCACGGGATTCGCGGGTGGTTCGCCGGAGCCGCGGTGCCGGACCGGGAGCGGTACCGGCGAGTGGCGAGATGTTCGGGACGGCACGAACCGCCCCCGACACGACGGTGCCGCCGGATGGGGGGAGATCCGGCGGCACCTGATTCGGGTCGCGACCCGCAGGGGGACGGATCGCGGGGCCAGCTATGGGGGGGGAGTAGCTGGCTCATTGCCGACCCTACAACGTGATCCGGCTCCGCGCACAGCGTCTTGACCTAATCGTCATCAACGAGTGCGTGCGGCGGCCCGGCGATCGCGGCCCATAATCGGATCGACGGTGTTCCGAGGCCCGCACGGCACCACGGCGATCGGAGAGACGTGACGACACGACGCAGAATCGTTGCCGCGGGCCGCCCACCCACCCCGATCACCATCGCGGGCCGGATGCGCGACCCGGTGCACCGGGAAAGCCAGCTCGCCCACCGCTACGACCCGCACGTCGCACCGATCAACCGGCTGGTCGACGACCTGCGCGAGGAGTCGGGCCGTCCGCTGCCCCATGTCGCGCCCGCCTGCGGTGGCGTGCGCGCGCGTGTTCTCGTCCTGTGCCACGATCCGGGTCCGCCGGCCCGTCAGGTGACGGGCAGCGGGATGCTCTCGCTCGAGAACGACGACCCGGCCGCCGAACGCCTGCACGCGATCGTCGGGCGATCCGGGCTCACCGTGCTCGACCTGGTGCCCTGGAACATCCACCCCTGGTACCTGGAGCGCTCCACCGACCCGGCCGACCTCGACGGCGGCCTCGCCGCGCTGGACCGGCTGCTCGCCCTGCTGCCCGAACTCCGGGCCGTGGTCGCCCACGGACGTGACGTCCGCAATGCCTGGCAGGACGTCACCCGGCTGCGGCCGCGCTCGTTGCCGACGCTGATCGAGACCTACGATCCCGACCGCCGGGAGCTGTGGACGCCCGACGCGGCCGAACGCGTCGGGCGGGAGGCGCACCTGCGGGAGGCCTACGAGCGCGCCGCCCAGCTGCTCGAGCCGGACGGTGGCTAGCCCTCCGCCCGAACCGTCGTGGTCCCGCCGAGCCGGGACGAGGCGGCCTAAGCTCGTGGTGTGGCGGATCTCGCGCACGAGACGTTCGATCCCGGCCCGCTCGCCGCGCCGGGCCCCGCCGGGATCCTCGCCATCCGGCACGGCCGCAGCACCGCCAACGACGCGTTCGCGGCCGACGCCGACACCCCGGTCCCCGGCCGCGACGCCGACGTCCCGCTCTCCGATCTCGGTGTGCGCCAAGCCGAGACACTGGGCGGGCTGCTCGCGGCGCAACCGCCCGACCTGGTGATCTGCTCGCCCTACCGGCGCACCCGCCAGACCTGGGCCGCGATGGTGCGCGCGGCGCGCGCGCTCGTCCCGGGCTGGTCACCGCCGCGCGCGGTGCTCGACGAGCGACTGCGCGACCGGGAGATGGGCGTGCTCGAACTCCACCCGCCCGCCGCGATCCGGCGACTGGCCCCGCAGGAGGCGCACCGGCGAATCCGGCAGGGCGAGTGGGCCTACCGCGCGCCCGGCGGCGAATCCCTCGCGGATGTGGCGCTGCGGCTGCGCGCCCTGGTCGCCGACCTCGATCGCGCGGCGGCGGGGGCCCGGGTGCTGATCGTCACCCATGACGCCGTCATCGCCGTCCTGCGCGACATCTTCGACGGCGCGGGTGGGACGGACTCGCTCGACCCGGTCCCCAACGCGTCGGTATCCGAATGGCGGTGCGATGGTGGACGTTTCGTGCTCGCCCGCTGGGCGGACACCCGCCACCTCGGTTAGGCCGGGGCGGCAAGCCACCCTCCGCCGCGGCCGCTCAGTCGGCGGATCCGTCGAGATGCTCGTGCTGCAAAATGCTCATCCGCAGCGCGTCCCGGTAGCGGCCGGCCGCGAAGTACTCGTCGCGCAGGGTGCCCTCGTCCTGGAAGCCGAGCTTGCGGTAGATGTGGATCGCCTTGGTGTTGGCGACGTCGACGATCAGATACACCTTGTGCAGATTCAGTACCGCGAAGGCGTAGTCGAGCGCCTTGCGAGTGGCGAGGGTCGCCAGCCCGCGGCCCTGATGACCGGGCGCGATGATGATCTGGAACTCGGCCTTGCGGTGCACCGGCGCGATTTCCACCAGTTCGACCAAGCCGGCCGCGGCCCCGTCGGCGTCGACGATGAACCGCCGCTCCCGCTCGTCGTGGATGTGGCGGTCGTAGATGTCGCGCAACTCCACCAGCGCCTCGAACGGCTCGTCGAACCAGTACGACATGATCTGGGCGTCATTGGACAACTGATGGACGAACGGCAGGTCCTCCCGCTCGAGCGCGCGCAGCCGGACATTCACCACTCCCACAACTCCGCAGCCTAATCCCGGTTCGGTGCCGGAACGCGCAGGCAGCGGGCGTGTCCGTCAGCCCAGATGCCGCATCGAAGGCCACAGCTGCGCCCACGGTGCGCGCACGGACCGGCAGAGGAACAGCGGGGCGCCCTGTTCGTCGTTGTCGATACCGAGGCCGTTGTCGAGCGCGCCCACGTGTTCTGGCGTGGGGCAGAACCGGCGGACCTGTGCCTCGGGCAGGCCGACGGTCAGCAGCGGGCGGTCGTCGGCGGGTGGTCCCCACCACCAGTAGGCGTTGTGCCCGCTGTGCGGGGTCGGCAGCCCGTACCGATCACCGAAGTGTTCGATGGCGGCGGCTTCCCCGTAGTTGGCGGTGAGGACCTCCGCGTCCGGGGCCAGCCGGGCGCGGACGGCGCCGATCTGCTCGACGTGACGCGGCCAGCCCACGGTCTCGCCCGCGTCGTAGTTGATGGCGAGGATCGGCGAGTCCCGGAGCGCGTCGACCGGCAGGATCGGAAGGAACACCGCCGCCGAACCCACCGCCGTCAGTCCCGCCGCCGCGGCGACGAGCAGCCGCCGTCGTTCGGCCAGCGCGACCGCGCCCGCGGCCAGCAACACCGGATACATGCCGCCCAGGTAGTACGCCTTGCCGCCGGTGACCAGGAACAATAAGAACAACGCCGGGTAGACGAGGGCGAACGCGCGATACCGCACCTGCCGCCACAACCACCACAGGCCGAGCAGCCACACCGGCGCCAGCAGCGGACCCACCAGCCCGAACTGGGTGAGCACGAACGCCAGCCGACCATCCGACGTCCCCGAGGACCCGCCCGCGATCGCCCGGCTCATCTCCAGTTGCGGCCACCCGCTGCGCGCCTGCCACCACAGATTCGGCGCCGCGATCAGCAGCCCGGCCACGACCGCGACCGGAAGGTACCGGGTGCGCAGAACCCCGCGGGGACCGACGACCAGCAACGCCACCACGAGAACCAGCACCGGCACCGCGAGCAGTGTCTTGTTCAGCAGCCCGACCCCGACGAGCACGCCGACGAGCAGCCACCAGCGCCGGTCCGTCTCGGGCCGCAGCAACCGCAGCACCAGGACGACGACGCCGGACCACGCCGCCAGGTCGAACACCGCCGTCCCCAGCTGATGCCCCGCGGCCACCACCACGGCCGCCGCGGCAGTGCACCCGGCGGAGAGTGCCTGCGCACCGCGCCCGCCACCCAGTTCCCTGGCCATCAGCCCCGCGCACACCACCACCGCCGTCGCGGCCGCGATCGCGGGAAGACGCAGCAGCACAAGCGAATCGGGGTCGATCGCGGACATGCTCCTGGCGATCGACGGCACCAGCGGCGGCTGATCCGGGTACCCCCAGTCCAGCCGCCGCCCCGCCGCGAGAAAGTACAACTCGTCCCGGTGGTACCCGTAGCGGCCCGCGCACGCCACCAACACCACCGCGAACAGGCCCGCCACCCGATACACCCCGGCAGCATCCCACGCCGGCCGCGGCGAACGACAGCGACCGGCTCGGCGCCGCCAATATCACGGCCGCCCGCGCGGCAGCGCCGCCGGACGCCGAACCGGTCACCCCGTACCGCTGTCCCCTGTGCCGAAACCGCCCGTCGCACAACCTCTGAGGCTGAATACCGTTCAGCGCACGGTGTGCCAATGTCGCAGCTTCTCCGGGTTGCGGACCGCCCAGATGCGGGTGATCCGGTGGTCGGCGATGTCGAAGGCGTAGACGGTGACGATGCGGCCGTCGAGGTGCCCGACCAGGCCGGGCTGTCCGTTGACCGGGTGTTCGGCCAGCGTGACGGCGGGGTTGCGGGCGGCGATCTCGATCCAGGCGCGGGCGATCTGCGCGCCGCCGTGGATCGGATCGAGGAAGGCGGGCACCAGGCCGCCGCTGTCGGCGGTCGCGATCGCCTGCGGGTCGAGCACGCGGATCAGCGCCCGGACATCGCCCGCCTCCCAGGCACGTTTGAAGTCGCGGACCACGTCGGCGCGTTCGGCGGCCGAGGGCCCGCGGGCGGTGCGAAGGCGTCGGCGCGCGAAGGAGGCGAGCTGGCGGCACGCGGCGGGGGAGCGTCCGACGATCTCGGCGACCTCCGGGAAGGAGTAGCGGAAAACGTCGTGCAGGACGAACGCCACCCGCTCGGCCGGCGTCATCGCATCCAGCACCACGAGGAAGGCCATGCCGATCGACTCGTCGAGGGTGACCCGATCGGCGGGATCGCCGGGACCGGAACCGCCGAGCCATTCCGGCCGTCCCGGCACCGGCTCCGGAATCCACTCGCCCACGTAGCGTTCCCGCCTGGCACGCGCGGAACCGAGCAGATCCAGGCAGATCCGGCCGGCCACCGTCGTCATCCAGGCGCCGGGTGCGGTCACCTCCCGCCGCTGCCGCTCGGACAGCGCGTACCAGCGGGCGTAGGTCTCCTGCACCACGTCCTCGGCCTCGGCGAGAGAACCCAGCAACCGATAGGCGAGATTGATCAGCTGGCGGCGTTCGCCGATCACCGCGGCCAGGTGCGGGTCGGTCATGTCTGCTCCTTCGGTCGGTGCGGGCGTCACCGAACCGACGACACAGCGACCCGATGTGTGAGGCCGCCTGACATTCCGGGCGGCTGTGTCGTCGGAGGGGCATGACCAGCATCGGCATCATCCTCGGCAGTACCCGTCCCAACCGTAAGGGCCCGCAGGTCGCGCAGTGGGTCCTCGACACCGCGTCGCAGCGCGGCGACGCCCGATACGACGTGATCGACCTGCGCGACCACCCGCTGCCGCACCTGGACGAAGCGGTGCCGCCGATGTTCGGCCCTTCCGTCCACGAACACACCCGTTCCTGGGCGGCGCGGATCGCCCCGTTCGACGGTTTCGTGGTGGTGACGCCGGAATACAACGGCGGCATGCCCGGCGTGCTGAAGAACGCCCTCGACCACGTGTCGGCACAGTGGCGCGACAAGGCCGTCGGCTTCGTCTCCTACGGCGTGCACGGCGGGGCCCGTGCCGTCGTGCAACTGCGGACGGTCTGCGGCACCCTCGGCATGGCCGATGTGGGGTACCAGGTCGCGATCTCGGTACTCACCGACTTCGCGGACCAGACCACGTTCACCCCGCGCGACCACCACACCGCGGCGTTGCACAAGACCCTCGACCAGCTGCTCGCCTGGAGCGCCGCGCTCGCGCCACTGCGCGCCGCCACCGACCCCGCGCTCACCCGATCCTGAGGAGCATGCCGTGAACCACGCACACCCGACCGAACATTCCGCGGCAGCGCACGCCGAACTCCGCCGCCGGATCGATGAAGCCGTCGACGCGCTCCGCACCAAGGATCTCGCCGCCCTCGAACGGCTCTACACGCCGGATGTGGTGTCCTTCGACATCGAACCGCCCCTCCAGCATGTCGGTGTCGCCGCCAAACTCGCCAACTGGGCCAGGGTCTTCGAGGTATTCGACACGGTCACCTACGAGGTCCGCGACCTGACGTTCACCGCGGGCGCGGACGTGGCGTTCGGCCACGCGTTCGCCCGGCTCGGCGGCACCCGCGCCGACGGGACCGCCACCAGCGGCATCTGGGTCCGGGTCAGCTACGGCCTGCGTCGGATAAACGGCGCTTGGCTGATCGCCCACGACCAGGTCTCGGTACCCCTGGACATCCGCACCGGCCGCGGCGTCGTCGACCTGGAGCCCTGACCGCGGCGCATGTGCGGGGCGCACCGCCGAGGCCGACTTCGCCTCGGCCGACCTCGGCGGGTCCAAGGTCGTCGACGCGGGGTCAGGGAATACTGCGGAAGAAGGCGCGGATGTCGTCGGCGAGCAGTTCCGGCTCCTCCATCGCCGGGAAGTGTCCGCCCTCGGTGAATTCGCTCCACTGGCCGATCGCCTGCCCCGGGTCCAGCACGCGGCGGATGAGCGGGTGGGTGTCGAACACGGCCCACCCGGACGGCACCCCGGAGGCCATGAGCAAGTCGAGGTCGGAGTGCTTGCACTCGTAGTAGAACTGCGCGCTCGACGCGCCGCTGCGGGTGAACCAGTACAGGCTGATGTTCGTGAGGAGCTGGTCGCGGTCGACCGATTGGTCCGGCGTCCGGTGGTCGCCGACCGGCCTGGTCTTGAACTGTTCGGCGATCCACGCGAGCTGCCCGACCGGTGAGTCGGTGAGCGCCGCGCCGATCGTGTCGGGGCGGTGATTCTGCATCTCGAGGTACCCGCGATCGGCCGCGGCCTCGGCGCGCACTGCCGCGAGCTGGGCGATCTCGTCGTCGGAAAGACTGTCCGGAAGCGGAAATTCGTCACCCACCAGCCCGAGCCACCGAGGGTCGGCACCGATGTGCGTGCCGATGACACGCTCGGGGTAGATCGCCGCCAGCCGGCCGGTGATACCGGAACCCATGTCGGTGCCGTGGGCCGCGAATCTCGGGTAACCCAGACGCGTCATGATCTCGGCGCAGGCGTCCGTCGTCCGCGCCAACTCCCAGCCGGTTCCCGACAGCGGCGTGGAGAACCCGAAACCGGGCGGCGACGGGATGACCACGTGGAACTCCTCGGTCAGGAGCGGGACGAGGCGCTGGTACTCGACGAACGAGCCGGGCCAGCCGTGGTTCAGCAGCAGCGGAGTGGCCGCGGGGTTCGCCGAACGCGCGTGGACGAGGTGAAACGTCTGGCCGTCCACGACGGTCGTGACCTGTTCGTACTCGTTGAGCTTCGCCTCCTGCGCTCGCCAGTCGAACTCGTCGCGCCAGTACTCGGCGAGCTCCTTCAGATATGCCGGCGGGATGCCGCGGCTGAAGTCGGTGCGATCGTCTCGGCCCGGCACGGGGCTCGGCCAGCGGGTGTGCGCGAGCCGGTTGCGCAGGTCGTCGAGGTCGGCCTGCGGGATGTCGATGCGGAAGGGGGTGAGTGCGTTGTCCATGACGCTCACGCTCGCAGGTAATGCGGCAGATCAGCTTCCGCGTTTGCTGGAATGATCGAAAAGATGTTGGAGACCTCGGCCCGCCTGCTCGAACTGCTGTCGTTGCTCCAGCTCGGGCGGGACTGGACCAGTTCCGAACTCGCCGACCGGCTCGCGGTGAGCACGAGAACTGTGCGCGCCGACATCGGCAAGCTGCGGTCGCTCGGCTATCCCGTGGACGCGCGCCCCGGCGTGGCGGGCGGGTACCGGCTGGCTGCCGGAACGGCGATGCCCCCGCTGCTGCTCGACGACGACGAGGCCGTCGCCGTCGCGGTCGGACTGGGCGCGGTCGCGACCCAACGGCTCGGACTCGAGGAGACATCGCTCACCGCGCTCGCGAAGCTGGAGCAGGTGCTGCCCGCGCGCCTGCGGCGACGCGTCCAGGCGGTACGCGAGTCGACGAGCGTCGTTCCCGGAGCTGTGCCGCCGCTCGATCCCTCGGTTCTCGGCGCGGTCGCCGCCGCGACCCGACGCCACGAACGGCTCCGGTTCCGATACACGAAGCCCGGGGGCGCCGAAGCTGCCCGCCACATCGAACCGCAACGGCTGGTGACCTGGGGGCCGCTGTGGTATCTGCTCGCGTGGGATCTCGACCGGTGCGACTGGCGGGTCTTTCGCGTCGACCGCATGGCTCCGCCCACCCCGACCGGTGCCCGGTTCCAGCCGCGCGCCAACCCGGCGGACGATGTCGTCGAGTACGTCGTCGGACGTGTCAGCAAGGGAACCTGGAAGTACCGCGCCCGGGTGCGCGTGCATGCTCCCGCCGCCACGGTCACCGCGAAGATCCCCATCCCGGTCGACATCGAGGTGATCGACGAGTCCACATGCCACATCGAGCTGGGTTCCGACGACCCGGACGGGCTCGCGCTGTCGATGGCACAGCTCGGCGTCGACATCGAGGTGATCGAAGGAGACGAACTCGCGGTGGCGTTCGATCGCCTCGCCGCGAGATTCCGGCGGGCGGCAGGCGGGGCATCCACCGCGTGAATCCCAGCGGGTCAGGGGTGCAGGGTGGGCCGGTAGACGAGTTCCTGGATGTTGCCGTCGAGGGTCCGGCTCTCGAGCAGTTCGAGGTCGAAGTCGGCGGCACCCCGGAAGATCGGGTCGTCGCCGGTCCGGCCCGTGACGACCGGGAAGATCGTGATCTGCACCCGGTCGACCAACCCGGCGGCCATCAGCGCCCGGTTCATCGACAGGCTGCCGTGCGACCGCAGCGGTACCTCGGATTCCTCCTTCAACCGGGCCACCACGTCGACGGCGTCACCGGCGGCGACGGTGGCGTCCGGCCAGTCGAGTGGACCGTCCAGCGTGGTCGAGACGACTGTCGCCGGAAGATTGCGCATCCGCTCGACCCACGGATCACGCACCGTCTCCTCGGTGCCCGCCGCGAGCAACTGCGTGAACACCCGATACGTGTTGGCCCCGAACACCATCCGCTGCGGCGCCGCGTACAGACCCAGGCGGTGATCGAGCAACTCGTGACCTTGCTTCCCCCAGTAGCCACCCCAATCCCCACCGCTCACCCCGCCGAAGCCGTCGAGACTGGAGAAGACGTCGAAGGTGTAGGTGACGGTCATGATGACTCCTCGGGTTCGGGGATCGGGTGTGGATAGAGACGGGAACCCGCGCCGGAATTCATCGCCGTCCGTCATGCCCAGCAGGTCGCCGACCTTCCCCGGTCACTTCGTGCTCATCAACTGTTTTCATCGCACCGCGACACGGACGCCGCCGGAGAACATCGAGTCATGGAACTCCAGCGCCGCGGCCTCCGTGCCCACAGGCACGTCGAAGGCGAGGATCACCGAAAACCTGTTGCCCGGATTGATCTCGGTGTAGACGTCGTCGTTGAGATAGATCTCGGCCTCGGTGTCGTTGGTGAACTCACGGCCCTGCGCGTCGATCAGCTTCTGGTTGCTGCCGAAGTAGGACTGTGACCGATCGCTGATGTTGGTGACGTCGATGTGGACGAGAACGTATTCGCCCTGTGCGGTTTTGCCGAGGAGGTCGCGGCCGACCGATTGCACCGGTGGGTCCACCCGGGTGACGACGAACGCGAACTTGCCGTCGCGCACTTCGGACCCGGCCGGCGCGATGCCGTCGCCGTCGGCGCCGGAGCCCGCGCTGATGCTGCCGCCCGGAGCGCCGGATTCGTTCGCGCTGGTTGCGATGATGCCGGCGCATCCGCCGCAAAGCAGGATGAAGAAGGCGAGCACGCCGAGAACGATCCACAACCCGGTCCGGCTCTTGCGCGGAGGCTGCGGGTAGGGGAGGGGGTGGTGTGGATTGGTCATCTGATCTTGCTCCTGGTTCAGAAGTCGTTCAGGTTGGTGGCATCTGCTCGCGGAGTGCTTCCCCGTGGGAACTGCTCAGTCAGTCGCGGTAGGCGGGTCGCCGCCGAACGCGGCGATCCAGCGGCCTGGTTCCCGCGAGCGACTGGCGAGGCAAACCAGCCGCTTCCGGGTGGAGCGGACTACCAGCAGTAGCGGTAGTCGCCGATGTACTCGCATTCCTCCTGGTAGTCCCACTGATCCGGGACGTCGGAGTTGGGGATTGCCGCACCTGCCGCGCCGCCGAGCGCCATGCCGCCGAACAGGCCGGCGAGCAACCCGATCGGCACGCTGATCGGAATCAGGAGACCTCCGGCGGCGATCCCGACGACCATGCCGACGACCAGGCCCGCGAACGCTCCCACCCCGCCGCCGATCGCCACACCGGCTTCGATACTGCGCTGCCGCGGCGAGGTCTTGCGCCACTGCCCGATGTCCTGGGCAGCGACATCGGCGACCAGACTCGCACCGCCGGCCGCGACGCGCGGCGCGAGAGTGAGCACGTGCTCGCCGACCTGGACCGCACGCGGCACGCTCGCGATGCGAATGCCGGTCCCGGTGCGGATGTCGATCGATTCCTCGGTGATCTCGAACGTCGCTCCCGTGAGCTCGGCGGTGAACGTGTGCCCGTCGCGACTGATGAGATACCCGACGCCCTGCTCGATGCCCTGGGCGCTGCGCGGAACGACGTTCGAGATCTCCGCGGTGCTGGGCTGCGGGGCCGCGACGGCGGTGTTCTCGGCAACGCCCAGCGCGGCAATGGCGAGTGCTGCGGCGACAGTGAACTTCTTGATCTTCATGGTGTTTCGTTCTCCGTGATGTGGGCGTGCGACATCGGGCCCGGTCGGTGCCGGGTCCGCTTGTACTCCTGGTGTCAGACCGCCGGCGTGGGGCCGGTGGCGGTGTTTCCGGCCTGGCTGGTGAGGTGCCAGCCGGAACATTCCGGGCATCGGTAGGCTCGCTGCTCCCGTCTTCTGGGGTTGTGGGGGCCGATGCCGGCCAGTACCAGCTCGGCGGTCTCTGCATCGAAGTAGCGGATCTTCCCGGTCGCCACGCACCGGCCGCGGCGGGGGAGCGGAGGAAGGCAGCGCAGGTCGTCGCCGCTGCGCAACCGCAGGGGGCGGTGTCCGCGGGCGGCGAGGCGGCGCCGGTAGCCCTTGTCGCGGCTGTGGTCGATGAACCGCGCACGCGGTTTGGACATGGCGGTACTCCTTGCAGCGCAGAGTAATTGGCGGTGGAGAGCCGGGCAGCGGGGGTCGTGGCCGGACATCGAAGACGTTAGACGAAGAATCGGCGTCGTGCAAGTGACAACATTGTCAAACAGCGCCACGTTGGTTGACTCGGCCTATCTCGAACTCTGCGTTCGAATTGAACGAAAGGAGGCGTATGCCCGAGGCCTTCGCAGTGATCGCCGCCGCAGAGATCTCTGGCCGCGTCGCCCGAGTAGCCGTGAGCAAGCGGCGTCCGCGGCATCCCGGTTTCCCGTCTCCGGTCGGTGGTAGCGAAGCGTGACCGGTGTTCGACCTCGCCGAGGTCCGCCGGTGGCCGGTGAGCACGGGATCGAATCCTCGAAATCCGCACTCCAGCGATTTCGCACCGTGCTGTGCGCCGAGATCGCGCCACGAGAGATCGCGCAACTCGTCGCGGCACTCGATGGTCGAGCCGGCCTACTCGTCGAGGCGGCCCGAGGCGACATGGCGCTCGGGCAATCATCGGCGCCGGGCGATCTGCTCAACTTCGCGGCCGTGCGCAACACGGTGCTGCGTCTGGCGGATCTTCGCCGTGGTGAATCGGGCGACGTTCGACAGATCCGCGAGTAGGCGCAAGAACTTGGCTGTGCCGCGCCGATCGGCTACTTCATTCCGGCGAGCGCTTCAGGATCAGGTCTCCGGCCCTGGCCAGGACCTCCTCGCGGGTCCTGCCGGGGTGATCGGCGGCGAGGAAATGGCGGCCGATGGCCGCGCAGAAGGCGAGCAGGCTGCGGGCTTCGATCTCGTCGGGATCGGAGCACACGGTGCCGATCGCGGCGCGGAGCAGGTCCATGCGCCGGTTGTCGACGCGGCGGAGGCGTTCGGCGACGGCGGGGTCGCGGCGGGCCCAGTCGCGCACCGCGAGGTCGATGGGGAGCAGCCGGTCGCCGGAGAAGGTGAGGTGTCCGGCCAGCCGGGCCTTGTCGAGGACGCTGCCCTCGGCGTGTTCGATCTGCTCGACGACGTTGTCGACGGCTTCGCGTTCCCAGGTGTCGAGCATCGCCGTGAGCAGCGCGTCCCGGTCGGCGAAGTGACCGTAGAACCCGCCTTTGGTCACCCCGAGTGCCTTGGCGAGTGCCTCGACGCGCACCGCGTCGACCCCGCCGGTCGCCAGTGCCGACAGCCCGGCGTCCACCCATGCTTCCCGTCGCGTGCGCAGCGCGCCCATGCTGTGATCCACCCCACTTCCACGTTGTACGGAGGCGTATAACCGCTCTACCATCTGATTATACGCAACCGTATAACTCACCGAGGACGGTGTCATGTCCAGTCGACTCCCACGCGCCGCGCACACCGAAAGGCCGTGGCGCATCCACGAAATCGCACCGGAGTTCCACCTACAGGACGTCTGGGCCTTCCACGCGCCCGGCGCAGGCCCGGACGACTTCGCGTCCGCTCTGAAGCTCCTCCCGGGCGGCGACGGAACCGAATCCGGCTCTGCGGCGGTCCGATTCCTGTTCGCGGTGCGCTGGCGCCTCGGCGCGCTGCTGGGCTGGGACGACCCCCGCACCGGGCTGGGGACCCGGGTCCGTTCCCTCCGCGACCGGCTGCCCGACGACCTGCGGCGGGACCCGGCGGAAACGGCGACGCCGGACAGCCCGTTCACCACGCTGTACGAACTCCACGACGAAGCGGCGCTCGAACTGGCGAACAGGACAGTGCACGGGATCGCGCACTTCGGCTGGGTGCCGGTCCGCGACGGGTACGAGCTGCGCATGGCCGTCCTGGTCCAACCGAACGGCCGCTTCGGCCGGTTGTACCTGGCCGCCATCGAACCGTTCCGGCTGCTGATCGTCTACCCCGCGATGCTGCGGCGATGGGATCGCCAATGGCGCCAACGCGTTTCGGCCGGTCGTGCCGTCACCCCCGGGGAGGTCCGGTGATCACCTGGGCGGGGCGGCTCATCGTCCTCTTCGGAGCCGCACACACGATTCTGGCCCTGACCTTGATGCGTGCCGCGAGTCACGCCGGTGACTGGTTCTCCGGCGCACTGTGGCGCGACGATCTGGCCGACATGAGCCCGGCGAACAGCGCACTGTGGCTCTCACTCAACAGCTTCGGCATCCCGCTGGTCCTGGTCGGGTTGACCGTCCTGTGGCTGGACCGCCGCGGCATCACCCCACCCCGCTTCCTCGCCTGGGTGCTCGGCCTGTGGACCGCCCAATGCGCCGTGATCCTGATCCTCACCCCCTGGCCGATCATGGCGGTGGCGGTCGGCCTGCTGGTAGCGGGCAGCCGCCGAGCGGCCCCGACACCGCAACCCACCACAACCGTGTAACCGGTGTAGACGAGGGCGCTGCGATCATGTCGGCACATACTCCCCGTTGAAAGCCCGGCTCACGGCTGGCGCTGCCGATCGCTCATGACTTGTCTCGCCGTTCGGGAAGCGCTACCGACAAGACCAGCACGGCCAGTGGCAGGCCGATGACGATGGCGAATCCGAGCGTTGTCAATGCTCCGACCTCCGCTGGGTGCTGGTTGCCGAACGAAGTGAATAGATTTGTTTTCCGGTGATCAGGTCGGCGACTTGGGTGACCAGCCACCATGGTGAATCGGGTTCGAGGGTGCCGAGGTGCGGAACCACGGCCGCGTCCGCGGCGTGTTCAAGGGCGTGGTGGACCCCGATGCGCGCTGCCAGGAGGGCGGCGGCATCGGTATGCACGGTGTAGACGATCCTCAGTGGGTGCGCCCGCGTCAGCGCGTCGTACACGGCCGGGTCGTGGTCACTGCGCAGCACTGCGATCGCTCGTCTCGTCTTGCTCGGATGCGTGGAAGTGCCTGTCGCTGCATGATCCGGTGAACCGCCACCGGGTTCTGCGGTCACTGCGAGTCCTCGATGTACTGTGCGGCGAGTTGGAACCGACGGCATCCGTGGCGGACGTGTTCGGCCATCAGATGAATGGCGTGTGCGCGACCGCGAACGGGGTCGGTGTTCTGGCAGGCGCGCGGCTGGTCGAGGTGACGGAGGCCGACAGCGACACGTTCGAGAAGTTCGCGGTTGCGGGTGTGCCAGAGCCGGAGGGTGGCCGCCATCGACTGGTTGTGCGTGCGGCGAGTGGGGAGCTTCGGTAGGTCCTGGTGCGGGTAGTGGTCGGGCAGGGCACCGCTCCCCGCCGAGGACGGATCCACCTCGGTGGGCTCACAGGCGTTGGTTTCAGCCGTACTCTTGCGGTACCGCAGCGGAGGGGAGAACGCCGAGGGATCACGATCATCAAGTGGACCGGACGTGAGGTCGCCGCTCTGCGCACCGCATTGCGGGACACGCAGATTCAGTTCGCCGACCGAATTGGATGCTCTCTTGAGGCGGTCGGCAAATGGGAACGGCGAGGTGCCGGCATCACCTTGGGTGCGAAGTACTCCGAGTGCATGGACACCGCTCACCGGAGGCTCGACGATGAGCAGCGAGCGCGGTTCGACGCTGCACTCCACCGCCCAAACATCGCTTTCCCCACCGCGGGGACCGGCGTGTCCCGATCCAGTAGGGCATCAGTGGTACTCGGACCTGAGGAAGACGACGACGTGAGGCGACGTGATTTCGGAACCGCCCTCGTCGGGCTGCCTGTCCTGGCCGCGGCCTGCGCGAAGCCGGATACGGCGGCGATGCCCGTTTCGGTGTCGGACCTGGTCAGTGGAGGTCGGGTGGCTCCAGAACTCGTCGACTACTTCCGCTCCCAACTGTCAGGGCACTACCTGGCAGACATGTACTTGGGGCCGCTCTATCTGGTTCCTACAGTGCGAGCCCAGACCGAACTACTCGTCCGTCTGGTCGGCACGGCGGACAGGTCCGTGCGCAGGGGCCTTCTCGAAATCGGCACAGCTTACGCTGCGCTGCTCGGCTGGCTCTACCAGGACGCGGGTGATCGCGCGGCGTCAGCGAGTTGGCGAGACACCACTTTGGCCTTCGCGCATCGTTCCGGGAACCCCCAACTGGTTTCGTACGGGTTGTCCAACATGGCAATGCTCGCGCTCGACCAGGACGACGGCCGCGCTGTCATCGATTACGCGCAGGCAGCTCGTGCGGCGGGAGCTCGGCTGTCCCCGAAGGCCCGCGTAATGGCGCTCCAGCACGAGGCACAGGGTCATGCGATGCTCGGCGACCGCGCCACCGCAGATCGCCTGCTCGATGAAGCTGTGCCCCTCCTCAGCCGGATCGACGATGAGCAACCGTGGGGCAACGCCTGCCGCCGGACCCCGTACTACATGGAAGTGCAACGGGCGACCTGCTACGGGCGAACCGGCAGCGCGCAGGGTGCCGCCGCAGCCGCTGCCCTGTGGGACGAAATCATGGATGTGATGCCTGCGTCTGCCCGACGAGACAACGCTGTATTCCGGGCGCGGCAGTCCGCCGCGCTCGCCCGAGTGCCAGACCCGGACCGTGCGCTGTGGGCAGCAGCGGAGGCGATGGATGCCTCGCGAGTCACCGGGTCGGCCAGGATTCGGCGAGAACTGAACAAGGTAGTAGTGCAGGCCGAATCATGGGTTCATACGTCGGCAGGACGGGAGCTGCGCATACTCGTAGAGTCGGCCCCATGAGCGCACTGCCTGTTCCATTGGCTGACAGCGAGATCGCCCACCGTCTCGAAGCTCTGCCCGGCTGGGTGCGCGACGGCGACGAGATCACCCGCACGTTCACACACACCTACCACGAATGCGTGCACTTGGCGGTGTATGTCGCGGCGAAGGCTCGCGAGGTGGGCCACCACCCCGACATGTTGATCACGTGGCAGCGGATCGAATTCCGGATCACGACCCACGATGTCGGGCGAAAGCTGACCGAGATGGACTTCGCGCTCGCCCGAGAGATCGACCGAATCGCGGAAGCCGCCGGTGCGACACCGGTCGACGGAACGCACCGAGACCGCGAGCTGTGATCGTCGATCCATCCGCCTTCGCGGTTCTGTTTTCGGTGATTCCAACACCTTCGGCCAGCCAGCCGGTGAGCGCGGTCGATGGCCGATCGATGTGCGCTGGACCGGGCGCCTGCGGCGGATACTCGGCACCGATTACGCGGTGATCGAAGAGGGGCTCGCCCGCGTCCTGCCGAGGCGGCGACGACGCGGGCCGCAACGCATCAGCCCACCAGTGCGGGCAGGACCAACTCCCGGTAGCGTTGTTTCATCGTCTCGATCACCGAATGCCCATCGGCCTCCCACACCGCGGCGTTGAAGATCTCGACCTCCACGTCGCCCCGGTACCCGGCCGTGCGTACCCATCCGCCGATGGTCGCGAAGTCGATGACGCCGTCGCCCATCATGCCTCGCGACAGCAGCGGATCGGCCGCCATCGGGTTCAGCCAGTCGCACACCTGGTAGGAGCTGATCCGTCCTTCCGCGCCGGCCTGCGCGATCTGGTCTTCCAGGAGGGGGTCCCACCAGAGGTGGAAGGTGTCGACCACGACGCCCACGGTCTCGGCCGGATACGGGCGGGCCATCGTCAGGGCCTGTGCCAGTGTGGATATCACCGCGCGGTCGGCGCAGAACATCGGGTGCAGCGGCTCGAGGGCCAGGCGGACACCGCGCTCGGCCGCGTAGGGCATCAGCAGGGCCAGCCGCTCCTCGACGCGCGCGCGGGCGGCGGCGAGGTCACGGTCGGCGATACCGCCCATGACCATCACCAGTTCGCGCGTGCCGAGTGCCGCCGCTTCGTCGATGGCACGCCGGTTGTCGTCGAGTGCCGACTGTCCGTCGCCCGGCGCGGTGAGGAAACCGCCACGGCACAGGCTGGAGACGCGCAGTCCCGCGTCGGCGACGAGCTTCGCCGCGGCGGCCACCCCGATTTCCTGGACACGATCGCGCCACAGTCCGATCGCGCCGAGTCCGGCTCGGGCGGCTCCGTCGACGGCCTCGGCGAGGGTCCACCGCTTGGTGGTGGCCGTGTTCAACGAGAGCGAGCGATAGGGGTCGGTCAGATCGTACGGGAGGTGCTGTGCCGCAACCGATGTCATGAGACCAGTCCGTTCAGTTCGAGATAGATCCGCATGCGGTGGGCGGCCAGTTCCGGGTCCGACAGCAGCCCGGCCTTGTCCGCGAGCCGGAACACTTCGATCAGGTGCGGCGCGGATCGGCCCGTGGACAGCCCGCCCACCATCGAGAACCCGGCCTGCCGTCCGTTGAGCCACGACAGGAACGCGATGCCGGTCTTGTAGTAGTACGTCGGTGCGGCGAAGATGTGCCGCCCGAGGTCCTGTGTGGCGCTCAGGATTTCGGCCGCGCGCGTGGTGTTGCCGTTGTCGAGTTCCTGTAGGGCGGTCGAGGCGGCGGGGTAGATCGCCGCGAAGATGCCGAGCAGCGCGTCGGAATGGCCGTGCGCATCGCCGACGATCAGCTCGGGGTAGTTGAAATCGTCACCGGTGTAGAGCCGCACGCCGTCGGGCAGTGCGCGGCGCAAGGCGACCTCGTGTGCCGCGTCGAGCAGGGAGACCTTGACGCCGTCGATCTTGGTCCGGTTGTTCGCGACGAGGGTGCGGAATGCCTCGGTGGCGGCGTCGATGTCGGCACTGCCCCAATAACCGTGCAGTGCGGGATCGAACATGGTGCCGAGCCAGTGCAGGATCACCGGTCGCTCGACGTCGGCCAGCACCCGCTCGTAGACGTAGGCGTAGTCGGCGGCCGACCGCGCGACCTGCGCGAGCGCCCGCGAGGCCATCAGGATCACCTGCGCTCCGGCCTCGCTCACCACCGCCACCTGCTCGCGGTAGGCGTCGACGATCCTGGCGAGCCCGGCCGCGCCCGAGGGGAGTGCGGCGAGGTCGAGCTGATCGGTGCTGGCCCCGCAGGCCAGCCGGCCGCCGGCGGAGGCGGCCTCGCGACCGGATCGCCGGATCAGCTCCGCCGTCGCCTGCCAGTCCAGGCCCATGCCGCGTTGCGCGGTGTCCATGGCATCGGCGACGCCGAGCCCGTAGGACCACAGTTCGTGCCGGTAGGCCAGCGTCGCGTCCCAGTCGATCTGGGCGGGCGCGCCCGGTGTGTTGTCGGCCGTCGACCGCGGAATCACGTGCGCGGCAGCGAAGGCGACGCGTGAGCTGATCGGCCGGGTCGGTCGCGTCCACGCGCCGGGCGCGCCGAGCGCATAGGGCTCGAACCGGTCGTCGACGGGCAGCAGGACCGAGGCGCCCGTGGCGGTCGCGGTCACAGCGTCACCTCCGGGACCTCGATCCGACGGCCCTCGGCGGAGCTGCGCAGACCCAGTTCGGCGAGCTGCACTCCCCGGGCGGCCGACAGCATCCCGTAGCGGTGCGGGCGTCGGTTCACCACGTCGGTGAGGAACTCCTCCCACTGGAGCTTGAACCCGTTGTCCAGCTCGGCGTTCGCCGGCACCTCCAGCCACTGATCGCGGAACCGTTCGGTGACCGGCAGATCCGGATTCCAGACCGGCTTGGGCGTGTGCGAGCGGTGCTGCGCGACACATTTGCGCAGCCCGGCCACGGCGGAGCCGTGCGTTCCGTCGATCTGGAACTCGACGAGCTCGTCCCGGTACACCCGCACCGCCCACGACGAGTTGATCTGCGCGATGACGCCGTTCTCCATCTCGAAGATGCCGTAGGCGGCGTCGTCGGCGGTCGCCTGATACGGATTGCCCTGCTCGTCCCAGCGGGTGGGGATGTGGGTGGTCGCCTTGGCCGTGACCGCCTCGACCTTGCCGAGCAGTCCCTCGAGCACGTAGTTCCAGTGACAGAACATGTCGACCACGATGCCGCCGCCGTCCTCGGCCCGGTAGTTCCAGCTGGGGCGCTGGGCGGGCTGGCCGTCGCCCTCGAAGACCCAATAGCCGAATTCGCCGCGCAACGACAGGATCCGGCCGAAGAAGCCTTCGTCGACGAGCCTGCGCAGCTTCACCAGGCCGGGCAGGTAGAGCTTGTCGTGCACGACGCCGGCGGTGACCCCGGTGTCGGCGGCCACCCTGGCCAGCTCGACGGCCTCGGTCAGCGTTTCGGCGGTCGGCTTCTCGGTGAAGACGTGCTTGCCCGCCTTCATCGCGGTCGCCAGCGCGTCGGCGCGCCGGGAGGTGACCTGCGCGTCGAAGTAGATGTCGACAGACGGATCGGCGAGGACGGCCGCGGCGTCGGTGCTCCATTCCGCGATGCCGTGCTGCTCGGCGAGCTCGGCGAGCTTGGCGGCGTTGCGACCGACGAGAATGGGTTCGACCTGGACGCGGGTGCCGTCGGCGAGCAACAGGCCACCGGCGTCGCGGATCGGCAGGATCGATCGCATCAGGTGCTGGCGATAGCCCATGCGGCCGGTGACGCCGTTCATGGCGATGCGGAGCAGGCGTGGGGGAGTGGGGGAATCGGGCATTGGTCTGTGCCTCTTCTGATTTACGGGACCGACGACCGCGGGACGGCGTCGTGGACGGTGCGGAGCGACTCGCACCCATCGAGTGGACAAGCAGCCTCGGAATGCGCTTTCCAAGCTATGCTAGTCCCGAAGTTCGGTCAACCCCACCCGCATCGAGAGAACGAGGCACCAAGCCATGGCGGCTGTGAGATTGCAAGACGTCGCGGCCCGGGCGGGCGTCTCCCTGGCAACCGCGTCCCGCGTGCTCAACGGCTCGTCCCGGGTTCCCGGCGAAGGCGTCGCCGACCGGGTCCGCGCCGCCGCCGCCGAGCTGGGTTACGTGCCGAATGCCCAGGCCCAGGCGCTCGCACGGGCGTCGACCGGCCTCATCGGCCTCGTGGTGCACGACATCGCCGACCCCTACTTCTCCTCGATCGTCCAGGGCGTCCAGGCGGCGGCGCGCCGGGCGGGCAAACTCGTGCTGCTGGCCAGCACGCAACGCGACTTCGACATCGAACGCGAGTCGGTGAGCACCTTCATCTCGCATCGCGCCGACGCGATCATCCTCGCGGGCTCGCGCCAGAGCGGGGACCTCGACCGCGACCTCGAGAAGGAGTGTGCGCGGTATCTCGACAACAACGGCAAGGTGGTCGTGATCGGGCAGCCGTTGTCCTTCGGGGCCGCGGTGGAGCCCGAAAACCATGCGGCGTCAGCCGAATTGGCGCGCGCACTGCTCGGGCAGGGGCATCGGGACTTCGCCGTCATCGGCGGGCCCGCGCATATCAGAACCGCCGTCGACCGGCGCAACGGCTTCGTCGAAGCGCTCGCGTGCCGGGGCGTGACACCGCTGGTGGAGATCGCGGGCGACTTCTCCCGCGACGGTGGCTTCAGCGCCGCGCGCCGCCTCGCCGCCGCGCTGGATCTGCGTCCCGGGCAGACCGGGGCCGCGGCGCCGTGCGTGTTCGCCGTCAGCGACGTGATGGCGATCGGGGCGATCGCCGCGTGGCGTGAGCTCGGGCTTTCGGTGCCCGACGATGTCTGTGTTGCCGGATTCGACGACATTCCGACGCTGCGGGATCACGTGCCGGGTTTGTCGACGGTCGCGCTGTCCCTGGTCGAGATCGGCGAGCGTGCCGTCGCGCTCGCGCTGGACGAGTCGGCGACGGCGGAGCGGGTCCACGAATTCGTGCCCGGCCGCGTGATCCTGCGCGACAGCAGCGTGTCGCGCCGGTCCTGACCTGCGCCGATTCGAGACCCTTGACACTGTGGGTCCGGTCACACTAGCCTCGGGTCCAGCTTCGGAAAGCGCATTCCCGGCGGGTACCGTTCGAACCCCGCTCCACTACTAGCTTTAGGACTCCAGATGGCGGTAGTCACGTCCGTCGAGGCCGGTTCCTCCGCACCGAAAGCGACGCAACCCGTTCGCCCCCGGCGCCGAAAGCTCCCACCCCTGTCGAGCCTGTGGTCGACCGTGTGGCGGCCGCTCGCCCTGGTGGCGGCGCTCGTCGTCGCCTGGTGGGTCGTCACCGAATTCGAGCTCGTCGAGCCCTATATTCTGCCGTCGCCGGCGGAAACCTGGCGCACCACCGTCGACAACTCGGCCTACCTGCTCGAGAACACGTGGGTCACCACTTACGAAACAGTCGTCGGCTTCGTCATCGCCGCGTTGATCGGCGAGGCGGTCGCGCTGGTGATGATCTATTCGCGCAGTGTCGAGCGAACCATGTACCCGCTCATTCTCTTCGCGCAGGTCATCCCGAAAATCGCGATCGCGCCGCTGTTCATCGTCTGGCTCGGGTTCGGCACCAGCCCGAAGATCCTGGTCGCGGTGCTGATGGCCTTCTTCCCGATCGTGATCTCCGGTATGGCCGGCCTGCGCTCGGTGGACCCGGAGATTCTCGAACTCACCTCCACCATGGGCGCCGGCAACTGGAAGACGTTCGTGAAGGTCCGTTTTCCCGCCTCGCTGCCCCAACTGATGTCCGGGCTCAAGATCGCGGCCACCCTCGCGGTCACCGGCGCGGTGGTCGGCGAATTCGTCGGCGCCAACGAGGGGCTCGGCTATGTGATTCTGCAAGCCAACGGCAACATCGACACGGCCATGCTGTTCGCGGCCCTGATCATCATGTCCCTGCTCGGCATCATCCTGTTCGCGATCATCGAGATCGCCGAGCAGTTCCTCATTCCCTGGCACGCCTCCCGTCGGTCCACGGCCTCGGTCGTCGGCGGCGCATGAGCACGCCGACCCTTCGTATCACCGCCACAGCTGGAGAACTCGCATGACATTCCGTACTCGCACACGCACGACCATCGGCGCCGCGGCGCTGGCCTCGATCCTGGCACTGACCGGTTGCGGAGGCGGCGGCACCGAAGCGAAGGCGCCCGGCGCCGACGGCGCGACCACCGAGGTGTCGCTGATGCTCAACTGGTACCCCTACGGCGAGCACGCCCCGTTCTATTACGGGGTGCAGGAAGGCATCTTCGCCAAGCACGGCATCGACCTGAAGATCTCGGCGGGTCAAGGCTCGACCAAAACCGCCCAGGCCACCGGCGCCAACCAGACCGACTTCGGCTGGGCCGACACCCCGGCGGTCCTCAGCAATATCGACAAGGGCGTGAAGATCAAAAGCGTCGGCGTTTTCCTGCAGACCACCCCCTCGGCGGTGCAGGTGTTCGCCGATTCGGATATCCGCACCCCGGCCGACCTCGCGGGCAAGACCATCGCCGTCTCCGCCGGTGACGCGCCGACCACGACCTTCCCGATGTATCTCGACAAGGCGGGCGTGCCCGCCGACCAGGTGACTCAGCAGAGCCTCGACTCGGCGGGCAAGATGTCGGCGATGCTGTCGGGCCGGGTCGACGGGCTGATCGGTTTCGCCCACGACCAGGGACCGACGATCGCGAACAAGAGCGGCAAAGAAGTCCGCTACCTGCGGTATTCGGATCAGGCACTGAACTTCTACAGCAACGGGCTCATCGCCAACCAGGAAACCATCGCGTCTTCGCCCGAACTGGTGCAGGCCATGGTGGATGCGACCAGTGAGGCTTTCGCCGCCGCCGTCGCCGCGCCCGAGCAGGCGGTCGCCGCGATGGAGGGCAAGGATCCGCAACTGCCGCCGCAGTCGGTGTTGCTCGAGCAGTGGCAGCAGACCATCCCGCTGCTCAGCACGCCCGAGACCGCGGGCAAGGCGCCGGGAACCAACGTGGAAGCGAACTGGCGCGCCACCGTCGAGGTGCTCAGTGAGGCGAAACTCCTCGAGAAAGCCGAGGACCCGGCCAAATACTGGGACTCGGCATTCACCCCCGCCAGCCAGCCGTGACCGGAGCGAGGACGACATGAGCACACCGACCACCATCGCCGACACCGCCGTCGAGGTCGCGGACCTGACCGTCCGCTTCTCCTCCAACCGCGGCGAGGTCACCGCACTGCACGATGTGGATTTACGGATCGGCCGGGGCGAATTCGTCTCGATCGTCGGTCCCTCCGGCTGCGGTAAATCCACGCTGTTGAAAGTTGTCGCCGGGCTCACCGAGCCGAGCGAGGGCCGCGTCGAACTCGGCGGCGCCCCCGTGCGGGGACCGCAGCGCAATATCGGTTACGTCTTCCAGCGCGCCGCGCTGCTGGAATGGCGGACCGTGCGCAAGAACATCCTGCTCCAGGCCGAGATGCGCGGCATGAACAAGCGGGCCGCCGCGGCCGAATGCGCGCGTCTGATCGAGATGACCGGGCTCACCGGATTCGAGAACGCATTGCCGCACGAGCTCTCCGGCGGTATGCAGCAGCGGGTTTCGCTGTGCCGGGCCCTGCTGCACGAACCGGAAGTGCTGCTGATGGATGAGCCGTTCGGCGCGCTCGACGCGCTCACCAGGGAGCGGATGAACGTCGAACTGCATCGGATCTGGCGGGAAACGGGCACCACCGTGCTGCTGGTCACCCATTCGGTGGCCGAGGCCGTCTACCTGGCCAATCGGGTCGTGGTGATGAGTCCGCGGCCGGGTCGCATCGTCGAAGTGCTCGACGTCGACCTGCCCGCGCACCGCGAGTACGCCGCCACCATGGAGACGCCGGAATTCATCTCGGTCGCCAACCGGGTGCGGGATCTGCTCGGCGCCGCGGCGCACGCGGACTGATTCCACTGCCCTCCGATCACGGATAGGAAACGTCTCGGTGCGGGTTCTGATCGCCCCCGACAAGTTCAAAGGCAGCCTCACCGCGTCCGAGGTGGCCGACCACGTGGCGCAGGGCTTGGCGTCGGCGGGCGTCGAGAGCCGGCGCATGCCGCTGGCCGACGGCGGTGACGGGAGCGTCGACGCCGCCGTCGCCGCCGGGCTCGCGCCGCATCCGGTCACCGTGGCGGGTGCGGCGGGCACCCCGACCTACGGCCGGATCGCGGTCGGCGACGGCACCGCCGTGGTCGAGGTCGCCAACACCTGCGGCCTCACCACCCTGCCCAACGGGCGCCCACTGCCCCTGGACGCGAGCAGCCTCGGTCTGGGACAGGCCATCGCGCAAGCCCTGCGGCACCGCCCGCGGCGACTGGTGCTCGCCCTCGGTGGCAGCGCGGGCACCGACGGCGGCATGGGAATGCTCGCCGCGCTCGGCTTCACCTTCGCCGACGCGAGCGGCAGGCGACTGCGCGCCTGCGGACGCAGCCTGGCGCGCGTCCACACCGTCGACGCGTCCCGGGCGATGCGGCTGTCCGGGGTGGACCTCGTGATCGCCGGCGATGTCACCAACCCCCTGCTCGGCCCCACCGGTGCGGCGCCCGTCTACGCGCCGCAGAAGGGGGCGACCCCCGCCGAAGTGGCGTTCCTCGATGCCGGTCTGAACAACCTGGTCCGGGCCTTCGCCCGCAGCGGCTACCCGAACGCGGCGGCGGTCGCGGCCGTGCCGGGAGCGGGCAGCGCGGGTGGCATCGGGTTCGCGGCACTCCTGCTCGGCGGGACGGTCGTGTCGGGGGCCGGGTTCTTTCTCGACCTGCTCGAATTCGACCGGCAACTGCCCGAATTCGACTTGGTGGTCACCGGCGAGGGCAGCATCGACGAGCAGACCGCCCACGGCAAACTCCCCGCGGTGCTGGCCCGTCGCGCCCACCCCGTTCCGGTCGTCGCCGTCGCCGGTCGGAGCACGCTGCGGGCGGATCAATGGGGTTCGGCCGGGTTCAGCGCCGTGTATGCGCTGGGGGACTACACCGACGAGGACACCGCCGGTGACCCGGACCTGACCGGGCGGCTGCTGACCCACATCGGTCACCAGATCGGCCGAGCCGCCATCTCGACGGGCGTGGACGCGAACGCTGGGTAGCATGCGCTGATGAGTCCCGCTCGCTCATCAGTAGTCCTGTTCCACGGCGTCACCATGTCCGCGGCGGCGTGGGACGACGTCGTCCCGCACCTGAGCGACCACCACGACGTGTTCGCGCCGACCGCGCTCGGCCACCGGGGCGGGCCCGCGGTGCGGCAGCGCCCGGTCCGGGTGCGCGACGTCGTCGACGCGGCCGAACGGATGCTCGACGATCGCGGTATCGAGCAAGCCCACCTCGCGGGCAACTCACTCGGCGGCTGGATCGCCATCGAACTGGCACTCCGCGGCCGCGCCTCGAGCGTCTGCGCCCTCTCACCCGCCGGCTTCTGGAACCCCGGCGGCCACGGGCAGACCGCCGCGGTCCGGAAACTGCGCCGCCTCGGCGCACTCACCCGGGCAACCCACCGGGTCCAGCCGCTGGTCTTCCGCTCGGCGACGATCCGCCGACTCGCCATGCGCGACATCGCCTGCCACGCCGACCGACTGACCCCGGCACAAGCACTGACCGCGGCGACCGACCTCGTCGAATGCGCCGCCACCGAAGACCTGCTCGCCACCGACGAGTACATCCCCGCCGTCCCCGAACTGCCGTGCCCGATCACCCTGGCCTGGTCCGGTGCGGACGCCATCCTGCCACCCGAAGTCAACGGCCGCATCGCCCGGGAACGGCTCCCGCAAGCCCGCTTCGAGATCCTGCCCGGCGTCGGCCACGTGCCGATGATCGACGACCCGGAACTGGTCGCGGCGACCATCCTGGCCACCACCGGCGCGGTCCCGGGCCCACACCGCGCCTGATCGGGCGCACTGGTCGCAATCGTCGTCGGCTATGACACGGCCGGCTCGGTCATGGCGCCGGCGGACCCCGGCGGCTGGGCCGCCCCGCCGGCAGAGTCGGCGAGTCGGACAGGCAGGCACGACCGTCCGAGTGATCCGGAAGGGGGCGGGGGAACGGTGGTATCGGCCGGTGATCTATACAGTTCTGTTGGTCTTCGTCGAGCAGAACAGGCAGGTTTTGGTATCCCGTGATCACCGGTGACATCAAGAACAAGGTCGACGCAGTCTGGGACGCGTTCTGGACAGGTGGCATCTCCAATCCACTCGAGGTGATGGAGCAGATCACATACCTGCTGTTCATCCGGCGCCTGGACGATGAGCAGACCCGCGCGCTGGAGCGGGCGAACCTGCTGGCGCAGCCGCTCGAGGGCAACCCGTTCCCGGAAGGGAACGACCCGGAGGGCCGGCCGTACAACGACCTGCGCTGGTCGGTGTTCCGGGACCGGCATGCCGACGAGATGTTCGACATCGTCGCGAACCGGGTGTTCCCGTTCATCAAGGAGATGCGCGGCGAGGACTCCACGTATGCGCACTTCATGAAGGACGCCCGGCTCACGATCCCGAACCCTGGCATGTTGCAGCGGGTAGTCGATCGCCTGGACAAGGTGCCGATGGAGAACCGCGACACCAAGGGCGACATCTACGAATACCTGCTCGCGAAAATCGCCTCCGCCGGCCAGAACGGCCAGTTCCGCACCCCGCGCCACATCATCGAGCTGATGGTCCACATGATGGCCCCGAAACCCGGCGACACGATCGTCGACCCGGCGTCCGGGACATGTGGCTTCCTGGTGGCTGCGTCGGAGTACATGCGCGCCCACCACGCGGACGCGATCAACTCGGGCGCAGGTAAGCACCACTACCACCACAAAATGTTCCACGGCTTCGACTTCGACAACACGATGCTGCGAATCGGGTCGATGAACATGCTGCTGCACGGCATCGAACAGCCCGACATCCGCTACCGTGATTCCCTCGCGGAGGCGAACACCGGTGACGCCGAAGCGTATTCGCTGGTCCTGGCGAATCCCCCGTTCGCCGGGTCGTTGGACTACGAGAACACCGCCAAGGATCTACAACAGATCGCGAAGACGAAGAAGACCGAACTGCTGTTCCTGGCGTTGTTCCTGCGCCTGCTCAAGCCCGGTGGGCGGGCGGCGGTGATCGTGCCGGACGGGGTGCTGTTCGGGTCCTCGAAGGCGCACAAGGAACTTCGGCGGATCCTGGTCGAGGAGCAGAAGCTCGATGCGGTGGTGAAGCTGCCGTCAGGTGTGTTCAAGCCGTATGCGGGTGTGTCGACGGCGATCCTGTTCTTCACCAAGACCAATTCCGGTGGGACCGACAACGTGTGGTTCTACGACGTGCAGGCCGACGGTTGGTCCCTGGACGACAAGCGCAACCCGTTGCTGGACGTCGGCAAGCTCGGTGCCCTCGCGGAGCTGTCGGATGACGAGCACGCGAAGAACAACCTTCCGGATGTGTTGCGGCGCTGGGCCGAACGCGACGGGGCCGAGCTGGAGCGGGCTCGGACGGAGCAGAGCTTCTGCGTGCCGAAGGATGACATCGCTGCGCAGGGGTATGACCTGTCGCTGAATCGGTACAAGGAGGTCGTACACGAGGAGGTCGAGCACAGGTCACCTACTGAGATTCTCGACGAGCTCGATCGGCTCGAGAAGGAAATCACCGACGGCATGGCACAGCTGCGGGAGATGCTTGCGGGTGGTGTGGCGTGAGTGGGTGGCCCGTTGTCGAGCTCTCGACAATTGCTTCGCTTCCCCGTATACAACTTCAAGCGCGTGATATTGCCGACGGAACTATGTATTTGGGTCTTGAGCACATCGAACCTGGCGGGCGTCTGCTTGACCCGCATTTGATAACCGCAGGCGATGTTGCGAGCGCTAAGTTTGCGTTCGAACCCGGGGACATTCTCTATGGGAAGTTGCGACCATACCTGGCGAAGATCGCGATCCCCGACTTCTCTGGAGTCTGTAGCACCGACATTATTCCGGTTCGAGTAACTGACGTCATGGATGCTCGATTCCTGCTTCACTATCTCCGGCAACCACGGTTGGTTGACTGGGCGAATTCCCGGAGCGCCGGAGCGAATTTGCCGCGCCTGAGTCCGAAGGTACTCGCAGCCCTCCCGGTTCCGGTGCCGCCACTAGTGGAGCAGCGGCGGATCGCGACGATCCTCGACCACGCCGACGCCCTCCGCGCCAAGCGCCGCGAAGCCCTCGCCCGCCTCGACGAGCTGACCCAGTCGATCTTCATCGACATGTTCGGAACTCTTAGCGCCAACGATATGGATTGGCCAACAGTAGAGTTTGAATCGGTAATGCTTGAAGGCCCGCAGAACGGGCTGTACAAGCCATCTAGCGAATATGGATCCGGTGCCAGAATCCTTCGTATAGATGGATTTCACAACGGTGTTCCGATCAAGCCCGACTCGCTCAAGAGGGTCCGAGTTGACGGCGCCGAGGAGAAAAAGTATGCGCTACATATGAACGATATTATTATCAATAGGGTCAACAGCATTGAGCACCTCGGAAAGAGCGCAATCGTTCCAGCGCTCGATCAGGTAGTGGTCTTTGAGTCGAACATGATGAGAATCACACTGAACGAGGACCTCATCAGCCCAACGTTCTGCCTTGCACAGCTCCAGAGCAGTTACTTGCGTGGTCAGATTGTCCTTGCGGCAAAGGATGCAGTCAATCAATCGAGTATCAATCAGACCGATGTAAAGTCGTTTCAGCTTCGGCTGCCACCGCTGGAGCGACAGCAGGATTACGCGTCGCGTGTCGGTCGGCTCGGCGAAATATCCCGCCTCCATCGCACCGCCCTCGGCGAGCTCGATGCCCTCTTCGCCTCCCTCCAGTCCCGTGCCTTCCGAGGTGAGCTGTGACCGCACCTGTCTCAGCAATTCCGCCATGGTCGGGATTCCTCACCCCGGTGCTGAAAGTGCTCACCGATGGCAAGATCTGGCGAAAGCGGGACCTGCACACGGCAGTGGAAGATTATGTCGGGTTGACAGCCGAGCAGCGGGCCGAGGTGCTGCCGTCGGGGCAGGGGCGGGCCGACAACCGCATCAGTTGGGCGCTCAGCGGGCTGTACCGCGCGAAGCTGGTGGACAAGCCGGCCCGCGCGACGTTCGTCATCACGGAGGCGGGCCGCGCGCTGCTCGAAGCTCATCCGGACGGGATCACTGAGAAGGTTCTGCAAACAGTACCTGCGTACCGCGACTACACCCCGTCCCGATCGGGATCGCCGAATGTCGCGCCGGCAATAGACCCCGCGGAAGCAGACGAAGATGTCGACCCCCTAGAGCAGATCGAGCACGGCGTCGAGCGCCTGCACTCCGAGGTTGCGGCAGACCTGCTCGCGCGGTTGCGCGGTCAGGACCCGGCGTTCCTGGAACAGTCGGTGCTCGATGTGCTCGTCGCGATGGGTTACGGGGGCACCGAGGGCCGGGCCGCTCGGATCGGGGGCTCCGGAGACGGTGGCGTCGACGGCGTGATCGACCAGGACCCGCTCGGCCTCGAGCGAATCTACGTGCAGGCCAAGCGTTACGGCGCGGACAACACCGTCGGCCGGCCCGAGATCCAGGCGTTCGTCGGCGCACTGCACGGTGTGGGCGCGGCCCGTGGCGTCTTCATCACCACCAGCGCGTT
This sequence comes from Nocardia farcinica, assembly GCF_001182745.1. Taxonomy (NCBI): domain Bacteria; kingdom Bacillati; phylum Actinomycetota; class Actinomycetes; order Mycobacteriales; family Nocardiaceae; genus Nocardia; species Nocardia farcinica. The sequence continues at coordinate 1,343,968 of NZ_LN868938.1, read as the reverse complement.
CACGTCGGGCGCACGCGAGTACGCGAAGAACATCGGCACCCGCATCATCCTCATCGACGGCGGACGCCTCGCCGAGCTCATGATCCGCTACGGCGTCGCCGTCCAGACTCGGCAGACCTTCACCGTTGTCGAGGTCGACGAGGACTACTTCGAATGATCCACTGAAGGTGAGCGTGGAGCTCCTGATGGGAGCGCCGCTCGCTGTTCATTCCGCCGAGCGGTGCGGGTTCTCCGCGGTCCACAGGGCGCTGATCGGCAGGGCGGCCAGCTGGTCGCCGAAGGGGAGCTGCTGGTCACCGCAGTACAGGACGAAACCGGCGTGGAATCGGTCGCCGAGGCGCCGCTGTAGATGCCGCAGGCCGCGGAAATCCTCGGAGCGCACGGTTTCCGCCGCTTTCACCTCGATAGCGACGACTTGGCCTGCGTTGTTCTCCAGCAGCGCATCGACCTCGTGGCCGTCGCGGTCCCGGTAGTGGTGGAGCTGGGCCAGGGAGTGACTCCACGTCAGCTGACGGGTGAGTTCTCCGATGACGAAGGTTTCGAGGAGTCCGCCGGTGGTGGCGTCGTTGGTGATGCCGGCGAGCAGGTGGCCGGCCAGGCCGGAGTCGGTGAAGACGACCTTGGGGGTGGCCACGGCGCGCATGGTGGCATTGGCAGACCATGCGGGAACAAGGCGGACGAGGTAGATGAGTTCGAGGATCGCGACGTAATTGCGGATGGTGGAGGCGGGCATGCTCAATGCCGAGGCGAGCCGGTCGTAGTTCAGCAATCCGCCGCTCTGGGCGGCGAGGGTGACGATGAGGCGGCGCATATCCGCGGCTCGCTGGATGTCGGCGACCTGACGGATATCCCGGGTCATGATGTCGTCGAGGTAGGAACGTGCGAACTGGGCGCGGCGGCGGTCGCTGGTCCGGTGCACGGATTCGGGATAACCGCCGCGGGCGGCCAAGGCGAGATAGTCACGGCGCCGGAGTCCGGAGTCCGGGATCTCGAGATGGCGGCCGTAGGTGAACGCGGCGTCGATGAAACCGTCCGGTGCGCCCGAGATCTCGCCCTGAGACAGGGGGAACAGTTCAATGGTTTCCGACCGCCCCGGCATGGCGTCGGGGAGTGAGCTCAGGCCGAGTAGGCGGGCCGATCCGGTGAGGAGGAATCGTCCGGGCCGCGGGTCGCGATCGACGGTGTGCTTGATGGCCAGCCAGAGGTCGGGCACCCGCTGCACCTCGTCGATGAGCATGAGTCCGGGAGCATCCAGGAAGGCGACGGGATCGTCCGCGGCGGCATCCCGGGTGCGGGGATCGTCCAGGTAGCGTTTGACGACATTCGGGTGGTCCTTGACGCAGTGTTCCGCCAGCGTGCTCTTACCGGTTTGGCGGGCGCCGTTGACGATCACCACGCGGGTATCTTCGAGAGCCTCTTTTACCAGTTCAGCCGCATGCCGCGGTAGGTAGTCGACTCCCATTCGCATGAGTTCCATGCTATCGCATTCTGTGGATCTGCCGAACCACTGATTGTGGATCTGCCGGATCTTCTGCTGTGGATCTGCCGGTGGTTGTGCTGCGGATCTGCCGATACGAGCCTTATGGATGTGACGACTACCGTCCTGGCGAGGGCCCGCAAGTCCACCGCGAGCCGTGCGGTATCGCCGATGAGGGAACCTGTCGGACCCCACCTGTAATGTTCATCAGCTCCGGGAAGCTCCGGCGCCTGTGCCAAGATCGAGCACGGAACAACACGTCACTGCGCACGCCGCACACGAGTTCGGAGAGGACCGCGGGGCCCATGGTGGGGAACTTCGACTTCCTGCAGGCCGAATGGCCGCAGCTGTATGCCGAGGCCAAGAAGGCCGAGCGCGACGCCCTGTTCGACCCGCGCACCACCTGCTTCTACGCGCGCCGCACCGTGGAGCACACGGTCATGTGGATCTATCGCGCGCAGAACCTGCCCGAGCCGTACAAGTCGGACCTCGCGGCCCGGATCCACGACGGCAAGTTCGTCGGGGTCGTCGGCCACGCACTCGTCACGAAGATGGACCTCATCCGCCGACTGGGCAACACAGCCGTCCACGACGCCAAGCCCGTGTCGAAGGACGCCGGCCACAAGGCGCTCGCCGAGCTGTTCCACATTCTGTCGTGGCTGGCCCGCACCTACGCGACCCAGCCGTCGAGCAAGCCGTCGCCGCTGCAGCAGTTCGACCCCGGTCGGCTGCCCAAGCCGGGTGGTGGTGCGGTCGTGGCGAAGACCGTCGCGCAGCTCGGCAAGCTCGAGGCCGAGCTGGCCGCCAAGGACGCGCAGCTCGAGAAGTCCGAAGCCGAGAAGCAGGACCTCATCGCACAGCTCAAGGCCCGCGACGAGGCCTCCGAGACGGCGGAACTCGAGAAGGCCAGCTACGAGCAGCTGATCGCGGAGTTGCGCGCCCAGATCCACGCCGCGCAGCAAGCGAGCGCCGCAACCCCCGACACGCACGACTACGACGAGGCGCAGACCCGGCGCGACCTGGTCGATCTCATGCTCCGTGAGGCCGGCTGGATGCTCGACCAGAAACGGGACCGCGAGTTCCCCGTCACCGGAATGCCCGACGGCAAGAACGGATTCGTCGACTACGTGCTGTGGGGCGCGGACGGTTTGCCGCTGGCGGTCGTCGAGGCGAAGAAGACATCCGTCGATCCGTTTGCCGGTCAGCAGCAGGCGAAGCTGTATGCCGATTGCCTCGAGCAGCAGTTCGGCAGGCGGCCGGTCATCTACTACAGCAATGGGTTCGAACATCACTTCTGGGATGACCTGCGCTATCCGCCGCGGGAGATCGCCGGTTTTCACACCCGTGACGAACTCGAGCTCCTCGTCGCCCGTCGGACGACGAGGAAGGCGCTCAGCGAGATGCCCGTACCCCAGGAGATCGCCGGTCGGCCGTACCAGGAGAGGGCGATCCGCGCCGTCACCGAGCGGTTCGAGGCCGAGAACCAGCGTGCTGCGCTCCTCGTCATGGCCACCGGCTCGGGCAAGACACGCACCGTCGTGGCGCTCACCGACATGCTGATGCGCGCCAACTGGGTCAAGCGGGTGCTGTTCCTCGCCGACCGGAAGGCCCTGGTCAAGCAGGCCGTCGGCGCGTTCAAGACACACCTGCCGGACTCCTCGCCGGTGAACCTGCTGACCGACAAGAACACCGAGGGGCGGGTCTACGTCTCCACCTATCCCACGATGATGGGGTTGATCGACGAAACCGACGGAGGCACCAGGCGATTCGGCCCCGGCTACTTCGATCTCATCGTGATCGACGAGGCGCACCGATCGGTGTACCAGAAGTACCGGCACATCTTCCGGTACTTCGACTCGCTGCTCCTCGGGCTCACCGCGACCCCGAAGGACGAAGTCGACTACAACACCTACCAGTTGTTCCATCTCGAAACCGGCGTCCCGACCAACGACTACCCGCTCGATGAGGCCATCGCCGACGAGTACCTGGTCCCGCCGCGCGCGGTGGACGTCCCGCTGTCCTTCCCGTTGCGGGGAATCCGCTATGCCGACCTCACCGAGGAGGAGAAGAAGCGGTACGAGTCCATCGACTGGGGCGACGATGTCGCAGACGACGAGATCCCCGACGTCGTGCAGGCCGAGGCCGTCAACAAGTGGTTGTTCAACACCGACACCGTCGACAAGGTCCTCGAAACCCTGATGACCCACGGCCATCGCGTCGCCGGCGGCGACCGGCTCGGCAAGACCATCGTCTTCGCGAAGAACGAGCTGCACGCCAAGTTCATCGCCGACCGATTCGACGTGAGCTACCCGGAGTTCAAGGGCTCGTTCGCGCGCGTCATCACCCACTCGGTCAGCTACAGTCAGGACCTCATCGACAAGTTCGCCCAGCCCGACCAGGAACCGCACATCGCGATCTCCGTCGACATGCTCGACACCGGTATCGATGTCCCCGAGGTCGTGAATCTCGTGTTCTTCAAGCCGGTGCGGTCGAAGTCGAAATTCTGGCAGATGGTCGGTCGTGGCACTCGGCTGTGCCCCGACCTGTACGGTCCCGGCCAGGACAAGACCGATTTCTTCATCTTCGACGTCTGCGGCAACTTCGACTACTTCGAGCAGCACCCCGACGCCTCGGAAGGAGCACTCGCGCCGTCGCTCTCGCAGCGGCTGTTCACCACCCGAACCGAACTGCTCGCCGCTCTCGACAACTCCGGCGCATCGCAGGCGTTGCGGCGCGACACCGCGGACCTGCTCCACGGGCAGGTCGCCGGGATGCGACTGGACAATTTCATCGTTCGCACCCGGCGCCGTCAGGTGGAGAAGTACGCCGACCGCGCCGCCTGGGAATCCCTCACCGACCAGCAGGTCGCGGAGATCATCGACAATCTCGCGGACCTGCCCACCACCATCCGCGACAACGACGAGATGGCGAAACGCTTCGACCTCGTCGTCCTGCGCGGACAGCTCGCTCTCCTCGTCGCCGACGGTACCCTGCCGCGGCACGCCGACACGATCCGCAGCGTCGTGAACGGCCTTCTCGACGAGGGACTCACCATCCCGAAGGTGAAGGCGAAGGAAGAACTGCTGCGCGAGGTCGCGAGCGACGAGTGGTGGGAGGACATCACCGTCGACATGCTCGAGCACGCTCGGCGAGAACTCCGTTCCATCGTCGGGTTGCTCGACAAGAAGAAGCGCGTCGTCGTCTACACCGACTTCACCGACACCCTCGGCGAGGTCGTCGAACGGGACATGCCCGAGATGCGGTCCGGTACCGATATCGAGCGGTACACGGCGAAGGTGCGTGACTATCTGCGCCGTCAGCCGGACAACCTGGCGCTGCAGAAGCTGCGATCGGGCAAGCCGTTGACACCGGTCGATCTGGAATCACTCGAGGAACTGCTGGCCCGCAGTGGCGCCGGCGAACCGGAGGACATGGAACGCGCCGTCGCCAACGCGCACGGACTCGGACGTTTCATCCGCTCCCTCGTCGGCCTCGATCAGCAGGCCGTGCAGGAAGCGTTCGCCGAGTTCCTCGGCGAACGCACCGCCACCGCAAGTCAGATCGACTTCGTCAACCTCGTCATCGGCCACCTCACCCGGCACGGCGAGATGGACCCGAAGCTGTTGTTCGAGCCGCCGTTCACCGACGCGGCGCCGCAGGGCCCGACGCAACTGTTCGCCCCCGAGCAGACGAAGCGGCTCCTCGGCGTGATTCGGTCGATCAACGAGTCGGTCGGCGCGAGCGCCTGACCGACCAGCTCGCCGGCCGAAAGACGAGATCCAGCAGGCGTGGCCACACGTCGGCGGACGGATACTGCTCCGCGCCTTCGGTGGCGACCGACCGAGATTCGGCGTACGCGTGAACTCGAGAGTTATGACGATCCCGCTACCAGGCCCCACACCGAATTCGCGGGAATGCTGTGTCCGAAGGGGGACTTGAACCCCCACGCCCTTTACGGGCACTAGCACCTCAAGCTAGCGCGTCTGCCATTCCGCCACCCGGACCCGTGTTCTGTTGTCGCGCCGGGTCGCTCGGACCGGCGGATCAAGATCATAAACGACGGGGCGGTGGCGGCGTCAAATCAGGGCGGGGGTGGGGCGGCGGGTGGTCAGGGGGACGCGCCAGGTCTGGCCGGGGCCGATCGTGCGCTCCACGTCTTCGACGACGACGCGGATGGGGGCGGCGCGGCTGGCGTGCAGGCGCAGGTTCACGTGGGTGTGGGTGACGGTGACGGTGAGGGGTTGGCCGCGGTAGGAGATGGTGAATTCGGCTTCGTGGAGTTCGGTGGGGAGCACCGGGTGCAGGCGGAGGGTGTCGCGGCGGGTTTCTAGGCCGCCGTAGCAGCGCAGCACCATGTCGGCGGTGCCGGCCATCGCGCCGATGTGGACGCCTTCGCGGGTGGTGCCGCCCTGGGTGTCGGCGAGGTCGGCGGCGAGGGCTTGTTCGAACAGCGACCACGAGGCGGTGCGGTCGGTGCGGGCCAGCACCCAGGCGTGGGCGAGGCGGCTGAGGGTGGAGCCGTGGCTGGTCCTGGCGAGGTAGTAGGCGACGGTGCGGGGGATGAGTTCCGGTGGCAGGGCGTAGCCGAGGCGCTCGAAGATGTCGCGTAGTTCCTCGGCCGAGAACAGGTAGAACAGCATCAGCACGTCGGCCTGTTTGGAGAGTTTGTAGCGGTTGGTGCTGTCGCCTTCGGCCTGCAGGATGAGGTCGAGCCGTTCGATGTTGCCGTACTCGGAACGGTAGGCCGCCCAATCGAATTCGGCGAGATCCTCGTATCCCTCGAACTGGCTGATGATGCCGTCGCGGTGGAAGGGCACGCGCAACCGTCTGCTGATCCGGTCCCACCGGGCGGGTTCTTCGGGGCGCAGTCGCAGCCGTTCGCGCAGCGGGGTGCAGTCGCGGCCGTCGAGCAGCAGCACGATGTCGCGGGCGCGGGCGAGCACCCAGGCGGTGAGGACATTGGTGTAGGTGTTGTTGCGCAGTCCGCCGCCGGGGGTGTCGGGGTAGCCGTCGTGGTATTCGTCGGGGCCCATCACACCGCTGATGTCGAAGCGGTCGTCGGCGGGGTCGTAGGTGGCCAGGGCGGCGAACAGGCGCGCCACTTGGATGACGATCTCGGCGCCGTGGTCGAACAGGAACCGCTCGTCGTCGGTGCTCTGGTAGTACTGCCAGACGCTGTAGGCCAGCGCCAGGCCGACGTGGTGCTGGCGGCGCGAATTGTCCGGCATCCACTGGCCGTTGCGGGTGTTCAGCAGTTCGGCGGGGGTTTCGTCGCGGCCGTCGCTGCCGCTCTGCCAGGGGAACAGGGCGCCGTCGAGTCCGGCCGCGGTGGCGGCCGCGCAGGCGCGGCGCAAGCGCCGGTAGCGGTAGAGCAGGAAGGCGCGGGTGAGTTCGGGGCGGCGCAGGGTGAGCATCGGGTAGACGAACAGTTCGTCCCAGAAGATGTGACCGCGGTAGGCCTCGCCGTGCAGGCCGCGGGCCGGAAGCCCGGCGTCGAGGTCGGGGTCGGCGGCGGCGACGGTCTGCAGGACGTGGAAGATGTGCAGGTTCAACGCCAGTCGGTGGGTGGTGCCGTCGTCGAGCCGGATGCCGAAGCGGTCCCACAGTCGCGCCCAGGCGGTGACGTGGGCGTCCAGCATCGGGGCGAGGCAGGGGGCGTTCCTGATCCGGTGGGCGGCGTCGAGGGCGGCGGTGCTGACGGCGCGGTCGCGGGAGGTGCTCACGGCGGCGACCTTCTCGATGGAAACCGCTGTCCCGGAGTCGATGTCGAGGGTGAAGCGGTCGCCGGGGCACTGCTCGTCGGCCAGTGGACTCCGGTCGCGGACGGTGGCCTCGGTGCGGGTGCGTATCGCGGTGGCGATGCGCACCCCCGACTGCCGGGTGACCGTCTCGTACAGCAGGGTTTCCTCGTCGGGACGGTGATGGGCGCCCGGGCCCAGGTGTCGTCCGTCCAGTGGCCGGTCGGCGGCGACGTTGCGGTTGGCGACCCGGCCGTCGACACGGGATTCGATCACCACCTGCCCGCTCCAGTTCTCGGCCACCACGGTGACCTCGAGTGCCGCCAGGTGCGGGTCGGTCATGGAGTGGAAGCGGCGGGTGGTGACCTTGGTGCGCCTGCCCTGGCCGTGCCGGTAGTGGTCGATGGTGGTCAGCACGCCGGACCGCAGGTTGAGGTCCTGGTGGTGGGCCACCATCTCCGGAATGCCCGGCAGCAGCACCGGGCCGTCGGCGGGCCGCACGGTGAGGTAGGTCCAGTCCGGTGCGTTGACCATGTGCTCGGTCTCGACGTCGCGGCCGCCGATGTGGGAGGTGATCCGGTTGTAGACGCCCGCCAGGTAGGTGCCGGGGTAGTGGACGGTGTCGGCGGTGCTGCCGGGATAGGAGCCGCGGCTGGCCCAGTAGCCGTTTCCGGTGGTGCACAACGCTTCCCGGGTGCCTTCCTGGGCGGGCACGAAGTCGTCGTAGATGAGGTTCCAGCCGCCGGGGCTGCCGTCGGTCGCACCGCCGCCCCATCGTTGCGCGACCGGGGGTGCGGTGCTGCCGTGGGGCGGGGCGAACGGCAGGTCGGCCAGATCGGTGACGACGACGTCGGCGCCCGCCTCCGCCAGCCCGGACGCGGCACCGGTGCGGTCCACGCCGACGACGAGGCCGAACCCACCCGTGGCCGCGGCACGGACACCGGAGGTGGCGTCCTCGAGCACCGCGGCGTCGATGGGCGCGACCCCCAGCCGGCACGCGGCCTCGAGGAACATCGCCGGATCGGGCTTGCCGGGCAGGCCGAGCCGTGCGGCGTCGGTGCCGTCCACGCGCACGGTGAAAAGCTCAGCCAGGCCCGCGGCCGCCAACACGGCCGCACTGTTGCGGCTGGCGGTGACCAGCGCCGTCGGCACGCCCGTCGCGCGCAGCCGGCGCAGCAGCTCGGCGGCGTCGGGGAAGACGCGGACGCCGTTGCGGTCGAGTTCGGCGGTGAACAGGTCCTGTTTGCGACGGGACAGGCCGGACACGGTCAACGCGCCCCTTTCGTCGTCGGGCTCGCCCTCGGGCAGGGTGATGCCGCGCGAGGACAGGAACTCGCGGACACCGTCCTCCCGGCTGCGGCCGTCCACCCAGCGGCGGTAGTCCTCGACGATGTCGAATTCGGGTTCGTCGGGTCCGCGCACGCGACCCAACGCCTCGTCGAAGAGCGTCTTCCAGGCTGCCGCGTGCACGGCGGCGGTGTCGGTGACGACGCCGTCCATGTCGAACACGACAGCGCCGTAGTCGTTCTGCGTTCGGCCCAGCGGAGCGGGTAGATGTTCCAGTCGCATCGGCAGGAGGAATACCCGGTTCGGCGGGATCGAACAGCCCGAAGGCCGCTCAGCCGCCGAGCACGGTGAGGAATTCGTCCGGCCTGCGACGGGGGGTCGGCACGTGGTACTCGTTGCCCGGCGCGACACCCACCCGGACGACGACCTGGGGCACGCCCGCCCGGCCCGCGAGATTCGCCAGCAGCTGCCGGGTGGTGGCCAGCTCGGTGATGTGGGTCAGCGGGCAGGTGGCCAGCCCGTCGGCCGTGCACTCCAGCAGGATCGCCGAGAGCGCTTCACCCGCGTGCAGCCACGACGACACGGTGTCGCCGCCTGTGCTGAGCACCAGCAGTCCGGCGCGGTCGGGCTGGTCGCCGCGGCGGGCCGAGGGCCCCGCGGGCGGGAAGGGGCGACCGACCGGCACCCGAGCGGCCTCGTCCGGCGAGGCGAGGGCGTGGGCGGGGACGCCGTGTTCACCGTGCTCGTGGCCGGTCCACCAGCGCAGCTCGGCCTGGTAGGGCATGTCGTAGTGGCGCAGGGCGGTGGAGTGTTCGGAGGCGGCGGCCAAGCGGGCCGGCGCGGTTTCGTCGAGGACGCCGACGGTCACGTCGTGCGGGTCGGCGAGTTTGCGGGCGATGTGTTCGAGTCCGCCGAAGTCGGGTGGCGGATCGAGGGGCAGCCGGTCGGTGCGGCGGTGATCGATCGCCTCCGCCCGGACTCGCACGCCGGGCGGCGGGTCGGGCCAGGGTCGGAAGGTGAGGGCGGCCAGGAGATCGGGTCGGTCGGGTGCGGGCAGCCGCTCGGTGTCGGTGTGCCAGCCCGCGGCGGCGAAGGCGGTGCGCACGTGGTGCAGCATCGCGCCGCAGCTGATGACCAGCTGCCTGCCGTTCGGGTCGGCGGCGTCGAGCAGCCGGTCGTCGTCGCGGAACAGGCGCAGTTCCCGGCCGTCGAACTCCCACCGCCACGGCTGGGTGTTGTGCAGCGACGGCGCCCTGGCCGCGCGGCGCATGACCGCGAGCAAGGTCTGCTGGTCGGGCACCGGAATCGGAGCGCGCGCATCGTTGTCGGTCATGTGTTCCAGTGTGGTCCGTGCGCGTCGGGTCGGGCCAGGGTCGGATCGTCCCGGCCGCGGGCCGACCGGCCCTGCCCGAAGGGACCGACGACTCTAACGGCGGCTCACCGCTCGTGGACGACCAGGACGGGGCAGTGGGCGCGTCGAACCAGGATATGGGCATTCGGCGTGGGACTTTCGTCCCCGGGGATCATTCGTGCGGTGGTTCGCCGGTGACGAGGTGATCGGCCTGGTTGAGGCCCTCCTGCACCAGGCGCGCGACGTGCCCGCCGCGCAGCCGGTAGATGACGCGCCGTCCCTCGCGCCGGGTGTCGACCAGGCCGGTGAACCGCAGCTTCGCCAGATGCTGGCTGACCGCGGTGCGCGCCGCCCCGCAGGACTCCACCAGCGCGGTCACATCGGCTTCGCCGTGGCTGAGCAGCCACAGCAGGTGCAGGCGGGTCGGGTCGGCCAGCATCTGGAAGATGCCCGTGGCGGCTTCGAGGCGACGGTGATCGGGCGAGACCGGGTGGCGCAGGCTGGCGCGGGACGCCGGCTCGCCTGCCACGCGCTCGGCCATCGCCCTCACCACTCTCATCGTCTCGCCGGAACCGCTCCGATCGGCGGGCCCGCCGGCCACAGTCGGGCGGCGGTGCTGGTTGCGAGTGTAGCCAGCACCGCCAGCAGGCCGGCCGGCACCGCGTGGCCTGCCCGGACGCCGAGCCATCCGGCGATCGGGTAGGTGAGCAGGAAACACGCGTGCGAGAGCGAGAACTGGGCGCTGAAGACGGCGGGTAGCTCGGACTCGCCGGCCTGGGCACGCAGCAGCCGCGCCGCGGGCGTGTTCACCAGCGCGGTGCCCGCGCCGAGCACGAACCAGCAGCCGCCGAGTACGCCCCATCCGAGGCTCGGGCGGGCACCGATCGCCAGCCATCCCGCGGTCACGGTGAGCGCGATGGGCACCAGGGCGGCGCCGGTGAGCATGAGGGCCCGGTCCGTGCACGTGCGCAGCAGCCGGGGGACGAGCAGTGCGGCCGTCATCGAGCCCGCGCCGAAGCAGCCGGTCGCGAGCGCGACACCGACGTCGGTGCCGCCGAGCACGTCGCGGACGTACACGACGGTGTCGACCAGCACGAGCGCGGTTCCCGCCGCCACGGTCATGTTCATCGCGAGCAGTCCGCGCAGCACCGGCCGCGTCGTGAGGATCCGGGCGCCCGCGAGGATGCGGGAGGTCAGCGGTTGCGGTCGGACGCAGGCCGGGGCGGGCAGCGGCGTGGTCGTCACCAGCAGTGCCGAGACGGCGAAACCGCCCACGGTGCCGAGGAACAACCAGTGGTAGCCCGCCACGGTGAGGACGGCCGCGGCGAGCAGTGGCGACAGCAGGGCTTCCAGGTCGTAGGCCAGCCGCGACAGCGACAGGGCGCGGGTGTAGTCGCGCTCGTCCGGCAACACCGCGGGGATGATCGCCTGGAAGGTGGGCGTGAAGGTGGCCGAGGCCGCTTGGAGGACGACGATGAGCGCGTAGATCTGCCAGACCTCGTCGACGGCGAGCAGCAGCAGCGCGACCGTCGCGCGCACCGTGTCGGCGGCGACGAGGATCGTGCGGCGCGGTAGCCGCTCGGTCAGCGCCGTGATCACCGGTGCGACACCGACATACGCGGCCATCTTGATCGCGAGCGCGGTGCCGAGCACCGCGCCCGCGGCGGAACCGGCCAGGTCGTAGGCGAGCAGCCCGAGCGCTACCGTCAACAGCCCCGTTCCGGCCAGTGCCACCGCCTGCGCGGCGAACAACCGCCGGAACACCGGGTGAGCGAGCACGTGCCGCACCGAACCACCTCCCATGAGGAGACTATGTGTGCGCACGTGCGCACGCAATAGCGCGCCCCGGCTGGTCGTCTGCCGGGCCGCAAATCCGGGCCTGGACCGAACGGCTACCCGGACGGAACGTCCGATCCGTGTCGGCGCGACGATGCGTCCGATCCGCGCCGGCGGTCGGCGGAATCGGTCGGAGACGCGAAAGCTGTTGGCGGCAGGGCGATTACCACGCTTCGATCAGCGCGTCCGGATGCCCACGCCGATACCATTCCCGGCTGAGCCGGTCGAGCCGCGCCGCGGCCGCGATACCGCGCACCCCGGCGATCCGCCCGTCGCGAACCTCCAGGACGGTGGCACCCACGACCCGGTCCGCCGCCACGAACAGCAGGGCCGGGCAGCCGTTGACCACCGCGGCATGCAGCGAGACCGGACCGCCGACGAGGCGTCGCTTGGCCGGGGACGCGCGGAACCCCGTGCGGATCGCGTAGGCGATCCGCACGGGGATCTCCCGGAAAAGCGGATGAGCGTCCTGGCGCGGCCGAGCGCGCTCCTGACAGCCGGCGTCGGTGACGTGCGTCACCGGCTTCGGTACGGTCGGGGCATGGGCTTTCTCGTCGCCATGACCATTCCCGGGTTGGCCGTGCTGCTGGTCCTGCTCGCGTTCGCCGAAGTCGCTTGGAACCGCCTCACCGGCAGCCGCATCCTGCCCTGGACCAAGCGGCGGACATCGCGGCCGGTGGCGGCGGCCGGGTTCGAGGAAGTCACCGCGGTGTTCCAGGGCTCCAAGCACATCGAGTTCGAACAGCGCCGCACCACCCTCATGCACCGCGAGGACAAGTCCGACGGTGCGCCGCCGCGCGACGAGATCGACCTGTCCTCCGGTTCGGCCCGCCTGGTCGCCCGCGCGAGCCGCGGCGGGTGATTCCGCCCGGCGGCGCCTCCTGGTAGAACTGGCTGCGGCCGTAGAGCGCGTTATGCGGCCGCGGTGCCGGGCGCTGCCGCCCGCCGAGCGAGAGGCTGGTCCGTGGACGAGGACTCCTTCCGGAAGCTGTTCGACCTGAGCGGGCGGACCGCGATCGTCACCGGCGGCACCCGCGGGATCGGCCTGGCCATCGCCGAGGGATTCGCTTGCGCGGGTGCGAATCTCGTCGTCGCCAGCCGCAAGCCGGAGGCGTGTGAGCAGGCCGCGGCGCGGTTGCGCGAGCTCGGTGCGCAGGCCGTGGGCGTGCCGACCCACCTGGGCGAGATCGACTCGCTGCGAGCGCTGGTCGACACCGCGGTGTCGGCCTTCGGGGGCATCGACATCGTGGTCAACAACGCGGCGAACGCGCTCGCGCAGCCGCTGGCGACGATGGCGCCGGAAGCCGTGGACAAGTCCTTCGGCGTCAATGTGCAGGGCCCACTGTTTTTGGTGCAGGCGGCGCTACCGCATCTGCGCGCCAGCGAGCACGCCGCGGTGCTCAATCTGGGCTCGGTCGCGGCCCTGCAGTTCGCGCCCGGACTGTCGATGTATGCGGCGGGCAAGGCGGCACTGCTGTCGTTCACCCGGGCGATGGCGGCCGAGTTCGCCGCCGACGGCATCCGCGTCAACGCGATGGCGCCGGGCGCGGTGAACACCGACATGGTGCGCAAGAACCCGCCGGAGTTCATCGCGGCGATGGCGCAGGCCCCGCTGCTGCGCCGCATCGCCGAACCCGACGAGATGGTCGGCGCCGCGCTGCTGTTGTGTTCGGACGCGGGCAGTTTCATCACCGGCCAGACCTTCCTCGTCGACGGCGGCACCGTCGCCCGCTGACGCCGCGACAAGGGACGGCCGTGTCCGGCCCCGAACTACTCTGCGCGGGACAGCACCGCGACCAGGAACTCCGAATCCTCGGTGAAGGGGCGCAGATCCCAGGTGGACAGCAGCACGTCGACGGCGAAACCGTGCAGGGTGACGTCGGCGAGGAATTCGGCGAACTCGTAGCCGCGGCCCGCACCGAAACCCACGACCGCCCGGCCCTCCGGCGCGAGGTGCCGGGCGAAACCACGCAGCACCGCACCGCGGGTCTCGGGCGCGACGAAGGTCATCACATTGCCCGCGCACACGATGGCATCGAAATCGGCGGCGATACCGCGCGCCGGCAGATCCAGTTCGGCGAGGTCGCCGACCAGCCAGGTCGGCCCCGGATGGTCCGCCTCGGCGGCGGCGATCAGCTCCGGGTCGACGTCGACGCCGACCACGGTGTGCCCGACCGCGTAGAGGTAGCCGCCGAGCCTGCCCGGCCCGCACCCGGCGTCCAGCACGCGCCCGCCGCGCGGCAGCATCGCATCGATCAACCGCGCCTCGCCCACGATGTCGTGTCCCTCGGCGGCCAGATTCCGGAACCGCTCGACATAACGGCGGGAATGGGTCGGATCGGCGGCGGTGATCTCCTCCCACTTGCTCGGAATGCGCTCACCCTGGTTGTCCATCGTCGCGTCCTCCTCGGGTCGGCCACCGGTTCGCACCCCGGTCTCGCCGCATCGTCGCACACCGCGGGCGATCATCGGCGCCGCGCCCCGGAACGGGTGCGGCGCCGCGATCGCCGGTGCGGGTGGGACGGCCTTACACGGCTCGTGGCTCGCGCGGCGGGCGGCCCGGCTAGCTGGCGGGGATCAGCGTGTATTTCGTGGAGAGGAATTCGTGAATGCCCTCGAAGCCGCCCTCGCGGCCGACGCCGGACTGTTTGACGCCGCCGAAGGGGGCGGCGGCGTTGGAGACGACGCCGGCGTTGAGGCCCATCATGCCGGTCTCGAGCTTGTCGATCATGCGGTGGCCGCGGGCCAGGTCCCGGGTGTAGACGTAGGACACCAGGCCGTATTCGGTGTTGTTGGCCAGGCGCACCGCCTCGTCCTCGGTGGTGAAGGTGGCGATGGCCAGCACCGGGCCGAAGATCTCCTCGCGCAGGATCGCACTGCCCTCGGTGACGCCGGTGAGCACGGTGGGCCGGTAGAAGCTGCCCGGGCCGTCGATCCGTTCGCCGCCGGTGCGCACCACCGCGCCGCGGGCGGTGGCGTCGGTGACCAATTCGTGGGCCTTGGCGACGGCGTCGTCATCGATGAGCGGACCGATGGTGACGCCGTCCTCGGTGCCGCGGCCGATCTTCATGGCCGCGACCCGTTCGGTGACCCGCGCGGCGAACTCCTCGGCCACCTGTTCGTGCACGATGAACCGGTTGGCGGCCGTGCAGGCCTGGCCGATGTTGCGGAACTTGGCCGCCAGCGCGCCCTCGACGGCCTTGTCCAGGTCGGCGTCCTCGAACACCACGAACGGCGCGTTGCCGCCGAGCTCCATCGACACCCGCAGCACGTTGTCGGCGGCCTGGGCGATGAGCTGCCTGCCGACCTCCGTCGAGCCGGTGAAGGAGAGTTTGCGCAGCCGGGAGTCGGCGATGATCGGCGCCGACACCCGCCGCGAGGACGTGGATGTCACCACGTTCACCACGCCCGCGGGCAGCCCGGCCTCGGCGAGCAGACCGGTGAAGAACAGGGTGGTCAGCGGGGTGAGCTGGGGTGGCTTCACCACCACCGTGCAGCCCGCGGCCAGGGCGGGGGCGATCTTGCGGGTCGCCATCGCGAACGGGAAGTTCCAGGGCGTGATGAAGTAGCAGGGCCCGACCGGGCGCTGGGAGACGATCATCTGCCCGGTGCCCTCGGGATTGAGCCCGTAGCGGCCGTGGATGCGCACCGCCTCTTCGCTGAACCAGCGCAGGAACTCGCCACCGTAGGTGACCTCACCGCGCGCCTCGGCCAGCGGCTTGCCCATCTCCAGGGTCATCAGCAGCGCCAGGTCCTCGGCCCGCTCCTGCACGAGTTCCCAGGCGCGGCGCAGGATCTCGCTGCGAGTGCGCGGAGCGGTGGCCGCCCACGACTCCTGGGCGGCGACGGCGGCGTCGAGGGCGCGCACGGCGTCCTCTGCGGTGGCGTCGGCGACCTCGCGCACGATCTCGCCGGTGGCGGGATCGTGCACCGCGAAGGTGGCGCCGCCGGTGGCGTCGACCCATTCGCCGCCGATGAACAATTGGTGCGGCGCGGTGGCAAGCAGCGCGCCCTCGCGATCGGTCACGACATCACTCCTGGTGGGTTGTCTGGGAAACGGCCCGGGCGGCTCAGTAGGAGGCGCCCGGTGAGCCGTCCGTGCTGGGGATGAAGGTCTGCGCCAGCTGTTCCGAACCGCGCGCGAGCAACGCGACGTCGGCGCCGACGAGGATGAAGCGGGCACCCGCCGCCGCGTACTCACGGGCGGCGGCGGGGTCGAAGGCGTTGACGCCGACGGGTTTTCCCGCGGCGGCGATACCTTCGAAGGCCCGCTTCACGGCGGCCACCACGTCGGGATGGGTCTGCTGCCCGATCAGTCCCATCGAGGCGGCCAGGTCGCTCGGGCCCACGAAAACCCCGTCCACGCCGGGGGTTTCGGCGATGGCGCGGGCGTTCTCGACGCCCTGGGCGGTTTCGATCTGCACGAACAGCGACACATGTTCGGCGTCGTCGCGCAGATAGCCCTCGACCCGGTTCCAGCGGGCCGAGCGGGCCAGGGCGCTGCCGACCCCGCGCCTGCCGACCGGGGGATACCTGGTCATCGCGGCGACGTCGGCGGCTTGCTCCGGTGTCGAGATCATCGGCACCAGGATGTTCTGGGCGCCCAGGTCGAGCACCTGTTTGACGATCACCGTCTCGCCCTCGGGCACCCGCACCACCGGCGTCGACGGGTAGCCGGACACCGCGTAGAGCTGGGCCAGTACCGATTCCAGCCCGTTGGGCGCGTGCTCCATGTCGATGAGCAGCCAGTCCAGGCCTGCCCCGGCCATGATCTCGGCGACGACGGGGGAGCCCGAGCAGATCCAGCCGCCGTAGAGGGTGCGGTCGGCGGCGGCCAGGCGATCGCGGAAGGTCGGGGTCAGACGAAGCGGCATGAGATCGTTCCCAACGGTCCGTAGTCGGCGAGCACGGTGTCACCCGGCTCGACCCACATGGGGCGGGTGAAGGAGCCGGCCAGCACGATCTCCCCGGCCTCGAGCCGGTCGCCGTGCTGGTGCAGCTTGTTCGCCAGCCACGCCACCCCGGTGGCCGGATGGTTGAGCACCGCGGCGGCGACGCCGGACTCCTCGATGGTCTCGTTGCGGTAGAGCAACGCCGAGACCCAGCGCAGATCGACCTCGCCGGGCCGCACCGGGTTGCCGCCGTAGACCAGCCCGGCGAACGCGGCGTTGTCGCTGATGGTGTCGACGATGGTGCGTCCGGCCAGCTCGATGCGCGAGGACAGGATCTCCAGCGCGGGCACCACGTACTCGGTGGCGCGCAGGACGTCGAACACCGTCACGTCCGGGCCGGTCAACGGCTCGGCGAGGACGAAGGCGAGCTCCACCTCGATGCGCACGTTGGAGAACTGGCCGTGCTCGATCACCGACCCGTTGTCGAACACCGCGTCGGCGAAGATGGCGCCGTAGTCGGGCTCGGTGATGCCGGTCGCGGCCTGCATCACCTTGCTGGTGAGCCCGATCTTGCGGCCCACCAGTTTTCGGCCCGCGGCGATCCCGCGGCGGCGCCACTCGTTCTGCACCGCGTAGGAATCCTCGATCGTCATGCCCGGGTGCCGTGCGGTGAGCAGCGGCACCGTGGTGCGGTCGCGTTCGGCCGCGGCCAGCTCGTCGGCGATCGCGGTGATGGTGTCGGCGTCCAGCGCCATCGGATGTCCTTTCCCCTGCTAGAGCTGGTGGCCCAGCTTGTATTCGCCCTTCTTCCACTCGGGCAGGTCGTCCTGGCCCTGCTCCCGGGTGTAGGAGAAGCCGTCGGCGCCGATGGTGACCTCGAGTTCACTGGATTCCTTGCGCGCCACCACCGGCTGCGGGTTGCCGTCGAGGTCGAGCACCAGCGAGGCGTCGGTGTACCAGGACGGCACCACGGGGGTGCCCCACCAGTCGCGGCGCTGGTTGTCGTGCACGTCCCAGGTGACCACGGGGTTGTCGGGGTCGCCGGTGTAGTAGTCCTGGGTGTAGATCTCGATGCGGTGGCCGTCGGGGTCGCGCAGGTACAGGTAGAAGGCGTTGGAGACGCCGTGGCGGCCGGGGCCGCGCTCGATGCGGTCCGACAGGCGCAGCGCACCGAGCTTGTCGCAGATCGCCAGGATGTTGTGCTTCTCGTGGGTGGAGAAGGCGACGTGGTGCAGGCGCGGGCCGTCGCCGCCGGTCGCGGCGGTGTCGTGCACGGTCGGCTTGCGCCGCATCCAGGCCGCGTAGGTGGTGCCCTCCTGGTCCTGGATGTCCTCGGTGACCCGGAAACCCAGGTCCTGGTAGTGCTTCACCGCGCGCGGCACGTCGGGGGTCACCTGGTTGAAGTGGTCGAGGCGGACCAGCGCGCCGGGAGTGTAGAGGTCGTAGCGCCAGGCCAGCCGCTCCACGTGGGTGGTGTCGTGGAAGAACTCGTAGGGGAAGCCCAGCGGGTCCTCCACCCGCACCGAATCGCCGATGCCCTTGGTGAAGCCCTCCGCGCGGCGCTCCACCCGGCAGCCGAGTTCGGTGTAGAAGGCCACCGCCTTGTCCAGGTCCTCGGGGCTGCGCACCCGGTAGGACAGCGCGGCCAGCGCCGCGACCGGGCCGCGCCGCAGCACCAGGTTGTGGTGGATGAACTCCTCGAGGGTGCGCAGGTAGATCGCGTCCTCGTCCTCGGCGGTGACGGTCAGGCCGAGCACGTCGACGTAGAACTCGCGGGAGGCGGCCAGATCGGTGACGACGAGTTCGGCGTAGGCGACGCGCAGGATGTCCGGCGGCGGCGCGGCCGGGGTGGGCACCGGGTTCGCCGCGGCGATGGGGGCTTCCTGGCTGACGTAGAAGCCGGAGGAGGTGAGAGTGCGTTCGCTCATCGTTGCTGCCTTGCTGTGCGGTGGTCGGGACGTGCGGTCACTTGCCGAAGGTGGGGTTGTGCACCTTGCCGAGGGTGATGTGCACGGCCTGCTGGTCGGTGTAGAAGTCGATGGAGCGGTAGCCGCCCTCGTGGCCGAGGCCGGAGGCCTTCACGCCGCCGAACGGGGTGCGCAGGTCGCGCACGTTGTTCGAGTTGAGCCAGACCATGCCCGCCTCCACCGCCTGCGAGAAGTTGTGCGCGCGCTTGAGGTCGTTGGTCCAGATGTAGGCCGCCAGACCGTATTTCACGCCGTTGGCCAGTTCGAGCGCCTCCTCCTCGGTGTCGAAGGGGGTGATGGCCACGACCGGGCCGAAGATCTCCTCCTGGAAGATCCTGGCGTCGGGCTTGACGTCGGCGAACACGGTGGGGCGCACGAAGTTGCCGGTCGGGAACTCCGCGGGCCGGTCGCCGCCGGCCACCAGCCGCGCCTCGCTCTTGCCGATCTCGATGTACTCGGTGACCTTGGCGTAGTGCTCGGGGTGCACCAGCGCGCCGACCTCGGTGGCCGGATCGTGCGGGTAGCCGACCTTCACCCGCTCGGCCTGGGCGGCGTAGCGCTCGACGAACTCGTCGTAGATCTCGCGCTGCACCAGGATGCGGCTGCCCGCGGTGCAGCGTTCCCCGTTGAGGGAGAAGACGCCGAAGATGGTGGCGTCGATGGCGGCGTCGAGATCCGCGTCGGCGAACACCACCGCGGGGGACTTGCCGCCCAGCTCCATCGACAGGCCCTTGAGGTGGGGCGCGGCGTTGGCGAAGATGATCTGGCCGGTGCGGCTCTCGCCGGTGAACGAGATCAGCGGCACCTCGGGGTGTTTCACCAGCGCGTCGCCCGCCTCCTCGCCGAGGCCGTTGACGAGGTTGAACACGCCCTGCGGCAGGCCCGCCTCCTCGAAGATGCCCGCCCACAGCGAGGCCGACAGCGGGGTGAACTCCGCGGGCTTGAGCACCACGGTGTTGCCGGTGGCCAAGGCGGGGGCCAGCTTCCAGCTCTCCAGCATGAACGGGGTGTTCCACGGCGTGATCAGGCCCGCGACGCCGATCGGCTTGCGGTTGACGTAGTTGATCTGGCGGCCGGGCACCTTGTAGGTGTCGTCGGACTGGGCCACGATCAGGTCGGCGAAGAACCGGAAGTTCTCCGCGGCGCGGCGGGCCTGGCCCAGCGCCTGGGTGATGGGCAGCCCGGAGTCGAAGCTCTCCAGTTCGGCCAGCCGGGCGTCGCGCGACTCGACCAGATCGGCGATGCGGTGCAGCACCCGGGAGCGCTCGCGCGGCAGCAACCTCGGCCACGGGCCCTCGGTGAAGGCCTTGCGGGCGGCGGCGACAGCGCGATCGATGTCGGCCTTCTTGCCCGCCGCGGCCTGCACATAGGTCTCGTTGGTGACCGGGTCGAGCACGTCGAAGGTGTCGCCGTCGACGGAGTCGACGAAGGCGCCATCGATGTAGTGCCGGATGCGGTCGGGCAACTCGGCGGGGACGTGGTGCCCTGCGCTGTCGGCCATGGGGTTCCTCCTGGGTGAGGTCGGGGAGTGGGTTCAGTCGGTGTCGCCGGTGCGGTGGGCACCGGGTTCGTACTGGCCGAGATAGGCGTTCATGGTGCGCCAGCGGTGCTGACGCGCGGCCATCTCGATCTCGAGTGGATCGGCTCGGCGGCGGATGAGGTCGAGGATGTGCTCGTGCTCGTCGACCGATTCGCGCGCCCGCTGCGGGACGAAGGCGAAGGACGAGGACCGCAGCCCGGACATGCGCGTCCAGCCGCGGTGCACCAGGTCGCGAATGTGCGGGTTCGGGCACGGCTCGAACAGCACGCTGTGGAACTGTTCGTTGATCCGGGTGAACAGGTGCGGGTCGAAGTCGTCGAGCAGCGCGCGCAGCCGGGCGTTCACCGCGGCGGCCCGGTCGAGATCGGCCTCGCTCAGGTGCGGCACCGCCAACGCGGTGGCCACCCCCTCCACCACGCCGAGAGTCTGCATGGTGTGCAGGTATTCGGCCTGATCGATCTGGGCGACCCGGGCGCCGACATTGCGTTCGAACTCGACCAGCCCCTCCGCCTCGAGCCGCCGGATGGCCTCACGCACCGGCACCACGCTCATGCCGAGGGATTCGGCGATCGAGCCGAGGACGAGCCGGTAACCCGGGACGAACCTGCGGTCGGCGATGCGGGCGTGGATCCACTCGTAGGCACGCTGGGATTTGCTCTGCGTCTCGGTCTTGTTCGGGGTCTCGGTCTTGCTCGGGGTCTCGGTCTTGCTGTGCGTCTCGGTCACAGCGACCACCGAATCATTGCTCGGCACCTCGGCGCACCTCCTCGTAGCGGGCGCGCCACTGCGCGTTCATCGGGAACAGCCCGTCGACGGGATGACCGGCGGCGACCTGCTCGGCGACCCAGGCGTCCTCGGTCTCCTGCGCCAGCGCCGCGTCGGCGACCTCCTCGGCGATGTCGGCCGGGATGACGATGACGCCGTCGTCGTCGCCGACGATCACGTCACCGGGCAGCACGGTGGCGCCGCCGCAGGCGACCGCGACGTCGACCTCCCACGGGACGTGCTTGCGCCCGAGCACCGCCGGGTGCGGGCCCTGGCTGAACACCGGGACGCCGATCTCGGCGACGGCCGCGTAGTCGCGCACACCGCCGTCGGTGACGATGCCCGCCGCGCCGCGTGCCTTGGCGCGCAGGGCGAGCACGTCGCCGAGGGTGCCCGAGCCGCGTTCGCCGCGCGCCTCGATGACGATCACCTCGCCCGGCGCGACCGCGTCGAAGGCACGCTTCTGCGCGTTGTAGCCGCCGCCGTGACTGCGGAACAGGTCTTCCCGATTCGGCACGAAGCGCAGGGTTTTCGCGGTGCCGACGAGCTTGGTGCCCGGGCGCATGGCGTGCACGCCGTCGATGGCGACGTTGTTCAGGCCGCGCTTGCGCAGCGCCTGCGACAGGCCGGCGACCGGTGCGGTCATGAGCTTCTCGCGGAGTTCGGGGGACAGGCCGGTCGTCTGCTCGGGCAGGCCCGCGGCGGCACGCGATCCCCACGCCTCCTCGCGCTGGCGATCGTCCACCGCGGGCAGCGAGCCCAGCGCGGGATCGAAATCGCCGCGGCCCTCGACGACCTCGGTCACCAGCCGTCCGCTCGTCGGCGCGCCCGCGGTGGTCGGGGCGTCCACCTCCACCTCGATCACGTCGCCGGGCCGGGCGACCGACGATCCGGCCGGGGTACCGGTCAGGATCACGTCGCCCGGTTCGAGGGTCAGATGCTGGGACAGGTCGGCGACGAACTGCGCGAGCGGGAAGATCATCCCGGCGGTGGTGTCGTCCTGCACCAATTCGCCGTTGCGCCAGGTCCGTACGCGCAGGGCGGCCGGGTCGACCGTGCGGGCGTCGATCAGGCGCGGCCCGAGCGGGGTGTAGCCGTCGCGGCCCTTGTTGCGCACATTGGAGCCCTTGTCCGCGGCGCGCAGGTCGTAGAGGCCCCAGTCGTTGGCGGCGGTCACCCAGGCGACGTGCGACCAGGCGTCGGCCAGTGCGACGTGCCGCGCCGGCGTGCCGATCACCAGGGCGACCTCACCTTCGAAGGCCAGCAACTCGGTGCCCGCGGGCCGCTCGATCGTGGCGCCGGACTCGGCGAGCGAGCTGGCGGGCTTGAAGAAGTAGGACGGCGCGGCGGGGGTGCGGCCGCGCTGTGTGGCGCGCGACGCATAGCTGAGGTGGACCGCGATGATCTTGCCCGGCACCGACGGCAGCCCTGCGACCAGGTGATTCGCGCTCGGCGCGGTCATTTCAGCTCCTTCGCCCGTTGTCATATCTCAAATCATATACGATCATTCAGGCTTCGCAAGGTCGCTTCGAGACCCACCTCACAGCGACGTCACAAAGGAGTGCGCATGTCCTCGGTTCTTCCCCAGGCCACCGACGTCGACCGCAGGCGGGTGGCACTGGCCACCGTCGTCGGTACGGCGGTGGAGTGGTACGATTACTTCGTCTATGCCGCGGCCGCCGGCCTCGTGTTCGGCACGTTGTTCTTCGAACCCGCCGGTCCCGGCTTCGGCACCATCCTGTCCTTCCTCACGGTCGGCATCAGCTTCCTGTTCCGGCCGTTGGGGGCCTTCCTCGCCGGGCACTTCGGCGACAAGGTCGGCCGCCGCCCGGTGCTGGTCACCACGCTGATCCTGATGGGCACCGCCACCGCCCTGATCGGCTTGCTGCCCACCTATGAGGCCATCGGTATCGGCGCACCGCTGCTGCTGGTACTGCTGCGCGTGCTGCAGGGCGTCTCGGCCGGTGGCGAGTGGGGCGGTGCGGTGCTGATGGCCGTCGAGCACGCGCCACGACACCGGCGCGGCCTGTTCGGCGCGATGCCCCAGATCGGTGTCCCCATCGGGCTGCTGCTGGCCAGCGCCATGATGGCGAGCATGGACGCGCTGTTCCCCGGTGAGGCGTTCCTGGACTGGGGCTGGCGCATCCCGTTCCTGTTCTCGGTGGTGCTGATCGCGGTCGGCGCCTGGGTGCGCAGGCGGGTCGAGGAGAGCCCGGTGTTCGCCGAGATCGCCGAGCGCAAGGAGCAGACCAAGGCTCCGGTGGTCGACCTGTTCGCTCGCTTCACCCCGCTGGTGCTGCTCTCGGCGCTGGTCTTCGCGGGCAACTCCACCGTCGGGTACATGACCACCGGCGGCTACATCCAGGGCTACGCCACCAACGCCGAGGGCCTGGCCCTCGACCGCGGTCCCGTGCTGTGGGCCGTGACGGCCTCGTCGGTGAGCTGGCTGCTGGCCACCTTCGCCGCGGGGTGGATCTCCGACGCCATCGGCCGCCGCGCCACCTACATCATCGGCTGGTGCCTGCAGGGTGTGTTCGTGCTGACGCTGTTCCCGCTGGTCAACACCGGTGAGGTGGTGCTGCTCGGCGCCGGGCTGGTGCTGCTGACGCTCGGCCTCGGGTTCACCTACGGCGCCCAATCGGCCTGGTACACCGAACTTTTCCCGGCCTCGGTGCGGTTCTCCGGCGTGTCGATCTCGTACGCGATCGGCTCGATCGTCGGCGGCGCCTTCGCGCCCACCATCGCCCAGTGGATCCAGCAGTCGACCGGCTCCTCGGCCAATGTCGCCTACTACCTGCTGGCGATGACCGGTGTCGGGCTGGTGGGCACGGTGCTGCTGCGCGATCGCAAGGGCATCGACCTGAGCCCGTCCAACGAGGCTCAGCAACAGACCGGCATCTACGCCTGGGAGAAGTGAGCCCGGGCGCGCCCGACGCTTGTGTGAGAGCCGGGTCACCCCGTACCATCAGGTCACTCTATATAAGAATTCGCTGTTCTATTATCGAACACTCGCCCACATGGAGTGAGGAGCACCCCGTGCAGTTCCATCACCACGGCTACGTGTCCGGTGACCCGCGCGTGCAGCCTGCCGCCGGCGTCGGCATCGACCGCCCCGCCGACCTCCCCGACGAGGTGGATGTGCTGATCGTCGGCGCGGGCCCGGCGGGCATGATCGCCGCGGCCCAGCTGGCACAGTTCCCGACCATCAACGCCCGCATCATCGACCGCCGCCCCGGCCGGCTCGAGGTCGGGCAGGCCGACGGCATCCAGGCGCGCAGCGTGGAGACCTTCCAGGCGTTCGGGTTCGCCGAGCGGATCACCGCCGAGGCCTACCGCATCACCGAGATGGCGTTCTGGAAGCCCGACCCGCAGAACCCCAGCAATATCGTGCGCACCGCCCGCACCCCCGACGACGAGACCGGGATCAGCGAGTTCCCGCACCTCATCGTCAACCAGGCGCGCGTGCTCGACTACTTCGCCGAGGCCGCCCGCAACGCCCCGGCCCGGCTCGAGCCCGACTACGGGTACGAGTTCGTGACCCTCGAGGTCGCCGAGGAGGGGGAGCGTCCCGTCACGGTGACGTTGCGGCACAGCGCGGGGGAGCGCGCCGGTCAGGAGCGCATCGTCAAGGCCAAGTACGTGATCGGTTGCGACGGCGCGCGCAGCCGGGTCCGGGAGGCCATCGGCCGCCGGTTCATCGGCAACCAGGCCAACCACGCCTGGGGCGTGATGGACGTGCTCGCCGAGACCGACTTCCCCGACATCCGTCTCAAGTGCGCCATCCAGTCGCACGACGGCGGCAGCATCCTGCACATCCCGCGCGAGGGCAACTTCCTGTTCCGCATGTACGTCGACCTCGGCGAGGTGCCCGAGGGCGACAACGGCCGGATCCGCCAGACCAGCCAGGAGGAGGTGGAGGCCCGCGCCAACAAGATCCTGCACCCGTACACGCTGACGGTGAAGCACGTCGCCTGGCGCAGTGTCTACGAGGTCGGCCACCGGGTGACCGACAAGTTCGACGACGTGCCGCCCGAGCAGTGCGGCACCCGCACGCCGCGGGTGTTCATCACCGGCGACGCCTGCCACACCCACTCGGCCAAGGCCGGGCAGGGCATGAACGTCTCGATGCAGGACGGGTGGAACATCGCCTGGAAGGTCGCGCACGTGCTCGACGGCCGGGCGCCCGAAACGATTCTGGACACCTACTCGGCCGAGCGACAGGTGATCGCGCAGAACCTGATCGACTTCGACCGGGAGTGGTCGACGCTGATGGCGACCCGGCCCGAGGAGATGGCCGACCCGAGCCAGCTCGAGGAGTTCTACGTCAAGACCGCGGAGTTTCCCGCCGGGTTCATGACGCAGTACGCGCCCTCCATGCTGGTCGCCGAGGCCAGGCACCAGGCGCTGGCGACCGGTTTCCCGGTCGGCAAGCGGTTCAAGTCGAACCTGGTCACCCGGGTCTGCGATGCCAATCCCAAGCATCTCGGCCACCACGCGCGGGCCGACGGCCGGTGGCGCATCTATGTTTTTGCCGACGCGCCCGCCGCGGGTGCGCCGTCGAAGACCACGGAGCTGGCCGAGTGGCTGGTCACCGCGCCGACCTCACCGCTGGTGGCCTACACCCCCGAGGGCGCCGACCTCGACGCCTGGTTCGACGTGAAGGTGATCTACCAGCAGGACCACACCGGCGTCGACCTGGGCGCGGTACCCGCGGTGTTCCTGCCGAAGGTCGGGCCGTTCCAGGTCACCGACTACGAGAAGGTCTACGCCGCCGACCCGGCCGACGACATCTTCACCGCGCGCGGCATCTCGCGGGACGGCGCGATCGTGGTGGTGCGCCCGGACCAGTACGTCGCCGACGTGCTGCCGCTGGACGCCACCGACGAACTGGCCGCCTTCTTCGACGGGGTGTTCGTCAAGCGGCTGAGCACCGTCTGAGCGGGTCAGCGCCCGGAGGCGGCAGCGAAGCGTCACCACGGAGGGCGCCCCGCTCAGACAAGATCGGACACCGTCTGAGCGGGTCAGCGCCCGGAGGCGGCAGCGAAGCGTCACCACGGAGGGCGCCCCGCTCAGACAAGATCGGACACCGTCTGAGCGGGTCAGCGCCCGTAGGCGGCGGCCTCACCCTCCCAGTGCCCTGACGACCGCTGCCGCCGCGGTCGTCAGACGCTGGGCGATCTCGTCTTCGGGGCGGGGGAGTGACACATGGATGACAGCGATCGAGGCGGCGGGCTGTCCCGGCGCGATGAGGGGCACCGCCACCGAGCGCAGCGAGGGCACCACCTCGTCGTGGCTCACCGCGTAACCGCGCGCCCGGCTCGCGGTGAGTTCGTCGCGCAGGTCGTCGGGCCAGGTGTCCTGCGGCAGCTCCAGCAGGATCGCCTTGCCCGGTCCGCCGCGGGTGAGCGGATGGCGGTGGCCGGGCCGGTAGGCGACCGCGACGCTCTGTTCGGGCGCCGCGCTGGTGAGGGTCACCGCCTCGTCGCCGTCGAGCCGTACGGCGAGCAGGCAGGTCATGCCCAGTTCGTTGGCGACGGCTTTGAGTTCGGGCAGCGCGGCGGCCTGCAGATCCCGGTCGACGCCGGCGGCGAGGGCGGCCAGTCCCGCCCCGAGGACGAGGCGACCGGCCGGATCGCGGGCGATCAGGCCGTGGTCTTCCAGGGTGCGCAGCAGTCGGTAGGCGACCGAGCGGTGCACGCCGAGCGCCTCGGCGAGTTCGTCGATGCTCATCGCCCGGCCCGCGGCGGCGAGGATCTCGAGCAGCCGGATACCGCGGCTGAGGGTTTGCGATCCGGCGGAGGATCCTGGTTTCTCGGGCACCCGGGCCGTACCTTTCTCTACGTTGCGCGCAATCGTGCACTCGCTGCCGAACTCGATAGTAGAATACTGAGTTCACTATTCGATCACGCGGCGCGCCAAGCACTTTCATCCGAGGAGGTGGAGGATGACCGTCGGCGACCTGGCCCCGCTGCGACACGACTGCGGACCCGATGACTCCCTGCTGGCCTGGCGCGTCCAGGTGACGGACTTCTTCCCGCCGCTGGCGATCGAACCGCTCGGTGCCCGATTCACCGGCTCGATCAGCGGTGCGCGCAGCCGGGAATTGCAGGTCACCGAGATCGTCGGGAGCGCGCATCACGTCGCCCGGCGTCCCGCGGGGCATCGGACCTCCGACGGGGAGTACTTCAAGCTCAACGTCCAGCTCGACGGGCACGGCTTCGTCCGGCAGGCCGGGAACGAGACGCGCCTCGCGCCGGGATCGATCGCGATCTACGACTTCGCCCAGCCCTACGACCTCGTCTTCGACGGCGACAGCCGGTTCCTGGTGGCGCTGTTCCCCAAGGACGCGCTCGGCCTGCCGGACGCGCTGGCCGCCGACCTGATGGCCGCGCCGCTGGCCGCCGACGACGGGACCGCGCCGCTGGTGTCGTCGTATCTGCGCAGCCTCGCCGAGAACCTCGGGTTGCTCGCCGGTCCGTCGGGGGCCAAGGTGAGCAGGGTGTTCCTCGATCTGGTCACCACCTTCCTCGGTGAGCAGCTGAACCGGCGGATCGGCTCGGCGCGCGCCGACCTCGGCACCCTGACCATGACGATCCTGCGCTACATCGACGATCACCTCGCCGACCCGGACTTGGACCCCGCGCGCCTGGCCGAGGCGCACCACATCTCGGTGCGCTACCTGCACAAACTGTTCGAACCGACCGGGGTGAGCGTGGGCCAGTGGATCCGACAGCGCAGGCTCGAGCACGCTCGCGCCGAACTCACCGGCCGCGCCGATCTGGCCGTGGCCGAGGTGGCGCACCGGTCCGGATTCGTCGATCCGGGCTATTTCGGCCGCGTGTTCAAGCAGGCCTACGGGATGACGCCGGGGCAGTGGCGCGCCAATCGTGCGCTCTCGTCATATACCAGTGCGCGATAGTCACATCCGGTCGAGTGTGACCCAGGGCATGCTCTCCAGACACCCCCTCGGTCACGGGGGAGGGCGCAACGAAGGAGACCCTGATGCCTGACGTCCAGACCGCCGACGATGCCCTGCTCGCCCGGGTGCAGGCCGATGCCGCCACCGGCCGCGCGATTCCCGACGCCGCCACCGGCGTGACCATCGGCTACGCCCCCGAGCAGACCGTCGCCGATGTCGACGCCGCCGTCGCCAGGGCGAAGGCCGCGCAGCCCGCGTGGGAAGCCCTCGGCCACGAGGAGCGCAGCAAACTCATGCTCGCCGCCGCCGACGCCATCGACGCCAACGCCGAGGCACTGGCTCGCCTGCTCTCCCGCGAGCAGGGCAAGCCCCTCGACGGCCCGAACGCCCGCTTCGAGGTCGGCGGTTGCTCGGCCTGGCTGCGCGAGGCCGCGACCGCGGTGCTCGAGCCGCAGCTGCTCGTCGACGACGAGACCGACCACGCGGTGCTGACCTATCGCGCGCTCGGCGTGGTCGGCGCGATCGGCCCGTGGAACTGGCCGCTGATGATCGGTATCTGGCAGATCGCGCCGTCGCTGCGAATGGGCAACACCGTCGTGGTCAAGCCCAGCGAGTACACGCCGCTGAGTGTGCTGGCCCTGATCGACATCCTCAACGAGGTGCTGCCGCCCGACGTGGTGATCCCGGTGGTGTCCGGCGAGCGCGAGGTCGGCGCCCGGCTGGCGAGCCACCCCGACATCGGCAAGGTGATGTTCACCGGTTCCACCGCGACCGGCCGCAAGATCGTCGAGGCCACCGGCGCCAACCTGGCCCGCCTGACTCTCGAGCTGGGCGGCAACGACGCGGGCATCGTGCTGCCCGACGTCGACCCGGCGGCCATCGCCGAGGGCCTGTTCTGGGGCGCGTTCATCAACACCGGCCAGACCTGCGCCGCGCTCAAGCGTCTCTACGTGCACGAATCGGTGTACGAGGCCGTCATCGACGCGCTGGCCACGGTGGCCGAGCAAATGCCGATGGGTTACGGCCTCGACGAGGGCACCGTGCTGGGCCCGCTGCAGAACGCCAAGCAGTTCCAGATCGTCAAGCGGCTGGTCGACGACGCGAAGGCGCGCGGCGGCCGGGTCGTGGTCGGCGGCGAGCCCGCACCGGAACTGGGCGCCAACTTCTTCCGCACCACGATCATCGCCGATCTCACCGACGGTGTCCCGCTGGTGGACGAGGAGCAGTTCGGTCCCGCGCTGCCGGTCATCAAGTACAGCGACCTCGACGAGGCCATCGCCAGCGCCAACCGGCTCGACGTCGGGCTCGGCGCGTCGGTGTGGTCCTCGGACCGCGCCGCGGCTCTGGCGGTCGCCGAACGGCTGCGCGCGGGCACGGTGTGGATCAACAAGCACGGCGTGCTGCATCCGCAGGTGCCCTTCGGCGGCGTGAAGAGCTCCGGCTACGGCCTCGAGTTCGGCGTCGAGGGCCTGAAGTCGGTGGCCGAGCCGCGGGTGATCAGCGGCTGAGGCGTCGGGCGAGGAAGTTCGGACGATGACAACGACGTCAGTGATCGTGGTCGGAGCCGGGTCGGCCGGCTCCGTGGTGGCGCGCCGCCTCGTGGACGCGGGCGTGCGCGTCACCCTGCTCGAGGCCGGCGGCGAGGACACCAACCCGGCCATCCACGACCTGTCCCGGATGGGCGAGTTGTGGCACAGCCCCGACGACTGGGACTACTACACGGTCCCGCAGCGCGGCGCGGCCGGACGCAGGCTGCACCTGCCGCGCGGCAAGGTGCTCGGCGGCTCGCACGCCCTCAACGCCACCATCTGGGTGCGCGGCGCCCCGGCCGACTACGACCACTGGGCCGAGGTCGCGGGCCCGGACTGGGCGTGGGAGAACGTGCTGCCGGTCTACCGGGCCATCGAGGACTTCTCCGGCGGCGCGTCGGAGTACCACGGTGCGGGCGGTCCGCTGCCGGTGGACAACGACTACCCGCTCGACCCGATCCACCGGTCGATCGTGGCCGCCGCGGTACAGGCGGGCATTCCGTTCAACCCCGACTACAACGGCGCGAGCCTGGAGGGAATCTCCAAGGAGCAGATCAACGTTCGCGACGGCGAGCGCGTCAACACCTGGAAGGCCTACCTCGCGCCGGTGCGCGACCGGCTGACCATCCGCACCGGCGCGCACGTGCACTCGGTGGTCATCGAGGACGGCCGCGCGATCGGCGTGCGCTATCGCCACGACGGTCAGGACGCCGAGGCGTGGGCCGACGAAGTGGTGCTGGCCGCGGGCGCGCTCGACAGCCCGCAGGTGTTGTTGCGCAGCGGAATCGGGCCTGCCGCCGACCTCGAGGCGCTCGGGATCGAGGTGGTGCGTGACGCCCCGCAGGTGGGCAAGAACCTGCACGACCACCTGCTGGTGCCGGTGATCGTGCGGACCCGACGGCCGATCCCGCCGCCGCGCACCGGCGTCTCGGTGACCCAGACGCACCTGTTCGCCAGGAGCCGCCCCGATCTGGCCGTACCCGACACCCAACCGCTGTTCTTCGCGGTGCCGATGTACAGCGAGGGCATGACGCCGATCGAGGGCAGCGCGTTCACCCTGCACTCGGGCATCGTCACCCCGGCAAGCCGGGGCTCGGTCACCCTGACCGGTCCGAAGCTCGACGATCCGGCGAACATCGACCTGGGTGCCCTCGAGCATCCGGACGACCTCGCCGCCTTCCTGTTCACCGTGCGCCAGTGCCGCGAGATCGCGGCGCAGCCCGCGCTGGCCGAGGAGTGGGGCGCCGAGGAGGTCTACCCGGGTCCGGCCGTGCACAGCGATGCCGAGTTGGTCGACTACATCCGGCGCACCGTGGTCACCTATCACCACCAGGTCGGCACCTGCCGGATGGGCGCCGACGAGGCGGCCGTGGTCGATCCGCGGCTGCGCGTCAGGGGCGTGGACGGCCTGCGGGTCGTGGACGCCTCGATCATGCCGCGCGTCACCACCGGCAACACCAACGCGCCGTCGGTGCTGATCGGTGAGTTCGGCGCGCGGTACCTACTCGCCGATCTCGGGCTCGACCGGCCCGGATTCATCGAACCGTAACGCGACGCCGACCGCCCGGAAACAGGGCGGCGGCACCGTTACTTCCTACAGACGTAGAGCCAAGGGCTCCCGTGTCGCCATATTTTCCAACACTTGTAGGACCAAAGAAGGAGTTGCCGATGCCGACCCTCACTCCCGTGCGGGTGGACCATCCCCTGGCGCTGCCGACCGCCGACGAAATCGCCGAGGTGCGGGCGATCGTCGACGGAGCCGGGCTGGTCACCGAGCACACCCGGTTCGTCTACGTCGGGCTTGCCGAACCCGACAAGTACGCCGTCTACGAGCGGCCCGGCGATCTCGACCGGCGGTTCCGCGTGCTGCTGCACGACACCCGCCGACCGAACGCGGTCGACCTGCTGGTCGGTCTCGGCACCCGGGAAGTGCTCGCGCAGCGCACACTCGACGCCGTGGTCGATGGCCAACTGCCGGTTCTCGACGAGGAATTCGGCCTCGTCGAGGAAATCCTGGCCACCGACCCGGACTGGCTGCGGGCACTCGCCGACCGCGGCCTGGATGTCGCGCAGGTGCGCGTCGCCCCGCTGTCCGCGGGCGTGTTCGACTATGAGGGGGAACACGGCCGCCGGATCCTGCGCGGGCTGGCATTTCTGCAGGAACACGACAAGGACCACGCGTGGGCGCACCCCATCGACGGTTTGGTCGCCTTCGTCGACGTGATGACGCGAGAGGTGTTGCGCGTCATCGACACGGGGCCCGTCCCGGTGCCCGCCACCTCGGGCAACTACACCGATCCCGAGGTCGTCGGCCCGCTGCGCACCACGCAGAAGCCGATCGAGATCACCCAGCCGCAGGGCCCGAGCTTCACCGTGACGGGCAACCTGGTCGAGTGGGAGAAGTGGTCGCTGCGGGTCGGTTTCGACGCCCGCGAGGGACTGGTGCTGCACCAGATCGGCTTCCGCGACGGCGACCGGGTGCGTCCGATCATCCACCGCGCGGCGATCTCGGAGATGGTGGTGCCCTATGGCGATCCCTCGCCGATCCGCTCCTGGCAGAACTACTTCGACACCGGCGAGTACCTCGTCGGGCGCTACGCCAACGCCCTGGAACTGGGCTGCGACTGCGTCGGTGACATCACCTACTTCGACGCGGTGATCGCCGACGAGGCGGGTAACCCGCGCACCCTGCGCAACGCGATCTGCATGCACGAGGAAGACTCCGGCGTGCTGTGGAAGCACACCGACCTCTGGGCCGGCTCGCACGAGGTGCGCCGCCAGCGCCGGCTGGTGATCTCCTTCTTCACCACCATCGGCAACTACGACTACGGGTTCTTCTGGTACCTCTACCTCGACGGCACCATCGAATTCGAGGCCAAGGCCACCGGCATCCCGTTCACCTCCGCCTACCCCGGCCCCGAGCACCCGTACGCGAGCGAGATCGCGCCCGGTCTCGGCGCCCCCTACCATCAGCACCTGTTCAACGCCCGCCTGGACATGATGGTCGACGGGCACCGCAACCGCGTCGACGAGGTGGAGTCCCAGCGCGTGCCGATGGGGCCGGGCAACCCGCACGGCAACGCCTTCACCCTGCGCCGCACCACCCTCGCCAGCGAGGCGCAGGCGCAGCGGACGGCCGACAACCGGGCCGGGCGCACCTGGCACATCGTCAACCCCGAGGTCACCAACGCACTCGGCAATCCGGTGGGCTATGTGCTCTACCCGGAGGGACGCGAACCGTTGCTCGCCGACGACGAATCCTCCATCGCCGGCCGCGCGGCCTTCGCCACCAAGCACCTGTGGGTCACCCGCTACGCGCCCGACGAACTCTACGCCGCAGGCGATTTCGTCAACCAGCACCACGGCGGCGCCGGTCTGCCCAGTTACGTCGCCGGTGACCGGTCGCTGGACGGCGAGGACCTGGTGGTCTGGCACTCCTTCGGGCTCACCCATTTCCCGCGGCCGGAGGACTGGCCCATCATGCCCGTCGACTACGCGGGTTTCGTCCTCAAACCGCACGGGTTCTTCGACCGCAACCCCGCGCTCGACGTGCCCGTCACCACCGCCGCGCACTGCCACAGCTCCGGCGGCTGCCATGAGTGAGGGCGGCACCCAGGGGCTGCGCGGGTCGGTCGGCGTCATCGGCGTCGTCTTCCTCGTCGTCGCGGCGGCGGCGCCGCTCACCGCGGTCGGTGGCGCGCTACCGGTGATGATCGCGCTGGGCAACGGGGCGGGCTCGCCGACGGCCTTCCTCGTCGCCGCCACGGTACTGCTGGTGTTCAGCGTCGGCTACGCGGCGATGAGCAGGCACATGGTGGACGCGGGCGCGTTCTACGCCTACGTCCGCGAGGGCATCGGCAACACCGTCGGGCTGGGCGCGGCGGGCCTGGCGCTGCTGGCCTACACCGCCATCCAGGCCGCGATCTACGGGCTGGCCTCGGCCACCCTGCACGATCTGGTGGTGCACTACGGCGGGCCCGACCTGCCGTGGTTCGTGTACGCGCTGGGATTGATCGCGGTGGTGGCCCTGCTGGGTTACCGCAACATCGAGCTCGGCGCGAAGGTGCTCGGCGTGCTGCTGGTGGTCGAGATCGGGATCATCCTGGTGTTCTCGGCCGCGGTGCTGCTGCGTGGCGGTGCGCACGGGGTCGACGCGGTGTCGTTCACTCCGTCGGCGTTCCTGGGCGGTTCGCCCGGCATCGCGTTGATGTTCGCCATCGCCTCCTTCGTCGGCTTCGAGGCCACCGCCATCTACGGCGAGGAGGCCCGCGATCCGAAGCGGGCCGTCCCGCTCTCGACCTACGCGGCGGTGCTGGTGATCGGTGTCGTGTACGCGATCGCGAGCTGGGCGATGGTGCTCGCCTTCGGCAGCGGCGAGGTGGCGGGCGCGGCCGGGGCCGACCCGTCCGGCCTGGTCTTCACCGCCGCCGAGCGGTTCCTCGGCACCGCGGCCGTGGAGATCATGCGGGTCATGTTGGTGACCAGCCTGTTCGCCGCGCTGCTGGCCTTCCACAACGCGATCTCCCGCTACCTGTACGTGCTCGCCCGCGACGGACACGGACATCCGGCGCTGGGTCGCACGCACGCGAAACACGGTTCCCCGCACCGGGGTTCGATCGCCCAGACGATCTCGGCCGTGCTGGTGGTCGGCGCGTTCGCGGCGGCGGGCGCCGACCCGGTGCTCCAGCTGTTCACCTGGTTGTCCGGGTTGGCTACGGTGTCGGTGCTGTCGCTGATGGTGTTGACCAGCATCGCGGTGATCGTGTTCTTCCACCGCTCCGGGCTCGATCGGCGGGTGTGGCACACCAGGATCGCGCCCGCACTCGGCACGGTGGGCCTGCTCGCGGTGACCGCCACGGTGCTGGCGAACTTCACGACACTCGTCGGCGGGTCGACAGCCGCGGAGGTGCTGCTCACACTGGTGGTGGCGGTGTTCGTGGCCGGCGTGCTGGCCGCCCGGCTCCGCGCCCGGCCCGCACCGGTGGGCGAGCCGGTACCCGAGCCCGGCATCTGAGGAGGCGCGACGGTGACCGGAACGCTGCACGCGGCATTGATGTGGCTCGGTGCGGTCGTGGCGCTGGTCCCCGTCGCGCTCACCGTCCGGGACGGGCCGCCCGCACCGCGAATCTTGTTGGCGCACACCGGGATGGCCGCGTGCATGGCCCTGCTGGCGGTGGGGGCGGGGTCCGGCTGGGCGGAACTGGGCGCCGCCGCGCTGGCGGCCGGTTGCGCGCTCCTGGCCACCCCGGCCTGCCGCTCCGAGCCGGGCGCGGCACACTGTGTCATCGACCTGCTGGCGATGACGTGGTTGGTGCTGGCCGCCGCACCGGCCGCCGCGGGCGCGGCCGACCTCGCCGCGGGCGGACACCGGCACGGCGGGGGAGCGGGCAATGCCACTGTGCTGGACGCACTTCCGCTGGTGATCTGGGTCGGCGCGGCATACCTGGCGGCGCGCTCGACCGCGCACGCCGGGCCCGGCCGCCGGCGCGTCCGGATCGGTTTCCTCGCCTCGCTGGCGATGGCCGCCACCATGACGCCGATGGTGCTGTGAGGCTCACTATGCTGGGCGGATGACCGCATCACGCCGCGCCGACCGGGCCTGACCATGCCCAAACTCGTCGACCACGCCGAGCGCAGGCAGGCGATCACCGCAGCGGTCTGGCGGCTCATCGCCGACCGCGGCCTCGAAGCCCTCAACATGCGCGACATCGCCGCCGAGGCCGGTTACGCCAACGGTTCGCTCAAGCACTATTTCAAGGGCAAGGACGACCTGCTGCGCTTCGCCTATCAGCACGTCTTCGACGCGACCAACCGCCGCGTCGCCGCCGCACTCGGCGAGGCCACCGGCCTGGCCGCGATCCGGCTGTTCTGCCGGGAAGTCCTGCCGGTGACGGCGGAGACGTTGCAGGAGGCCCGCATCGCGATCGCCCTGTGGCAGCGTGCCGTCTACGACGAACCCCTCGGCGCGGTGAACGAACGCGCCCTGGCCGACTGGCGCGAGCGCCTCATCGATTTCCTCGACCAGGCCCGCGACGCGGGCGAGATCACCGACGTGGACACCGTCGTCGTCGCCGACCAGATCCTCACGCTGCTCATGGGCGCCCAGATCACCGGCGTCCTCACCCCGGCCACCGCCACCCCCGACCGCCAACTCGAACTCCTCGAAGCCCTCCTCGACCGCATCCGGACGTGAGGGATGTGCGAACCCCGGCACGCGCCGAGCCGGGATTCCGGCCGCGCCCGGGCTTCACCGAGGTCTGGCGAACGCCAGGAGCCGCGCGGTGGTGTGCTGGCGGATTTCGCCGTGCTGGTTGAGGGTGTCGTAGGTCGCGGTGATGAAGCCCCGGGAGGGATCGGATCTGGACGTGCGGACGTCGGTGACTTCCAGCTCGACGTGCAGCCGGTCCCCGGGACGGGTGGGGGTGGGCCAGGTCAGGTCGATGGACGCGCCGATGATGCCGGTGGCCAACGGCAGCCCGGTCGTGACCAGCAGTCGCATGGTGATCGACGCGGTCTGCCATCCGCTGGCCGCGAGTCCGCGGAAGAAGGTGTCCTGCGCGGTGTCGTCACCCAGGTGGAAGGGCTGGGGGTCCCACGCGGTGGCGAAGTCGATGATCGCGTCGGCGGTGAGGTCGTAGGTGTCGGTGCGGAATCGGTCACCGATGGTGATGTCGTCGAGCCACAGCGCGGTATCGGTCATGGTGCCTTCCTGGTGTCACGGCATCGGGTGGTTTCGGCCGAATCGGTCCAGCTCCGGTGGTAAGTTGCAAATTGCAACGTACCCCATCGGTTCTGCCGTGGACAAGGCGGACGCTCGCGCACGGCTGGGGCGTGGCGAGTGTGGATGCGACAAGGAGGTGCCGGCTGGATGCGGGAGACGAATCTCGCCCGGATGGACTGTTCGATCGCCCGGACCGCCGAGATCATCGGCGATCGCTGGACGCTGATGATCGTGCGGTCGATGTTCGCGTTCAAGGGATTACACCGGTTCGAGGAGTTGCGGGCCGAAC
The DNA here is from genome assembly GCF_001182745.1 of Nocardia farcinica. Classification (NCBI taxonomy): domain Bacteria; kingdom Bacillati; phylum Actinomycetota; class Actinomycetes; order Mycobacteriales; family Nocardiaceae; genus Nocardia; species Nocardia farcinica. The sequence continues at coordinate 1,307,657 of NZ_LN868938.1, read as the reverse complement.
TCGGCGTCGCACGGAACATCCTCAGCGACCGGCTCGGGCTGCTGATCGAGCACGGAATCGTCGAGCAGCGCCCATACAGCGACCGGCCACCCCGGTACGAATACCATCTGACCGCCGCGGGCAAGGACTTGCTACCGGTCATCCTCGCGCTGCTGCGGTGGGGCGACACCCACCTGATGGGCGACGACGGCCCGCCGGTCATTCTCCAGCACACCGAATGCGGCCACGACATGGTCCCCTACCTGGCCTGCAGCCATTGCCACCAACCCGTCGCGCCCCGCACCGTCCTCGGCCGCGACGCCCCCGCACGCCCCCGACCCCCGCGAACCGCACCATGACCGCGAGTGCGCGGATTCGCGCAGGAGACCCGGATCCAGGCCGATGCAACGGCGGCCCCTACTCCGCCCGCATGGTTCGGGAGTCCGGGTCGTAGCGGAGCACGGTATCCGGGAGGAGGAAGTCACGCTTGCCGAACCGCAGGCTCGGGGTTTGGCCCACCCACCACACCGCCTGCAATGGCTTCCCATCTGCCACGAACAACGTCACGTGCGAGCTGCGGAGGTCGGGATCGGAATTCGTCGTGGGCAGGCCCGCGAAGCACGCCAGTCGGAGGTCGGCTGCCGAGTCCTTCCTCAGCTCCTCGTCGGTCGTGCGTGCGCCGATGTAGACGACTCGTTCCCACTCCGGGGACCAGCCGGCGCGGGTGGTCATCTCCACCATCGTCGCAGACGCCAGTTGCTGTTCCGCAGCTTCGTCGAAGGCCCGGACCAGATCGTTCTCGGCGCCGAGAAGCTCCGGATGACTGTGCAGGTTGAACGTCTCGCCGCTGCACGCGGCGGAAGTGTCCTTCGGGCCGCACGCGGTAATGCTCACCGCCGCCACACTGAGGGCAGCGGCGATCAGTACAGAGCGGTATCGCATCACTACTACTTCCCTTTCGGCATAGGAATTCCGGCGCCGGGCAGAATCGCGTTCTGACCGGGCACCACCGACTTGCTGAACACGATCTGCGCCGAGGACGGCGTCCCCTACTCCGCGCGCATGGTTTGCGCGGTCGGGTCGTAGCGGAGCACGGTATCCGGGAGGAGAAACTCCCGGTCACCGAAATCAAGGCTCGGGTTTCGGTCGACCCACCACACGGCCTGAACCGGTTTACCGTCAGCCAGGAATACCGTCGCGTGCGGGCTGGGCTGATCCGAATTGCTGGTCAGCGCGGGCAGGTTGGAAAAGCACGGCAGATCGAGGTCGCTTGCGGCCTTCAGTTTCAGCTGCTCGTCGGTCGTACGCGGGCCGAGATAGATGACCCGGTCCCAGGCCGTGCTCCACCCTGCGCGGCTGGTCATCTCCGCCATGGTCGTGGATTCCAACTGCTGCTCGGCGGCTTCGTCGAAAGCTCGCACGAGAGCCTTCTCGTCGCCGAGCGTGGCGGGGTGCCGATGCAGATCGAAAGTCTCGGAGGGGCAAGCCGGGGGCTCGGTGCTCATCGAGCCGCAAGCCGTGCCGCACACGGCCGCGAGGGCAAGCGCCGCCGCGAGAAGTACAGTCGGGACACGCATCGTCAGTTCCCCTTCGGCATCGGAATCCCCGCACCCGGCAGGATGACGTTCTGGCCGGGCGCGACAGAGTTGCTGAACGCGATCTGTCCGCCGTCGGGACTCGACTGGATCACGACCGCCTGGTTGTTGTCGATGGCTTCCAGAACCTTCTGCTGCAGTTCCTCGGGACTTGCATCAGGATTGTTCGCACCGATCGCGCGTCCGAGTTGGTTGTTGTAGAGATCCATCGCTTCGCGCGCCGCCGGGTTGCTGCCGATCATCTCGTGGCCGCTGGCAAAGGTGTTCGTCCAGTCCGCGCCGAACTCCTGGGTCATCCGGGCGTTCCAGTACATGTGCCGGAAAGCGTCTGCGTGGCCGTCACTGAGGGCCTTCTCGTTGGCCTTCTCCGAGAGATCGGGAAAGGCGTTTGCCGCCGCCGTGCTGGCTTCGTCTTGGATGTCGTAGAAGGTCTTCAACTTGGCCGGGCCGTCGAGACCGGAGGTGGCGAGCTGGATCAGTGCGTCTGCCTCCTCCTGGGTCATCGCCTTCGGCTGGATATCGGGCATGATCGCCCGCAGAGTCGCCAGCAACTCTCCGCTGGGGAAGATCACCGTGCGGTCCGAGGCGTCCACCTGGTTCTCACGGAGGATGCGGGCGAGATCGGGGTCGGTGGGTACTGGAACGAGCGCCTGCCGAACGGATTCGGGCAGCGTCTCGAGCACCTGCCCGATCCGGGCGTTGTACTCGAGATCTGCTGTCCAGATGTCGTACAAGGCGCCCTGGAGCGCGGCCTGGAAGTCCCGGCGTGCCTTCTCGACGGACAGTGATCTCGTCAGTCCGGTGAGGGGATTGTCGTCCACCCAGTCCATCACCGACTTCCGCGAGAACACCTGCCCGTCGTCGGTGTAGAAGAGCTGATACTCCGACTCCTGGATCTTGCGAACGGTGTCCTTGATCGTCAACGCCGCGTTGTCGAACAGTGTGGCCACCTCGGAGATGGGTGTGGTCATGGCCTGGAGCGCATCGACCGCGGCCAGTGCGTTGCGCCGGTCGGCGTCGTAGCGCGCACGCATGGCTTCGCCCGCCTCGCTGTCGAAGTAGTCGCGTGACTGCTGGACCTCGCGGTTGGCCACTTCGACATCGGTTTCGATGGTGTTGGCCAGCGAGCCCAATTCGATCGCAAGCCGATGGCCCGCACTGAGATTCCAATTCCGAACGGCGTCGATCGTGATCGGGTTCTTGTCGGTCACCGGGGTCCCGCCTGTTCGATCGACGTGGCGTTGGCGTTGTCCTGTGTCTCGAAGGCGGTGGCCGCGGTCTCGATCTCGGTCGCGACCACCCGCATCTGCTCCGCGTGGTATCGCACGATCGTGTCCAGTGCCTCGAGGGTCTCCTGGATCCGGGCGAAGGTCTGTGATTCCTCCGCGCCGTCGCGCGCGGCGTCCCGGGTGCTCTTGACCAGCGGCTGGTGACCTTCGACGATCCCGGCGCGCCACCGCAGGGTCGTCGCCAGCTCGCGCATCTCGACGGGATCGACGTTCATCGTAAGCCTCGCGAATCCTGCTGTGCGCGAACGGAATCATGAGCCGCACGCGCGGCGGTGACGGCGGCGGCGTGCGCTCGATCATGGCAGGTGGTGACCAGCTGGGCGAGCCGTTGCGGCCCCCGCTCCATCGCGAAATCGGTCAGCTGCAGGCGGGTGATCGCGCCGTAGATGTCGACTTCCATGTACACCGAGCCGTCCGGTGAACAGGCGGTCCCGCGGACGGCGTGGACCGCGGCGTCGAGTTCGGCGACGTGCCCGGCCAGTCGTTCCAGATCCTCGGTCATCGCTGCCCCGGCACCTCGGACGCCTGGGACTCCAGCACGGCGATGGCTTGTGCGACGGCGCCGCCGTGTGCGATCCGGTGCTGTTCGAGCAGGATCGCGGCCAGTCGTTCGGGGCCGTCGTCCATCGCGTAATCGGCTAAATACAGCCGCGTGATTCGGCCGACCGGATCGGTTTCGATGGCCACACTTCTGTCGCCGGCGATCGCTTCACCGCGAACCGCGGCGATCTGTCGATCCAGTTCGGTCTCGACACGCCCGGAATCCACACCCCCACCCTTCTGTATTGCGGAACGACCTGGGCCGGACGATCCGGCATCAACGTATACCGATCGGGCGAGGGCGGCAAAACGTCTGTCGCCCGCGTGTGGGTGGCACCGGACAGAGGTGTTCGGTGAGTGGGCACCCGCTGTCCGGGGCGGTGCGGTGGTGTCGCAGGATGGGCGTATGGCGATCGACCTACCGAGTGTTGCGCAGATTCGTGAGCTTCCGGCCGTGCTCGAGGGGCGGGTGAGTGCCCGGGAGATCGACGACAACGGGCACATGAACGTGCTGTACTACCTCGAGCACAACATCCGGGCGGCGGACATCCTGCTGCGGGCCGCCGGGCTCGACGAGCAGTACCGGCGGGAGCGCAGGCTCGGGCTGTTCACCACCGAGCATCACATCGCCTACTACAGCGAGCTGCGCGAGGGCGATCCGCTGACCGTGCACGCGCGGGTGCTCGAGCGGGCGGACAAGGCCGTGCACATGATGACCTTCCTCGTCGACCCGCAGCGGGAGCGGCTGTCGAACACCCTCGAGATCATGCTCGTGCACGTCGACCTCGAGCGCCGCCGGGCCGCGTCGATGCCCGAAGACCTCGCCGCGGCGGTCGACGACCTGGTCGCCGTTTCCGGCAAATTGACCTGGTCAGCGCCGGTCTGCGGGGTCATGGGCATTCGCCGCTGATTTCGTTGCGAGGTTCGTCGCGGCTCGATTATGATTGCTTTTCGCGCCCGTCGCCGAGCCACCGAAATGCTCCGGCGACAGTCGACCCGGAAGCCTGAGAGGCAGGTCGGCAACACAGACGAATCTCCCAATAGTCGGGGTTGCGGAGAGCCAACAGGACAAGTTCGCGACAGCGCCGTCGATGGACTTGCGACCGAACGGACGCGTACTGCGGTACGCCATTGTCCCGAGGCGAGTCGGTGCCACCGATGAAATCCACTACCTTCGTTCTGCTCGCGGAACCGTGCCGCGGCGCGAGCATTACCCCTGACCAGCGCGTACGCCGATACGAACACGGCGTGCACGCGGCCGTGGCCGGCTGGGAACCCCACCGGCACGGTCCACCCGGGCGACCGCGAAAACGCGAGGATCGCCAGAAATGACCGAATCGCGAATTCTCGCAACGGTCACGTCGGCAAACACCGGTCGATAATTCGAACAATGTGATTCGTCGGCAGTCCGGCGGAATTTCACCCGGTCGTGTTCGCCACGGTTCCTTGCGCCCGTGTCGGCGTGCTTTTCGGTGCCGTCACGAGCAATTCCTCGTCCGAGGGCACAGACACCATTTCGATGCGTCGCGAATGGTGCGCACAGCCCTGCGCACCCGACGCTGCCCGCCGGACGGCAACAACGGATCAATGGAGGTCCGGTGACCCAGTCCAAGCGCAACCTCGACAGCACCCCCGAGTGGTCGGGTGATCCGCGCCGCCACTCGCCCGACGCGACCCGGCACCTGGTGTCCGGCGGCGATTCCCGAGCCGACTCCGCGAGCGCGGCGAGCTCGCCCCCCGAGGTCCTCCGGCTGACCGCCGCCCAGCGGGGCATCTGGTTCGCTCAGCACCTGGCGGGCGGGTCGCCGATCTCCGTGGCGCAGTACGTGGAGATCGTCGGGGAGCTGCGGGCGGATCTGCTGGTGGAGGCGTGCCGGACCGCCAGCCGCGAGTTCGGGTCGGGGCACGTGCGTCTGATCGAGGTGGACGGGGAGCCGTGCCAGTTCGTCGACCTCAGCCTCGACGCGCCGGTGTCGGTGGTGGATCTGCGCGGGCACACCGACCCGGTGGCGACCGCGCACCGGTTGATGGTGGAGGACTATTCGGCCCCGCTCGACCTGCTCACCGACCGGTTGATGAAAAGCTATGTGTACCAGGTGGGTCCGCAGCACTACCTGTGGTATCAGCGTGCTCACCACATCGCGCTGGACGGGTTCGCGGCGGTCACGATGTTGCGCCGGATCACCGAGCTGTACAACGCGTGGGTCCGCGGCGAGGACGCCCCGTTGCCCGCCGCCCAGAATCTCGCCGACATCGTAGAACAGGACCTGGCCTACCGGGATTCCACCCGCTTCGACAACGACCGCAAGTACTGGACCGAACACCTGGCCGGGGCGCCCCCGGTGGTGAGCCTGGCCGGCCGGGTCGGCAAGCCCACCATCCATCCGACGCTGATCAGCGCCCCGCTGCCCGACGACACCGCGCGCCTGCTGGACGAGGTGATCGCGGCGCGCGGCACGAGCGTCACGCCCATCGCGGTCGCGGCCTTCGCGGCGTATCTGGCACGGATGACCGGCAGCGACGAGGTGCTGCTGAGCCTGCCGGTCTCGGGCAGGCACTCGGCGGTGCTGCGGCGGTCCGGTGGCATGGTCGCCAACGTGGTGCCGTTGCGGGTGCGGGTCGCCGGACGCGCGGTCGGTGAGTTGATCGAGGCCACCCAGGGCGAGCTGACCAGTGCGCTGCGCCGCCAGCGCTACCGCCAGGAGGACATCTTCGCCGACATGGGCATCGCCCGTGACGAGGCCGCGTCCTTCGGTCCGGCGGTGAACCTGATGATGATCGAGAACGAGGTCGTCTTCGGGGAGACGACCGGGCGGCTGCATGTGCTCACCTCGGGGCCGACCGCCGACCTGTTCGTCAACATCTACCCGGGCGCGGGCCGCGAGAGCACCCACATCGATTTCCAGGGCAACCCGAACATCTACACCCGCGCCGAACTGGCCGGGCATCACCGGCGGTTCCTGCGCTTCCTGCACGCCTTCCTCGCCCGCGGCGCCGACTGCCCGGTGGCGGCGCTGCCGCTGCTGGAACCGGCGGAGCGGGCGGCGCTGCTGCCCGTGCGCGGACCGAACCCCGCGCCGCCGCGGCTGCTACCCGACATCCTGGGCGAGGCCGCGCGCCGCGACCCCGCCGCCACCGCGATCATCACCCCCGACGCGACGGTGACCTACGGCGAGCTCGACCGCGAGTCCGCCCGATTGGCCCGGCGGCTCGTCGCACTCGGGTGCGGGCCGGAGACGGCCGTGGGGATCGTGCTGCGCCGGTCGGTGGAATCGGTCCTCGCGGCGTGGGCGGTCGCGCGATGCGGGGCGGCGATCGTGCAGATCGACCCGGCGTATCCGGCCGCGCGCATCGAGCACATGATCGCCGACAGCGGCGCGCGGACCGTGCTCACGGTGGCCGAGCACCGGGATCGGGTGCCCGACGGCGTGGCCGCGCTGGTGCTGGACGACCCGGCCACCCGCGCGGCGCTCGCGGGCACCGCCGACGGGCCCGTCGGCGACGACGAGCGGACCCGCCCGCTGCGTCCGGCCGACACGGCGTATCTGACCTACACCTCCGGCTCCACCGGGACGCCGAAGGGTGTGCAGGTGACCCATGCCGGGCTGGCCGGGCTGATCGCCGACCGCGTCGCCGCCTTCGGCATGGCCGCGGATTCGCGGGTGTCCTATGCGCTCTCGCCCAGCTTCGACGCCTCGCTGGAACAGTTCCTGACCTGCTTCGCCAGCGGCGCCGCGCTGGTCGTGGTGCCCCCGGAGATCATCGGCGGCGAAGGGCTCACCCGGCTGCTCGCCCAGGCGCGCGTCACCCACCTGACCCTCACCCCCGCCATGCTGGCCACGGTCGATCCCGAACCGCTGACGGAACTGTGCGCGGTCGTGGTCGGGGGCGACGTCTGCCCGCCGAACGTCGTGGAACGCTGGACCGGGCCGTGGGCGTTGTTGAACGAATACGGGCCCACCGAGGCGACCGTGACCGCCGCGTGCGCGCGCCTGCGGCCCGGCCACGACCGCACCGTGGGCGGACCGATCCGCGGGGTCGCGGCGATGGTGCTCGACCGGACCCTGCAACCGGTGCCGCCGGGCACGCCGGGGGAGCTGTATCTGGCCGGGCCGGGCCTGGCGCGCGGCTACCGACACCGGGTCGGCGAGACCGCGGCCCGATTCGTCGCCGACCCGTACGGCGCGCCGGGGGAGCGGATGTACCGCACCGGTGATCTCGCGCGGTGGCGCACCGACAGCGCCGAGCCCGAGCTGGAACTGTTGGGCCGCAGCGACTTCCAGGTCAAGATCCGCGGGTACCGGATCGAGCCGGGCGAGATCGACGCCGCACTGACCGGGCACGAGCACGTCGAGCTGTCGGTGACCGTGCCGGTGCCGAACAAGGCGGGCACGACCGTACTGGCCTCCTACGTGGTGCCGGTGCGCGGTTACCGCCTCGATGTCGCCGAACTCCAGCGGTTCGCCCGCGCGACGCTGCCGCCGCACATGGTGCCGACGGTGCTGATGCCGCTGGAGAGCCTGCCGGTCAACGCCTTCGGCAAGGTGGACCGCCGGGCGCTGCCGGAACCGGACTTCGGTGCCGTGCCGGTCGGGCGTCGACCGGAGACGCCGCGGGAACGGATCGTGGCGGAGCTGTTCTCGGAGGTGCTCGGCGTGCCCGAGGTCGGCGCGGACGACAGCTTCTTCGCGCTGGGTGGCGACAGCATCCTGTCGATCCGGCTGGTGGCACGGGCCAAGGCGAAGGGCCTGAACTTCTCCACCCAGGACGTGTTCGACCACAAGACCGTCGCCGGGCTCGCGCTGATCGCCGCCGACGCGGGCGCCGAGCGGTTGCCCGAACTTCCCGGTGGCGGCATCGGATCGATGCCGCTGTCGCCGATCATGCACGCCATGCTCGCGCGCGGGCACTACGACCGGTTCGCCCAGGCGGCGCTGGTCCAGTTGCCCGCGGACCTGCGCCGCGACGACCTGGTTCGGGCGATCCAGGCCGTGCTCGACCGGCACGACATGCTGCGCGCGGTGCTGCGCGCCGCCGGCTCGGCGGACCGTTTCGTCGACGTGCTCGAGCGCGGCACGATCGACGCCGCGGCGGTGCTCACCCGCGTCCGGTTGGCGCGGCGCGACGCCGCCGAGGTCGACCGGCATCTGCAGGCCGCCGCCGACCGGCTGAATCCCCACGACGGCGTGCTCGTGCAGGCCGTGTGGCTCGACGGCGGCGACGCGGGCGCGGATCTGCTGTGGCTGGTGGTGCATCACCTCGCCGTCGACGCGGTGTCGTGGCGGATCCTGCTCGGCGATCTCGCGCAGGCATGGGCGCAGGTGGCCGAGGGCGGCGACCCGCGGTTCGACGCGCCGACCACCTCGGTGCGGCGGTGGGTGCACGGTCTGGTCGAGCAGGCGCCCCGCCGGCGGGCGGGCGAACTCGCGCTGTGGAGCGACGAGCTCGAGTGCGGGGACGACCTGCTCGGTGCGCGCAGGCTCGACCCCGACCGCGATGTCGCGGCCGCGGCGGAGCAGGTGCGCCTGCGGGTGCCCGCCGAGGTCACCGAGACCGTGCTGACCACCGTGCCCGCCAGGTTCCACGGCGGCGCGAACGACCCCCTGCTGGCCGCCCTTGGCCTGGCGTTGCGCGCGTGGCGGCGGGCGCGGGGCCGGTCCGGCGGCGCGGAGCTGATCGCGCTGGAGGGGCACGGTCGCGAGGAACAGGCGGTGCCCGGCGCCGATCTGGCGGCCACGGTCGGATGGTTCACCACCCGGTTCCCGCTGCGACTCGATCTGGGCGACCTCGATCTGGACGACGCGTTCGCCGGCGGGGACGCCGCCGGTCTGGCCGTGCGGCGGGTCAAGGAACAGCTGCGGGCGGTGCCGGACAACGGCATCGGCTACGGGATGCTGCGCCACCTGGACTCGCTCGGCGCCGCGGTGCTGGGTGGTGCGCCGGAGCCGCAGATCAGTTTCAACTACCTGGGCCGGGTCGGCGCGGGCGAACACACCGGGCCGTGGACGCCCACCACCGAATTCACCGCCCTCACCGCCACGGTCGACCCCCGGATGGCGCTGCCTGCCGTGCTCGATGTGAACGCGATCGCCGAGCACGGGCCCGACGGGTACGAACTCGAGGTCACCTGGGACTACGCCGCCGAGGTGCTCGACCGGGCCGAGGTCGCGGAGCTGGCCGGGTTGTGGGAGGCGGCGCTGCGCGGACTGGCCGCGCACGCGCGGTCCGCCGACGCGGGCGGATTCACCCCGTCGGACTTCCCGCTGGTCCCGGTGACGCAGGACGACCTCGACCGGTGGCGGCGCGAGTATCCGGCGATGACCGACGTGTGGCCGTTGACCGCGCTCCAGGCCGGGTTGCTGTTCCATGCCGTCTACGACACCGACGGTCAGGACGGCTACACCGTGCAGGCCACCCTCACCCTCGCGGGCCCGGTGCTGGCGGACCGGATGCGCAGCGCCGCCCAGGCACTCGTCGACCGGCACGACAGCCTGCGCACCGCGTTCGTGGAGAGCGCGGACGGGCCGCGGCAGATCGTGCTCGGCGAGGCCGAAACAGCCTGGCGCACCAGCGACCTGACGGATTCGGCCGATCCGGACGAGGGTCTGCGTATACACGCCGCCGCCGAGGCCGCCCCGTTCGATCCGGCCCGCCCGCCCCTGGTCCGGTTCCACCTGGTGCGCACCGGGGCCGCCGAGTTCCGCCTGATCGTCACCAACCACCACATCGTGCTCGACGGCTGGTCGATGCCGCTGCTGATCCACGAACTGCTGGCGCGCTACGCCGACGAGACCGGCGCGGACCTCCCGCCCGCGCACTCCTACCGCGACTACCTGCAGTGGCTGCACGCGCAGGACGACGACGCCGCGATCGCCGCCTGGCAGCGGATGCTGGCCGGGATCGAGAGTCCCACCCGTGTCACCGGTGGTGAGCGCACGGTGACCGCCGACAGCGGCGAGGTCGGCGTGGAGCTGTCCGCCGCCACGTCCGCGGCGATCCTGGATCTGGGCCGCTCGCACGGCGTCACCGCGAACACCTCGGTACAGGTCGCGTGGGCTCTGCTGCTCACCGTCCTGACCGGGCGCTCGGACGTGGTGTTCGGCAACACGGTGTCGCACCGCCCGCCGCAGGTGGCCGGTGTCGAGCGGATGATCGGACTGTTCATCAACACGGTGCCGGTGCGGGTGCGGCTCGATCCGCACGAGCGGGTGGCCGAGCTGCTGGTGCGCGTGCAATCCGAACAGGCGGCCATGCTCGACCACCGGCACATCGGTCTGGCGGAGTTGCAGCGCGCCACCGGTGTGGCCGACCTGTTCGACACGGTGACCGTGCTCGAGTCCTACCCGCTGGGCCGGGACGAGCTGGCCCGCGACCTCGACGACGCGGGTCTGCGCCTGGTCGACGTCGACGCACACGACGCCACCCCGTATCCGCTGAGCCTGCAGGTGACACCGCCGCGTCCCGCGCGGGACGGGCAGGCGGCGCCGGGCGAGACCGGAACCCACACCGTGATCCTGCGGTACGCCACCGATCGGTTCGACGGGGAGCAGGCGCGTACGTTGCTCGCGCGGTTCGAGCGCATCCTCGCCCAGATCGTCACCGACCCGGAGCGCCGTGTCGCCGCGATCACCGCGGAACCAGGTGTGCCCGAAGATGTTTCACGCTCCGACGAGCAACTGCCGGCGCGCACCCTGCGCGACATCCTGACCGCCACCGCCGCAGCGCATCCCGATGCCACCGCCGTGCGCGCGGGGACCACCTCGCTCACCTATCGGGCGTTGGCCGAGCGGGCGGCCGACCTCGCACGCAGGCTCATCGCCCGGGGCGCTCGCCCCGAATCGTTCGTCGCCGTGGTGGCGCCGCGATCGGCGGAACTACCCGTGGCGATCTGGGCGGTGGCGATGACCGGCGCCGCCTTCGTGCCCATCGACCCGGCGAATCCGCCCGAGCGGATCGCCGGTCTGCTGGCGGACGCGCACTGCGCCCTCGGCGTGACCATCGACGCTGTCGCACACCAGCTTCCGACAACGGTCGAGTGGCTGCGCGCCGACGAGGAAACCGTCGCCACCGTCCCCAGCCCGGCGGGCCCGGTGTTGCCGGGCACCACCGCGTACGTGATCTACACCTCCGGTTCGACCGGAACGCCGAAGGCCGTGCAGGTCTCCCACCGTGGCCTGGCGAATCTCGTCGCGGCCCAGGCCGATGCCTTCGCGGTGGACACCGCGTCGGTCGTGCTGCAAGTGGCGTCACCGGGTTTCGACGCGTGCGTGTCGGAGCTGCTGCTGGCGCACAGCCGCGGTGCGTGCCTGTCGATCGCACCGCCGCAGGTCTACGGCGGGTCGGAGCTCGAGGACCTGATCGGCCGCGAGCACATCACCCACGCGATCATCACGCCGTCCGTACTCGGCACGATGGCACCCGATCGGGTGCCCTCGCTGGCCACGGTCGCGGTCGTGGGCGAGGCGACCGGCGCCGACCTCGTGCGGCGCTGGGGAGCGGGTCGTCGCCTGCTGAACCACTACGGACCCACCGAGACCACGATCTGGGCGACCGGCTCGACCGAACTGCGGCCCGGCGACCAGGTCACCATCGGCGCGCCGATCCCCGGCACGTCGGTGCGGGTACTCGACGCCTGGCTGCGGCCCGTGCCGGTAGGCGTCACCGGTGAACTCTACGTCGGCGGGCCGGGCCTGGCCCGCGGCTACCACGAGCGGCCGGGCCTGACCGCGACACGTTTCGTCGCCGACCCGGACCGGCCCGGCGAACGGCTCTACCGCACCGGCGACGCGGTCCGCTGGGTACGCGGCCGCGACGGCCTGGAACTGGCCTACCTGGGCCGCAACGACCAGCAGGTCAAGATCCACGGTCTGCGGATCGAGCCGGGCGAGATCGACGCCCACCTGGCCCGCCGACCCGCCGTCGCGCGGGTCGCCACCGTGGATCAGCGCGGTCCCGCCGGGGAACCGGTGCTGGTGTCCTACGTCGTCCCGGCGGCCGGCGCCGAACTGGACGTGACGGCGCTGCGCGCGGATCTGGAACGTGCGCTCGCGCACTACATGATCCCCGCCGCGATCGTGGTACTCGACGACCTGCCGCTCACTCCGGTCGGCAAGGTCGATCGGAAAGCGTTGTGCGCCAGGCCGGTCCGAGCCCGGCAGGAGTCGGGCCGGCCGCCCGCCACGCCGGCCGAACAGACCGTGGCGCGGCTGTTCGCCGAGGTGCTCCAGCTCGACACCGTCACGGCCGACAGCAACTTCTTCACCCTCGGCGGCGACAGCATCGTGTCGCTGCGACTGGTGGCGCTGGCCCGGTCCGCCGGGCTGCGATTCACACCACGCGACGTGTTCGAGGGAAAGACCGTCGCCGCGCTGGCCGCGCTGGCCCGCGCCGAGGGCGCGACCGAGGCGCCGGACGCGGGCGCGCCGCTCGTACGGCTCGCCGAGGCCGACCTCGACCGGTTGCGGCAGCGCTACCCGGCGTTGGCCGACGTGTGGCCGTTGTCGCCGATCCAGGCCGGCATCCACTTCCACGCCGGCCTGGGCGGCGACCGCGACGACTACACGGTGCAGACGATGATCGGGTTCGCCGGGACGGTCGACGGCGAGCGCCTGCGCGCCGCCGCCCAGGCCGTGGTGGCTCGGCACGACATCCTGCGGGCGGCCTTCGCCGAGACCGCGAACGGGCCGTGCCAGATCGTCCTCGCGCGCGCCGACGTGCCGTTCCGCACCCTCGACCTGACGGACCGGAGCGAGCCGCGGCGGGCCGCCGACGAGATCGCGGCGGCCGACGCGGCGGCGGGATTCGACCTGTCGGTACCGCCGCTGATCCGATTCACCCTGATCCGCCTGGCCCCGGACCGGTTCCGGTTGCTCGTCACCAACCACCACGTGGTCCTCGACGGCTGGTCGATGCCGTTGCTGTTGCGCGAGCTACTCGACTTCTACGGCCGACCGGCACACATCGACTCCGCCGGTGCCGCCCCGTCGTATCGCGACTACCTGGCGTGGCTGCGCCGGCAGGACGCCGACGCGGCGAAAACCGCCTGGGCGCGCGAGCTCTCCGATGTCACCGCACCGACCCGGGTGTCGCGCGGCGTGCCCGCCGCCGCGACCGCCGAGGAAGTGGCCGAGCTGACCGCGACCGAGGTCGACGCGCTGCGCCGCGTCGCCGCCGACACCGCGGTCACCGTCAACACCGCCCTCGCCGCGGCCTGGGCGATGACCCTGCGCGTCCAGGCCGGGGAGACCGATGTGCTGTTCGGCACCGCGGTGTCGGGCCGACCGCCCGAGCTGCCGGACGTGGACCGGGCGCTGGGCATGTACCTCAACACCATCCCCGTACGGGCGCAGCTGGATCCGGCGGCGCCGATCGCGCGGCTGCTGGCCGAGCTCCAGGCCCAGCAGGCCCGCATGCTCGACCACCACCACATCGGCCTGCCCGAGATCCACCGGGCCGCGGGACTGCCGGAACTCTTCGACACCGCGCTGGCCTTCCAGTCCTTCCCGATCGACCGGACGGCCCTGCAGGAACTGGTCGACTCGGCCGGGCTGCGAGTCGAGGAACTCGCCGGTGTCGACGCCACCCCGTACCCGCTGAGCCTGGTCGTCGCCCCGACCCGGCCCGCGGCGGACGGCACGTCGGCGCTGCGGATCACCCTGCGCTACCGGGTCGGCGAGTTCGACGCCGCCGCCGCGCGGCAGATCCTCGACCGCTACACCGCGGTGCTGCACCGGATCGCGGCCGACCCGCAGGCCGCCACGGCGGCCGTCGGGGGCGGCGAGGACGGGCCGATGCGGCCGGAGAACAGCGGCCCTGGCGCGGAACCACGCACACTGCCCGGCATCCTCGCCGCCTCCGCCGCGGCAGCGCCCGACGCGATCGCCGTGCGCTGTGCCGACAAGGCGTTGACCTACCGGGAACTCGACGAGCGGTCCGACCGGCTGGCCCGGCTCCTGCTGGCGCACACGGCCGGACACGATCGTGTCGTCGCGATCGCGCTGCCGCGTTCGCTCGCCGCCGTCACCGCCGTGTGGGCGGCGGCCAAGGCCGGAGCGGCGTTCCTGCCGATCGACCCCAGCCTGCCCGCCGAGCGAATCGCGTTCCTGCTGTCCGATTCCGGCGCCGCGCTCGCCGTCACCGACAGCGCCGCCGGTGCCGCGGTGCCCGCGGCGGTCGCGACGCTGGTGCTCGACGACGAGAACACCCGCCGCGCCGTCGAATCCGTGCCCGCGGAGCGGGTCACCGACGCCGAGCGCGGCGGTCCGGTGCATCTCGACGACGTCGCGTACCTGATCTACACCTCCGGCTCCACGGGGACGCCGAAGGGCGTGCTCGTCACGCACCGTGGACTCGCGGATCTGGTCGCCGCGCAACATCGCCTGCTCGGCGTGGACCGGAACGCGGCGGTGTTGCAGGTCGCCGCGCCGAGTTTCGACGCCTCGGTCTTCGAGCTGCTGCTGGCGCACGGGGCGGGCGCACGGCTGATCGTCGCACCGCCGCAGGTGTACGGCGGGCCGCAACTGGCCGATCTGATCCGCGGCGAGCACGTGACGCACGCGGTGGTGACCCCCTCGGCGCTGGCGACCGTCCCGGCCGACGGGCTCGACGAACTGCGGGTGCTGGCGACGGCCGGGGAGGCGGTCGGGGTGGAACTGGTCGAGCGGTGGGCGCCCGGCCGCAGGATGGTCAATCTCTACGGTCCCAGCGAATCCACCATCTGGGCCACCGCAGGCGACCTGCGCCCCGGCGCGCCGATCACGATCGGCGGCCCGGTCGGACCGGTGGCGGCGGTCGTGCTCGACACCTGGCTGCGGCCTGCCCCGATCGGTGTCGTGGGTGAGCTGTACCTGTTCGGCGCCGGGGTCGCGGCCGGCTACGCGGGCAGGCGCGGGCTGACCGCGGCCCGATTCGTGGCCTGCCCGTTCGACGGCGGCCGCATGTACCGCACCGGCGACCTGGTCCGGCGCAACCGGGACGGCGCCCTCGAATTCGTGGGGCGCAACGATTTCCAGGTGAAGATCCGCGGCACCCGCGTGGAGCTGGGCGAGATCGATGCGGCCCTGGCGGCGCAGGACGCGGTGGCGTTCGCGGTGACGGTCCCGCGCCGGATCGGCGGGGGAGCGGTGGTGCCGGTGTCGTACGTGGTGCCCGCGGCGGGTGCCGCCGTCTCCGGGACGCAGCTGCGCGGGGCGCTGGCCGACGAGCTCCCCGCCTACATGGTCCCGGCGGCGGTCGTGGTGCTCGACGAGGTGCCGCTGACGGCCAACGGCAAGCTCGACCGGGACGCGCTGCCCGAACCCGCCTTCGCCGCACGGGAATACCGGGCGCCGTCGACGTGGTCGGAAGCGGCGGTCGCGGCCGCGTTCGCGGAGGTGCTCGGCCTCGACCGGGTGGGCGCCGACGACGACTTCTTCGCCCTCGGCGGTGACTCCCTGAGTGCCGCGTCGGTGGCGGCGCGCATCGGCGCGGCGATGAACACGACCGTGCCGGTACGGGCGGTGTTCGACTTCCCGACCGTGGCCGCCCTGGCCGCGCATACCGCGTCGCTGGGCGGCGGGCAGCGGGTCGCGCTGACCGCGGTGGCCCGCCCGGAGCGGCTGCCGTTGTCGCTGGCCCAACAGCGGATGTGGTTCCTGAACCGGTTCGAGCCGGACTCGGCGGCCTACAACGTCCCGGTGCTGCTGCGGCTGTCGGGCCGATTGGATCCCGCCGCGCTGGCGGCCGCCTTGCGCGATGTGATGGCTCGGCACGAGGTGTTGCGCACCGTCTATCCCGAGACCGACGGGGAACCGCGGCAGGTGATCCTCGACGAACCGGAGATCGCCCTGGAATCGGTGCGCGTCGATCCGGCCGCCGTCGATGACACGATCGGCGAGTTCGTGCGCCGCGGCTTCGACGTGACCACGCGGGTACCGCTGCGGGTCGGCCTCTTCGAACTCGCGGGCACGACCGAAGAGTTCCTGCTGGCGCTGGTGGTGCACCACATCGCGGGGGACGGCCGGTCGATGGGCCCGCTGGCCCGCGACGTCATGACCGCCTACGCCGCCCGGACGGCCGGACAGGCGCCGGCCTGGGCGCCGCTGCCGGTGCAGTACGCCGACTACGCCCTGTGGCAGCGCGCGGTGCTCGGCACGGCCGAGGATCCCGGGTCGCTGATGTCGGCGCAACTGGCGTTCTGGCGCACCACCCTCGCGGGCGCGCCCGACCGTCTCGAGCTGCCCACCGACCGGCCCCGCCCGCCGGTGGCGTCGCTGTCGGGCGCGCGGATGCCGGTCGAGATCGGCCCCGACCTGCACGCCCGCCTGCTGGAACTGGCCCGATCGCACGGCACCTCGCTGTTCATGGTGCTGCACGCGGCACTGGCGGTGGTGCTCGGACGCTCCAGCGGCAGCGACGACGTCGTGATCGGCACCCCGGTCGC
The DNA here is from genome assembly GCF_001182745.1 of Nocardia farcinica. Taxonomy (NCBI): domain Bacteria; kingdom Bacillati; phylum Actinomycetota; class Actinomycetes; order Mycobacteriales; family Nocardiaceae; genus Nocardia; species Nocardia farcinica. Next base: position 1,290,834 of record NZ_LN868938.1, on the reverse strand, counting down.
GGGCCGCGGCGAACCGGGCCTCGACGAGCTGGTCGGCATGTTCGTCAACACCCTGGCGCTGCGCACGCCGCTCGACGGCGGTGAGCCGTTCGCGGACCTGCTCGCCCGCACCCGCGAGACGGATCTGCGCGCCTTCGAGCACGCGGACGTGCCGTTCGAACGCGTCGTCGAGGATCTGAACCCGGACCGCTCGGCCCCGCACCATCCGGTGTTCCAGGTGATGCTGGCCTGGCAGAACCTGGCCGACACGCAGGTGACCCTGCCGGATGTGCAGGTGTCCCTGGCCGAGGCCGACACCGGGATCTCCCAGTTCGACCTGCAATGGGTCGTATCGGATTCCTATGGGAAAGGAGGTGTGGCAGAGGGCATTTCCGGAATGCTCATGTATGCGCGTGAGCTGTTCGACCCGGCAACGGTGGCGGGATTCGGACGACGGCTGGTGCGAGTGCTGGAAGCGGTCGCCGACGATCCGTCGGTCTCGGTCGGGGAAATCGACTGGCTGGACGCGGACGAGCGCTCGCACCTGCTCGCGCGCACCGGCGGAACACCCGCGCCGACGGTGCTGCTGCCGGAGGTGTTCGACGCCGCGGCGCGCAGCGCCGGCGCGGGTGTCGCCGTCGTGTCCGGGCAGACGCGGCTGACCTACGCCGAACTCGACGAACGGTCGAATCGGCTGGCGCGCCACCTGATCCGGCGCGGCGCCGGACCCGAGCGCACCGTGTTGGTGGCGGTGGCGCGCTCGGTGGAGTCGGTGGTGGCGTGGTGGGCCGTGGTGAAGACCGGCGCGGCCTATGTCCCGGTCGACCCCGGGTATCCCGCGGGCAGGATCGAGCAGATGGTGACGGATTCCGGCGCGACGCTGGGGCTGACCGTGGCCGCGGTGCGCGACCGGTTGCCCGCTGTCGTCGAGTGGGTCGTGCTCGATGCCGACGCCCGTGCCGACGACACCGCCGCGCGGCTCGCGGCGCTGCCGGGCGGCCGGATCGGCGACGCCGAACGGCTGCGCCCGCTGCGGCCGGCGAACACCGCGTACGTCGTCTTCACCTCCGGCTCCACCGGCGTGCCGAAAGGTGTCGCGGTCACCCACGCGGGCATCGCCGATTTCCTGGCCGGGCAGCGCGGATACGGCGTCGGCCCCGATTCGCGGGTACTGCACTTCGCCTCCCCGTCCTTCGACGCCTCGCTGCTCGAGATCCTGTTGGCGGTCGGGGGCGCGGCGGCGCTGGTGATCGCGCCCACCGAGCTGTACGGGGGTACGGAACTGGGCGAGTTCCTGCGGGCGCAGCGGGTGACGCACGCCTTCGTGACCCCGGCGGCACTGGCCTCCGTCGACCCGGCCGGTCTCGACGACCTGCGGGTGGTGCTGTCCGGCGGCGACGAGGTGCCCGCGGACCTGGTGCGCCGCTGGACCGGCACCGACGACGCGGGCGTCCGGGAGTTCCGGGTGCTCTACGGCCCGACCGAGGCCACCATCGTCGCGACCGCGGTCGACCGCGGGCAGCCGACCGCCCGGTCCTGCATCGGCACGCCGGTGCCGGGGATGCGGACACTGGTGCTCGACGCCCGCCTGCAGCCGGTGCCGGTCGGGGTGGCGGGCGAGCTGTACCTGGCGGGCCCGGGGCTGGCACGCGGCTACCTGGATCGCCCCGGCACCAGCGCGGGCCGGTTCGTGGCCTGCCCGTACGCCGGGCCCGGCGAGCGCATGTACCGCACCGGCGACCTGGTGCGCTGGAACCGGGCCGGGGCGTTGGAGTTCATGGGACGCAACGACTTCCAGGTCAAGGTGCGCGGCTTCCGGGTCGAACTGGGTGAGATCGACGCCGCGCTCACCGCGCGTCCCGACGTCCGGTACGCCGTGACCGTCCCGCGCCGCGACGGCGCCGGACCCGTCATGCTGGTCTCGTACGTGGTGCCCGAGGCCGGGGCGCTGCTGGCCGAAGCCGATCTGCGCGCTGCCCTGACCGCGGTGCTGCCGTCCTACATGGTGCCCGCCGCGGTGCTGATCCTCGACCGGATCCCGCTCTCGCCCAACGGCAAACTGGATCGCCGCGCGTTGCCGGCTCCGGTGTTGCAGCCCAAGCGATTCCGGGCGCCGTCCACGCCGATCGAGGAGATCGTGGCCGGGGTGTTCGCCGAGACGCTGGGGCTGACCGGACCGGTCGGCGCCGACGACGACTTCTTCGCCCTCGGCGGCAACAGCCTGGTCGCGACCCGGGTCGCGGCGCGCCTGGGTGCCGCGATCGACGCGAGTGTGCCGGTACAGCTGATCTTCGAGGCGCCGACCGTCGCGACTCTGGCCGCCCGGGCGGAATCGCACGCCGACACCGGCCGGGTGGCGCTGACCGCGCAGCCGCGGCCCGAGCGTGTGCCGCTGTCGTACGCCCAGCAGCGCATGTGGTTCCTCAACCGCTTCGAACCCGAGTCGGCCGCCTACAGCATTCCCGTCGTGATCCGGTTGTCCGGCAGTCTCGATCGCGACGCCCTGCGCGCCGCGCTCGACGACGTGGTCGGCCGCCACGAGATCCTGCGCACCGTCTACCCGCTGGTGGCGGGCGAGCCGGTGCAGGTCGTGCTGCCCGTGGCGGAGGCGGCCGCGGCGCCCGAGGTCGTCCGGGTCGACCGGGACGACGTGGCCGAGGCGGTGCGGGCGTTCCTGGCCAGCGTGTTCGATGTGACCACCCAGCCGCCCTTCCGGGTCCGCCTGTTCGACCTCGGTGGGGACGAGTGGGTGCTGGCCGCCGCCATGCACCACATCGGCGGTGACGGCGCCTCGCTGGCACCGCTGGCCCGCGACATGATGCTCGCCTACGAGGCGCGGTTGCTCGGTCAGGCGCCGGCCTGGACGCCGCTGCCGGTGCAGTACGCCGACTACGCGATCTGGCAGCGCGCGGTGCTCGGCGCGGAGGAGGATCCCGCGTCACTGCTGCACGCGCAGATCGACTACTGGACCACCCACCTGGCCGATCTGCCCCCGCGGCTGGAGCTGCCGACCGACCGCCCCCGCCCGCCCGTGCAGTCCTATGCCGGGGCGAGCGTGCCGATCCGGATCGGCGCCGAGTTGCACGCCGACCTGGAACATGTGGCCCGCGAACACAACACGACCCTGTTCATGGTGTTCCACGCGGCGCTCGCGGCCACGCTCGGCAGGCTGGCGGGCACCGACGACGTCGCCGTCGGCACCCCCTACGCCGGACGCGGCGAACCCCAGCTCGACGATCTGGTCGGCATGTTCGTCAACACCCTGGTCCTGCGCACCCGGATGCGGCCGGGCACGACTTTCACCGAGCTGCTCGCGCACGTCCGCGCCACCGATCTCGCCGCCTTCGGCCACGCCGACGTGCCGTTCGAGCGCCTGGTGCAGGAACTCAACCCCGTCCGCTCGCACGCGCACCACCCGCTGTTCCAGGTGATGCTGGCGTTCCAGAACCTGGGTGCCACCGACTTCGCCTTGCCGGGCCTGTCGGCCACGGTCGCCGACGCCGACACCGGCACGTCGCTGTTCGACCTGCACGTCACCGTCTCCGACAGCTACGACGCCGACGGCACGCCCGCGGGCATCACCGGCGGAATCTCCTACGCGACCGACCTGTTCGACGCCACCACGGTGATCGGTTTCGTCGACCGCTTGCAGCGGATGCTCGCGGCGCTGGTCACCGATCCGGACCGGCCCGTGCACGAGGTGGAGTTGCTGACCGCCGCCGAACGCGATGCCGTGCTGGTGGGGTGGAACGCCACCGATCACGCGCTGCCCGCCGGCGACACGCTGGTCTCGCTGTTCGGCCGCGCCGTGCGCGCCCACGCCGACGAGCCCGCGGTGGAGTTCGAGGGCCGGTCGCTGACCTACGCCGAGTTCGCGGCGCGGGTGAACCGGCTGGCCCGCTGGCTGATCGCCCGCGGCATCGGCCCGGAGACGGCGGTGGGGTTGCGGATGCGCCGCTCCCTGGACCAGGTGACCGCCATGTACGCCGTGCACGCCGCGGGCGGAGCGTACGTGCCGATCGATCCGGATCTGCCCGCCGACCGTATCGACTACATGCTGGCCACCGCCGCTCCCGTGGTGGTGCTCACCGCGCTCGACGACCTCGATCTGGCGGGTCTGGACGCCACGGAGGTCACCGACGCCGAGCGGCTCGCCCCGCTACGGCCCGACCACCTGGCCTACATCCTGTTCACCTCCGGATCCACCGGCCGGCCGAAGGGGGTGGCGATCCCGCACCGCGCGGTGGTGAACCAGGTGCGCTGGCTCACCGACGCCTACGCGCTCGGCCCCGGCGATGTGGTGTTGCAGAAGACACCCGCCACCTTCGACGTGTCGGTGTGGGAGCTGTTCGGCAGTCTGGCGGTGGGCGCGCGGCTGGTGATCGCCCGCCCCGGCGGCCACACCGACCCGGCCTACCTCGCGGAGGTCATCGCCGCGCACGGCGTGACGATCACCTCGTTCGTGCCGTCGATGCTCGCGGCGTTCGCGCAGTCGGCACCGGCATCGGCGCTGCGCTCGCTGCGGGCGCTGCTGGTGGCCGGTGAGGCGTTCGGCGCGGACGTGGTGGCCGCCGTGCGACGGGTGCTGCCCGAGGTGGAACTGCACAACCTCTACGGACCGACCGAGTTCACCGTGCACGCGACCGCGCGCCCGGTCCGTGCCGGCGACACCGGCGCCGTCCCGATGGGTACGCCGGTGTGGAACGCCCGCGCCTACGTGCTCGACGCCCGGCTGCGGCCGGTCCCGCCCGGCGTGGTGGGGGAGCTGTATCTCGCCGGTGCCCAGGTGGCGCGCGGATACCACGCCCGGCCCGGATTGACCGCCGAGCGGTTCGTGCCCGACCCCTACGGGCACGGTGAGCGGCTGTACCGAACCGGTGATCTGGTGCGCCGCAACCGCACCGGTGACCTGGAATATCTGGGCCGCACCGACTTCCAGGTGAAACTGCGCGGGTTGCGCATCGAACTCGGCGAAGTCGAGGCCGTGCTCGCCGAGCATGCCGGCGTCGCCCGCGCCCTGGCGGCGGTGCGGTCCACCGGCGCGGCGGCCCGGCTGGTCGGCTACCTCGTGCCCGCCCCCGGCGCGACCCTCGATGTCGACGCCGTGCTGGCGCACGCCGCGGCGGAGCTGCCCGACTACATGGTGCCCGGTGCCGTGGTCGTGCTCGACAGCGTGCCGCTCACCCCGTCGGGCAAGCTGGACCGCAACCGCCTGCCGGAACCCGACGTCGCGCACGGCGCATACCGGGAACCGGCGACCTGGCTGGAACGCGAGGTCGCGGAAGTCTTCGAGCACGTGCTCGGTGTCGAGCGGGTCGGCGCCGACGACGACTTCTACGCCCTGGGCGGCAATTCGCTGCGCTCGGTGCAGGTGGCCGGCGAGCTGTCCCGGGATCTGCACTACGAGGTACCGGTCAGCTGGTTCCTGTCCGATCCGCGCCCGGCCGACCTCGCCAAGCGCATCGAAACCGGGATGCGCTCGGGCCGGCCCGCCCCCGAACCAGCCGCCGCGCTCTTCGACGTGCTGCTGCCGATCCGCACCGGCGGCGAGCAGCCACCGCTGTTCTGCATCCACCCCGCGTCCGGTCTGGCCTGGTGCTACCGGCCGCTGGCCGAATTCCTCACCGGCGACCGGCCGATCTACGGCTTGCAGGCGCCACAGCTCGGCGGCGAGGAGCCGGGCCCCGACTCCATCGTCGAGACCGCGCGCCGCTACGTCGCCGAGATCCGCGGCGTGCAGCCACGCGGGCCGTACCACCTGCTCGGCTGGTCGCTCGGCGGTCTCATCGCCCACGCGGTCGCCGCCGAAATACGTGCCGCCGGTGAGGACGTCGCGCTGTTGGCGATGCTCGACGCGGAGGTGGACGGCATCGACGCCTCGACCGTGACGACCGTGACCGCGGGCGAGCTGATCGCCAACCTCGGCCCCGTGATCGGTATCGACTTCGTGCCCACCGACGCCACCCCCGAGGAGGCGGCCGCCCTGATCCGCCGCAGGCTCGGCGACGGCCTCGCCATCGACGCCGCCGCCATCGAACGGCTCACCGACACCTACAACCGGTCGATCCGCGCCGCGGGGGACTGGGAGCCGGGGGTGCTCGACAGCGACCTGTTGTACTTCACCGCGCTACGGGACCGACGACCGGATGCCCGCGGTCACCGGGGCTGGGCGCCGGTCGTGGCCGGTGAGATCACCAATGTCGACGTCGACGCCGCGCACCTGGCGATGACCGAGCCGTCCGTGCTGGCCCGGATCGCCCGGGTGCTCGACGAACGGCTCGCGCCGGGACCCGGGCCGCTCAGGCGGTGAAGTACGGGTCGTCGAGGACGTATCGCCAGGAGCCGTCGCTGCCGCGCCGGGCGATCTCGGTGGTGGTGGACACCAGCGTGCCGTCCGGTCCGGCCCCGGTGAGGACCGAGTCGTTGGCGATGAGCGCCAGCTCACCGGCGACGTGCACGCCGCGCACCGTCAGCTCGATCCGTGCGCCGGAATCGAGCATGCCGCGCAGGGACTCGCGGATGGCGTCGAGGCCGGTGCGCCGCTCGCCGGGCATCGGGAACAGCACCGCGCCCGGCTCGTACAGCGACAGCAGACCGCCGAGATCACCGGCGTTGAAGTAGCGGGTGAACAGCGTCGCCAGTTCCTCGGGCGTCGCCGCGCCGACCGGCCGGTCCCCGATCGGCACCGGCCGGTCGTGCCAGCCCGCCGCATCGACCACGTCGAACCAGGTGACCGCGGGTTGATCGGGGTAGTAGAGCTGGCAGAGCTGGCCGGGGAAGGTCAACGGACTGCCCTTGGCGGGGTTGTCGCGCACCTGCCTGGCGAGCACCTCGCCGAAGGCGTAGCCGACGTCCAGGCGCGGCCACGCGGCGTGCACACGCTCGGCGAAGCCCGCGGGCAGCAGTTCCCGGCCCCGGCCGATGATGTCGGCGCCGGTGCCCATCTGCGTGAGCGCCACTTCGGTGCCGAAGCGGTGGGCGATACCGTCGGTGGAGTGCAACGCGATCGCGTTCCACACCACCTGGATCCGGTCCTCGGCGACGTCCCTGGCGCGCAGGAACTCCGCGGCCGCGTCCGCCCCGTCGACCTCGAACCGCTGGTCGCCCTGGGCGTAGTCGGTGGCGCCGAGATCGTGCAGGATGCAGCCGAGATAGAGCAGTTCGTCGTCGTAGTCGGTACCCGCCCGCAGGCCGGTGGCCGCGGCCATCTCGCGGGCGTAGAGGTAGGCGCGGACCACGTGGTTGTAGACCAGCGGCGACGAGACCTCGGCGACCAGCGCGTCGGCGGCGACGGCGAGCTCCGAAGTGGGGAATGCGAACCCGGTGCGGTCGGCTTCTCGAACAGTCATGGTGTTCCCTTCCGAAATGTGCGCTCACCAGTGTGCTTTCGGAAGATCGGCCCGCCCAGTGGCCAGATGGACACCTATCGCGAAGATCTGGCCAACGCCGGCTCTCGGTCGCCGGCGTCGCCGTGCTGGAAGGTGGTGCGGTAGGCCTGCGGTGAAGTCCGGGTCAGCCGGGTGAAGTGATAGCGCAGGGTGGTGGCCGAGCCGAAGCCGGACTCCTCGGCCACCCGATCGACCGACAGGCCGGTGGTCTCGAGCAGTTGTTGCGCGCGGTGCACGCGGGCGCGCAGCAGCCACTGCAACGGGGTGGTCCCGATCTCGGCGCGGAAGCGGCGGTTGAGGCTGCGCACACTCATCGCGCCGTGCGCGGCGATGTCGTCGAGGGTGAGCGGGCGGTGCAGGTTGGCCTGCATCCAATCCAGGACCGGTTGCAGCGAGGTGTCGGGGTCGGCGGGGTCGGCGTGCGCGATGAACTGGGCCTGGCCGCCGTCGCGCTGCGGTGGCATGACGATCCGGCGGGCGGTGTCGGCGGCCACCTGCGCGCCGAGATCCTGGCGCACCAGGTGCAGGCAGACGTCGAGCCCCGCGGCGATACCCGCCGAGGTGAGCACCTGCCCGTTGTCGATGAACAGCACCGACGGGTCCACCTCGACCTGTGGGTACCGGCGGGCCAGCTCCGCGGCGTGCGCCCAGTGGGTGGTCGCGCGCAGCCCGTCCAGCAACCCGGCCGCGGCGAGGGTGAACGCCCCGACGCACACCGAGGCCACCCGCGCGCCACGGGCCAGGGCCGCGCGCAGCGCCTGGCAGACCGCCGCGGACGGCTCGGTGCGGTAGTCGTCGCGGCCGGGCACGACGACGATGTCGGCCGTCGCGAGAGTGTCGATGCCCCAATCGCTCTGGAGCCGGACCCGCCCGTGGACCGCGCCGGTGGTGGCCCCCTCCTCGGGCGTCACGATGCGGATCTCGTACCGATCGTCCGCGCAGACCGTGTTCGCCGCGCCGAACACCACGCCCGGGAGCATCACCTCGAAACCCACCGCGCCTTCGGAGGCGAGGACCGCCACGATCGTCATGGCTGGAATTTAGCGGATATCCGGGTTCTGGCCTAGGGGGCGGTGCGGCGCTGCTCGAGGGTGTCCAGGATGAGGTCGAGCCCGTAGTCGAATTCGTCGCGGAAGTCGTAGCCGGGTCGCAGGACGTGCCCGACGGCCAGTTCGGTGAAGTGCGGGAACTCCGTGGCGGGCAGTCCGGCCATGATCTCGCGGGCGACCTCCTCGGACTCGGCGGGCGCGGCGAACGGCAGCGTGGCTTCCTGCAGGGCGAATCCGTAGATGTAGCTGTCGATCAGGGCATAGGCGTGCGCGGTGAGTGCCAGCGAGAAGCCGGCGCCGCGCAGGCAGCCGAGCACCGCCTCGTGGTGGCGCAGAGTGGCCGGACCGGGCGCCTTGCGCGATTCCATGAGTCCGATCGCCCAGCGGTGCCGTGCCAGCGCCGCGCGCACCGAGCGTGCCCGCGCGCCCATCGCCGCACGCCAGTCGAGGCCGGGATCGGGCAGCTCGATCTCGGCGAAGACCAGGTCGACCATGCCGTCGAGCAGCTCGGCCTTGCCGCGCACGTGGTTGTAGAGCGACATCGCCTCCACGCCGAGCAGGGTGCCCAGACGGCGCATGGTGAGCGAATCGATGCCGTTGGCGTCGGCGAAATCGACCGCGGCCGAGAGGATCCGATCCCGGGTCAGGGGTGGCCGAGCGGGGTTGCGGTGCGGCATGGGGCTCCGGGGGTGGGCAGGACGGGGATTGACGGTACTTACACGGTAAGTCTACGGTACTTACAACGTAAGTGAGCCGCGGCGTGCCGAGGCGGTCCCGAAGGCGGTTGTCCTGATGAAAGTGCTGATTGTTCTCGCCGTGCTGATCGTGGCGATTCCGCTGCTCGCGTTGGCGACCCTGCTGATCGGCCTGCGGTACCGGATCGCGCCGATCGTCGACACCGTGCGCCGCTTCAACAAGAAGGTCACCAACCGGCGCGTCCTGCGGGACGCCGGCACGGCCGGCTCGCCCCGCGCGCTGATCCGGCACGTCGGCCGCCGCTCCGGCCGGACCTACGACACTCCCGTCGACGTGATCCCCACCGACACCGGCTATGTCGTCGCCCTGCCCTACGGCACCCGCGCCGACTGGCTGCGCAACGTGCTCGCTGCGGGCTCGGCCACGGTGGTCACCGACGGTGCCACCGTGCCGGTCGATCAGCCCGCGCTCGTGCCGACCGCCGCCGTGGCCGCCCACCTCTCGCCCGGAACCCGCCTGACGCTGCGGCTGTTCCGCGTGGACCGGTGCCTCCAGGTGCGGCGGGCGCCCGTCCGCGAGTCGGCCTAGCGCCCGTTACCCTCGTCGCCGGTGCCGAAGTACCGCAGCGTCATCTCGATCAATGCCTCGACATCGGACTCGACCATCGGCGCACCGGTCATCCCCATCCGGTGCAGCAGGGTGCCGACGACGACGTCGATGTAGAACAGCACCCGTTGCTCGGACTCGCCGAGCGCGTCCTGAACGGCGATCCGATACGGATCCTGGAAGCGGGTCGACAACAGGGTGCGCAGCTCCGGATCGCTGACCGCGTCGCTGAAGACACCCGCGAAGGCGTCGCCCACGCCGGGCTCGGCGATCTTCCCCGCGATCCAACGGATCGCACCCGTCATGATCTCGGCCCGGTCCGCGCCCTCCAGTGGTACCGGGCCGAAGGCGTCGAGCAGGCAATCGATGATCAGCGCGCCCTTGGACGGCCAGCGGCGGTAGACGGTCGTCTTCGCCACGCCCGCCGCGGCCGCGATGCGATCGACCGTCGCGCGCGCATAACCCAGCTCGTGCACCGTCTGCAAGGTGGCGGCGAAGACCACGGAGTGCAGACCGGACCGTGGCCGCCCCGGTGGCCGAGCGGATTCGCTGCTCACTCGCGTCATGCCCACACCCTAGTGCATTACGCTACTCTTGGTTTCGATACGTCAGGTATCGAAACTGGCGGTTTCACCTGGGCGCGGTATCGGACACAGCGGTACCGCCATCGAGCGGCGAGGAGTGAGCATGGGCAGGGACGACGGCGCCGAGCGCGTCACGCCGGGTATCCGGGTACGGGCATCATGACGGCCACCGATCTCGCCGAGGCACGCGAGCAGGACGGGCCGGTCACCGCGGTCGCACCCGAACGGACCGCGATGAGGTTGCTGCGCCCGCATCTGCCGGGCTTCGCCGCCGTGGTCGTGCTGCAGGTCGTCGGCGCGCTGGCGGGTCTGGTGCCGCTGCTGGCCGTGGTGGAGCTGGGCCGGATCCTCCTGTCGCCGACACCGATCCAGGAGGGGCGGGTCTGGTCGGTGGTGCTCGCGGGCGCGGCCGGGTTGTTCGTGCGGCTGGTGTGCGGCGCCGCGGCGTCGGGGCTCGCGCATCTGCTCGACAGCCGGGTGCAACTCGCGTTCCGGCGGCAGCTCGCGGCCCGGCTGGGCACGGTGCCGATCGGCTGGTTCTCCCGGCGGCGCACCGGGGAGCTGGCGAAGGTGGTCGGCGAGGACGTCAGCGCTGTGCACCCGTTCATCGCGCACACACCGGGCGAACTCGTCTCCGCCTTCGTGGTGCCGTCGGCCTCGCTGATCTATCTGTTCACCGTGGACTGGCGGCTGACGTTGCTCACCCTCGTTCCGGTGCTGCTGGCCGTGGCGGTGGTGCCGCTGATGACGACGTCCGCGCGGCAACGCGAACAAGCGGAGTTCGACGCGGCGATGTGCCGGATCGCGGACTCGGTGGTGGAGTTCGTGCAGGGCATCGCGGTGGTCAAGACGTTCGGCGGTGCCGGTCGCGCCAATCGCCGGTTCCACCGCGCCGCCGACGAATTCGCCGACATCTTCTTGCGGATGGTGCGTGGCCTGGCCGGACCGGCGGCCGCGATGCAGGTGGCGCTGTCGCCGCCGTTCGTCCTGCTGGCCGTGCTGATCGGCGGCACGGTCCTGATCCGCGCCGGCGACATGCCCCCGGCGGATCTGCTGCCGTTCCTGCTGCTCGGCCTCGGACTCACCGCGCCCGTCGCGGCACTGGGGCACGGCTTCGACGACCTCCAGGCCGCCCGCCGCGCGATCGGCCGGATCCGGGAGGTGCTGGCCGAGCCGCCGCTGCCCGAGCCCGCGCGGCCCGCCGTTCCGCGGGGGCACCGGATCGAACTGCGCGACGTGCGTTTCGGCTACGACACCGGCCGCGACGTGCTGCGCGGCATCGACCTGGTGCTCGAACCCGGCACCGTCACGGCCCTGGTCGGCCCGTCAGGCAGCGGCAAATCGACCCTGGTGCAACTGCTTCCGCGATTCTTCGACCCGACCCACGGATCGGTCCGGCTCGGCGGCGTCGACCTGCGTGACCTCGCCCCCGCGCAGCTGTACCGGACGGTGTCGTTCGTCTTCCAGGATGTGCGGCTGCTGCGCGCCTCGATCGCGGACAACATCGCGCTCGCGGTGCCGCAGGCCGACCGCGACGCCATCGAACAGGCGGCGCGAGGCGCCGCCATCCACGACCGCATCCTGGAACTGCCGAACGGGTACGACTCGGTGGTCGGCGTCGATGTGGTCCTGTCCGGCGGTGAGGCGCAACGTCTTTCGCTCGCCCGCGCGCTGCTGGCCGCCACGCCGGTGCTGGTACTCGACGAGGCGACCGCCTTCGCCGATCCGCAGACCGAACAGGCGGTGCGCCGGACCCTGTCCGCCCTCGGCGGCGACCGCACGCTCCTGGTGATCGCGCACCGTCTCGAGACCATCGCCGACGCCGACACCGTCGCGGTACTCGACAACGGCACCATCGTCGAACGCGGCAGCCCCCGTGAGCTGCTGGCCCGCGGCGGCCGCTTCGCCGCCCTCTGGGAAACCCACCGCACCGCGGTCGCCGACCGCCCCTCGCGAGAAGAGGCACCCCGATGATCCGCACGCTGTTGCGCGTACTCGGCCCCGACTACGCGCCCCCGGTGCGCCGCACCATCGCCCTGATGACCCTCACCGCCGTGGCCGAGGGCCTGTCCTACGCCCTGGTGGTGCCGGTGCTGCGGGCGCTGCTCGGCGACAACCCGGCCGAGGCCGAGCCCTGGCTGATCGCGTTCGGGGCCGCCGTGGCGGGGTACGCGCTGCTGCGTTACCGCAGCGACCTGTCCGGTTTCACCGTCGGCACCACCCTGTTGCGCGGGGTCTACCACCGGCTCGGCGATCATCTGGCCCGGTTGCCGGTCGGCTGGTACACCCCAGGGCGGGTGGGGGAGGTGTCGGTGCTGGCCGGACGCGGTGTCCTCGCCGCGCTGAGCGTGCTGGCCCACCTGCTGGCCCCGCTGGTCTCGGCGACCGTCACGCCCCTGACCATCCTCGCCGTCATGCTCGCCTACGAGTGGCGGCTCGGGCTGGCCGCGCTGGTCGCGGTGCCGATCGTCGCCGCCACCCAGGCCGTCACCGCGCGGGCCGCCACCGCGGGCGACGCCGAACGCCACGAGCGCGACACCGAGGCCGCGAACCGCGTCGTCGAGTATTTGCAGGCGCAGCCGGTACTGCGCGCGGGCGGGCGAACCGCCGAGCGCTTCGCCCTGCTCGACGACGCCCTGCGCGCTGTCGAACGCACCTCCCGCAAGCAGATCGCGACCGCGCTGACCGGCGCGGTCGGCGCGACCCTCACCGTGCAGGCGATGTTCACCGCACTGCTGGCGCTGGCCGCCTACCTCGCCCTGGGCGGCACCGTCGACGTGGCCGAGGTCCTGGCGATTCTGGTGTTGGCCGCCCGCTGCGCCGATCCGCTGCTCGCGCTGGCCGACATCGGCAGTCAGGTGCGCGGCGCCCGCGCCGAACTGCATCGACTCGACGCGGTCCTGCGCAACGAACCGCTGCCGGAACCCGCCGAACCGATCCGGCCGCAGCGGCACGACCTCGCCTTCGACGCGGTGACCTTCGCCCACGGCGATCGGCCCGTGCTCGACGGGGTCACCCTGACGGTGCCGGAAGGGCAACGGCTCGCCGTCGTCGGCCCGTCGGGTGCGGGCAAGAGCACCCTGCTGCACCTGCTCGCGCGCTTCTCCGACGTCGACGCGGGCGCGGTGCGCATCGGCGGGGTGGACGTGCGCGCCATCGACACCGACACGCTCATGTCGCGCATCGCGGTGGTCTTCCAGGACGTGCACCTCTTCGACGGAACCATCGAGGACAACGTCCGCCTCGGCCGGCCCGACGCCACCGACGCCGAGGTCAGGGCCGCGGCGGCGGCCGCCCGCCTGGACGAGGTGATCGAGCGGCTGCCCGACGGCTGGGCGAGCCACGTCGGCGAGGGCGGGGCCCTGCTGTCCGGCGGTGAGCGGCAACGGGTCTCGATCGCCCGGGCGCTGCTGAAGGACGCCCCGATCGTGCTGCTCGACGAGGTGACCTCGGCCCTGGACCCGGTGAACGAGGCCGCCGTGCACGCGGGCATCACCCGGCTGATGGCCGGGCGCACGGTCGTCATGGTGGCGCACCGGCTGCGCACGGTCCGCACCGCCGACCGCATCGTCTTCCTCGACGGCGGGCACGTCGTCGAGGCGGGCACCCACGACGAGCTGCTCGCCCGCGGCGGTCGGTACGCCGACTTCTGGCGCGCGGCAGCCAGTCCGGCGCACACGTGATCGCGGCCCTGTCGTACGGTCGGAACCATGCCGATCGAGCTGGACCTGAACCCCGACGAGCTGTTGTCGACCACCCGCACCGTGCGCAAGCGGCTGGACCTGGAGCGCGAGGTGCCGCTCGCGGTCGTGCGCGAATGTCTCGAGCTCGCGGTGCAGGCGCCGTCGGGGTCCAACCGGCAGGGCTGGCACTGGGTGGTGGTCACCGATGCCGAGAAGCGCAGGCGGTTGGGGGAGCTGTACCGGCGCGGGTTCGCCGAATACCGGGACGCACCGGAGTACCTGGGCACCAAGGCCACCGGCGATCCGGCGGTGGATGCCACGCGTCGCCGGGTCGCCGATTCGGCGGAGTACCTGGCCGAGAAGATGGGGGAGGTGCCGGTGCTGCTGGTGCCGTGCCTGTGGGGGCGCGTCGACAACGTCTCCGGTGCGGCCAGCGCCTCGCACTGGGGGTCGTTGTTCCCGGCGGTGTGGAGCTTCTGCCTGGCGGCCCGCGCCCGTGGGCTCGGCACGGCGTGGACCACCCTGCATCTGAAGTACGAGCGGGAGGCGGCCGAGGTGCTCGGCATCCCCTTCGAGAAGGTGTCGCAGGGGGCGTTGATCCCCGTCGCCTACACCAAGGGCACCGACTTCAAGCCCGCCGCCCGGGTCGACATGGCGCGGATCGTGCATGTCGACTCGTGGTGAGCTGACCCGGGGTCAGCTCAGGGCCAGATAGGCAGCCAGGCCGGTGCCGCAGACGGCGACCGCGATGCGGACCGCCGTCGGCGGCAGCCGCGCGACCAAGGGCGGTCCGCACCACCCGCCGGCGAAGGCGCCGACCGCCATGGCCGCCGCCGCGAGCCAGTGCACCGGCCCGAACACGGCGAATCCGATGGCGGCCACGAAATTCGCGATGCCGGTGAGGAAGCTCTTGAGCACCCCGGCCCGCCACATGGTGGCCGAGGTGCAGACCAGGATCAGCGCCAGGAACATCACCCCGACGCCCGCCCCGAAATAGCCGCCGTACACGGCGACGGCGAATATGCCGAGCGGGTAGAGCCGCGGAAACTCCCGGTCGCCGGCCAGCTCCCGCAGCTTCGGCTGCGCCAGCAGGCTCAGCGAGGCCGCCGCGAGCAGGAACGGCACCGCCACCTCGAAGGCGTCGGCGGGGGTGAGCAGCAGCAGCGCCGCGCCCGCGGTGCCGCCGAGCGCCGAGTACGCCGCGTACCGGGCGAGCGTGCGGCCTTCGACCGCGTGCCCGGCACCCGCCTTGGCGGTGGACCCGACACCGACCGCGACCATCGCCACCGTGTTGGTGACATTGGCCGCGACCGGGGGCAGTCCCGCTGCCAGCAGCGCCGGATAGGAGATCAGCGAGGCGATCCCGGTGACGTACCCGATCACGCCGGCGAAGAACCCGGCCAGGGCCACCAGGCTCAGGGTGAGAACGCTCAACGGGCCGCCACCCGACCGGACACGCAAATCATCGGATGATTCTGGACGTTCGCGGCGGCGGGCGGCAAATCCGGCGGCCCGAAGCCGATGCAGATCACAACGGCCGATCACCCGGACCGGCAACCGGTCAGGAATCGAGAAGCGCAGGTCGGCGCGGACGCCATAGCGTCGTCCTCATCGTCGTCGATCGACATCGGCAGGCACGGGCGGATCGCAGGGATCCGCCGCTCGAGGAGGGCGCAATGAACGGGAACAAGGGAATCCGGCAGACGCACCGGGTGCTGGCGATCGTCTTCACCCTCAGCGTCGTCGTCACCGTGGTGGCGATGGCGGCGCAGGGGCCGGCGTGGCTGGCGTATCTGCCACTGCCGCCACTGGCGCTGTTGTTCTTCTCCGGTGCGGGCCTGTACGCGCTGTGGTGGCGCGGGCGGCGGAGCGCGGACGCGGGCGGACCGCCGGCGCGGGCGGCGGGTGTGCGGCGGCTGCACCGCTGGTCCGCCGTCGCCTTCACGGTGACGGTGCTCGCGACCTTCGTCGCGCTGTCGCTGCCGGAGCCGATCGTCTGGGTGTCGTATCTGCCCTTGATCCCGCTGCTGGCGCTGCTGGTCTCGGGGCTGTACATGTTCGCGCTGCCGTATCGGCGGCGCGCGGGAAGCGCGGAATCGACCGCGATGCGGTCGTCGGTGGGGTAGAGGCGGCTCCGGTCGCCGACCGACGGCAACCGGAGGGTCCGACCGTGGCCGCTAGTACTTCGGCCGGGTGCACGGGACCGGCAGCCCCGAGCCGGTGCCCAGATCGCAGACGGCGCCGGTCAGCATCTGGAACGGGGTGACGCCGACGAGGACCAGCAACCCGAGGAAGTCACCACGCCCGAGGTGGTACCCGGCAGACTCCAGCGCGGCCGCGCCACTGTCCACCATCGACGAACCGGTGCTCACGGCGACGGGGATGGCGTGGGCCGGGCCCGGCTCGGCAGGCGCGGCCGCGGCGCTCGCGGCGGCGGCGACGAGGGACGCCGCGGCCACCGAAGCGGTGGCGAGACGAAGGGGGGTACGCATCATTGCGCTCCTTTGGTCGTGAATTGTCATTAACATAGTAGGGGCGAAGGGGCCCGATGGTGCGGCGAATCGAGGAGATCGGCGTCCGCTACGGGTCGCGCGGTCGCAGGGAAGACGGATGGCCGACCGGGCATCCAACTGCGGAAATGTCGGCGTAGCGATGAGCGGCTGGCGGGTTCGCGCGCTGATCGCGATCGCGCGCGCACCCGGTCGGCATCATCGGCACTCGGATGGTCATCCTGAGAAGGAACACCCACTTACGTCGATTCCGCCCGACTCGGTACACCGCTTGCCGGCACCGGCGAGAAAATTCTTCCCGGGAGATGTCGAGAACGCGTCCGCGGTTCCGTCCCAGGGGTACGAGACCAACTAGGGTCGCAATTCCCGAAGGGAGAACGTCATGGCCAAGTACCTGCTTCTCAAGCACTACCGCGGCGCTCCGGCGGCGGTCAACGACGTGCCGATGGATCGGTGGACGCCCGAGGAGATCCACGCGCACGTCCAGTACATGAACGACTTCGCGGCGCGGCTGGAGGCCAGCGGCGAATTCGTCGACGGGCAGGCCCTCGCTCCGGAGGGCATGTGGGTGCGCTCGGACGGCGAGGGTAAGCCACCCGTCACCGACGGCCCGTTCGCCGAGACCAAGGATCTGATCGCGGGCTGGATGATCATCGACGTGGACTCCCAGGACCGCGCCGTCGAGCTCGCGGGCGAGCTGTCGGCCGCGCCCGGTGCGGGCGGCGCACCGATCCACGAGTGGCTCGAGGTGCGCCCGTTCCTCACCGCCCCGCCGACCGTCACCGAGTGATGGCCGCCGACGCGATGGACGCGGCGCGGCTGCGCGCCTTGATCCCCGGGGTGCTGGCGGCCCTCGTCCACCGCGGGGCGGATTTCGCGACGGCCGAGGACGCGGTGCAGGAGGCGCTGGTGCGGGCGGTCGAGACCTGGCCGCGGCAGCACCCCGCCGACGAGAAGGGTTGGCTGATCACCACGGCTTGGCGCTGCTTCCTCGACCTGGCCCGCTCCGACACCGCCCGGCGGCGGCGCGAGGAACGGATGCTCGACGAACCGCCGCCCGGGCCGGCCGCCTCGGTCGACGAAACGCTGCAGCTGTATTTCCTGTGCGCGCATCCGAGCCTCACCCCGGCCTCGGCCGTCGCGTTGACGCTGCGGGCGGTCGGCGGGCTCACCACCCGCCAGATCGCGCGGGCCTACCTGGTGCCCGAAGCGACCATGGCGCAACGCATCAGCCGCGCCAAGCGCACCGTGAGCGAGATCCGGCTGGATACGCCGGGTGACCTGCGCACCGTGCTGCGCACGCTCTACCTGGTGTTCAACGAGGGATACAGCGGCGATGTCGACCTGGCCGCCGAAGCGATCCGGCTCGCCGGGCAACTCGCCGCCGCCACCGACGATCCGGAGGTGGCCGGGCTGCTCGCCCTGTTCCTGCTGCACCATGCCCGCCGTCCGGCCCGCACCCGCGACGACGGCAGCCTGGTACCGCTGGCCGAACAGGACCGCACCCGGTGGCGGCGCGACCTGATCGCGCAGGGGATCGCGGTGTTGCAGACCGCACTGGCGCGCGACCGGCTGGGGGAGTACCAGGCCCAGGCCGCCATCGCCGCCCTGCACGCGGACGCGCCGACCGCGGCCGAGACCGACTGGGTGCAGATCGTCGAGTGGTACGACGAGCTGGTGCGGCTCACCGACAGCCCGATCGTGCGACTCAACCGCGCCGTCGCCCTCGGCGAAGCGGACGGCCCGCGCGCCGGATTGGCCGCGCTCGCCGATCTCGACCCCGGACTCCCGCGGTACACCGCCGCGGACGCCTACCTCCACGAGAAGGCAGGCGAACTCGCCACCGCGGCCCGCCGTTACGTCGAAGCCGCCGAACAGGCGGACAATCTGGCCGAGCGCAACCACCTCACCCTCCGCGCGGCCGCACTGCACCAGCGGCTGGCGGACGAAGACCGAGCCGCGACGAAACCGCCGTACGGGCCCGGGTGATCCTGCTATCTTCGCCGGACAGTCGCGCACTCCCGCGACCACCCGGGGACGTGCGCGGTCGGTGAGGAGTGCAGCGTGATCCGTGTCCCCTGGCGTCTGCTCTCGCGGATCGCGAGCATGTCCTGCAGCATCACCCTGATCGCGGTATCGGTATCGGCACTGTCGGCGGCGGACCCGGACGTCAGCGAGCGGATCGAGTGGGTCTATCCGTCCACTTCGTCGGTGCCGTCGGTGATCTCGTCGGTGGTACGCAGGCACCTGCCGCTGCCCGCCTCGGCCGGGCCCCGTCCCCCCGAGTGTGATCAACTGTCCTACCTGCGGTTCCGCTCGGCCGCGGGCCCCGACGAGGCAGCCCGCGCCGATCGCATCCTCGTCGCCCAGCCCGGCATCTTCGAGGGGGCGAGCGCTTTCGAGAGCCTGGCCCGCAACACCGTCGCGGCCGCCGCGCGGCAGGGCGCGCACCTCGAATTCTGGGCGCTGGACCGCCGTTCCAACTGCCTCGAAGACCACACCGGACGCCTCACGGGCCTGCGGACGGGCTCGCTCGACGTCGCCACCGCCTACTACTTCGGCGGCGCGGAGATCGATGGCAGGCGCTTCGCCGGATTTCCCGTCGACGGACCCGCGGTGGCCTGGCTGGCGAATCAAGGTCTGGCACAGACACTGCGCGACCAGTACGACCTGCTGCGCGCCGAGCTGCCCGACCCGGCGGTCCGCGCGCGAAAGGTGCTGTGCGGCGGGCACTCCCTCGGTGGACTGATCACCGGCAACTTCGCCGAATGGGATTTCGACGGCGACCCGGCCACCACCGACGACGCCGGCCACCGGCAGTGCGCCGGGTACTTCGCCCTCGACACCGCCGTCAGCGCCGACCCGGCGGCGCTGATGCCGCAGGCCGAACTGCCCGATCTGCCGCCCGCCGTGGCCGCGGTGCTCGCCGCCGGGACCGGACGGGTGGGCACCGCGCTACCGGTGTTGGCCGCCCCGGCGGTGATCAACCCGGAGACGATGAACCTGCTCGCGCTGGCCGGCCTGGCGGCGCATCTCGAGCCCGAGGGGGTCGACCAGATCGTCGCGCGCCTGCCGCGCAATCCGAATGTCGATGCGACGCTGCGGGTTCTACTCGCCCAGGACCACCGCGCGGTGTTCACCGGCCATCCCGACATCCGCACTCTGCATGCCACCAACACCGCCGTGCTCGGCGCGATCCTCGACGACAACTCCCAACCGTTCGCCTTCCTGCAAGCCAGCACGGGTTTCCTCGCCCCCGGCACCCCTGTGGGCCCGAAGTCCTTCCCGCTGCCCACCGCGGCAGCCGCCGCACTCCCACTCGGCCCGGCGCTGTTCGGCACCGCGAAGAAGTTCGCCCCCACCGGGTTCGACCCCGGCACCGTCTACCGCTGGAGCGACTACGACGCCGTCGACCCGGCCCGCTTCGACGCCACCACACCGGACAGCGAGATCACCTCCGTCCACGAACTCGCCCGCGATCTGTGCGAACCACCCCTGGACTTCACGGAGTGGTATTTCCCCACGCGCCTCACCCTCGACACCGCCACTCCCGGCGGCCCCGGCATCGATCGACACCGCCGCTACCCCGACGCCGCCACCGGCGCGCCGACGATCACCTTCGTCGCCGCCGACGGCGTGGGCGTGCGGCCCCCGCCGGAAACGCCCGGTCGCGTCGTCGACCTGCCCGGCTACAACCATCTCGACGTGGTGACCGCCGCTGCCGAGCAGAACGACGGTCGCCCGGAGACGGTCTCGACCCAGCTGGCCGCCTTCGCCGTCGCACCGAGCTGACCGGGGCCGGACCAGACCACCCGTACCCCGCCACCTCCGCGCCACGCGGTGTGCCGCACGTCACCCCGACGGGTGGAAGATCTCCGCGCGGGCCGCCGTTGTAGATGCTGTCGGCGCCTCGGGCAGCCCCGGGCCGCACCCTTCGTCGCTACGAGCGACCACTCGCCGAGAGGCGCTTGCCTGGTGCCGACCCCCGTTCGCGGGAACGCCGCAGGTCCACGGACCTGCGGCGTTGTGCATTCCAGAACCCTCGGCCCCGCCGGTACTGAAGCACCAGAGGTCGCTGCCACATTCGGTGCCCCGCCGGTGGCTGAAACCCGGCCCTGCCCGGCGCGGCGAGTCCGGACTCTGCTGCCACTTCCGACTGCCTGCCTCGCCCCGGTCCATGTGGCTTCCGAACCCAGGTGACCCCACCGGGACCAAAGCCTGCTGTCGGGAACTGGATGTCTGCGTGACGGTCCTCGCGGGTGGACCGGTTCTAGAGGGCTGTCGTGATGTGCAGAGGCGGGTCGATTTTGAGTGGTGGCGGGGTGTCGATGAGGTGGTGTTGGGGTGAGTGCGACTCGACGGTCACGGTGTACTGCACGAGGAAATCGAATTCGTCGCCACGTACGAGTAGGTAGCGGGTGGTGGCGTGAACTTGTCGGTCTCCGCCGACGTAGCTGCCGGTGATGACGGCTGATCGGTAGCCGCAGCAATCGTCGTATCCGTGCGAGGTCTCGGTCCAGGATGGGAGACGGCGGGAGTCCACGAACGCGCGGTCCATCAACTCCCAAGTGTCCACGCGGGCGGTGAGCCGGCCGACCATGATGACGATATTGTCGACCCATTCGGCGTTGTCGATTCCGGTGGGTGCGTGAGCCCATGCCAGGTACGCCCCCGGGGCGACTTCTCGTCCGATCGGAACCCAGGCGGCCGGGAGATCGACCCAAACCTGGGGTGCGCCGATGGTGTCAGGATGCACGGGGACGCATCGCACGGATCGGTTGTATAGATATTCGGCGATACTTTCGCTCACGGGGTCTCGCTTCCAGACGCTGATGGGGCAGTTCTCCGGTGTGGGGCCGACAGGTGTGAGGATCACCGAGCGGGTTGCTGGTGGTAGTGCACGGTGAACCAAGGCAGCACAGACGGCGAGGCCAGCAGCGCGCGGTCGGGTGGGGTGATGTGCAGGTGGGCCACCAATCCCAGCAGCAGGTTGGAGTCGCAGCGGAGGATGCAGGCCGGAATGCCGAATTCTCCGACGTCGTCGAAGAGAGGGTGCCGCGGCCGCATGGACCGGTCGGCCAGTACCGCGGTTACGACGGGGGCTTCGGTGTTGTAGGCCGAGAGCCTGCGTTCTCGGCCTCGGATCTCTGTGATCTCCTCCCAGCCGATGCGTGTGGTGGCGCGCAGGGGGGTTCGGCAGACGATTCCCGCTGGATACATCTCATACGAGATGCGGGTGACGCGGACGAACACCATCAACAGCACGCAGATGGCGGCGGCGATGGCCATCACCAGCGCGACGCCGGCTCCACCGCTGTTGTCGCGGGAGAACGGGAGCAGCTCCGCTCCGGCGCCGGACTGCCACGACCACCACGCCATCGCCCCGTAGAGGGCGCAGCCGGCCAGGATCAAGATCAGCGGCAGGACCTGGGAGTTCTGTTCGAGCCGGACTCCCAGACCCCAGTCGGGGTCCGTATGCGTTGTGACCGGGGGGCCTAGCCGCGCGCTCGCGCGCGGGAACAATGACAACGCCCGGGCGGCGAAGAGCCCGACCGCGCCGGCGCTGAGCATCGCCACACCGAGACGGCCGAGCGGGACCGCGAGACCGTTGCCAACGCCACGCGCCGCCATCACCAACCACAACAGCATGATGAGCGCGAAGAAGACCGCCGCCGCAGCCGAGAGCCACGCCGCGGCACGGGAATGGCGCCCATCCCACTGCCGCGGAATGGACAGGACCGGTGCGGAGTTCGGCGGTCTCATGACCAGATCCACTGAATGCTCTTGGAGACCAAACCCATTCCCGCGGCCGTTCCAGCGCCCTCGCTCACGATCGCCTTCGTGGGATCCATGCCGCCGTTGATGTCGTTGGCGATCGCGGGCACGGTACCGATCACGTTACCGACGATGCCCAGCCTGCTGAAGCCGGTCGACCATTGCCCGTCCTTGGAGGTAGCCCAGGTTTCGACCCACTTCAGCACCCCTTGTCCGCGGCTTCCGTCACCCTGCCGGTGATGGAGGTGCGATAGATCGACTTCAGCTCCGCCAGCGGCTGGTTCATCGCGTTGTAGGCTCCTACGCACGCTACGGCCAGATCGTCATAAGCGGTGGCGTTCGCCCACTGCGGCAACCACCATCAACCCCGACCAGTGATTGAACCGCGCCTTCAGCACATTCTTCGCCGTAGTGCTGTGCCCATCGGACGCACTCAGCGATACCCCCACCGCCGAACCAGGCAACGCCCGGGCAGCAGCGCCCGCATCCAACCGCTTGGCCTTCTCGATCTCATGCGGCAACAACGCCAACGCGGCTGCCGCCTGACGCAAGGAATCTGGATCGACCTCGAACGCCACAGAACCACCCCCCTTTCAGAACGATCACGAGTATAGACGTCCTCGCCCAGCAGTCGGTTCCACCCGCCCAGCCGTCGGCATGAGCGGGAAGCCGACTCGTCCGCAACCTCATCACAGGCCCGATCGTGCTGTTCCACCTGGGCATCTCGAGATCTCCGGTGCAGCCGGGCTTGCGTGGCTGCGGTGCGCGCCGAAGGACAAGCCGGTGGGCCGCACCCTTCGGGGCCTCTACCGGCTGGGGCCTTTTGGTTCCGAAGCCCTCGGTGGTTTGCTGCCGGAAGCTTCGTTGTCTCGGGAGGTCGCTTGGCCGCATCCAACGTCACGAGCTGGGCGGCTTTCCGGATGCAGCAGCCGATCCGAGTGAGCAGGCAGCTGTGGGATCGGGCGATGTCCGGCAGATGTGACGACCTGCCACCGGCGCGCCGCGGTGGCAGGCCATGCCGAGGTGTTCATGTCGGCTCCTGAACTGTCGGGCCTTCATCGGAGGGTGAGCGGTGCCTCGGTGTCGAGGTGGGTCAGTTTCTGTGGGTTGCGCACGTAGTACAGACCGGTGATCCGGTCGTCCGCGAGCTGCATCGCGAGCACGCCGTCGAGCTCGCCGTCGATGTGCAGTGCCAGTGCGGGAGCGGCGTTGACCAGCGTCGGCTCGGCGGTGAGCGCGACCCGGTGCCTGGCGAGGCCGCCGACGACGAACCGGGCCACCTTGTCGGCGCCGACCACCGGTCGCGGGTTGGCCTGCTTGATCCCGCCGCCGTCGCTGATCGCGACCACGTCGGGGGCGAGCACGTCCAACAGGCCCTGGATGTCGCGGTCCTCCAGGGCCCGCTGGAACGCTGCCAGCGCGGCCTGCGCCTGCCCGGGCGGCACCGACCGGCGTGGGCGGCGCGCCTCGACGTGGCGGCGGGCGCGGTGCGCGATCTGATGCACGGCGGCCGGGGTCTTGTCGACCGCGGCGGCGATCTCGTCGTAGCCGAATCCGAACGCCTCGCGCAGCACGAACACCGCGCGTTCGGTCGGGGACAGCGTCTCGAGCACGAGCATCAGCGCCATCGAGACGCTGTCGGCCAGTTCGGCGTCCGCGGCGACGTCGGGGGTGGTCAGCAGCGGCTCCGGCAGCCAGGAGCCCACATAGGACTCGCGGCGGCGTTTCACCGAGCGCAGGCGGTTGAGGGCCTGGCGGGTGGTGATGCGCACCAGGTAGGCGCGCGGTTCGCGCACCTCGGCGGTGTCGACGGCGGTCCAGCGCAGCCATGTCTCCTGCAGGACGTCGTCGGCGTCGGCCGCCGAGCCGAGCATCTCGTAGGCGACGGTGAACAGCAGATTGCGATGGGCGAGAAAGGTTTCCGTCGCCGCGGCCGACGTACTCATGCGACCGGGGTCGCCGCGTCCTGCTGCCGGGCCGCCAGCTGGGCGGGCCGGTGCTTGCCGTCCTTCATCCACTTGTGCGAGCCGGGCTTGCGCGCCTCGGTCACCAGATGCTTGACGCTGAACTCGCACGACACTTCCTTCAGCTTCTTGCCGACCGGACCGGGGAAGTAGATCGGCATCGCGGTGTCGTCCTTGTGGGCCAGCTGGAAGATGCCCGCGGTGCGGCCGAAGCTGATGCACATCGCCGAGAAGGACAGGTCGATCGGCGCGGGCTGCCGTCCGGCCATCCGGCTCAGCAGGGTGTCGGCGGCGTGGGCACCGAGGCAACCCGCGGCGTAGGCGCTCATCCGGAACGGCAGCCCCGAAGGCGCCGAGGAGTCGCCCGCCGCGACGATGCGTTCGTCGTCGACGCTGGTGAGCGTCTCGTCGGTGAGCAACCGGCCCGCGGCGTCGGTGCGCAGGCCGCTGCGCGCGGCAAGATCGGGGACACCGAAGCCCGCGGCCCAGATGGTGATCGCGCTGCGCACCGCGTGTCCGCCGCCGAGTTCGACGGTGTCGCGGGTGACCGCGGTGACCGTTGCCTCGGGGCCTTCGAGCACCTCCACGCCCAGGCGGGTGAGGTATCGGCGGGCGGTGCGCCGCGCCTTGGCGTGCAGGTACGGCGCGAGCGTCCCGCCGCACACCAGGGTCACCGCGCGGCCCTGCTCGGCCAGTTCGGCGGCGGTCTCGATGCCGGTCGGGCCGCCCCCGACCACCGTCACCGCCGCCGACTGCGGGGTATCCAGCAGCGCCGAGCGCAGCCGCTGCGCCGCCTCGAAGGTGGCCAGGGGGTAGGCGAATTCGGCGACGCCGGGCACCGGGGGTGTCGCGGCGAGGCTGCCCACCGCGTAGACCAGGTAGTCGTAGCCGAGCGTGCCGCCGCCGGCCAGCTCCACCGTGCTGGCCTGCGCGTCGATCCGCGTGACGGTGTCCGCTACCAACTCGACGCCATCGGCGAGCACGTCGGTGTAGTCGACGACCGCGTCGTGCGTCCCGCCGACCAGCTGGTGCAACCGCAGCCGCGGCACGAACCGCGGTCGCGGATTCACCACGGTCACCCGCACGTCCGCGCGCTGGGTCAGCCGGTCGGCCGCCATCACCCCGGCGTACCCGCCGCCGACGACGACCACCTGGATGTTCCCGCTCATGCTGTCTCTCCTTCGTTGCGAGGGTTCGAGCACAAGACACCGGGAACCCGAGAAACCTGACACAGTGTGATGCAGATTACTCGACGGTGGTGGTCGGTCAGTCGACGGTGACTTTCGTCCGCTCGTCTTCGGGTTGCCTGCCGTCGAAGTAGGCCTTGGTCTCCCGATACACCAGCGGGGACAGGATCAGCAGGCCGACGAGGTTGGGCAGGGCCATCAGGCCGTTGGCGACATCGGAGAAGGTCCACACCGTGGCCAGTTCGCGGGTCGCGCCGACGTAGACCACGGCGATGAACACGATCCGGTAGGGCAGCACCAGCCGGCGGCCGAAGAGGTATTCGACGCAGCGGTCGCCGTAGTAGGACCAGCCGAGCACGGTCGAGAACGCGAACAGGATGACGCCCACGGTCACGATGACGCTGCCCCAGTCGCCGGGCAGGCCCTGGCGGAACGCCTCGGCGGTGAAGGTCGCGGGCGATCCCTCGCCCTTCCACACCCCGGTCACGACGATGGTGAGCGCGGTGAAGCTGACCACGACGAGGGTGTCGATGAAGGTCTGGGTCATCGACACCAGCGCCTGCCGCACCGGGTGGGTGGTCTGCGCCGCGGCCGCCGCGATGCCGCCGGTGCCGAGGCCGGATTCGTTGGAGAAGATGCCGCGGGCGACGCCGTATCGGATCGCCGCGGCCACGCCGGCGCCGACGAAGCCGCCGGTCGCCGCGGTGCCGGTGAAGGCGTCGGTGACGATCAGCCCGATCGCGGCGGGCACCTCGGCGATGTTGAACGCCAGCACCGCGGCGGCGCCGAGGATGTAGACGATGATCATGAACGGCACGAACAGGCTGGTCACGCGCCCGATGCTCTTGATGCCGCCGAGGATCACCGCGGCGGTGAGTGCGGTGATGATCACGCCGGTCGCCCAGGTCGGCAGGCCCCACTCGGATTCGACGTTGGCCGCCACCGTGTTCGCCTGGGTCATGTTGCCGATGCCGAAGGAGGCGAACACTCCGGCGACGGCGAAGAACCCGCCGAGGAACACGCCCAGCGGCCCCTTGATGCCCTGCCGCAGGTAGTGCATCGGACCACCGGCTTGTTCACCGGCGGCGTCGGTGCGCCGGAACCGCACCCCGAGGAACGCCTCGGAGTACTTGGTCGCCATGCCGACCAGGCCGGTGCACCACATCCAGAACACCGCGCCCGGCCCGCCGAGCGCGATCGCGGTCGCGACACCGGCGATGTTGCCCACGCCCACCGTCGCGGCCAGCGCCGTCGACAGCGCCTGGTAGTGCGAGATGTCGCCCTCGGCGTCGTGGTCGCGGCGCTTGACGAACGCCAGCCAGAACGCCAGGCCGAAGTGGCGGAACTGCACACCGCGCAACAACACGGTCAGGTAGAGCCCGGTCAGCAGCAACAGCGGGATCAGCAGCCACGGACCCCAGATGAAGTCGCTGGCTTCGCTCAGGAACGCGTCCATACTCTCCTCGTACCGTCTTCGTGCTTCACCCCGGACCCGGAGGGCCACGGGCAACCATCGCGCGAATCGCGCCGACTAGGCATTCAATCACCGCCGCTCTTCCACCCCGGCGGGCCGGGGGTGCGGTCTCACCCGTGTCGGCGCCGGTACTCCTCGGCCGCACCCGGGTGCAGCGGCACCGTCCCGGTGCCGATCAGCGGCCGCGCGTCGAGGAATTGGGTACCCGCGGCCTCGGCGGGCACGAGCTCGTCGGTGCGGGTGAGCAGCAGGTCCACGATCGCGGCGGCTGCCTCCGCGCTCATCGCGGGCGCGGCCAGCAACAGGTTGGCCACGCCCACGGTGTGCACGGTCGGCCCGCCCGGATAGGCGTCGGCGGGGATCTGCACGCGGTCGTAGACCGGGCCGTAGCGGGCCCGCAGCGGGGCGGCGAGTTGCCCCAGCTCCAGCAGCCGCATCCGCGACGGCACCGCCAGCGCCGCGGTGGGCACGCCACCCGCCCACAGCAACGCGTCGAGCGCGCCGCCCGACAGGGCGGCCACCGCCTCGCGCAACGGTTGATGCGTGACGAGGACGTCGGTCGCCGGGTCCAGTCCGGCCGCGAGCAGCAGGCGCTCGCCGGTCATGGCCGCCCCCGAGCCGGTGGCCCCGAGGTTGACGCGGGCGCCGCGCAGCTCGGCGACGGTGTGGACGGGACTGTCGGTGCGCACGGCCAGTTGGAGGTAGTTCTCGTAGACGCGGCCGAGCGCGAGCAGCCCGGGCCCGGCCTCCCGCGCCGAATCCGCCAGTGCCAGTGCGGCATCCACCCGGCCCTCGGCGAGCAGGGCCAGATTCTCCTGCGACCCCGCGGTCACCACGGTCTCGATCCGGACCGTGCCCGCCCGCGCCGCGGCCTCGGCGAGCAGGCGGGCGAAGGCGTAATAGAAGCCGCCGACCTCGCCCGACGCCAACCGCACCGCGGGCGGATCACCGCCCGCGCAGGCGCTCGCCGCCGCGAGCCCCGCCAGCATCAGCAAGCCGCGACGCGATAATCCGCGCACCGGGGAGACACTCATGCCGGCACCGCCGCGGGCAGGTGCACCGAGACCGCGAGCCCGTGCGGGTCGGCCGCGGCGACGGTGAGCCGCCCGCCCCTGGCCTGCGCCAGCGCCGCGGCGATCGGCAGGCCGAGCCCGGACCCGCCGGCCGGAGCCGTCGAGCCGCGATAGAACCGCGTGGTGAGCCGGTCGAGTTCGGGCGCGGGCACCCCGGCGCCGTCGTCGCGCACCGTCACCGTCACACCGTCCGGCTCGCGCGTCACCGCGATCACGGTGCGCGTGCCCGCCCCCGCGTACCGGTTCGCGTTGCTGAGCAGCACATCGAGGATCTGGGCGAGGGTGTCGGCGGGCACGGCCACCTCGGTACTGCCCATCGCGTCCGCGGCCTCCAGGGTCTGCTCGGCGGCGTGGAACGCCGAATGCCAGGCGTCCACCCGGTCGGCGACCACCTGCACCGCGTCGCAGCGGTCGCGGTCCGCCTCGGCCGGGAAGGCGGCCGGTGTCTCGGCGACGGCGAGCGTCAGCAGCCCGTCGAGCAGCGTGGTCAGTCGTTCGACCTCCGCGCTCGCCTTGCGGAAGGTCGGCGCGGCGCTCTCGGGGACGGCGGGTTCGAGGGAATCCAGCCGGATCGTCAACGCGGCCAGCGGATTCCGCATGGCGTGCGCGGTGTCGGCGACCAGCTGACGTTGCGCGTGCGCCGAATCGGCGACCGCCCGCGCCATCGCGTCGAAGGACTGCGCGACCGCGCGCATCTCCGGCGGGCCGCCGTGGCGGCGGGTGAGCGAGGTGGGTGCGGCCGGGTCGGGCGTGCCCGGCGGCGGGGTCGGCAGTGTCGCGGTGAGTTCGGCCACGGCGTCCGAGAGTGCCGCCAGCGGCCGCAGCACCCACCGGCTCAACGTCACCGCCAACAGCATGAACACCAGCATGGCCAGCACCGCGCCCAGCACGATCACCGTCCAGGCCCGGGTGATGTCGGCGCGGGCCGCGGTGGTGGACGCCTGGATCACCACCGCCCCGTTGACCTGCACGCCGGTGCCGACCGGCCGGGCGATGAGCATCGTGGCCGCGCTCCACGGCAGCAGCCGCACCGCCGGTTGCGGCTGTTGATTGCGGCGGGCGGCAGCCACCGCGGCGGCGACGTCCGGGTCGGCGGTATCGATCCCGGCGTTGACGGTCGTCGCGCCGCGCGCGTCGACGACCAGCACGTTCTCGCCGTAGAGGGCGTGGTAGCCGGTGACCTCCTCGACCAGCGCGGCGGTGTCGCCCTCGGCGGTGGCCACCGCGTCGGCGAGCGAGGCGAACCGGTCGGCGTCGCCGGAGCGGCCGAGCACCAGCTGCTGGGTGCGGCTGGTGGCGTAGGTGAGCGAGAGCGGCACGGCGAACGCGAGCACCGCGATCGCCGCGAACACCGTCAGCGCGACCAGCAGCCTGCGCCGCATCGGCTCACTGCCCCCACCGGTAGCCGTAGCCGCGGATCGTCGTGATCAGCCCCGGCCGGTTCAACTTGGCCCGCAGCCCGGTCATGTGCACATCCAGCGACCGGGACACCGCGACGAAGGCATCGCCCCAGATCCGGTCCATCAGCTGCTGGCGGCTCACCGCCGCGCCCGGCCGCTCCACCAGCGCCTCGACCAGCTCGAACTCCTTCTGCGTCAACGGCACCGGTGACCCGGCCACCTCGACGACCCGCGCCACCAGGTCCACCCGCACGTCCCCGGTGACCACCTCCCGACGCGGCGGTTGCGCGGCCACCGCGGCACGCCGGGTGACGGTTTCCAGGCGCGCCATCAGCTCCGCGATCCGCGGTGGCTTCACCAGGTAGTCGTCCGCGCCGCCGCGCAGGCCCCGCACGACCGAGCGCTCGTCGCTGCGCGCGGTCAGGATCAGCACCGGCACCGAACTCACCTCGCGCAGCTGCCGCAGCACCTGGAGCCCGTCGCCGTCGGGCAGGCCGAGGTCCAGGATCACCGCGTCGTAGCCGCGATGATCGAGCAGGAGTTCGGCGCCGCGGCGCTTGCGGTCGGCACGGAAGCCGCGGGCGGTGAGCGCCTCCACCAGCGCATCACCCACACCGTCGTCGTCCTCGACCACCGCCAGTCGCACGTGCCGATCCTTTCACACCGAGCAGTTCCGTCCGGGTCGCCGGCCGCTCAGGCGCGCGCGCCGGTCAGATCCCGCTCGGGCCCGCCGTCCACCGGCTGCGCGGTGTCGCCGTCGATGGTGGACTCGGCCGAGGTCTCCCGCATGAAGTAGTAGGTGACCAGCGAGATCGCGACGCAGCCGGCGACGTAGAAGAAGTACACCGCCTCCAGGTCCGCCTTCTTCAACGCCAGCGCGATCATCTCGGCGGTGCCGCCGAAGATGGCGACGGTCAGCGCGTAGGGCAGGCCGACGCCGAGCGCGCGGATCTTGGTCGGGAAGAGTTCGGCCTTGACGATCGAGTTGATCGAGGTGTACCCGGTCACGATCACCAGCGCCAGCATCATCAGGCCGAACGCGGCCAGCGGATTGCTGGTCTGCGCGAGCACCATCATGATCGGCACGGTCAGCACGGTGCCGCCCACGCCGAAGAAGATCAGCAGCTTGCGCCGGCCGATCCGGTCGGACAATCCGCCCGCCAGCGGTTGCAGCACCACGAACACCAGCAGCGCGACGAAGTTGATCCACGCGACCGTGCCCTTCTCCAGCCCGGAGGTGTTGATCATGAACTTCTGCATGTAGGTCGTGTAGGTGTAGAACGCCACCGTGCCGCCCAGCGTCAGGCCCACCACCAGCAGGCACTCCCGCGGATACCGCAGCAGCATCCGCAGCGAACCGCGGGCTGCCGCGGGCGCCGCGCCGGACTCGTCGGCCTCGACGGCGCGGAACTGCTCGGATTCGTCCATGCCGCGCCGCAGCCACATCACCACCAGGGCGCCGGTCGCGCCGATCACGAACGGGATGCGCCAGCCCCAGCTGTGCATCTGGTCGTCGGTGAGCACCTGCAGCAGCAGGATCTGCACCCCGAGCGCGGTCAGCTGGCCGGCCACCAGCGTGACGTACTGGAAACTGGAGTAGAACCCGCGCCTGCCCTTGGAGGCGACCTCCGACAGGTAGGTCGCGCTGGTCGCGTACTCGCCACCCACCGACAGACCCTGCAGCAGCCGCGCCAGCAGCAGGATCACCGGGGCGGCGATGCCGATCGTCGCATAGCCGGGCGTCACCGCGATCAGCAGCGAACCGGCCGCCATCACGGTCACCGACAGGGTGAGCGCGGAGCGGCGGCCGAACCGGTCGGCGTAGCGGCCCAACGCCCAGCCGCCGAGCGGACGCATCAGGAAGCCGACGGCGAACACCGCCGCGGTGGACAACAACTGGGCGGTCGCATCGCCCTCGGGGAAGAACGCCTTGGCGAAATACACGCTGAACGCCGCGTAGACGTACCAGTCGTACCACTCGACGAGGTTGCCGATCGATCCCCGCAGCACGTTCGCGACGACCCGCCGCTCGCTCCCAGGCTGTGTCGTAGTCACTGAATCTCCTTTTCCGGACGCAGCGTCGCGTCTGTCGGAAAAGGAGTGTGTCGGCAGTCACAAGGGTGACGGAAGGCTCGCGGACGTTTCCTAACACTCCCTTAGGACGATCGGTCCCGGCGCCCGCGCGCCCTAAGCTCACAGCGTGCCAGACACCGCCCCCACCGCCACCGGCCGGTCGATCGTGCTGGACGCGCACGGCGTGCGCGCCGAGATCGGCACCGTCGCGGCCGTGTTGCGCTCGTTGACCGTCGCCGGGACCGCCCTCACCGAGCCCATCTCCGCGACCGCGCCGCCGCCGCTGGGGTGCGGCATCGTGCTCGTGCCGTGGCCGAACCGGGTTCGCGACGCGCGCTGGACGCTGGACGGCGCACCACAGCACCTCGACATCACCGAACCCGCCCGCGGCAACGCGATCCACGGGCTGCTGCGCAACACCGAGTACAGCGTGCGCGAGCGTACCGGCGACAGTGTCACCCTGGCGGCGTTGATCCCGCCCCAGCACGGCTGGCCCTTCCTGCTCGACACCACGGTCGACTACACGCTGCGATCCGACGGCCTCACCGTCGTCCACACCGCCACCAACCACGGCGACCGGCCCGCGCCGTGGGCGGTCGGCGCCCACCCCTACCTCCGGGTGGGCGACACGCCCGTCGGCGAGCTCGTACTCACCGTCCACGCCGACACCTGGTTCGACGTCGACGAGCGGATGAACCCGATCGGCGAGCATCCCGTCGACGGCACCGACCGCGACCTGCGCGAAGGCGTGCGCGTCGATGCCCTCGACCTCGACACCGCGTTCGGGGCGGTCACCCCGCGCGACGGCGTGGCCGCCCGGCTCACCGCCCCCGGCGGCGCCACCGTCGACCTGCGGTACGGCGGGGACTGGGGCTACCTCCAGGTCTTCACCCCGCGCACGTTCCCGCGCCCCGGCGGCCCTGGCCTGGCGATCGCGGTCGAACCGATGACGGCGCCGCCGGACGCGCTCAACTCCGGCCGCGGCCTGCACTGGCTCGAACCGGGCGAAACCACCTCGCGCACCTGGGAAATCGTCCACACCCCGGGCCGCTGACCGCGGCGGGACGGATATCGGCTGCGGCCGAGCGTGGTTCGGTTTCCGGCGGCCGCGACGGGGAAGATCACCATCATGACCACGGTGCGCACCCGGATCCCCGCCCGCCTCGACCGGCTGCCGTGGTCGCGATGGCACTGGATGATCGTGGTGGGGCTGGGGTCGGTCTGGATCATCGACGGGCTCGAGGTCACCGTCGTCGGCAGTGTGGCCGGGCGGTTGTCGGAGCCGGGCAGCGGCCTGCCGATCTCGGCGGCGCAGGTGTCCGGGCTCGCGGCGGCGATGTATGTGGCCGGTGCGTGCGTGGGCGCGCTGTTGTTCGGCTGGTTGACCGACCGCTACGGGCGCAAGAGGCTGTTCATCATCACACTGGCGGTATACCTGGCGGCGACGGCGCTCACCGCGCTGTCGTTCTCGGTCTGGTGGTTCGTGTTGTGCCGGTTTTTCACCGGGCTCGGCATCGGCGGCGAGTACGCGGCCATCAATTCCGCGGTGGACGAGTTGATTCCGAGCAAATACCGCGGTCGCGTCGACATCGTGATCAACGGAACCTACTGGCTGGGCGCGTCCGGCGGCGCGTTGCTGTCGGTGGCGGCGCTGAACCCGGAACTGTTCGCGCCGAACATCGGCTGGCGTCTGATGTTCGGCATCGGAGTGGTGTTCGGGCTGTTGGTGCTGGTGGTGCGCAGGCATGTACCGGAAAGCCCGCGCTGGATGTTCATCCACGGCCGCGACCGGCAGGCCGAGGAACTCGTCGACGGGATCGAGGAACAGGTGCGCCGCGACACCGGCGCGGAGCTGCCGGAGGTCGAGGAGATCGTGCAGGTGCGTCAGCGCCGCTCGACCGGGTTCGGGGAAATCGCCTCGGTGATGTTCCGCCGTTACCCGCGGCGCAGCGCTCTCGGGCTGTCCCTGTTCATCGGCCAGGCGTTCCTCTACAACGCCGTCACCTTCAATTTCGCGGTGATCCTCGGACGCTCGTTCGACGTGCCCGCCGACCGGGCCGGCTACTACTACGCGGTGATGTGCCTGGGCAGCTTCTTCGGCCCGCTGCTGCTGGGCCGCTACTTCGACACCGTCGGCCGCAAGCCGATGATCACCGCCTCCTACCTCGGGTCCGGTCTGCTGTTGCTGCTGACCGCGGTGCTGCTGGTGCGCGGCGACCTGACCGCTGTCACCCTCACCGCCTGCTGGGCGATCGTGCTGTTCGTCGCCTCCTGCGGCGCCAGCTCCGCCTATCTCACGGTGAGCGAGATCTTTCCGATGGAGACCAGGGCGATGGCGATCGCGTTCTTCTACGCCATCGGCACCGCGGCCGGCGGGATCGCCGGTCCGTTGGTGTTCGCCGAACTCACCGGTGACGGCGATCCCGGCCGCACCGCCCTGGCCTTCGCCATCGGCGCGACGATGATGATCCTCGCCGGGTTGGTCGAACTCGTCCTCGGGGTGCGGGCCGAGCAGCGGTCGCTCGAGAGCATCGCCGCCCCACTGAGTTTTCAGTCCGACGAACCCGACATCGCCGGGGTCCGGCGGTGAGGCGAGGATCGGGTCAGCGCTGGCGCCAGCTCAGTGGGCCGGGCAGGTCCACGCTGTTCCTGCGGGTGCGCGAATTCCACGACCACGGACCGATTTTGATGCTCCACGACGAGAGACCCGATTGGGTGAAGTTGAGCTTCAACGGCCCGAACGACTTGCGCTGACGGTACTTGATGGGCATGTGCAGCCTCCCTGATCCGGCTCCAGGATAGCCGATTTCCGTTACCGCCCACGGATTCCCGCGGTGGTGCGGCTCATTCACCGCGCCCGGTGCGCTGCTGCAACTCGTCGATCAATCGGGAGGCCTGTGCCTTCGTGAGGCCCTCGGGCACCTGCTCGCCCGCCTCCTGCGCCAGCGTGTGTAGGTAGGACTCCTGCGGACCGGTCATCGGCTCGTCGCCGGTGGTCCACTCCTGCGGATCCTTCTCCGGATTCGGCTGCACCATCGGTCACTCCTCACAGTCGACAGAACAGGTGTTCGACTCCCGGTCTACCCGGCCCGCACGATTTCAACCCGACCTCATCCGGGCCGACTCGGACCGGGTCACGGGCTGGGGCGCGTGGTCCCGAGACCGATCCGGCGGGCGAGGCGTGCCGGCAGGCGGGTCGCGATCTGGGCGGCGCCGGTGGTCCGGCGCGGCCGGGGCACGAGTTCGCCCGCGCAGTTTGGGCAGCTGTCCAGGCCCGTGTGGCAGGTGGGGCAGTAGGTGCACTCGTAGGAGCAGATCCACGCCTCACCGTCCGGTCGCAGCGTGGCGCCGCAGAGTTCGCAGCGTGACTTCATCCGCAGCACGGGTCAGCCCACCTTGTAGTTGGCCAGCGCCTTGGCGACGTGGGTGCCGGACGCGGTGACGATGTCGACCTCGCAGGCGGTGAGTGTCGCGCCGCGGCGCAGGGGCCGGCCGCGGCCGATCAGGTCCTCGGCGCGGGCGGGCTGGAGGAATTCCATGGCCAACGAGGCGGTCACCCCGCGCAATTCGCCGGGTAGTTCCCGCCCGCACCACGCCGCGGCCATCACGGTCATGTCGGCGAGTGCCGCGATGGCGCCGCCGTGCACCATGTCCTCGACGGTGGCCAGTTCGGGGCGCCAGGGCAGGCGCAGCGCCGCCTCGTCGTCGGTCAGTTCTTCGATCCGGACGCCGAGCAGGCGCACGAAAGGGGATTGCGGCACGAAGAGCCGCATGAGCTCGGTGCCACCGGACGCCATCTGCTGAAGCTGTTCCTTGTTCACCTACACAGTGAATGTGAGCTGCACTCTGTATGTCAAGGGTAGGATCGCGGTCGTGACGACGTTGCGACAGGCGCAGGCGCAGGCCACGCGGGAACGGTTGATCGAGGTGGCGACGCGGCTGTTCGCGGCGGACGGCTACGCGGCCGTCACCACCACCACCTTGAGCGAGGCCGCGGGCATGACCCGGGGCGCGCTCTATCACCACTTCGCCAACATGGGCGAGGTCATGGCGGCGGTGCTGGCACGGTCCGAGCGAGCGCTCGTCGAGCGCGTGGCGCACGCGCTGGACGAGCACCCGGAACCGGGCGCGAAGTTCCTGGCCCTCGGCCCGTCGCTGTTGCGGGTGCTGGCCGAGGATCCGACCACACAGCGCATCGTCTTCCTCGAAGCACCCGCCGCCCTGGGCTGGACCCGGTGGCGGGCAATCGACGAAGGGCGATCGCTGGCACTGATCGCGGGCCTGCTCACCGAGCTGCGCGAACGCGGACAGCTCGCCGAGGGCGTCGACCCGCATCTCACCGCCCAGCTGCTGCTCGGCGCGATCAACGAAGCGGGCATGCGGGTGGCCGCCACCGACGGCCGCGACCGCGCAGCCGCCGCCACCCAACTCACCCTCCTGTGCCGCGGTCTGCTGGCGTGATCCGGTGGCCGGCGCACCGGCCACCGGTGGCATTCACGCCGCGGTGTCGGCGGTGGGCAGCAGGCGGGCGAGCAGGTCGGCCAGGGTGATCAGGCCGACCACCCGGTCGCCGTCGGTGACGACGGCCAGGTGGTTGCGGGTCTCGCGCATGATCCGCAACGCCTCGTAGACCGCGGTCGCGGTGTCGAGGGTCAGCGCCGGGCGCATCAACCGCGCCGCGATGACACCCGGCTCGGCGCGCAACGCGTCGCGCACGTGCACGACGCCGTCCACCTGCCCGGCCGCGCCGACGAGCAGACGCAGATGC
This sequence comes from Nocardia farcinica, assembly GCF_001182745.1. Lineage (NCBI taxonomy): Bacteria > Bacillati > Actinomycetota > Actinomycetes > Mycobacteriales > Nocardiaceae > Nocardia > Nocardia farcinica. Next base: position 1,254,625 of record NZ_LN868938.1, on the reverse strand, counting down.
CCCGTGCGGCGGGCGGTCTCGGCGATCTGCTCGGCGTCGGCGTCGGGGGAGACCCCGCTGGGGTCGGCGCCGGACGGCACGATGTCGCCCACGGTGAGCGCGGACAACTCCAGCGCGCTCACCAGGTGTCCGTGGTATCGCTCGTCGAGGGTGCCGACGGTGGCCGAATGTTCGACCAGGTGCCGCAACGCATCCGGGTCCTGACCACTGCCGACCTGGTCGACCGGGTCCACGCCGACCTTGCGCAGGCACCAGTTGGCCACCTGGTTCAGCCGGACGATGAGCGGCCGGGTCAGCCACATGAACGCGCGCATCGGAATCGCCAGCAGGGTCGCCGATTTCTCCGGATGCGCGATCGCCCACGATTTGGGCGCCATCTCGCCGACGACCAGGTGCAGGAACGTCACGATCACCAGCGCGAGCACGAACCCGGCGACATCGGCGAGCCACAGCGGCGCGCCCCAGTTCTCGAAGGCCGGGGTGAGCCAGTGGTGCACCGCGGGCTTGGTGATTGCACCCAATGCCAACGTGCACACCGTGATACCGAGCTGTGAACCGGCCAACAGCACCGACAATTCCGAGGCGCTGCGCAGCGCCGCCCGCGCCGAGCGGCTGCGCGGCGCGGCGTCTTCCAGGCGGTGCCGGCGGGCGGCGATGAGGGCGAACTCCACGGCCACGAAAAAGGCGCTCGCCGCGATCAATCCGACCGTGGCCGCCAGCACGATCCACGGGTCATCCATCGCGGTTCTCCCCTTCCGGCTGCCCCGCGGCAGCCTCGACGCGGACGCTCACTCGCACCGACGCGGGCACGTGCTTGTCCACCGCACGCACCTCAGCCAGGAGGGTCCGCCGCGGTGGCGGGTCGGCCATGATCAGTTCGGCCGGGTCCGGCGGGAGCGTGATCGCGACGGTGGTGCCGACCTCGGGCAGGCCGCCGTACTCGGTGATGACCAGTCCGGCCAGGGTCTCGTAGTCGCCGTCGGGCAGCGCGTGGCCGAGGGTGCGGCGCACCTCGTCGAGGTGGACGTCCCCGCGGATCAGCCAGCCGTCGCCGTCGACGGTGACGACCTCGGTCTCGATCGCGGTGTCGTGCTCGTCGGCGATCTCGCCCACGAGTTCCTCGGCCATGTCCTCGATGGTGACGACCCCGGCGAATCCGCCGTACTCGTCGATGACCAGCGCCATCTCCTCGCCCGCGGACCCCAGGCGGGCGAGCACGTCCGGCAACGGCAGCGTGGTGGGCACCAACACCGCGGGCCGGCACCGCGATCCCGCCGTGCCGGTCTCGCGGTCGTCGAGCAGGTCGTGCAGGTGCACCACACCGCGCAGGTCGTCGGCGCTGTCACCGACCACCGGATAGCGGGTGTGCCCGGCACTCATCCTCGCCAGGACCCGCGCGACCGGCTCGCCGGCGCCCACGTAGTCCACCCGCGAGCGCGGGATCATCGCGTGTTCGGCGGTGCGGGTGGGGAAGTCGAGGATCCGGTCCAGCAGCGCCGACAGTTCCGCGGGCAACTCGCCGGTGTCGCGGGACTCGGCGACGATGTGCACCAGATCGCGCGGGGTGGCCGAATGCTCGACGTCGTGCACCGGCTCGATCCGCGCCAGGCGCAGCAGCAGGTTCGACGAGGCGTCGAACAGGGTGATCAGCCAGCCGAACAGCCTCAGGTACAGGGTGGTGGACCTGGCCAGCCAACGCGCCACCGGTTCCGGCCGGGCGATGGCGAGGTTCTTGGGAAACAGCTCGCCGAACACCATCTGCACCACGGTGGAGAACGCCACCGCGAGCACCGTGCCGACGGCCACGCCCACCGCGGTGGGGACGCCGACGCCGCCCAGCAGATCCCCGAACCCGCTGCCGATCAGCGGTTCGGCGACATAGCCGACCAGCAGGCCGGTCACCGTGATCCCCAGCTGGGCACCGGAGAGCATGAACGACGTGCGGCGGGTGACGGTGAGTGCGCGGGCCGCCGCCGCGTCACCGGCCTCGGCCCGAGCCCGGAGCCGAGACCGGTCCACGGCCATGTACGCGAATTCCTGCGCCACGAAGTAGCCGGTGAGGGCGGTGATGGCCAGAACGACGAGGATGCCGAGTGCGATACCGAGAACGGTCAGCACGGTCGGCTCCGGGAAATGGTGACGGCGGGAGCGTCACACGGGGGCGGGGAGGGTCTTCGAGGTTTGCGCTTGGCGCGTCTCATCAGCTCTCTCTGCAATCGAATGGCAACCTACCCCACCCAGAATAAGGCAACCCAATTAATCCCGTTTGTCCGAGTCGGCGACGGCGGCCTGGACGCCGCTGCCCCGGGAACGTCCGTACCCGGCCTCGGACGATCTGCTCGCACCCCGTCGTCCCTGACCGTGGGTCACCGATCCCGGATGGCGGCCGCGGCGGCCGCGCGGGAGCGGACGCCGAGCTTGATGCGGGCGTTGGCGATGTGCCGGTGGACGGTGTGCGGGCTCAGCGTCAGCCGTTCGCCGATCTGGGCGTCGGTGAGGCCGTCGGCGACCAGCCGCAGGATCTCGCGCTCCCGCTCGGTGACGGCCGCGGGCCCGGGCGGGGTGGGGTGCGAGCGGATCGGGTGCCCGAGACCGCGCAAGGTGGCGTCGGCGACCCCACCGGCGTCCCCGCGCCACGGGAAGTGGTCCTCACCGGGCAGTTCCACGAACGTGGCCCGGCGCACCCGCCGCGCCACGTCGACGCCGAGGGCGAACGGCACGGCGCGGTCGTCGCGGCGATGCAGCACGGTGGTCGGGACCGTCAGGGCGGCCAGGTAGTCGGTGGCGTCGAGTGCGTAGGCGCCCGCCAGGGACCGGGCCGCCTGCTCCGCGGTCGCGGACAACCGCTGGAACTGGGCGAATCGTTCCCGCTCGGCATTGCCGGCGCCGGGGATGAAGATGTCGGCGAGCAGCCGCGAACCCAGACCCCAGTGCGCGGAGATGGCATCGACCATGGCCCGGCGGGCCGCTTCGGGCGCGATGTCGGCGCCGCGGGCGAACGCGCCGTAGAGCACGAGACGGTGCACCCGGCCCGGCATCCGGGCGGCCAGTCCCGCGGCGACGGCGGCACCGGAGGAGGCGCCGACGAGCGCGAGCCGGTCCAACCCCAGTGCCTCGATGAGCTCGGTGGTGACCGCGATCTCGCCGTCCAGGTCGAGGGTGTTCCCGCCGGTGCCGGAGGCGCCGCGGCCCGGCTGGTCGTAGCGGATCACGGTGAACCGTTCGGCGAGCCGGGACAGGTACGCCCGGAACAGCGGATCCTCCCAGTTGAGCGTGAGGTGGCTGCACCACCAGCCGCCGACCAGCAGCGGTGGGCCGCTGCCCACCGCCGAGTACGCGATGTCGCCGCCCGAGGTCTTCAGGTGGCGCACGAGTTGATCCTCGACGCGCAGCATGATGCCACCTTTCCCGATCGTCACGGCTGCCGCCGCAGTTCCACCCACACCGCCCGCGCGGAGGCGACGACCGCGCCCGACCCATCGATGATGGCGGATGCGGTGCGTATCGACCGGTTCCCGGCGTCGAGGGTCCAGCCGAGGCAGATCAGTTCCTCGCCGACCTCGATCGGACGGCGCTGATGCGCGGTGAGACTCCCGAGCAGGCAGAACCGCCGCTCCCGCATGGCCGCGGCGGGGTAGCTGGGGCAGTCGAGCGCACCCCACACCGCGGCCGCGCGCACGACGCCTGCCACGGCGAAGCGTTCGGTCGGCACGAACGGGCTGGCCAGCACGTCCGGGTGGCCGGGCAGGGGACCGGAGGTCACCCGCAGCCCGTCGTCGCGGTCGGGTCCACAGACCACACAGTCCGACAGCGGGTGCTCGATCCCGCGCATCGGATGCGACCGCCGGGCGTGCTCGGCCTGGTCTATGCTCGCCCGCACGGGCGGTTCCAGCACGAACGGCTCGACCGCCGCCGCTGTGGCCAGCAGGGTGTCGCCGTGGGTGACAGCGGCTTTCGTGCCGTCGCCGGTCGCCGTGAGCGGCACCGCGAGCGGCACCCCGTGGCGGAGGACGACGGTGGCGGTGCCGCCGACCAGACCGGCGAAGGCGCCGCAGGCGAAGCCGCCGTTGGACATGCCGGGCAGGGCGTTCTCGGCGGCGGACAGGGTGAGGGTGGTTGTCGTCGAATTCGTCATGGCAGCCAGCCAACCGCGCCGACCCCCGCGCCCGGATCACCCGTTTCCGCCTTCGGAAATGGCCGGAACCGGCCATGCCGAGCGGGGCGGGCGCGGGCCAGACTGCCACCATGACCACAACGACCTTCGGCCGGCGTTCCTTCGCCCGCTGGTATCCCCGTTTCATGGACCGCGTCGAGCGCGCCGGGCAGGCGGACATCCGCCGCGACCAGCTCGCCCATGCCCGCGGCCGAACCTTGGAGATCGGCGCGGGCAGCGGCCTGTCCGTGCCGCACTATCCCGACCAGCTCGAGGAGCTGGTGCTGCTCGAACCCAACCCCGACCTGCGGGCCCAGCTCGCCGCCCGCACCGACACCCCCGACGTGCCGGTGCGCGTGATCGACGGCGACGCGCACGCACTCGACTTCCTCGACGCCGCCTTCGACACCGTGACCGCCTCGCTGGTCTTCTGCTCGCTGCGCGATCCGGCCCGTGCCCTCGCCGAGGTGCACCGCGTGCTGCGGCCCGGGGGAGTGTTCCTGTTCCACGAACACGTGCGCGGCAGCGGCGTGCGCGCGGTCTTCCAGGACGCGCTCACGCCGCTGCAACGCCGCCTCGCCGACGGCTGCCACGCCAACCGCGATTTCGAATCCCTGGTCCGGGCAGGCGGATTCGCGACGGTGGAACTCACCGCCATGCGGATGCCGACCCGCCTGCCCACGATCGTGCCGTTGGTCGTCGGCTCGGCGCGGAAGTAGCGTCGGCCGCCGCTCACTCCCTGCTCACCGCACGGGCGCGGGCGGCCAGACCGTCGAGCACGTCGACCCGCTCGTCCGGTACCTCGACATTCATGCGTATCGATGCCGTGCCGACGGCGGTGAAATGCCGAGCACCGATGCCAACGGCGCTCCTCACCACGATATTCCGCCCAACGATGCCGACGGTGCCGGTCAACGCCGTACCGCGGCGAGAATCTGCGTGACGAGATCGTCCAGCCTGCGCTGGTGCGCGCCCGCCCAGTAGATCCGCCCGCATCCGGTGCAGCGGCGGAAGGTGTCGTAGTTCTCCCGGGTGCCGGGTGAGAGTTCGTGGACTATCTCGTCTTTGGCGACATCGGCCAACACCGCGCCGCAGCGCAGACAGCGGGTGAACGGGGCCAGCTGGTCGGCGAGATCGAGGCGGCCGATCACCTCGACGATCTGTTCGAACGGACGGTCCGCGCGCACGTACACGCCGTGGCTGACGATGCGACGGGCGAGCAGCCCGCGGTCGCGGGTGAGCAGGATGCGGTGGTCCTCGGCCGAGATCTCGGCCAGCCGCGCGTCGGTGGCGTCGAAGTCGCAGCGCACGTCCTGGCCCATCAACCGCAGCAGGCGGGCGAGGCCGCCGAGATTGACGTCGACCAGCATGCGCGGCTCGCGCAGCGGATGCGGGCGCACCCGGGTCAGCCCGGAGATGTCGAGGCTTTCGAACATCGGATAGGCGGCGAGACGATCGCCGGGGCGCGGATGATGCTCGAAGCCGACCGATTCACCGTTCACCAGCAGCAGGTCGATCTCGGTGTGCGGGACGCCGGCGGCTTCGACGATGTCCTTGACGGTCTGGTGCGGCCGGACCGGGCGCCACAGTGCGTCCTGGCGGTCCTGCGGCGGCAGGAAGTCGTTGAGTTCGGCGTACAGGCGCAGCTCGATGCCGGGCGCGGTCATGTCTCCATGATCCGGTCGTCCGCAACCGAATTCACGCGGTCAGCCGGTCGTCGTAGACGCTCGCCAGATCGCGCAGGGCCGTCCCGCCGTCGCCCTGGAAGCTGGAGCCGTGCATGATCGCCAGGGTGGTCGGGGCCAGTTGGGCCAGGCGGCGCAGGGTGGCGGGGACGGCGGGGCCGATCGATGTCGCGTGGAAGACGTCTTCGGCGGCCGCCGCCGGTTCGACGAGGTCGGTGTCGGTGAGCGCGGGACCGTCGCCGAGCTGGGTCATCAGGTCGCCACAGAACAGCACCCCGGTGGTCTGCTCGTAGAGCACGCGCGCCTCCCAGTTGTGCGGGGCGTGCGGGGTGTCGATGTGCTGGACGCGGCGGTCGCCGAGGTCGATCACCTGGCCGTCGGCGAGCGGTCGCGGCGGCCGGTCGGCCATGTCGTCGAGGGAGACCGCACAGCCGAGTGCGCCGTGTGCCACCTGCGCGTGCGGGGCGGCGGCCAGGAAGAGATTCATCGAACCGCACTCGTCGGCCTCCACGTGGCCGAAGGTGATCCAGCGCAGCTCCTCGACCGGTCTGATCCGCGCGATCTCGGCGGTCACCGCCGGGAACAAGGCCCGCATGCCGGTGTGGAACAGCAGCGGTTCCTCCGCGTCGAGGAAGAACTGGTTGAAGGTGAACCCGGTCGGTCCGACCTCGGGGATGTAGGTGGAGATGCGATAGATGCCGTCGGCGATCTCGTCGGTGTGGGTTTGCATGATCGAATCCCGGTGCTGGCGTTGACCCCCCACTCGAAACCACGCGCGACCTCGAAGTTTACTCCCGTGCGCGGGATGCCGACAGCCCACAGGAGAAGACGGCCTGCCCGGTGTGGGCTACCGAAGACCCCGGTGTGCGGGTCCGGCACGTGGCGCGGACCCGCACGGTGCGCTACCGGCCCACGTGCACGGCCGGGCGACGGTCCGCCCACGGCATGGCGCGCTCGAGATCGCCGGCCAGCGCCAGCAGCGTGGCTTCGTCGCCGTAGCGGCCGGCGAACTGGATGCCGATCGGCAGGCCCGCGGTGGATTCGGCCAGCGGCAGGGAGATGGCGGGCATGCCGGTGACGTTGAACAGCGCGGTGAAGCTGCCGTAGTCGAAGATCCGGTCATACCATTCGCGCGCGCTCAGCGAGGCGTCGTCCGCGTCGAGATGCCCCAGCGGGATCGGCGGTGCGCTGGTGGTGGGGGTCAGCAGCACGTCGTAGCGGGTGAGGAAGCCCGCGACCGCGCGGGTCGTCTGGTTGAACACGCGGTCGGCGGCGAAGATGTCGAACGCCGACAGGGTCTTGCCGTATTCGACACACGCCAGCGTGGTCGCCTCCAGGTACTCCCGGCTGGGCTGCACGGCCAGTTGTGCCGAGGCGCCGAGGACGGCGTCGGCGAGGAAGCTGCACCACGCGTCGAGGTTGGCCTTGTCGAAGGCCGCCACATCGAGTTCGGGCGCGGCCTCCTCGACGACGTGCCCCAGCTCCGCCAGTCGCTCGGCCACCCGGTTCACCGCGGCCACACACTCCGGGTCGACCGCGCGACCGGCGTCCATCGGGGTGGTGGTGACGGCGATCCGCAGCGGCCGGGAACCCGCGGCGGCGTGCTCGGCGTAGCTGCGCACCGGGCCGGGCAGCAGGTAACGGTCGCCGGGCTCGGCACCGTGCACCGCGTCGAGCAGCCGCGCGCAGTCGCGCACGGTGCGGGTGACGGCGAATTCGATGCCGAGGCCGAGCAGCGGGTCGGCGAAGTCGGGGCCGGGGGTGGTCCGGCCACGGCTCGGCTTGAGGCCGACCGCACCGCAGGCCGCGGCGGGGATGCGGATCGAGCCGCCGCCGTCGTTGGCGTGCGCCATCGGCAGTGCGCCGCTGGCGACCAGCGCCGCCGAGGCGCCGCTGGAACCGCCGGGGCTGCGGTCGGTGGCCCACGGGTTGCGGCTGGGTCCGCCGTAGGCGATGGCCTCGGTGGTGGCGTTGAACCCGAATTCCGGGCTGCGGGTGATCGCGCCGATGGCCAGGCCGGCGCGACGGAACCGCGCGACCAGGTGGGTGTCCTCCGGGTGGGCGACACCGGCGCCGAACAGCCGGCTGCCGCTGCGGCTGAGCACCCCGCCCGCGTGCGCGATGAGGTCCTTCAGCGCGAACGGCACCCCGGCGAACGGGCCGGACTCGTCGTAGTCGAGCGGTTTGTCGAACCGCTCGCCCGCCACGGCGGCCAGTTCGGGCTCGACCGCGTCCAGGGCGGTCGCGGCCGCCGTCCAGACCTCGGCCGCGCTGACCTGGCCCTCGCGGATCAGCTCCGCCAAACCGGTGGCGTCGTGCGCGGCGTATTCGGCGACATCCATGTGATTCTCTCCTCGTGCTTCGCGGGCGGGATGGGCGAAGGGTAGGAGCGAACATCACGGCGCGTATCGGCAGAATGACGGAGGCGCAATCGCGGGCGGGTTGCTAGCCGCGCACTTACCATGACCCCATGAGCGAGTCGGCGGTGCGTGCACGTCTCGCCGCCGCGCTGGAACTCCGGGACGCGGCGGCCGGGTCCCCGGTGGGCGAACCCCTCCGACAGCAGGCCGCCCGCCTACTGTTCGCCCTGCGCCGGGTGGTGCCCTACGACCACGCCGCGCTGTCGATCCCGGATCCGGTGACCGGCGAGCACACCACCTACACCAACTTCGGCTACAGCACCCCGACGCTGGACCTGATCAACGACGCCATGCCGGACATGGAGTTGTACGACGAACTCCGCGAGACCCGGCTCCCGGTGCTGTTGCACGACGTGGACCGGCGGCGACGGCGCGGCGTCGTGTTCGACACCATCCGACGCAACGGCTTCCGCGACGGGCTCAGCCACTGCCTCTACTCGCCGCACGGCCGCTACCTCGGCATGCTGAACCTGAGCACCTACACTCCGCTCGACGAGCACACCCTGGCACTGACCACCCTGGTCTCCGACGCGCTCGCCGCCGCGGTCGACCCGCTGCGCCCGGTCAACGGTGCCGCCATCGCCCTCGGCGCGGGGGAGGAGGCCCTGCTCATCGATCGCGACGGCACGCCACGCCCGATGACGGCGGGCGCGTGCACCGACCTGGCCGCGGCCCTCGTCGGTCGGCTTCCGGCGCCGTCGGCGACGGTGATCCACCGCTCGCAGGTGCACGAAGTCCGCGTCGACGAGGTGCGCGGCGGCACCCTGCTCCGGCACCGCCCGGTGCCGCCGCCCGCGGGATTGACCCTGCGTGAGCTCGAGGTGCTGGAACTGCTCGCGCACGGTGCGGCCAACACCGAGATCGCCCGCACCCTGCGGATCGGGGCCTCGACGGTCGCCACCCACGTGGAGGCGATCCTGCGCCGCACAGGATCGCCCAACCGGACCGCCGCGGCCGTCTACGCGACCCGCATCGGGCTGTGCCGTTCCTGGTGAACCTTGACAGGCAAGTCCACGCTTGCCTATCGTGGCGGTCGTGGACGCAGACCCCGACCTGTTCAAGGCGATCGGCGACGCGACGCGACGCACCATCCTGGACGAACTGATCGACCGAGACGGTCAGACGCTGTTCGAGCTGTGCGGCCGGCTGACGATGAAGCACGGCCTCACCTCCTCGCGACAGGCCATCTCCCAGCATCTGGCCGTGCTCGAACAGGCGGGCCTGGTGCGCACCCGCCGGCAGGGCCGGTACAAGTTCCACCACATCGACACCCGCCCGCTGCGCGCGATCGTCGAGCGGTGGCCCATCGACCGAGAGGAACCGAAGCCGTGATCCGCATCAACATCACCAGCGTCTACGTCGACGACCAGGCCAAGGCGCTGGACTTCTACACCGGGAAACTGGGTTTCGTGAAGAAGACCGACGAACCCGCCGGCGGTGCGCGCTGGCTCACGGTCGTCTCACCCGCCGACCCCGACGGTGTCGAACTGCTGCTGGAACCCGACGGGCACCCGGCGGCCCGCACCTACAAGGACGCGCTGGTCGCCGACGGCATCCCGTTCACCCAGTTCGCCGTCGACGACGTGTACGCCGAGGTCGACCGGCTCAAGGGCCTCGGCGTCGAATTCACCCAGGAGGCAACCGATCTCGGGCCCGTCGTCACCGCCGTCTTCGACGACACCTGCGGCAACCTGATCCAACTCGCCGCGATGAAGTAGGCGCTAGCGCGTCGCCTCTCGGAGGGCGCGGAACTCCGCGGCCAGGGCGTCGAGGGTGTAGTGCGCGTTGAGTCCGCTGGGGTTGGGTAGCACCCAGATCTCGGTGTCGGCGATCGTCTCGTCCTGGCGGCCGACGGTGGTGCGCGGACGGCCGAACGCGGTCCGGTAGGCGCCGATCCCGAGCACGGCCAGCGCCTTCGGGCGGTATCGCCGGACCCGTTCGGTCAGCGCCCGACCGCCCTCGCGCAACTCCGCGGTGGTCAGCTCGTCCGCCTTGGCCGTCGTCCGCGGCACCACGTTCGTGATGCCCAACCCCAAGGCGAGCAATTCCGCCTGCTCGTCCGGCCGGAACAGGCGCGGGGTGAATCCGGAACGGAACAGCGCGGGCCAGAACCGGTTTCCCGGCCGCGCGAAGTGATGCCCGGTCGCCCCCGACCACAGCCCCGGATTGATCCCGCAGAACAACACCCGCAGATCCGGCCCCACCACGTCGGGAATCGTCGTCCCGGCGGCGGCCGCCAGATCCGCGGGCGTGGGTCGATACGCGGCCGATACCATCACCCCAGTCTGCCGCACCGCCACCGGGGGCCCGGGTCAGACCGCGACGCGGTAGGCGAGGATGTCGCGGACGAGGGTGCCGAGGCTCTCCGATTCGGTTTTCGCCTTGATCCGGGCCCGGTGCACGTCGACGGTTTTCACGCTGGTGCCGAGCCTGCTGGCGATCTGTTGACTGGAGCGGCCCTCGATGACCAGGCGCAGCACATCGCGTTCGCGCGGGGTGAGGCCGTCCAGGCGGGCCCGCACCCGCAACCGGTCGGCCCGCTCGGCGAACAACCGCGTCGCCACCGGCAGCTGCTCCTGCACCACTTCCAGCATCCGCTGCGGCTCGTACGGCTTCTCCAGGAAATCGACGGCGCCCGCGCGCAGGGCACGCACCGACATCGGGATGTCGCCGTGGGCGGAGCAGAAGATGATCGGCGCGGGATAGTCGCGCTGGTTGAGCTGTTCCTGCAACTGGAATCCGCTCAACCCGGGCATCCGCACGTCGACGATGACGACGCCCGCCTCGTCGAAATCGACCTCCTCCAGGAACGAGGTGGCCGTGGCGTAGGTGAGTGCTTCGATGCCGACGCTCTGGAGCAGGAACGCCAGCGACTGCCGCAGGTCTTCGTCGTCGTCGACGACGTGCACCACGGGGGCGGACTCGGCGTTCATGGCGGACAATCCTAATCCTGCGGCGATCCCGGTGGTCATGGCGTCATCAGCACCGATCGGGTGGGGAAGTGCTCGGCGAAGTTCGCGGGCAGCGGCGCGACGAAGACGTTCTCGGTGCGTGTCCGGGTGATCTTCCAGACGCCGTCGATGCGGCGGAAGGCGTTGTTCAGGCGGCTCGAGCGCAGCAGCGCGGTGCCGTCGGCGAACAGCCACGGCTGCATGTGGATCCACTGGCCCTGCGCCGTGTCGCCGTCGACGTGGATCTGCTCGGCGGTCGGATAGTGGGCGTTGAGCACCAGCCGCGGCTCCCGGTCGGGGCTCCAGAACCGCTCGAAATGCGCACGGATCGCCGCGTGCCCGACCAGGCGGCCGAACTGGTTGTCGTAGTACTCACCGACGCCCTCCCAGACCGCGTCCTCGCTGTAGAGGTCCATGATCAGGTCGATGCGCCGGGCGTCGTCGGCCACGCCGAACTCCGGGCACGGCGTGTCGCAGAGGAACATGTAGCGGGCCTGCAGCCGGCGCACCTCCGCCTCGCCCTCCAATGTCTCGATGCGGCGGACGAGCCGCGCGATCGTGTCGGCCTCGGTCACCGTGACCTCCTCGTGTCGGTGATGTCGTGAATCCACGCCGCCGCGCGCAGCAGGGCAGCCTCCGAGTGCGGGGCGCCGATCACCTGGATGCCCAGCGGCAGCCCGTGCGGGTCGCGCAGCCCGGGGACCGTGACCACCGGGAGCCCCAGCGCCTGCCAGGGCCGGCTGAGCACCGGGTCGCCGGTGGCGTGCAGTCCGTGCGGCGCCGGTCCGGGCGCGGCGGGGCCGAGCACGACGTCGTAGTCGCCGAGCACGGCCGACACCGCACCGCGCGTGCGCTCGATCGCCCGCCGGGCCGCGGTGTAGTCGGAGTCGCTGATCGCGGCACCGGTGCGGAGCAGGTCGGCCAGCGGGCGGCTGAGTTCCTCGGCCCGGGCGAGTTCGGCGGCGCGCTCGCGGGCTGCCTCGTAGGCCATGACCATCCGGTGGGCCTCGACGGCGGGTGCGACGACCTCGTGGGCGAAATCCACCACGTCGGCGCCCTCGGCGACCATCCGATCCCGCAGCGCCGCAACGGCATCGCGCATCGACGGCTCGACCGGCGGACCACCGTCCCACACCGCCACCCGCGGTGCGGCGACCGGCGCGTCCAGCGGGTCGGGCGCTCCCGTCAGCATCGACCACGCGCAGGCGAGATCAGCCACCTCCGCGGTGAAGAACCCGTGACTGTCCAGACTGGGCGCGAGCCCGGTGACCCCGTCGGTGGGCAGCAGGCCGCGGGTGAGCACCAGCGCCGCCACCCCGCAGTAGGCGGCCGGTCGGGTGACCGAGCCCGCGGTCTGCGAGCCCAGCGCCAGCGGCACCTGACCGGCGGCCACGGCGGCCGCCGACCCGCTCGACGATCCGCCGGGTGTGTGCCCGGGCGCCGCCGGATTGCCGGTGGGGCCGGGGGAGAAGTAGGCGAACTCCGTGGTGACGGTCTTGCCCGCCGGGACGAACCCGGCCGCTCGCCACCGCCGCACGATCTCGGCGTCCGTGGTCGCCGCGGCGCTGTCGGCCCGCACGCGGGAACCGCACCGGGTCGGGTAGCCGGACACGTCGATGATGTCCTTGACGCCCAACGGGATTCCGGCGGGCGAGGGCTGCGGATCGCGAACCACCCAGGCGTGCAGGCGCTGCTCGGTCTCGGCGATCCGGCGCCGCGAACGCTGCCACACCTGTTCGAGGCCGACCCGGTCGGCGGCGAGATCGTCGACCAGCTCGCGCAGCGACCACGGCGCGTACCGCGTCATCGGTCGCTCCAAGCCGCATCGGCCCACCAGTAGTCCATGCCGCTCGCGCTCACTCCGTGCCGCCACTCGGAGGTGCGGCGCAGGCTGGGCTCGGCCGCGGCGGTCACCCGGTCGGCGGCCTCCGGCCCGTCGGCGTCGGCCTGCCAGTGCACCCAGTTCAGCTCCCGGCCGGACGCGTCGTGCAGGAACAGATCGACGTGCCGCCACCCGTAGCCGTGGGTGTCGTTGTAACACATCAGGGTCAGGCGGGCCTGCGAGTCGTCCATGCGGTGCTCTCCTGCTCGGTGCCGACGTGGTGGAAACGGCGCTGGAAGTAGACGAGGGCGTCGGCGTTCTCCCGGACGTCGACTCGCTCCACACTCACCAGGAAGATCGAATGCGAGCCCTGGGTGTGGTCGCTGATGATCCGGCCGACCACCCGGGCGGCGGCGGTGCGCAGCATCGGGATGTCCTCGGTGTCGTGATCCCACATCGCCCACTCGAACCGTTCGGCCATCGGCACCCCGGTCGCCCCCGCGAAATGCCCGGCCAATTCCTCGTCGCGGGCACTGAGAACGTTGACGCACAACCGCTCGTTCCGGCGGAAGATCGCGTGCGTGTAACTGGACTGATTGACGCACACCAGAACCGTGGGCGGTGAATCGGTGACCGAACACACGGCACTGACGGTGATGCCCGCGCGACCACCCGGCCCGTTGGTGGTGACCACGTTGACTGCGGCCGAGAGATTCGACATCGCCGCCCGGAAGTCACGCTGTTCGGCGGTCAATTGCTTGGTCATGATCTCGACGCTACGAGTGATCCACGCCTCGAGAAATCGAGAGTTCCCCCGCTCGCGCTGAAGGTTTCCCCTATCCGATTCAGGGTGTGGGCAGCGCGAATCCGAAGATCGAGCCGCCGCCCTCGGCGGCACGGCACCAGATGGTGCCGTGCTGGCGGGTGATGATGCGATAACTCAACGCCAATCCGATCCCGCTGCCGTGCGATTTCGAGGTGAACGATTCCAGGAACGGATCACGCTGCACACCGCGCCCGTGATCGCGCACCGTGAAACAGCCGCCCTCCGCCCGCAGCTCGGTGGCCAGCAGGATGCGCCGCGCTCCGGGCGGACACTGCGCCATCTCGTCGATGGCGTTGAAGCACAGGTTCACGATCACCTGCCCGGTCAGCACCCGTTCGCAGCGCACGTCCACGGGGGTGGGGGACAGGTCGAGCTCGATCACCACCCCGTGCTGTTCGGCGCGCAACCGCACGAAGTAGAGGCATTCGGTGACCACGTCGTTGAGGTCGGCGACCTGGTCGACCTGTTCCAGGTGCCCGACGAACGCGCGCAGTGTGGCCACGATGGTCGCGGCCCGGTCGATCTGCTTGCGGGCCGCGTCGAGGCCGATGCCGACCCGGCGGTCCAGCTGCTCCCCGCCGGGCAGGTGCGAGCGGATGCCCGCGATGTAGTTGCCCGCGGCCGCCAGCGGCTGGCCCAGCTCGTGGGCGATCGCCATCGCCATGTCGCCCATCGCGGTGTAGCGGGCGAGGTAGTTCTCGCGCTGGAGTTCCAGTCCGCGTTTGCGCTCGTCCCGCACCCGATCGGACACGTCGTGGACCAGCATGAGGAAGGCGGGCACGTCGGTGTCGTCGAGTCGCTCCAGGCTGCCGTCGAGCCAGGAGGTGGTGCCGTCGGGCTGGGCGACCTCGAGCCGCACCGCGGCCACCGGGTCGGCGTCGGCGGCGACCTCGGCCCATCCGGTGCGCCTGCCGGCCCGGTGCAGGTAGGCGTAGGAGGTGAGCCGCGGCCCGGCCGGTAGTTCGGTGCCGGGGTCCAGGCCGAGGCGGGTCAGGGCGGTGTCGGTGGCGAAGCGGATCTCCCCGTCCTCGTCGAGGACGAACGCCATCGTCGCGGTGTGCCTGGCCAGCGCGTCGACGTAGGTCGTGGTCAGGCGCAGGGCGTGTTCGGTGCGCTGCTCGCGCTCGATGTCGCGGAACTGCACCATCACCGCGGGCCCCTGCGCGAGATCGATGCGGGTGGCGACGGCGTCGGTGGGAATGACCCGCCCGGATTTGGCGCGGTAGTGCCATTCGATGCGGCTGCTGCCGTGCTCCACCGCGTCCTGGAGCCAGGCGCGGCCGATCACCCGGTCGTACTGCTGGGCCGAACTGCTCATGTCGTTGGCCTTGAGCGGACGGATCTCGTCGAGATCGAAACCGAGCATCGCGCACGCGGCCGGGTTGGCCCAGAGAATGTTCTTGGTCTCGGCGTCGTGGACGAGCACACAGACCTCGGTGGCGTTCATCATCGTGACGAAATCCGAGACGACCAATTCGGGAGCACGCGGATCGACGGACATCGGGCCAGGGTAACGCCGCCCGGACCACGCGGTTACCGGCACGGGCGGGCACTGAAGAAATCCCTTACACGCATGGTGGTTGACACCGTCTCGGGCGCGGTCTTTACCGATGTCGGTGTGGCGCCGATCTCTTTACCGTCGAAGAACATCCCCTCGACGACAGGAGCAGGTGATCGTGTCCACCCCGGAAGCAACGGTGCCGCGCACGGCCGGCCCGGCGATCCTCGACGACGTGCTCGCCGAACTCGCCGAGCGCCGCCGGGAATTCCGCGACCGGAAATACGTGCCACGCGATTTCGTCGCGCGCTTGAAAGAGGCCGGGATCTACCGGGCCGCCACCCCGCGGCGATTCGGCGGCGAGCCCCAGGCGCCCGCCGATTTCCTGCGCACCATCGAGCGCATCGCCACCGTGGACGGCTCCACCGGCTGGGTGGCCAGCTTCGGTTCGGCGCTGGTCTACCTGGCGGCGCTGCCGCTGGAGACGCAGGCCAAGCTCTACGCCGACGGGCCCGACGTGGTGTTCGCCGGCGGACTGTTCCCGGTGCAGCCCGCCGAGGAGGTCGACGGCGCGTTCCGCGTCACCGGCCGGTGGAAGTTCGCCAGCGGCTGCATGGCCGCCGACGTGCTCGGCGTCGGCATCCCCGGCGATTCGAGCACCGGCGGCAAGCCACGCACCGCCCTGCTGCGCCCCGACCAGGTGCGGATCGAGCAGGACTGGGACGTCGTCGGCATGCGCGGCACCGGTTCGTTCGACCTGGTGGTCGCCGACGCGGTGGTGCCGCGGGAGTGGACGTTCATCCGCGGCGGCGAACCCACCGTCGACGAGCCGCTCTACCGGTATCCGACCATCGCCTACGCAGCGCAGGTGCTGGCCGTCGTCGGCGCCGGGGTGGCGCGGGCCGCGCTGGACTACGCCATCGAGACCGGCGCGGGCCGGGCGGGTATCACGGGTGCGCCGAAACTGGCCGACCGGCCGTACTACCGGACCGCCGTGGCCGAGACCGAGGCCGCCCTGCGGTCGGCGCGCGCCTACTTCTACGAGATCACCGACGAGGTGTGGCAGACGGTGCTGCGCGGCGACCCGGCGAGCCCCGCACAGAACGCGCACCTGCGCCTGGCGGCCAGCCACCTCGCCACCACGGCGGGCGCGGCCGTGCAGCGCATCGTCGAGATCTCCGGCACCGCGGCCATCTTCGAAGACCACCCGCTGCAGCAGTGGGTCGGCGACGCGCTCGTACCGCAGCAACACGCCTTCCTGGGGCCCGGCCTGGTGGACGCCGCGGGCGCCGTCCTCATGGGACAGCCGCCGACGGTGCCCGGATTCCACTGAGGCGGTGCCCGGATTCCACTGAGCAGCAATCGAACACGTGAGGAACCGATCATGACCGACAGCCCGTTGCGGGTGCTCTTCTGCATCGGCATCAACCAGAACTTCTTCGACCTGCCCGAGGGCGGCGTCACCCCCGCGGACGTGTGGACCGGCTTCGTCGCTCTCAGCGACGGCATCAAGGCGCTCGACGGCATCGACTTCCTCGGCGACATGGACGACGACTCGACCATGGTCGGACCGTCGGACGGATGGCCGTGGACCTGCTATCTGCTCGCCGACGCCGACAGCCACGACACCGTCAAGGCCGCCTGCAACCTGGTCCGCACCATCCCGGTCGGCAGCAGCGACTGGAAGCTGTGGAAGTTCCTGAAGATCGAGGCGCGGATCGGTCGCGCGCTGACCCCTCGACAGTACTGACTCTGCACGCCTGACCCTTTCACGCCAGGAGGCATCATGACCGCGCACAGCGCAGCGCCGCATCGGGCGCCCGCCGATCTGGTCGACGGCGACCGGGTGGCGGCCCGGATCTACACCGACCCGGAGATCTTCGAGCTGGAGATGACGAAGATCTTCGAAAGCACCTGGATCTGGGTCGCCCACGAATCCGAGATCGCCCGGCCGGGCAGCTTCAAATCCACCTACGTCGGCCGCCAGCCGGTGATCGTCACCCGTAACCGCAAGGGCGAGATCAACACCCTGCTCAACCGCTGCCGGCATCGGGGCGCCAGCATCTGCGAGCAGCGCAGCGGTGTCGCCAACGGCTTCACCTGCCCCTACCACGCCTGGTCCTACAGCCTGGACGGGCAACTGCGCGGCATCCCCTACCCGGACGGGTACGAGGGCGTCGTGTCCAAGGGCGATCTGTCGCTGCGCAAGCTGCGCACCGAGTCCTACGGCGGCATGGTGTTCGCCACCTTCGCCACCGACATCGAGCCGCTGGCCGACCATCTCGGCGACGCCAAGCTCTGGATCGACCGGTTCATGAAGCAGGGCGGCGGCTACCCGATCAAGGTGCTGGGCACCCACCGGTTCACCTTCCACGGCAACTGGAAGATCCAGCTGGAGAACACCACCGACGGCTACCACTTCCCGATCGTGCACCGCTCGTGGATGGCCTCGGTGGACGCCGAGACCGCGGACATGATGTCGTTCATGACCGACCCCGAGGCGGTGACCCACGATCTCGGCCACGGGCATTCGGTGATGCAGATGGTGCCCGAGCACTCCGATCTCGACGCCGACGACGGCAGCGAACCCCTGCAGGCCCGCTTCGACGACCTGGTCGCCGAGCTGAAGGCCACCGGCCTCGACGACGCCGCGGTCCGCAAGCTGGTGCGCGCCATGCACGGCACCGGGTTCAACCTCAACCTGTTCCCCAACGTGTCGATGTCGGCGGCGTTCTTCCGGGTGCTGCGCCCGATCTCGGTGGACGAGACCACCATCGAGCACATCGCCATCGGCCCGGACGGCCCGGCCGAGATCGTGAATCCCGTCAACCGGGCCAGGCTGCGGGTGCACGAGCACTTCCAGGGCCCCTTCGGGTTCGGCACCCCCGACGACGCCGAGGGCTGGGATCGCGTCCAGCGCGGCGCCCAGGGCGACCCGGACATGCCGATCCTGGTCAATCGCGGCCTGGCCAGGGAGAAGCCGAGCCCGGAGGGCTGGCCCACCGCCCACGTCACCGACGAGACCGGCATGCGTGCCGCCTACGCCCAGTGGAAGCAGATGATGAGTGATGACTGACACCCTCACCGCCCCGGCCACTCTCACCGACGCCCGCGTGCTCCGCGCGATCGAGCTGATCTGGCGCGAGGCCGACCTGCTCGACCGCAAGGACTACCACGCCTGGCAGGAGCTCTACACCGACGACGCTCACTACGTGGTGCCGATCGACCGCACGACCGACGACTTCGACAACACCCTCAACATGATCTACGACGACGCCCGCATGCGCGGCATGCGCGTGGTCCGCATGACCGAGGGGTACGCCATCGCCGCCGTCGACGCGGCGACGACGACCCGCACCGTGTCGCGGTTCGTGCCCGAGTCGGTCACCGACACCGAGGTGGTGCTGCGCGCCGCCCAGATCCTCATCGCCTACAAGCGTGGCCGCCACGACATCTGGGCCGGTGACGTCGAATACCGGATCCGGCTCGGCGCCGACGCGGCCGCCGACCGGATCGCGCGCAAGGTGGTCCGGCTGGTCGACAGCGAGGACGCCGTGCCCGCCGCGGGGTTCCTGCTGTGAGCGCGCCGGTCGCGGTCGTCACCGGCGGCGCGCACGGCCTGGGCGAACACATCGTGCGGCGCCTGCACGCCGGCGGCCACCGCGTCGCGATCGCCGACCTGGACGGCCCGGGAGCGACCGCGCTGGCGGCCGAACTGAACGACGACCTCCCGGTGCGCGGCTACCAGGTCGACGTCGCCGACAAGGCGTCGCTGCAGCGGCTGCTGACGGCCGTGACCGGGGATTTCGGCGGGGTACAGGTGCTGGTCAACAACGCCGCACGCACGCAGGCCCGCCCGCTGCTGGAGATCACCCCGGAGGAACTCGACGCCGTGCTGGCGGTCGGCTTCCGCGGGACATTCCTGGCCTGCCAGGTGTTCGGCGCGCACATGGCCGAACACGGCTACGGGCGCATCGTCAACATGGCCTCGCTGGCCGGGCAGAACGGCGGCACCGCCACCGGCGGGCACTACGCCTCGGCCAAGGGTGCGGTGTTGTCGCTGACCAAGGTGTTCGCCCGCGAGTTCGCCGCCGCCGGGGTGACCGTGAACGCGGTCTCGCCCGGGCCGCAGGACTCACCCGTGGTGCGCAGCATCGTCGGGGCCGACAACCTCGACGGCTTCGCCCGGACCATTCCCGTCGGGCGCCTGGGCGACCCGGCGTTCATCGCCGAGATGGTCGCCCTGCTCGCCACACCGGGCGCCGCCTCGGTGACGGGCGCGTGCTGGGACGCCAACGGCGGCCTCTACATGCGTTAGGAGTCCCGTGCCGACTATGAAAGTGACTGTGGCGCAGATCGTCTCGGAGACGCCGAGCATCCGCTCGCTGCGCCTCGTGCGCGAGGACGGGCGCCCGCTCGGCCCCTACCGCGCCGGTGCGCACATCGACGTGACCGGGCCGACCGGCATCCTGCGGCAGTACTCGCTGTGCGGGCCGCCGAGCGAGGCGCAGTCGCTCACCATCGCGGTCAAGCGCGAACCGGACTCGCGCGGGGGCTCGGCGGCACTGCACGAGGTGTGCGAGGGCGACATCATCGAAATCGGGGAACCACGCAACATTCTCGCCGTGGACCCCGGCGCCACCCGGCACGTGCTCGTCGCCGCGGGCATCGGTGTGACTCCGTTGCTGAGCATGGCCTACGAATTGCACGGAAACGGCGCGGAATTCGAGTTGCGGTACTTCACGCGATCCCGCACCGAGACCGCGTTCGCCGACCTGCTGGAGAATCGCGCGGAATTCCGTGACCGGGTGCGGCTGCACACTGGGCTGTCGCGCGCCGATCAACGCCGCACACTCGACGACCTGGCGGCCACCCTCACTCCCGGCACCGCGGTCTACACCTGCGGTCCGGCCGGCTTCATGGATACCGTCGCCGAGGTGGTGACGCCGGTCGTCGGCGCGCCGAACCTGCACATCGAGCATTTCGAGGCCGCCGCGGTCGACACCTCCGGCGACACCGCCTTCACCGTCGAACTCGACACCGGGGAGAGCTTCGAGATACCCGCCGACCGCTCGATCCTGTCGGTGCTCGAGGAGAACGGGATCGAGGTCTTCAAGTCCTGCGAGGAAGGCATCTGCGGGTCGTGTGTCTCCGGGGTGCTCGAGGGAGAGCCGGAACACCGCGACAATTGCCTGTCGGTAGCCGACAAGGCCGCGGGCGATCAGATCGCCCTGTGCGTATCACGCGCGCGCACTCCCAAACTCGTGATCGAACTGTTCTGACCGGATAAGGGAAGACGATATCCATGCAAGATACTCCCGCCCTCGCCCCGCCGAGCGACCTCGACGCCGCCGCCCGGGAACGGGCCGCGCTCATCCTGCGCCTCAGCGCAATCGTACTGGTCCTGTTCTTCCCGTTGCCGGTCCTCGGCGGCTTCACCTCGCTGCTGGACACGGTGGTCTTCAGCGGTGTCACCCTCGCGTGGATCTATGCCGCGGCGCAATTCGTCGTCGCCGTCGTGGTCGCCCGCTACTACATGAGCCGCGCCGCCGCCCTGGAGAGCCGGACCGCAGGGGAAGGGGCCCGCGCATGAACGTCGTCTCCGCCACCCTGTTCGCCGCGCTGGTCGCGGTCACCCTGGCGATCACCGCGTGGGCCGCCCGGCAGAACAAGTCCGCCGCCGACCACTACGTCGCCGGCGGCGCCCTCACCGGCAGGCAGAACGGCGTCGCCATCGCCGGTGACTTCATCTCCGCCGCCTCGTTTCTCGGCGTCACCGGCGCGATCGCGCTGACCGGGTTCAACGGCTTCTACCTCGCGGTGTTCGTGCCCGTCGCGTTCGTACTGGCGCTGCTGCTCATCGCCGAGCCGCTGCGCAACCTGGGCCGCTTCACCCTCGCCGACGTGCTCGCCACCCGGTTCCCCGGCAAGGACGTCCGGTCGCTGATGGCGATCAGCACGGTGGTCATCAGCGTCGTCTACCTGGTCTCGCAGCTGGTGGGCGCGGCGCTGCTGGTGTCCCTGCTGTTCGACCTCGACTACGTGGTCGCGGTGCTGGTGATCGGCGCGCTCACCACTGCCTACACCCTCGTCGGCGGCATGTTGGCCACCAGCTGGATCCAGATCGTCAAGACCGGCCTGCTGCTGGTGTGCGCGGTCGCGTTGTTCCTGCTGGTGCTGGTGCGCTTCGACTTCAACCCGTTCGGGCCGTTCAGCGCCGCGCTGGCCGAGTTCGGTCAGCATTTCGTCGCGCCGCGGCGCGGCGACGGCGCCGCCTCCTTCGACCAGCTGTCCCAGACGGTCGGCCTGGTGCTCGGTGTGCTGGGCCTGCCGCACGTGATGATCCGCTTCCTCACCGTCCCCGACGCCCAGCAGGCCCGCACCTCGGCCTACACCTCGCTGTGGATCTTCTTCGGCTTCTACCTGATGATCCCGGTGCTCGGCTACGGCGCGGCGATCCTCGTGGGCCCCGGCGCCATCGCGGCCGAGAACAAGGGCGGCAACCTCGCCGTCGCCCAGCTGGCCGAAACCCTCGGCGGCGGAATCCTGTTGGCGTTCGTCGCCGCGGTGGCCTTCGTGACCATCCTGGCCGCCCTGTCGGGTCTGGTCATCGCCACCTCCGGCGCCATCGCCCACGACCTCTACGCCCAGGTGCTGCGCAACGGTGCGGTCTCGGCGGCCGCCCAGCACCGGGCCGCGCGGATCGCGACGGTGGCGACCTGCCTGGTCGGTGTCGGCATCGCGTTCGCCGCACAACGCCAGAACGTGGCCTTCCTCGCCTCGCTCGGCATGTCCATCGCGGCCTGCGCCAACCTGCCCGCTCTCCTGTTGACGCTGTACTGGCGGCACATGACCGCCCGTGCCGTGCTGGCCGGCATCGTCAGCGGCCTGGTGCTCTCCACCGCGGTGATCCTGCTCAGCCCCGTCGTGCAGGGCGCGGACTCGCTGCTGCCGTTCTCGAACCCGGCCCTGGCGGTCGCGCCGATCTCCTTCGCGGTGTCGATCCTGGTGGCACTGTGCACGGCACCGCGCGGTACGGCCGCCGCGCAGGCCGAACGGGAGTTCCTGGAGTTGCGCACCCGGGCGTTGACCGGCCGTACCCCCGAGGAGGCTGCCGTCGCATCCTGACGGTTCGTGTCGTGATGATTCGGGCGGGGCCGCAGTAGGGCGGCCCCGCCCGGCACTCGTTCGGCCCGACTCAGAACGTGAACGGGTCGCCGTACCCGGTCGTCTGGAGGGTGCTGCCCGGCGTATCGGCGCGGACGGTGATGAAGGGCATCGCCGAGGCGGGGGAGAGGCAGCCGTTGACATGCAGGGGAGTGTTGGCGTGGGCGAAGGTGAACGGGAAGGTCGACTCCTCGTCGAGTTCGGCCACCCCGATCGGCACCGCGGTCACCGTGCCCGGCGCGAGGCTGAGCGAGAGCTCACCGGCCACCGCGCCCTCGACACCGATGCTGGGCTCCAGCCCGACACCGACACCGAATCCGATGCCGACCTCGGGCGGCGCGTCCACCGAGAGTCCGAGGTCGACGCCGAAATCGGCGCCGATGGACGGCGAAATCGACGCGCTCATCCCCACTTCGGGCGCGATGGCGACCGAGATGCCGTCGGAGACGTCCACCGCGCAGCCGACCAGGTAACCGGCCGCCACCTCGCCGCCGCGCAGCGCCGAGACGCCGTCCAGCGCGACCGAGAAGTCACCCGATACCTTGACCGCGTGGACGAACGGCACACCGAAAGCGGTGTCGCCCGCGGGAACCACCTGAGCGAAATCGACAGCCGCCACCATGCGGGCCGCCCCGGCGGCGACTTCCCCCGGCGCCGTGCCCGCGGCGGCGGCCGCGGATCCGATCGCGGTGACCGTCACCGCGCCGATCGCGGCCATGATCGAGACATGCGTGCGCTTCATCACCCTCCAGTCGAGAAGATCTGATCGGAAACTCCGGGCACATCAGCCCTCGGCGAACTCAGCCCTCGGCGAACTCGCCGACGCGTCGTGCCTGGATTGCCGACCGGCACGGGACCACGAGCCGCCGGTCGAGCACATCCAAGCACACCGCGCACGGAATGGGGCGCAAATTCCGGTGATGCCGGAAATGCCTGTCTCGCAACCGCACCGCGAAATCCATACCGCACGGTCGCTCAGTTCGATTCGTCCCATCCGGAACACCATTTCCACCGAACTGTCCTGCGAGGCTCTCCCCGCACCGCGAAAGGAAAACCGTGCCCCTGCTCAGACCTTTGCTCGCCCTCGCCGCACCGGTCGGCGTGATGCTCCTCGGGACCGGCACCGCCTCGGCGCTGTCGGTCAGCCCGGCGGCCGATGCCGTCGTCATCGAATTCGCGCATGCCGAGGCCCAGGTGATCACGAGCCTGAACCTCGGCCCCGTGCTCGGCACCCTTCCGCCGTCCTTCTCCCCACTGGGCCGACAGCGGTTGGGGGAAGCGATCGGACGCGGCGCGGCCACCGCCGCGCAGACGCCGGGCTCGCGCGTGATCATCCGGGTCGACCAGCCGATCGCCGCGTCACCGGGCATCAGTGTCGAGGTCGTCCGATAGGCGAGATCGGGTCGGCAACAGAATTGCCGGGCGTCCGGATGACAATTGTCGGCGAAATCGATCATTCGCTTTCGCCGCATGCGACGTGCCGGTTGTCTAATTGTTTTCACACCCGCCGCGCGGCGCTTTAACCACTATTTCCGGCCATTTTCGCGGCGAGTACGCGGATCCGGCAGGAGTGCGCGAATCAGCTACTGCCGCTTACGGTTCCGAAGTGCTAATCTTGAGGTCGGCAATCCCCCTAGAAGGGCTTGCCGTGGTGGACGACGGTGTCGGTTCGGCAACATTGCGAATTGCCGGACAACGGTCCGCAGCGCATCGCGCAGCACCGTCGTGTCGATGCGGCTTCTTTACCGGAGAACAATCCGAAAATCTCTTTCGAGAAAGAGGGAAAAGATCATGAGTGCGATCATCGGACTCGGTTCCGCGGCGGCGATGGCAGCTGTCAATCTGGCGTGGGCGCTGATCTCCATCATCCTGTGAGCACGGCTGCCACCTGCCTGATCTCCGGATCGTCGGACCCGGAGATCAGCGGTGGTGCCCGGCCCGGGCGAGCCGGTGCGGCGACCGGGGTCAGGCGTCGAGGTCGGCGGCGACCATCTCGGCGATCTTGTCGAGGGTGGGCTGATCCTCGCTGCTCACGACCACTTCGGTGCCGTGGGTGGCGCCGAGCGCCATGATCATCAGCGACGAGCCCGCGTCGACGGGTTCACCGCCCGGCAGGGCGAGGGTGACCGGTACGCCCGCGGCGGCGACCGCCTCGGCGATGAGTGCGGCGGGCCGCGCGTGCAGACCGATGGACGAACCGACGGTGACGGTGGTGCTCGGCATCATGACTCCTGGTGGTTGAGTGGACAGCGGGGTCGATCGGGGAGGGGGTCAGGCCGCGGCCGGAACGGCCTCGGCGCGGGGGCGAGTGAGCAGCTTCGCGAGGGTCACGCACACCGCGGCGGTGATCGTGCCCGCGGCGATCGCGAGCACGAACCAGACGAGGTGGCCGACGGCGAAGAAGACGAAGATGCCGCCGTGCGGTGCGCTCAGGGTGGCGCCGGTGGCCATCACCAGCGCACCGGTGACCGCGCCACCGGCCATCATCGACGGGATCACGCGCAGCGGGTCGGCGGCGGCGAACGGGATGGCGCCCTCGGAGATGAACGAGGCGCCCAGCAGCCAGGCGGCCTTGCCGTTCTCGCGTTCGGCGGTGGTGAACAACGTGGGGCGCAGGACGGTCGAGGCCAGCGCCATCGCCAGCGGCGGCACCATGCCCGCCGCCATCACCGCGGCCATGATCTTCAGCGTCGCGGGATCGGCGACCGACAGACCCGCCGCGGCGAACGAGTACGCCGCCTTGTTGACCGGGCCGCCGAGATCGAAGCACATCATCAGGCCCAGGATCACCCCGAGCACCACCGCGGAGGTGCCCGACAGGCCGTTGAGCCAGTCGGTGAGGGCCTCGGTCACCACCGCGAGCGGCTTGCCGAGCACCGCCAGCATCAGCACACCGACGATGAGCGAGGCGAACAACGGGATCACCACGACCGGCATCAGACCACGGGCCCACTGCGGCACCGGGATCCGGCTCACCCACAGCGCCGCGAAGCCGGCGATCAAGCCGCCGACCAGACCGCCGAGGAAGCCCGCGCCGACGAAGACCGCCACCGCGCCCGCGGTGAAACCCGGTGCCAGGCCGGGGCGGTCGGCGATCGCGAAGGCGATATAGCCGGCCAGGGCGGGCACCAGGAAGCTGAACGCCAACGATCCCAGCTGGAAGAGCACCGCGCCGAGATAGGTTCCCAGGCCACCCGGCGGCAGGTCGGTCAGCGAGTTGTCCAGCACGACGGAGCTCGCGTTGTCGGCGATCTCGTAGCCGCCCACCAGGAAGCCGAGGGCGATCAGCAAGCCGCCCGCGGCGACGAACGGAATCATGTAACTCACGCCCGTGAGCAGGATCTGGCGCAGCCGGGTGCCCCAACCGAGTGCGTCGGGGGCCACCTCGGGGGTGGCCTCGGTGAGCACGGGCCCGTCGGCGGGGTCGCGCGCCACGCGCAGGGCGTCGGCGATCATCGCGTCCGGATCGTTGATCGCGCGCTTGACCCCGGATTCGACCACGGGCTTACCCGCGAACCGCGCGCGGTCCTTCACCCCGACATCGGTGGCGAGGATGACCGCGTCGGCCGCGGCGATGTCGGCCGCTGAGAGCGGGGTGGTGCCGCTCGAGCCCTGGGTCTCCACCCGCACGGTGACGCCCGCCCGCTCACCGGCGGCGACGAGGGCGTCGGCGGCCATGTAGGTGTGCGCGATGCCGGTGGGGCAGGCGGTGACGGCGACGAGGGATCGCGGCCGGGTGGTCGCGGGCGGCTCGGTGGCCGGGGCGGGCGCTGTCGACGCGGTCCGGTTCGCCGCGCCCGCTCGCTCGGCGGCGGTGCCGGAAGCCGGCGCCGCGCTCGCGGCCGGTGCGGGGGCGATCACCGAATCGACCAGTGCGACAACCTCGTCCGCGGTCGTCGCCGCGCGCAGGCTCCCCACGAATTCCGGCTTGACCAGGGCCCGCGCCAGACTAGACAGCAGCTTCATGTGCTCGGCGCCCGCTCCTTCCGGCGCGGCGATCAGGAACACCAGATCGGCGGGGCCGTCCGGGGCGCCGAAATCGACCGCGGGGGCGGGACGGGCGAAGGCGAGCGAGGCCGCGGTCACGGCCGCGACCCGGCAGTGCGGGATGGCGATGCCGCCGGGCAGGCCGGTGGCCGACTGTGCCTCCCTGGCCAGGGCGGCTTCGGTGAGCGCGGTCGCGTCGGTGGCGCGTCCGGCGTCGGCGAGACGCTGGGCGAGCGCGGCGATCACCGCGTCCTTCGACGTGCCGAGATCGGCGTCGAGGCTGATCGTTGCGGGGGTGATGATCGAGTCGGCCATCGGTGGGGCCCTTCAGGAATGGGGGAGCAGGTCGAGCGCCGTGACGGCCACGGCGTCGGGGTCGGTGTGGTGGGGTCCGGGCAATCCGGTGCCGGGCAGTGCCGCCGCGGCGCTGCCGTAGGCGACAGCGCGGCGCAGCCGGTCGGCCGGAGCCGCGCCCGCGAGGTCGGCCAGCAGGTACCCGGCGAGCGCGGAGTCACCGGCGCCGACGGTGCTGCGCGGCCGGATCGCGGGCGCGGTGGCATGCCAGGCGCCCTCGGCGGTGGCCAGCACCGCGCCCGCGGCGCCGAGGGTGGCCAGCACCGCGCCGATACCGCGGTCGACGAGTCCGGCGGCGGCCCGGGCGGCGGCGAGCGGATCGGCCAGCGCCGCGGGGTCGAGGCCGGTGAGCTGGGCGAGCTCCTCGCTGTTGGGTTTGACGAGATCCGGTGCGGCCGCGCCGATTCCGTCGGCCACCGCGCGCAGCGGCGCGTCGGAGGTGTCGACGGCGATCCTGGCGTGCGGCAGAGCGCGGATCAGGTCGACATACCAGTCGGTGGGCACGGCGGGCGGCAGCGACCCCGACAGCACCACCCAGGCGGCCTGCGCGGCGAGTTCGGCCAGCAGCCCCGCCAAGTCGCGCAACACGTCCCCGGTGAGCGGCTGGCCGGGCTCGTTGATCTTGGTGGTGGTCCCGTCTGCCTCGGTGACGGTCAGGTTGATCCGGGCCGACCCGCTCGTCGGCACGCTGCGGTGGGCGATCCCGGCCTCGGTGAGGGCGCGCAGCAGCGGGTCGTCGGCGTTGCCGGGCAGCACCGCGACCGTGGGCACGCCCGCCGCGGCCACCACGCGAGACACGTTGACGCCCTTGCCGCCCGGGTGGACGGCGACGCCGCGCGCCCGGTGGACGGCGCCACGGTGCAGCGGCTCGGCGAGGGTGACGGTGCGGTCGATACTCGGATTCGCCGTCAAGGTGACGATCATGCCGCCACCACCTCGATGCCGCTGTCGGTCAGCTCGTTGCGTACCGAATCGGGGATGCCGGAATCGGTGACCAGGACGTCGATGTCGT
The DNA here is from genome assembly GCF_001182745.1 of Nocardia farcinica. NCBI lineage: Bacteria > Bacillati > Actinomycetota > Actinomycetes > Mycobacteriales > Nocardiaceae > Nocardia > Nocardia farcinica. Next base: position 1,226,750 of record NZ_LN868938.1, on the reverse strand, counting down.
CGATGCCGGCGAAGCGGACGAAGTCCTCGCGGCCGATCTTCGAGGAGTCGGCGACCACCACCACGCGGTGCGCGCTCGCGACCATCGCCCGCTTCACCGCCGCCTCGTCGACGTCGGGGGTCGAGAGCCCGTGGGCGCCGGTGAGGGCGTTGGTGCCGATGAACGCGGTGTCGACGCGCAGCCCGGCCAGCACCCGCAGCGTATCGGGCCCGACGGCGGCCTGCGTGATACCGCGGACCCGGCCGCCGAGCAGGTGCAGGTGCACGCCGGCGTGGCCGCTCAGCCGTGTGGCCACCGGCAGCGAATTGGTGACGCCGACCAGCTCACGGTCGGCGGGCAGCAGCGCGGCGATGCGCGCCGTGGTGGTGCCGGCGTCGAACAGGACGCTGCCGCCGGTCGGGGGCAGGTAGTCCAGGGCCGCCTTGGCGATGCGCTCCTTCTCCGCGGTGTGCGTGGCCTCGCGCTCGGTGGTGCCGAGTTCGATGGCGGTGAGAGCGGCGGCGGGGACCGCGCCACCGTGCACCCGGCGCACCAGCCCCATGCGGTCCAGCACGGCCAGGTCCCGGCGGACGGTCTCGCTGGTGACGCCGTAACGCTCGGCCAGGTCGGCGACCGATACGCGACCGCGTTGCCCGACGAGCGTGGCGATGGCCTGCTGCCGCTCCTCTGCGTACATCCGTTCCTCCGATGTTGGTTTATGTTGTTTTACGTCCGAGCGTGTTGCTTTGTCAATGGTTCGGAGTAGTCTGGATCACAACGAGTTGCCGACGAGCATCGTTCAGAACTTCCCCTCCGGGTACGAAGGAGACCGCAGAATGACCCGATCACAGCAGGTAACGACCGCCGGTACCGTCCTGCGCGGAACCCCTGCCGTGCCCGGAGTGGCGGCCGCCCCCGCGGTCCGGCCCAACCCGCGGCTCCCCGTCGATGCCCGAACGGACATCGTTCCGGAGTCCGAACGGGCAGCGGAACTCACCGCGTTGCGCGCCGCGGCCGCCACGGTGGCCGACCGCCTGCGCACCCGGGCCGAGGCGGCCTCCGGTGCCGCCGCGGAAGTGCTCGCCGCCAACGCCGCCATGGCCGCCGACCGTGGGTGGTCGGCCGCCGCGGAGAAACTGATCGGCACCGGCTCGACGGCGAGCGCGGCCGCGATCGGGGCGACCGAACAGTTCGCGCAGATGTTCAGCCGGCTCGGCGGTCTGATGGCCGAGCGGGTGACCGACCTGCGCGACGTATGCGATCGCATCGTCGCCGAACTGCACGGCCTGCCCGAACCCGGTGTGCCCACGCCCGAACGGCCCTCGATCCTGCTCGCCCGCGACCTCGCACCCGCCGACACCGCGGGCCTGGACCCGGCCCGCATCATCGGGCTGGCCACCGCTCTGGGCGGCGCCACCAGCCACACCGCGATCATCGCCCGCCAGCTCGGCATCCCGTGCGTGGTCGCGGTCGACGGTCTCGACGACGTGCCGGCGGGCGCGCAGATCCTGATCGACGGCGCCGCAGGCACCGTGACCGTCGAGCCCGCTCCCGCCGTCGCGGCGGCCGCGGTCGCCGCGCATCGCGCCACCGCGGCGCGCATCGCGAGCTGGACGGGCCCGGGCGCCACCCGCGACGGCCACCGCGTCGACATCCTCGCCAACGTCCAGGACGGCGCGGGCGCGCGCGCCGCCACCGCCACCCCCGCCGAGGGGATCGGGCTGTTCCGCACCGAACTGTGCTTCCTCGATCGTGATGCCGAACCGAGCGTGGCCGAGCAGACCCGCATCTACCGCGAGGTTCTCGACGCCTACCCGACCGCGAAGGTGGTGATCCGGACCCTCGACGCCGGCTCGGACAAACCGCTGCGCTTCGCCGAACATCCCGACGAGGCCAACCCGGCGCTCGGTGTCCGCGGTATCCGTATCGCCGCCCGCGACCGCGGCATTCTCGAACGCCAGCTCGACGCCATCGCGGCCGCCGCCGACGGCCGCGCCACCCCGCCGTGGGTGATGGCGCCGATGGTCGCCACCGTCGCCGAAGCGCGGTCCTTCGCCGCCGCCGCGCGGGCCAGGGGCCTGGTCGCCGGGGTGATGATCGAGGTGCCCGCCGCCGCGCTGCTGGCCGAGGCGATTCTCGACGAGGTCGACTTCGTCTCGATCGGCACCAACGATCTCGCGCAGTACACGATGGCGGCCGACCGGATGTCGCCCGATCTGGCCGCGCTCACCGACCCGTGGCAGCCCGCCGTGCTCAGCCTGGTCGCCCGCACCGCCGCGGCGGGCGTCCGGTGCGGCAAGCCGGTCGGGGTCTGCGGTGAAGCAGCCGCCGACCCGCTGCTGGCCTGCGTGCTGGCCGGGCTCGGCGTCACCTCGCTCTCGGCGGCCGCACCCGCTGTCGCCGGGGTCGGCGCCCAACTGGCGACGGTGACCCGCGCGCAGTGCGAATCGGCCGCATGGGCGGTGCTGCGCACCACCGATCCGGGCGAGGCCCGCGTCCAGGCCCGCCGCCTCCTGCTCGACGACTGACGGCTACTCGACGTCGATCGGCGTGCCGCCGGTGACCCGCACCAGTTCGTCGAAGCTGGTGGGGAACACGGTGTGGGGATGCCCGCCCGCCGCCCACACCACCTCGTGTTCGGCCAGCCACTTGTCGACGAACGTGCGCACCGGTGCCGGGTGCCCGAGCGGCGCGACCCCGCCGATCGGCTGCCCGGTCGCCGCGCGCACGACCTCGGGCGCGGCGCGGCGCAGCGTCGCGACCCCGGCGTGGCGGGCGACGAGTTCGACATCCACCCGGTGTGCGCCGCTGGTCAGCACGAGGACCGGCGCGCCGTCGGCGTCGAAGATCAAGCTGTTGGCGATCGCACCGACCGGACAGCCGAGTTGAGCCGCTGCCGCGGCGGCGGTCGGCGCGGGCTCGGGCAGGACGACGATCTCGCCCGCGACGCCGTGCGCCCGCAGAGCGGCGGCGACGCGGAGGGCGTTGGGCGGCAGGTGCTCCGGCATGGGGTCACTGTATCGACGGCCCCCAGAACCGCCGTCTTGTGGCTTGCGGCTCCCTCGCGCAGAGTCGAGCGGCATGCGACCGAATTCCGCAACCGCTCGTGTCCGGTGCACGCTGGCCGCGGCCGTCGTCGGCGCCGCGCTCGTCGTGTCCACCGCTCCCGCCGCATCCGCGCTGCCCGCAGGCCCGCTCGCTGCCGCGCCCGTGGCCACCCCGGCCGAGTCGGGGTTCTCGTCCGGCTCCGGGTATCTGCTGGAGGCGGCGCTCAACGCCCTGTGTGTGCTCACGGGTTCGCAACCCGGCTGCTGGGGCAGCGTGCCGCGGTGACCATCGGATTCGTCAGCCGTCGGTGAGGCCGAGGTCGAGGCGCGCCAGGTCGACGAACCGGCTCAGGCATTCGGTGGCCGCGGTCACCGTCCGTTCGATGTCGGCGACCATCACCGGGGCGTCCTCGCGCATGGCCTCGACGGGCTCCGGGGCGCCGCCCAGGTGGCGCCTGGCGAACGACGTCAACCGATCGTGGAGGAAGGGCGCCGCGTGTTCCTCGTTGAATCCCACGATCACCGGCGCGACGTCGAGATTGCCGACCAGCGATACGGTGATCTGCGCCCGTGACATCGCCGCCACGCTGTCGCCGACCTCGACGACCTGCGCACGGACTTCCTCGCGCTCGATCGGCTCCTGGAGCAACTCACCCTCGAGGCCGCTGAGCCCTTCCATGAAGCGCATCATCGCGGCCGCGTAGTCCGAATAGGCCCGCTGCCTGTTGTCCCGCACCACCTGTGCCACTTCGGCGCGTTCCTTGCGCTGGAGCTCGGTGCTGCTCACATACACCGCCGACCCGGCCGCGATGCCGCTGGACACCACGGCGGCACACAGGGCGGCGACCAGGGCGTAGCGCCCGCTGCGGGTCGCCGCACGAACGTCTCGCCGCAGGTCGGCATTGGTGGGTTCGGTGGGTGCCGCCGGCGGCGTGCCCGCGTGGCCGTCGCGCGCGGACGTGTTGATGGTCATCTCCGCACCGGTCCTTCTCGCGTCGCTGGTCCCGGTTTCCAGCGTTCGCCGATGGCGGCGTCGGTGAATGCGTAGGGGACTACTCGAATCGGCGCGGACCGGTGCGTCGGCGAGTGCCGTCAGGTGTCGGAACGGGAGTGGCGCTGGCGCGCGGCGGCGCCCAGATAATCACCGAGTTCGCGCTGGAGGACGGCGTCGAGGGCTTGTTCGAGTCCGCTGTGCACGATCCGGGTGCCCAGTTCGCGCCAGCGGGTGAGCATCTGGGTGGTGGCGGCGGTTTCGGCGTCGGTGTCGGGCAGCCAGCCCGGTCCGTGGTCGTCGACGATGCGGTTCTTGGCGGCCACCACCAGCGTGCGCGCGACGTCTTCGAGTTTCGCGCGCAGGTCGGCGTACAGGTCGATCATGGTGGCGAGGTCGATGCCGTCGCCGTGCAGTTCGAGCAGCACTTCCACCAGGTCGGGGCGCAGCAGGGTGACGGTGTCGTCGTCGGTGCGCACCAGCTGCAGGTCCGCGAGACGGTCGAGGTGCTTCTCCTCGGCCTGCTCGGCATCGAGATCGGCCAGCAGTGCCACGACGGCGTCCCTGGGCAGTTGCACCGGGTCGTGGCGGGCGCCCCAGGCGTCGGTGACGGCCTTCTGCAGGCCGAGGATCTCGGTGAGGTCCTTGCCGGTCTCCCAGCTGGTGATGAAATCGGTGATGTGGGCGAGGGTGAAGCCGCGCTCGAGCAGCCCGTTGACGATCTGCAGGCGCGCCAGGTGCGAGTCGTCGTAGATGTTGGCGCGGCCCTCTCGCCGGACCGGCTGGGGGAGCAGACCCCGTTCCTGATACAGCCGGACGTTGCGCGAGGTGGTGCCTGCCGCGCGGGCCAGATCATCGATGCGGTATTCGGTCACCGTCCTCGCCCCGGTCCTTTCGGTCGCGCCCTCGCGCCCGGGCGCCCACGACGGCCGTGGCGGGCGCCCGGGTAGCGGCTGCCGGTCTCAACCCTAGCCAAGCGACGACAGGGCGGCCCCGGTGACCGCGGGTGTGTTCGCCCGCGGTGTCACGATCCAGTCGTCGAGGTCGAGCCGGGCCAGCTGCCGCACGTACTGGGTGCCGAAGCCGGGGTACATGGTGGCGTTGAAGCCGTCCTCGGTGAGATACCAGCTGCGGCAGCCGGAGTTCCAGGTCGTGGCGGCGAGGCGGCGTTGCAGTGCGGCGTTGTAGCGGTCCTGGCGGTGCCGGTCGACCTCGAGGCTGTGCAGGTCGCGGGTGAGCAGCAGGTCGACGGCGCGCGCGATGTAGTCGATCTGTGCCTCCATGTACACCAGTGCCGAGTTGTGCCCGGGGCCGGAATTGGGTCCGAAGGTGAGGAAGAGGTTGGGGTATCCGGCGACGGCGACGCTCTTGTAGGCGTACGGTCCGCGCCGCCATTCCTCGTCGAGGCTGCGTCCGTCGCGCCCGGTGACGGGGATGGGCGCACCGGACTTGGACACCTCGAATCCGGTGGCGAAGACGATGCAGTCGGCGCGGTGCTCGATGCCCTCGGCGGTGCGGATGCCGCCGGGGACGATCCGCACGATCGGCCAGGTGATCAGCTCGCAGTTCGGCGCCTGGAGTGCGGGATAGTAGTCGTTGCTCATCAGCAGGCGTTTGCATCCGGCACGGAACTCGGGGGTGAGTTGCCTGCGCAACCACGGGTCGCGCACCTGGGCGCGCAGGTGCAGCCGGGAGACCTGTTCCACGACCTTGGTCAGCGGACTGTTCCAGACCACGCCCAGCGCGACCGATTCGTGACCCCAGAACCAGGCCTCGCGAGCGAGCTTCTGGGTGAACGGGATTCGTCGGTAGAGCGCGCGGGTGAGCTCACCGGTGCCGCGGTCGACCCGCGGCAGCACCCAGCCCGGTGTCCGCTGGTAGACGGTGACGGCGGCGGCGCGGTCGACCAGTTCGGGGATGATCTGCACGGCGCTGGCCCCGGTGCCGACCACCGCGACCCGCTTGCCGGTGACGTCGTAGTCGTGGTCCCAGCGGGCACTGTGCATCATGTGCCCCTCGAAGGTGTCGATGCCGTCGATGTCGGGCAGCCCCGCGTTCGACAGCGGACCCGAGGCCAGCACCACCGCACGCGCCCGCAGCGGCCGCTCGTGCCCGTCGACGGTGATCGACCACTCCCCGGCGGACTCGTCGTACACCAGTCCGGTGACGTTGTGCCCGAACCGCAGGTGCCGGCGCAATCCGAAGCGCTCGACCATCGCCTCGATGTAGCCGAGGATCTCCGCGCTGCCGGAATAGGTGCGCGACCAGTCCGGATTGGGCGCGAAACTGTAGGAGTACAGCCGGGAGGGGATGTCGCAGGCGGCGCCGGGGTAGGTGTTGTCGCGCCAGGTGCCGCCGACGCGGGTGTCGCGTTCGAGAATCGCGATGTCGGTGATTCCGCGGCGGCGCAGCCGGATGGCGGCGCCGAGTCCGGCGAAGCCCGCGCCGATGACGGCCACGTCCAGCGGCCGCTGTGCCCCGCTCATGCGACCGGCTCGTAGGTCAGGCTCTTCGACCAGGTCGGGCGGCTGAAGAACCGGCCGGGGATGCGGCCGGTGACCTTCACCAGGCCGTCGGCGAGCAGGTGGTAGGGGTGGCTGCGGTCGATCACCCAATCACTGTGCAGTTTGACGACCTGGTACATCGGCAGCCGGTTCACGATCGGCGCGCGCTGGCCGACGGCCTTGAACCGGGCCATCGCGGCGTAGAGGCGGTCTTCGGAGACGCCCATCTCCACGATGTTGTCGCGCATCTTGTTCAGCAGCGGGAAGTAGCTCAACGCCCCGACGATCAGCGCGGGATTGGCCCAGCTGCCCACGAAATCGATGGCGAGCTTGCGCGCGGTGGCGTGGCCGAGCAGCTCCATGACCGCGTAATCGGTGGCCAGGTGCCGGGATTCGTCGGCGTTGATGCGTTTGAACACCTCCTGCGCCACCGGGTCGGCGATCTCGTCGGTGACGAACTTGATCAGCGCGCCGTCGAGAGCGACCTCGAGCATGGGGATGACCGTGCCCAGGATCGACAGCGACAATCCGTCGGAGTGTTTGTCCAGGAAGTCGATGACGAGTTTGACGTTGATGTTCGGTTCGGGGATCTCGTCGCCGTCGAGCATGCCCCACCGGCGCATCAGCGCGAGTTCGGCGTTGGCGTGGCGCTGTTCCTCGGCGTGGAAGTAACGGTAGATCTCTTTCAGGGTGTCGGTGGGCGCCTTCTTGGCCATGGCGGCGAATCCGCGCGCACCGACGTTCTCGATCCACATCAGATCCGCCATGAACGGCGCGAGTCTGGCGTGCAGGTCGGGGTCGATCGTCTCGGCCCCCGGCGCGTCCCAGTCGATGTCGGCCAGCGCCCACTGGCGGGCTTTGATCTTGGCCAGCATGGCGTCGAAGTCGAAAGCCATCTCAGGCTCCTGTCGTCTCGGTGGACGTCACCGGCCGGCGCGGGTTCTCCTGCGGGAGAAGGCGGTTGAGCAGGCCGAGGACGGTGGCATACGGGGTGGGCAGGGTGCGTTTGAGCAACCAGATCAGCCGGGCGTCCAGTTGCGGCAGGACGTAGAGGCGACCGCGATCCAGCGCGTCGAGGGTCTCGGCGGCCACCCGTTCGGGGGACACCCCGGTCAGCCGCATCGCCGTCTCGGCCAGCCGGGAGGAGCCGCCGGTGATGCGCCCGTCGGCGACGACGTTGGTCGTGACGAAGGTCGGGCACAGCACGGTCACCGCCACGCCGCTGCCCGCCAGTTCGGCGGCCATGGTTTCCGACAGCGAGACCACCGCGGCTTTGGCGGTGTTGTAGACGCCCATCCGCGGGGCGGCGGCGAATCCGGCGGCGGAGGCGACGTTGACGATGCCGCCGCGCCCGGCGGCCCGCAGCCGCGGGGTGAAGATCTCGCACCCGTGCATCACCCCCCACAGGTTGATGCCCAGCGCCCAGTCCCAGTCGTCTAAGCCGATGTCGCCCACGGTCTTTCCGCCGATGCCGACTCCGGCGTTGTTGACCACCAGCGTGGGTGGCCCGGCGAAGACCTCTTCGGCGTAGTCGACCAGCGCCTGCACGTCCTCGCGGCGGGCGACGTCGCAGAACAGCGCGTGCGCGCGGCGGCCGTGGCGCTGTTCGATCAGGCGCACGGTCTGCTCGGCGCGTTCCTTGTCGATGTCGGCACACACCACCCGCCCGCCGCGGGCGGCCACCTCGAGGGCGAAGGCGCGGCCGATTCCGCTGCCCGCGCCGGTCACCACTGCCCGGGCGTCGTGGCTGCGTCGGTCGTGGCCGAGCAGGGCGGCCAGCGGGGACATTCTCACCATCACAGCATCAGCGAGCAATGCGCCATTTGTCAATGGCGCATCGCTCGCTGACTATTGCGACCCCCGGGGCCGGGTCACGCGCGCCGGGATTCGTGCCGTCCCGCCTCCGGTCGCTGGGCGGCGAACCAGGCGAGCAGTTCCGCGTCGTCCACCGCCGTGGGATCGACGACCTGCGCCGGATCGGCCCCCTGCAACAGCCGCTTGACGGGGATCTCCAGCTTCTTGCCGTTGCGGGTGTGCGGAATCGCCGGGGCCTGCAGGATCACGTCGGGCACGTGCCGAGGGGAGAGCGCGGTCCGAACGGCCTCGGTGATCCGCGTCCGCAGCTCGTCGGTGAGCGTGATTCCGGACGCGGTGACCACGAACAGCGGCATCCAGTAGCCGCCGTCGGGTTGTTCGACGCCGACGACGAGCGCCTCGGCGATCTCGGGCAGGGCTTCGACCGCCTGGTAGATGTCGCCACTGCCCATCCGGATCCCGTTGCGGTTCAACGTGGCATCGGATCGGCCGTGCACGATCACGCTGCCGTGCGGGGTCAGGGTGATCCAGTCACCGTGCCGCCAGATGCCGGGGTAGGTGTCGAAATACGCTGCGCGATACCGGGATCGGTCCGAGTCCCGCCAGAACTCGACGGGCATCGACGGCATCGGCGCGGTCACCACGAGCTCGCCCACCTCCCCGCGCACCGGCCGGCCGTCCGGATCGTAGGCGTCGAGCGCGACGCCCAGGAACGGCGCCGACAGCTCGCCCGGCCACACCGGCACGGTCGGGGTGCCACCGGCGAACGCCGAGACGATGTCGGTGCCGCCGCTGATGGAGGAGACCGGGATGTCGGCGCCCACGTTGTCGCGCAGCCACAGTCCGGTCGAGGAGGGCAGCGGCGCGCCCGTCACCCCGATCATCCGCACCCGGGACAGGTCGTGATCGCGGGCGGGCACCGCCCCGGCCTTGATGCAGGCCAGCAGATACCCGGGACTGGTGCCCAGCACCGTGCAGCCCAGCCGCGCGGCGAGCGCGAAGAGGCCGTCGGCCGCGCCGTGGGCGGGACTACCGTCGTAGCAGACCACCGTCGCGCCGACGAGCAGGCCGCCGACCTGGTAGTTCCACATCATCCAGCTGGGCGTGGTGTACCACCAGAAGGTGTCGTCGGGGCCGATGTCGGAGTGCAGCCCGACGGCCTTGAGGTGTTCGAGCAGCACACCGCCGTGCCCGTGCACGATGCCTTTCGGCTTGCCGGTGGTGCCGGAGGAGAACAGCACCCACAGCGGGTGGTCGAAGGCCACCGGTTCCACCGCGAGCGGCTCCCGCGCCGTCGAGATCGCCTCGGCCCAGCCGACGGCGTCCGGCACCGGGTGGCCCAACCGGGACACCACCACGGTGGCGGTCACGGTGGGCAGGGCCGCGCGCAGCGCCTCGATGTCGGCGCGGCGGTCGTGGCTCCGGCCGCCGTAGCGGTAGCCGTCGGCGGTCACGAGCACGACCGGTTCGAGTTGCCCGAGCCGGTCGGCCGCGGCGCGACCGGTGTTGTCCTGCCCGCAGACACTCCAGATGGCGCCCAGGCTGGCCGTGGCCAGGAACGCCACCACCGCCTCGGCGATGTTCGGCAGGTAGCCGGCCACCCGATCGCCCTGCCGCACGCCCAACCGCCGCAAAGTCGTCGCGAACGCTGCGGTGTCGGAGAGCAGTTCGTGCCAGGAGTATTCGCGCGGCGCCTCGTCTTCGGACAGCGCGACGATCGCGGGCCGGTCCGGGCGGGCCTGCCGCACCACCTGCTCGACGTAGTTGATGCGGGCGCCGGGGAACCATCGCGCGGCCGGCATCTGCCCGTCGACGATGCGCTCGGGCGCCGCCCCGAGGTCGAAGTACTCCCAGACGGCTCGCCAGAAGGCCGGGATGTCCTCGACCGACCACCGCCACAGGTCGTGGTAACCCTCGGTCGCGACCCCGTAGCGGTCGTGGACGAACCGCGCGAATTGCGTGATCCGCGCGTTCTCGATGGTCTCGGGGGTGGGCGTCCATTGCGGCACACCGGTTTCGGTGAGCATGTCGGTCATCGCGCGCTCCACCCGCCGTCCATCGTGTAACTGGCTCCGGTCACCATGCCCGCCGCGTCGCCGGTGAGCCAGGCCACCAGCGAGGCCACCTCCGCGGGCTCGACGAGGCGTTTCACCGCGCTCT